>NZ_JAPZDS010000022.1 GCF_029813115.1 Aureimonas sp. SK2
TCGTCCTATGTCGAGGTCATGCAGAAATACGGCCCCCCGGGCTCGGCCTCCAACGGCTTCAACGAGAATCTCTCGCTGTTCAGCCAGGGCAAGTGCGGCCTCTGGATCGACGCGACGAGCCTCGGCTCCTTCGTGACCAACCCGAGCCAGAGCCAGGTCGCCGACAAGGTCGGCTTCACGGCGGCGCCCTGCGGCATCGACAACTGCCCGAATGGCGGGGCCAACTGGCTCTGGGCCTGGTCGCTCGCGATTCCCGCGTCTTCCCAGAAGAAGGAAGCCGCCGAGACCTTCATCGCCTGGGCGACGGATGCCGACTATCAGAAGCTCGTCGCGGAGAAGGAAGGCTGGGGCAACGTGCCTCCGGGCACGCGCACCGCGCTCTACGAGAACGAGAACTATCTGAAGGCCGCGCCCTTCGCCGCCGAGACGCTGCGCTCCATGAACGCCGCCGACCCCTCGGCCGGGCCGGACAAGCCCTATGTCGGCCTGCAGTTCGCCGCGATCCCCGAGTTCCAGGGTCTCGGCACGGCCGTCGGTCAGCTGATCGCAGGCGCCCTGTCCGGACAGCAGAGCGTCGACCAGGCGCTCGCCGCGGCGCAGGCTCAGGCGACGCGTGAGATGACCCGCGCCGGCTACATCAAGTAGCGAACCGACGGACGCCGGAGCCCGTCTCCGGCGTCCATCGCCGCACCCCTTTTTCCGTCAGGACCAATTGCCATGAAACTCGAGGGTAAGACCGCACTCATCACGGGCGGCGCCCGCGGCATCGGGCTGGGCTTCGCGCGAGCCTTCGTGCGCGAAGGTGCCCGCGTCGTGATCGCCGACGTCAACATCGAGCGGGCCACGCAGGCGGCCGGCGAGATCGGCGATCAGGCCAGTGCGGTGAAGCTCGACGTGACCGACCTCGCCTCGATCGAGGCGGTCGTCGCCGAGGTCGACCGGACGCATGGCGGGATCGACATTCTCGTCAACAACGCCGCCATCTTCGACATGGCGCCGATCACCGACATCACCGAGGAGAGCTACGAGCGCGTCTTCTCCGTCAACCTGAAGGGTCCGCTCTTCATGATGAAGGCGGTGTCCAACGCGATGATCGCGCGGGGGCGCGGCGGCAAGATCATCAACATGGCCAGCCAGGCCGGGCGCCGGGGCGAGGCGCTGGTGCTGATGTACTGCGCCTCAAAGGCCGCCATCATCTCCGCCACGCAGTCGGCCGCGCTTGCCCTCGTCAAGCACGGCATCCAGGTCAACGCGATCGCGCCGGGCGTCGTCGACGGCGAGCACTGGGATCAGGTCGACGCCGCCTTCGCCAAGTGGGAAGGGCTCGCTCCCGGCGCCAAGAAGGCGGCCGTCGCCAAGGAGGTGCCGATCGGACGCTTTGCGACGCCCGAGGACATCGCGGGGCTCGCCGTCTTCCTCGCCTCGTCCGACAGCGACTACATTCTGGCGCAGACCTACAATGTCGACGGCGGAAACTGGATGAGTTGAGTTCGGCCGGCATTCGGAGCCGGTAGGGGAAGGGGTTCGTCGTGGCTCGCAAGCAGACCCTGCCGGAGGCGCCGCTTCGCACGATGGAGGAGTTCTCAGCCTTCGTCGGCCTGTCCCGGCCGACCGTGTCGAAGTTCTTCAACGATCCCTCGACCCTGAAGGAGACGACGCGCCGCCGCATCGAGGAGGCGCTCGCCGCCTCCGGCTTCAACCGCAACCTCCTAGCCGCCAATCTCGGCCGTAGCCGTTCCAGCATCGTCGGCGTGATCGTGCCCGACACGGCCGACCCCTTCTATGCCGCCCTGACGCGGCGGGTGCAGGGGATGGCGCAGGACGCCGGGTTCCAGGCCTTCGTCCTGTCGTCGGACGGCGACATGGCGAAGGAAGCGCAGGCGGTGCGGACGCTGTCGTCCATGAACGTCGCGGGCGCGGTGGTTGCCCCGCTGGAGGCCGAAGCCGACGGATCGTCGGACGCGCTCGGCCGGCTGGAGACCGATATCCCGCTCGTCTATGTCGATTCGGCCCCCGCAGGCCCCGCGGCCTTCGTCGGCACCGACAACCGGCGCTCCTTCGACCTGATCGTCGCGCATCTGCTGGCGTCCGGCACGCCCCCGGTCTTTCTCGGGATGCCGGCGGTGAACGCCAACGCGACCGCGCGCCGGAAGGCCTACGATGCCGCGATGCGCGCACAGGGCCTGGAGCCGCAGCACATGCCGCTGCCCGCGACGGGCGGCTGGGACTTCGAGCGCTTCGGGCACGAGGCGATGGAGATGGCGATCGCCGAAGACCGGGCCGCGGGGCGCACGGTGCTCTGCGCCAACGACCGCCTGGCCTTCGGCGCGCTGGCCGCCGCCTGGGGCGCAGGCCTGCGGGTCGGCGGGGAGGCGGGATGCGACCTGCGCATCGCCGGCCACGACGACCATCCGCTGTCCCGCTACACCTGCCCGCCGCTCACCACGGTGGCGCAGGATTTCGACGAGATCGGCCGCCGGGCGATCGAGATCCTGCTGCGGCGGATGAACGAGGGCGCGCCGGACGATCCGTCCGAAGACGTCGTGCTGCTCGGCGCGGCGGTGGTGCAACGCCGGTCGGCCTGAAACCGACGAGCAAGGGAGTGAAGGAATGGATCCCACGGGATCGAAGCTGCTGGTGACCGCCGGCGAGATCGTGGTCGAGATCATGGCAACCCAGATCGGCCAGACCTTCCTGGAGCCCGGACCGCTCGTCGGCCCGTTCCCCTCCGGCGCGCCGGCGATCTTCATCGACCAGGCCGCGCGGCTCGGCCAGGCCTGCGGCATGATCGCGGCAGTCGGCGACGACGACTTCGGCACGCTGAACGTCGAACGCCTCGAGGCCAGCGGTGTCGACGTCTCCGCCGTCGCGCGTCTGCCCGGCGTTCCGACCGGCACGGCCTTCGTGCGCTACGCCGCCGACGGCAGCCGCGCCTTCGTCTTCAACATCCCCTTGAGCGCGTCGGGCCATATCGCGACGACGCCCGAGGCGACGGCGCTGCTCGGCCGGGCCGACCACGTCCATGTCATGGGATCGTCGCTCTTCTCGCCGGCGGTGATCGCCGTGGTCGAGGACGCGGTCCGCACGGTGAAGGCACGGGGCGGAACGGTGTCGTTCGACCCCAACATCCGGCGGGAGATGCTGGATTCGCCCGGCATGCGCGAGGCCCTGTCCTCGGTCCTCGCTTCCTGCGACCTCTTCCTGCCAAGCGGCTCCGAGCTGTTCCTGTTCACGCGGGCGCAGGACGAGGAGGGCGCCGTCGCCGAGCTTCTTCAACGCGGCGTTTCCACCGTGGTGCTGAAGAAGGGCGCCGAAGGGGCGGTCCATTACGACCGCGCCGGGCGGACCGCGATGCCTGCCTTCGCCGTGGAGGAGATTGATCCGACCGGGGCGGGGGACTGCTTCGGCGCGGGCTTCGTCTCCGCCTGGCTGCGCGGCGCGCCGCCGGCCGAATGCCTGCAGATCGCCAACGCCTGCGGCGCTCTCGCGGTCGGCGCCAAGGGTCCGATGGCGGGCACGGGGACGCTGGCCGAGGTGCAGGCGATGATCGCTTCGGCCGGAGGAACGGGCGCATGACCACGGCCACCGAACGCTTCGCCCGGATCGCGGAGCGCTACGCCGCCGGCGAACCCGCCGGCATTTGCTCCGTCTGCTCGGCGCACCGGCTGGTGATCGAGGCGGCCCTGCGCCACGGCCTGGCGCGGGGCTCGGACGTCCTGATCGAGGCGACCTGCAATCAGGTCAACCAGGACGGCGGCTATACCGGCATGACGCCTGCCGATTTTCGCCGGTTCGTCGAGGACATCGCCGCCGATGTCGACTTCCCGCTCGACCGGCTGGTGCTGGGCGGCGACCATCTCGGCCCCAACCCCTGGAAGGCGTTGCCGGCGAGCCAGGCGATGGCGAAGGCCGAGACCATGATCGCGGCCTTCGCCGAGGCCGGGTTCACCAAGCTCCATCTCGACACGTCCATGGGCTGCGCCGGCGAGCCGGTGGCGCTGGCCGACGAGGTCGTGGCCGAGCGGGCGGCGCGCCTCGCCGGGGCGGCGGAACGGGTTGCGCGCGCGCGGGGCGGGAGCCTTCCTGTCTATGTCGTCGGCACCGAGGTTCCGGTGCCGGGCGGCGCGCTGGAAGCGCTGGACCATCTCGCCGTCACGACACCGGAGTCGGCCCGGCGCACCATCGCGGTGCACCGCGAGGCCTTTGCCGCCGCCGGTCTGTCGGACGCCTTCGGACGAGCCGTCGGTGCCGTGGTGCAGCCGGGCGTCGAGTTCGGCAATGCCGAGGTCGTGGCCTACCAGCCGGCGGAGGCGCGCGCCCTTTCGGCGACGCTGCGCGAGCTGCCCGGCTTCGTCTTCGAGGCCCATTCCACCGACTACCAGCCCATGGCCGCGCTGGCCGCGCTCGTGCGCGACGGGTTCGTGATCCTCAAGGTCGGTCCCTGGCTGACCTTCGCGCTGCGCGAGGCGCTTTATGGCCTTTCGGCCATCGCCGACGTCCTCGTTCCGGCGGACGGCGAGGAGCCGCTGCCCGCGACGATGGAGCGGGTGATGCTGGCCGCGCCGGACAACTGGCAGAAGTACTATCCCGGCGACGAGATCGAGCAGCGGCTCCAGCGCCACTATTCGTTCAGCGACCGCGTCCGCTACTACTGGCCGGAGCCCAAGGCCAAGGCGGCGGTCGATCGTCTCCTGGCAAGGCTCGGCGATCGGGAGATCCCCCTGCCGCTGATCAGCCAGCATCTCGGCCAGCTCTATGCCGGCGTGGAAGCGGGCGCGACGCCGGCGCGGGCGCGACCGCTGCTCCTGGCGAGCGTGACGCGGGTCCTCGACATCTATGCGGAGGCTATCCGGAGCTGACAGCCGGAAGCCCTCGCCGCGCCTTCGCCGCAGCGGGCGAATGGTCATCCGCGCCGGGAGAGGTCGGCGAGGGGATCGCGAGCGTTCATCTCGACGTCGCGCAGGCGATCGCGGAGCTCGTCCCCGATCGATGGAGGCCTGAAGACGCTCGGAAAGCGGCGGCGCCCATGTCTAGCCGGCGCATCATCCGTAATCCTCCGGTAATGAGTTGGGGGCGCCGATGCCATTTTGGCGCCTTGGCGCCGTTGCCATCTCCCTCCAAACGGGGACGCACCATGCCACGCTTCTTTTTCCACCTCTTCGACGGCAGCGAGGTCGTGAGCGATCCCGAGGGCATGGAACTCGCGGGCCTTTGCGAAGCCAAGACGGAGGCGAGGGCCGACTGCCGCGGCTTCGCCGTGGAGGAACTGCGATCCGGGCGGCCCTTTCCGATCTGGTCGGCCGTGGAGATCTGCGACGGCGACGGACGGGTCGTCCACAGGGAATGGTGTCGCAGTCTCATCCCGATGACGCCGATCGACCATCTCCGCGACCCGGTGGCGGCCGAAGACGCCCAGCGTCAGGCGGCCCGAGGCAGTCGGCCGGGGGCGGGGTCGTAGACCCGCCCGAAACGGTTGGCGAGAAAGGCGCCGAGGTCGATCTCCTCCTGCCGGACGAATCCGCGCGCCGGCAGGGCACCGGCGGCCAAGAGGTCCAGCACCGTGGCGATGCCGGCCGCCGTGGTGATCTGGATGGCGCTCATGCGCCGTCCGCCGAGCGTGTCGGCATAGACCTTGTTGGCGTAGGTTTCCTGCAGATAGCGGCCCTCGCGCCAGCCGCAGACGGTGACGAACACGATCACCACGTCCTGCATCGTCGCGGGTAGGGCGTTCTCAAACAGGTCCTTCAGGACCTCGCGACGGTTCTTCAGATTGAAGTCGTTGAGCAGTGCCTTGATGATCGCCTGGTGGCCGGGATAGCGGATCGTCCGGTAGTTGAGGGTCCGCACGCGGCCCTCCAGCGACTTGGCGAGCGTGCCGAGACCGCCCGACGTGTTGAAAGCCTCGTAGGTGACGCCGTCGAGCGAGAACTCCTCGCGCTCCTCCATGGCCGGGACGCTGATCAGCCGGCCCTCGACCACGGCCTCGCAGGGCTCGATGTACTCGTTGATGAGCCCGTCCGTGCTCCAGGTCAGGTTGTAGTTCAAGGCGTTCGACGGATATTGCGGCAAGGCGCCGACCCGCATGCGCACGCTGTCGAGCTTGTCGAAGCGTTTGGCCAGATCCTGCGCGACGATCGAGATGAAACCGGGCGCGAGGCCGCACTGGGGGATGAAGGCGGTGGTAGCGCCTTCGGCCAGGCCCTCGACCATGCGGGTGGTCGCGACGTCCTCGGTGAGATCGAGATAGTGGACGCCGGCCGCGCGCGCGCCCTGCGCGATCCGCCCCGTCAGGTGGAAGGGCGCGGCGGAGAGAACGGCGAACCGGCCCGCCAGCGCGTCCGGTAGGGCCTGCGGATCGCAGATGTCGAGAACGCGCGTCGAGACCGCCGGATGGGCCTCGATCTTGGCGAGCTGGTCGGCACTGCGATCGGCGACGACGACGCGGTAGTCGCCCGAGCCGGCCAGCATATGCGCGATCGCCCCGCCGATTTTGCCGGCCCCGATCACCACCACGTCCTTCATGCCGTCCTCCTCGCGAACCGAATGGAATGAGGCGAGTGTAAGGAGGAGGGACACCGTTCATAGCGTCGAGTTGCACGATTGGGCGCCCGCTTCTATGCAATCCGACAAGACGAATTGGGCTGGGTGTCGGGAATGGTGGAGCTGACGGCGAAGGACCGGGACCTCCTGGCGCTGCTCGGGCAGAACGCCCGGATGCCCGTGGCGACGCTGGCGAAACGGCTCGCCGTCTCCCGCACCACGGCGCAGGCCCGGCTGGAACGGTTGGAGCGGCTCGGCGTGATCGAGGGCTACGGGCTTCGTCTGTCCGAGGCCTACGCCTCCGGTCTGGTGCGGGCGCATGTGCTGATCACGATCGCGCCCAAGTCGCTGGCGCAGGTGGCCGCCGCGATCGAAAGGGTGCAGGCCGTCACCGAACTGCATTCGATCAGCGGCGCGTTCGACCTCATCGCGATGATCGCCGCCCCCTCCATCGCCGAGCTCGACCGCTGGATCGACGAGATCGGCGGGATCGACGGCGTGGAACGGACGCAGTCCTCCATCATCCTCTCGACGCGGATCTCGCGCTGAAGGACGGGAAAAGGAAGTGGACGCCATGCGGGCGCGCCACGCCACGTCGCGCCCGCATGGCGTCCTCGGCGATGGAAGTGCCGATCGCCGGATGATATCTGCCGAGGCGTGTCGATCGAACCTCCACCCGAACCGCAGGGCGCCCGCCGGGAGCCGGCTGTCCGACCGCCGGAAACGGCGCTCTACGCGCCCGTGAAGGCCTTCCTCGAAACCCTCGGCTTCGCCGTGAAGGGCGAGGTCGGCGGCTGCGATCTTCTGGGCGTGCGCGAGGGGGAGCCGCCGGTGCTCGTGGTCTGCGAACTCAAGCAGACCTTCAACCTGGAACTCGTGCTGCAGGCGGTGGATCGCGCAAGCGCGTGCGACGAAGTGTGGCTCGCGGCTCGGCTGTCGTCGCGCGGCAAGGGACGCGAGGCGGATGCGCGTTTCCGCAACCTGTGCCGGCGCCTCGGCTTCGGCCTTCTGGGCGTCGGTGTGGACGACGGCGTCCACGTCCTTCTCGGCCCCGCGGCGCCGATGCCCCGGCGCGACCCGAAGCGACGCTCGCGCCTCCTCGACGAGCACCGGCGCCGGCAGGGTGATCCCGTCGTCGGGGGCGGCTCGCGCATGCCGGTGATGACCGCCTATCGCCAGCAAGCGCTCGTCTGCGCCCGCGCCTTGGCCGAGGGGGCGCTTCGCCCGCGCGACCTGGCTGGAAAGGTCCCGAAGGCCGCCGCCATCCTGCGTCGCAACGTCTACGGCTGGTTCGAGCGCACCGGCCACGGGGTCTACTCGCTCACGCCCGCCGACCGCGAGGCGTTGGCCCGATGGCCCGCCGTGCAGCTCTGACCCCTTGCTACCGCGAGGTCGCAGTCCATAACCCCGACGCATGGAACGGAGAGCCCGCGCATGAACGACCGCATCACCATCGCCGCCGACGGCATTTCGGCCTCGATCACACCCCTCGGGGCGGAACTGTCGAGCCTCAGCGGGCCGGAGGGCGGCGAGCTTCTTTGGCAGGGCGGGCCGGAGTGGCCGCGCCGTGCGCCGATCCTGTTCCCGATCGTCGGCAGCCTCGCAGGCAATGCGCTGCGCCACGGTGGCATGACCTATCGAATGACCCAGCACGGCTTTGCTCGCGACCGGCCGTTCGCCGTGGTGGACGCGACGCCCACACGTGCGGCGCTCCGACTGGGCGACGACACGCAGTCGCGGTCGATCTTTCCTTTCGCCTTCGAACTCGACGTCATCTACGTCGCCGAGGGCTCCACGCTGACGGTCACGACGCGCGTGTCCAATCCCGGAGAGGGAGTGCTGCCCTGCGGCGTCGGTGCCCATCCCGGCTTCCGCTGGCCGCTGGTGGACGGGATCGCCAAGGCGGACCATGCGATCCAGTTCGACCGGACCGAAAGCGGAGAGGCGCTGTCGGTCGAGGGCGGGCTGATCGGCGCGGCCAGGTCCATCCCGCTCGACGGCCACGTCCTGCCGCTGTCGGAGGGCCTGTTCGCCGACGACGCGCTGGTCCTGCCCGACGTCGCGAGCCGCTCCGTGCGCTATGTCGCCAAGGCGCCCGACGGTTCGACTGTCCGCGCCCTGGCCTTCTCCTGGGAGGGGTACAGGGATCTTGGGATCTGGTCGAAGCCTACCGGCGCGCCGTTCCTGTGCATCGAACCCTGGTATTCGATGGCCAGCCCCGTCGGCTGGGACGGCGAGTTCGCCGACAAGCCGGGCATCCTGCATCTCCAACCCGGCGAAGCGCGCGAGTTCGTCTGGCGCGTCACGGTCTGATCGGCCCCGTCGGCCCAGCTCCTTCAGCCCGGCCGGTACTCGTCGTCGCGCACGGGTTCCATCCAGTCCACGACCCTGCCGTCCTTCTCCTCCTGGATGGCGATATGGGTCATGGCGACCGTCGGCGACGCGCCGTGCCAATGCCGTTCGCCGGGCTCGAACCAGACGACGTCGCCCGGCCGGATCTCCTCGATCGGCCCGCCTTCGCGCTGTGCGAGGCCGAGCCCGGCGGTGACCACGAGGGTCTGGCCGAGCGGATGCGTGTGCCAGGCCGTCCGGGCGCCGGGCTCGAAGGTGACGATCGCGGCCGCCGCGCGCCGCGCCGCGTTGGGCGAGAACAGCGGATCCACCCGCACGGACCCGGTGAACCAGTCCGCCGGACCCGCGCCGGACGGTCGCGATCCGTTCCTGATGATGTCCATGACCTTCTCCGTCGCTCGAATCTGCGCAAGAGGATAGGAAGGGCGTGCGGAGGAGCAAATGGGAGAGACGAGAGTGGTGGATCTCAAGGTCGGCTGTCAGACCTACACCTGGGAAATGCTGGGCGAGCGTTTCGCTGGCGGACCGGACGACCTCCTCGATGCCGTCGCGGCAGGCGGCTATGCCGGTATCGAGATCACCGACACGATGATCGGTGCCTACGGCTCGCAGCCCGAGGCCTTCGCGCGCGCACTGGAGGCGCGGGGGCTGGCGCTCGTCGCCTTCACCATGTCGTCGAAGAGCGGCTTCACCGAGGTCGACGAGGTCGAGGCGGACATCGAGGCCGCGCGCCGCTGGATCGATTTCACCGGCCGCTTTCCCGGCGCGATCCTGTCGATGGGCTCCGCCACGGTCATGTCGGACGGGCCGAGGGAGGCGAAGTTCCGCGTGGCGGCCGAGGTCTACGAGCGAGCGGCGGAGATCGGCCGGGCGGCCGGCGTCGACGTCGCGATCCACCCGAGCTCGCATCACGACACGCTGCTCTTCGACCGGAGCGACTACGACGCGCTCTTCGCGCTTCTCGACCCGGAGCGCGTCGGCTGGGTGCCCGACACCGGCCATATCCTGCGCGGCGGCATGGATATCGAGGATACGCTGCGCACCCACGCCTCCCGCATCCGCTACCTCCACCTGAAGGACGTGGATGCGAGCGGCACATGGACGATGCTCGGGCAGGGCGTGTGCGACATTCCGGGCGTGATCGGTGCGGTTCGTGAAGCGCCGCGCTTCAACGGCTGGCTGGTGCTCGAGGAAGAATCCGACGAGGCGGCCCGGAATCCCGCCGGAGCGGTGAAGACGAACCGCGAAACCATGCGTCGCCTCGGCATGTGAGACAGGCCGCTCCGATGCGTGCGCCAAGCGGCGCGCAATTCATCGTCGGAGCGCCTTCGAGGCAATGCGGCCAGACGGCGGCCCGCTCGGGGCCGGAAACGAAGACAGCAGCCCATCGGGCTGCTGTCACGGGCAGGCGCACATGCGAACGGGTCGCGGAGAACCAACGCCCCTTCGCGGAACTGCCGGTCAGGGCGCCAGGGTGAACGGCGCGGTCATCTTGTCGGCGTTGTCCTTGGTGATCAGGATGCAGTCGAAAAGCTGCTTCTCCTGATCGACGCCGGTCTTGCCGGTCTTGATGAAGCTGTCAGCCTGCTTCACCGCTTCCGCCGAGAACACGGCCACCGGCTGAAGCACCGTGTACTGGAGCTCGCCCGCCTTGACGGCGGCGACCGCATCCGGCGAGCCGTCGAAGCCGCCGACCTTGATGTCCGAGAGCTTGCCGGCCTCCTTGAGAGCGGCGACGGCACCCAGAGCCATCTCGTCGTTTCCGCTGATCACGCCGATGATGTCGGGGTTGGCCTGGAGCAGCGACTGCATCTTGTTGTAGCCCTGGGTGCGATCCCAGTTGGCGACTTCCTGGCCGACCTTCTCGAGGTCCGGGTACTGCGTCAGCACCGTCTCGAAGCCGTTGGAGCGGGTCTGGGCGTTGTTGTCGGACGGGGCGCCGAAGAGCTCGACATACTTGCCGGTGTCGCCGACCGCCTCGACCCAGGCCTGGGCGCCGAGGGCCGCGCCTTGCGCGTTGTTGGAGACGAGCTGCGCCTTGGCGAGGCCCTCCTGATTGATCTCGGCGTTGACGAGGATCACGGGGATCCCGGCGTCCACGGGCTTCTTCACCGCGCCGACCGAGCCGTCGGCATTGGCGGGATCGAGGATGATCGCCTTGACCTGGCTGGTGATGGCCGTGTCGATCAGGCGCGACTCGGCGTTGGTATCGCCCTTGTGGGCGGCGACCGTGGCGGTGTAGCCGAGCTTTTCGGCCTCGGCCTTGGCGACTTCGCCCTCCGTGAACCAGTAGGGGTTCGACGGGTCGTTGACGATGATCGAGATCGCGCCGTCGGCAAAAGCCGGAGCGGAGAAGATCGTCATCGCGGCGGCTGCGGCGGCTGCCAGAAGCGTCCGGTTCTTGAGCATGATTGGTCTCACTCCCTTTGGTGTGCCGGTTCCCGGCGAGGCTTGCCGTCGTTGAGGCGTCATGCCTTCGATGGCGAAGAGGTGGCGGTCTTGGCGGGCTTGGGGCCGCGCCGGCCGTACTGGATGGAGTTCAGGAGGACGGCGAGCACGATGACCGCGCCGGTGAAGACGGTCTGCCAGTAGGCCGACACGCCGATGATCACGAGCCCGTCCGCCAGGAAGCCGATCACGAACGCGCCGAGCATGGTGCCGCGAACGTTGCCGCGTCCGCCAGTCAGCGCCGCACCGCCGATCACGACGGCCGCGATCGCGGTCAGTTCGTAGGTCGTGCCGGCGGTCGGTCCGGCCGAGGTCAGCTGCGACGAGAGGACGAGGCCGGCGATGGCCGCGCAGATGCCCGACAGGACGTAGACCGAAATCGTGACGCGCTTCACCGGGACGCCTGAGAGCTCGGCGGCGCGCCCGTTGCCGCCGGTGGAATAGACCCAGCGACCGAAGGCCGTGCGGTTGAGGAGGACGCTGGCGACGATCGCGACTGCGGCCAGGATCAGGACGCCGATCGGCACGTTCAGGACGCGGTTGAAGCCGAGCCAGTCGAAGCCGGTGTTGCCGAGTTCGGTGCGGCCGCCGAGATTGTTGTAGGTGAGGCCGTTGGTCATCAGGAGCGCGATGCCCCGTGCGACGTAGAGCAGGCCGAGCGTCGCCACGAAGGCAGGCACCTTGAAGAAGGCGATCAGGACCCCGTTGGTGAGGCCGACAAGGGCGCCGACTGCGCAGGTCAGCACCACCACCACCCAGACCGGCGGATAGAGGATCACGCCCATCGGCTCCACCGTCACGCCCTGCATCAGCGCGCCGGCGATGACGCCGCACAGGCCTAGGGTCGAGCCGACCGACAGGTCGATGCCGCCGGTGAGAATGACCAGCAGCATGCCGATGGCGAGCAGGCCGAAGATGGCCACGTGCGAGGCCATGGTCAGGAAGTTCGCGGTCGAGAAATAGTAGGGCGAGAGCGAGGAGAAGATCGCGATGATCGCGATCAGCGCGAAGAACGCCCGGCCCTCCAGAAGCACGCGGCCGAGATCGAACCCGCCGCCGGACGCCTTCAGAGTTGTGGTGGTGCTCATGACGGAACTCCGGTTCAGTGGGTCACGGCTTCGCCGGAGGCGGCCATGATCTCTTCCTTGGTGGCGTCGGCGCCGAATTCGGCCGAGATCCGGCCGCGATGCATGACGACGATGCGATGGGCGACGGCGAGGCACTCGCCGACTTCCGACGTCGAATAGACGACGGCAAGTTCCTTGCGGGCGCCCTCGGCGAGCAGCTTGAAGACCTCGGATTTGGCGCCGATGTCGATGCCACGGCTCGGTTCGTCGAGAAGGACGACCCGCGGGTCGGTCGCCAGCATCTTGCCGATTACGACCTTCTGCTGGTTGCCGCCCGACAGCGATCCGATCGGGGCGCCGCCGCCGTCTGTCTTGATGTGCACATCTCGGATCGCCTCCGAAACGATCTCGCGTTCGCGTCGCTTCGAGGTGAAGAGGCCGCGCGTGAAGGAGCCGATGGAGGCCAGCGACAGGTTCTCCCCCACGCTCATGGTCTGGACCAGGCCATCGCGCTGGCGGTCTTCGGGCACCAGCACGAGGCCGCATGCGATGCGCTGGGCGATGGACAAGCCCGCAAGGTCCTCGCCGTCGAGGAGGACCCGGCCGCCGCTCGGGCGAAGGCGCCCGGCAACCGTCTCCATCATCTCGGTGCGCCCGGCGCCCATCAGGCCGTAGATGCAGACGATCTCGCCGGCGCGCACGTCGAGCGAGAAGCCGTCCACCACCGAACGGTCCGGCCGCGCGGCGTCGGGGACGCTCAAGGCTTCGATGCTGAGGACCACCTCGCCGAAGTCGTATCCGGTCGGCGGCGAGCCGAGGTCGTAGTTGTCGCCCACCATGTTGCGGACGATCCATTCGAGATCGATCGCGGCCCGCGGCGCATAGGCCGTCATGGTACCGTCGCGCAGGACCACCGCATGGTCGGTGATCTGGAGCGCCTCCTCCAGATGGTGCGAGATGTAGACGATCGAGACGCCGCGGCTCTTCAGATCGCGGATCACCTTGAACAGGACCTCCACCTCCGTGGCGCTCAGCGCGGAGGTCGGTTCGTCCATGATCAGGATGCGGGAGTTGACCGACAGGGCGCGCGCGATCTCGACGATCTGCTGCTGCCCGAGGCGGAGCTCCTCGACCGGGGTCAGCGGATCGATGTCCTCTTCCAGTTCCTCCATCAGCAGCCGGGTGAGGCGCTCTTCCTCCGCGAAGTCGACGCCCCCGGCCGCGCCCGTGATCTCGCGGCCCATGAAGATGTTGTCGCGCACCGAGAGGTTGGGCGCGAGCGACAGTTCCTGGTGGATGATCGAGATGCCGCCGCGGTCGCGTGCGTCGGTGGACGAGGAGAAGGCGACGGGCTCGCCGTCCAGAACGATCTCGCCCGACGTCGGGCGCACGACGCCCGACAGGATCTTCATCAGCGTCGACTTGCCCGCCCCGTTCTCGCCGAACAGGGTCGTCACCTGGCCCTTGTGGACATCGAAGTTGACGCCCTTCAATGCGTGGACGTTGCCATAGGACTTGGCGACGTTGCGCGCGGACAGGACGACCTCGTCTCGGGCGGCCCCGGCGTGGCTCATTGCACGCTCATGGCGACGGGCGTCACCATCCAGTTCTTTGGATTCACCAGGCGGAACACGCCGGTGACGGTGATCGTCTTGCCGGTCAGCGCCGTGTTGTCGATCCCGGCGAGGACGTCCTTCTTCATCTGGTCGTTGATGGCCGCGCCGGCGTTCTGGTACTCGATCTGGTTCTTGAACTGGCCGAAGGCGATGGTACCCGTCGCGTCGCGCAGATCCGTGCCGTTGATGGCCGGCCCGGTCTGGACGCGCACGGTTGTCTCGGCCGGCATGCCGGGCACGGACACCTTGTAGACGCCCGATTTGCCTTCGCCGACCATGCCGGTGAACGTCACCGGGAAGACCGGTCCGGTTCCGCCGGAGACACCGTATTTTTCCGTCGCCGCAGCCTTGTCGGCCGCCAGCTCCGAGGAGAGCTGGGCAGCGTCCACGGCTCGCGCCTCTACGCTCTCGCGGATTTCGGGAAAGGCGCTGGCCCCGAAGGTCTCGGGCGAGAACACCTCGGCCTGAACGTCGTGCTCGCCGCCGATCGTGACGATGCGCGTGTCATAGGCCATGGCCGCGACGAGCGCCACGCCGAGCACCGCGACGATCAGCGGTGCCCGCGAGGCGCCCTTGCGGCGCGATGGCCGTTGAGCCTGCAGGGTCATCGAACTCTCCTTCTCCGGTCCGGCCGAACGAGGCTGGAGATCAGCGAGAGGAAGCCGCGCGACGACGCACAGCGGCTTGCCGCGGCTGGTCGAGACGGACGTTCCATCCCCTGTCGCACCGTTCGTCCTCCCTGATGTCCCGCCGCGACGCTCCTCCGTCGCGATGCCGGGAGACGGCCGAGCATCCGCCGCCGTCGACACGGGAAGATTTATTGACACCCGAGCGACAAATGCAATAGTTTTCTCGCACTGAAAAATTTTGCATTGCAGCGGACGAGGCGGGGAGGGCCGGTGCGTATGTCGATGAGGCGCGACGCCGACGAGAGCCTCGCCATCCGGGCTGCATGGCTTCATTACGCCGCCGGAATGACGCAAGGGGAGGTGGCCCAAAAGCTCGGCGTATCCTCCACCAAGGCGCACCGGCTCATCGCCTGGGCCTACCAGAACGGCGCCGTGAAGGTGTCGGTGGTCGGCAGCATCGCCGAATGCGTCGCGCTGGAAGGTGCGATTCGCGAAACCTTCGGCCTCCTGGTCTGCGAAGTCGTGCCCGACCTTCACGAGGATGGCGGCATGCCGCTGCGCGCGCTCGGCGGTGCGGGCGCTGCCTTTCTGGAGCGGGAGATCGAGGCGGGCGCCGGCGGGGTGCTGGGCATCGGATTCGGCCGCACGCTCGCCGCCGCCGTCACGGCGATGACGCCGACCGTCTCGGGCGCAATGCGCTTCGTCTCGCTGATGGGCGGCCTGACCCGCAACTTCGCGGCCAATCCGCACGACGTGATCCACAGGTTGGCCGAGCGCACCGGCGCGCTGGCCTATGTCATGCCGATCCCCTTCGTCGCCAATTCGCCGGCCGACCGGGACGTGCTCCTGTCGCAGCGTGGCGTCGACGAGATCTTCCGCCTCGCCTGCCATGCCGACCTGATGCTGATGGGCATCGGCACGGCCGAGGTGGATGCCCAGCTCGTCGGCTCGGGCATGATCCTTCCGGGCGAGATCGAGGAGGTCCGGCGCGGCGGTGGCGTCGGCGAGATGCTGGGCCACTTTCTGGACGAGACCGGGGCCCCCGTCGAGACGCCGCTCACCGGGCGCACCGTTTCGCCGGCCCTGGACGACATCCGGGGGCGCCGAGCGGTCGCGATCGCCGGAGGACAAGGGAAGGTCGCGGCGATCCGCGCGGTGCTGCGCAGCGGCGTTTTGACGGGTCTCATCACGGACGAGCGAACCGCGCGCGAGCTGATGGGTGCCCCGGGGGTTGATGGAGGAGGCGATGGGGGAAGGGGCGTCGGCACGTTCGAAACTGGGAGGCGCGCGTGACTGATGGCAAGGAGATCCTGATCGGAATCGATGCAGGAACGTCGGTGATCAAGGCGGTCGCCTTCGATCTCGCCGGCCGCCAGCTCGGAACCGCCGCCGTCGTCAACACCTATCGCGAGGAGCCGGACGGCTCGGCTGTCCAGTCTATGGAGCGCACCTGGACCGACTGCGCGAAGGCGCTACGCGAGCTCGGACAGGTGGTCGAGAACCTCGCCCACCGTACCGCCGCCGTCGCCGTGACGGGGCAGGGCGACGGCACCTGGCTCGTCGGCGCCGGCAACCGGCCGGTCGGCGACGCCTGGCTCTGGCTCGACGCCCGCTCGGCTCCGGCGGTGCGGCGTTTGTGGCGGGGGGCGCTGGAGCGCACCCGCTTCGAGCGCACCGGCACCGGTCTCAACACCTGCCAGCAGGGCGCGCAGCTCGCCCACATGGCGACCGAGCACCCGGAGCTGATCGATCGTGCGGAGGCCGCGCTCCACTGCAAGGACTGGCTCTACCTCTGCCTCACCGGCGTGCGGGCGACCGATCCGTCGGAGGCGAGCTTCACCTTCGGCAACTTCCGCGACCGCGCCTACGACGACACGGTGATCGAGGCCCTTGGCCTTTCGACGCGCCGCCATCTTCTGCCGCCAATCCTCGACGGCACGAAGGTGACCCATCCGCTGAACCGCGAGGCGGCAGAAGCGACGGGCCTAATGGAAGGCACGCCGGTCTCGCTCGGGTATGTCGACATGGTGATGACGGCGCTAGGCGCCGGCGTCTATGCACGCGAACCGGGCGTCGCCTGTTCGACGATCGGCTCGACCGGCGTCCACATGCGCGCCGTGCGGTCCGAAGACGTGGTCCTGAACGCGGAAGGGACGGGCTACGTCATCGCCTTGCCGATCCCCGGCATCGTGACGCAGGTCCAGACCAACATGGCCGCGACGCTGAATATCGATTGGGTGCTGGGCCTTGCCGGCGACCTTCTGGCCGAGTTCGGCGAACGGCCGGCGAAGGGCGATCTCGTCGGGCGCATCGAGGGCTGGCTCGCGCGATCCGAGCCCGGCGCCATACTCTACCACCCCTACATCTCGGCCGGCGAGCGCGGCCCCTTCATCGACCCCGACGCGCGGGCCGGCTTCGTCGGTCTGTCGAGCGGCCACCGCTATCCCGATCTCGTGCGGGCGGTGGTCGATGGCATCGCGATGGCCGCCCGCGACTGCTACGCCGCCATGGGCGACATGCCGCGTGAGTTGCGCCTGACCGGTGGCGCCGCCCGTTCGCACGCGCTGCGCTCGGTGCTGGCGGCGACCACGGGCGCGAGCGTCCGTGCCTCGGCGCGAGAGGAGGCGGGCGCGGCCGGCGCGGCCATGATGGCCGCCGTCGCAATCAAGGCCTTTCCGACGATGGACGCCTGCATCGAAACCTGGGTGACGCCGCTTCTCGGTGCGCCCGAAGCCCCGGAACCGGGGCTCGCCCGGCGCTACGTCGGCGTCTTCGACGGCTATCGGACGGCCCGCCAGGGCCTCGCGCCGGTCTGGAATCACATGGCGGCGCTGCGCTCGCGCGACGTTCGCCTCGACGCGGGTCCCGAGCCCGCCGAGCTGGCGATCGCCGCCGGCCCCGAGACGAGGAACTGAAACGATGAGCGAGACGAAGACTGTCGACGTGCTGGTGGTCGGCGGCGGCATCAACGGCGTCGGCATCGCGCGCGACGCGGCGGGCCGCGGCCTCTCGGTCGTGTTGTGCGAGAAGGACGATTTGGCCGAGGGCACCTCGTCGCGCTCCGGCAAGCTCGTCCACGGCGGCCTTCGCTATCTCGAATACTACGAGTTCCGTCTGGTGCGCGAGGCGCTGATCGAACGCGAGGTGCTGCTCCGCTCCGCCAGCCACATCATCTGGCCGATGCGCTTCGTGCTGCCCCATTCGCCGGAAGACCGGCCGGCCTGGCTCGTGCGCCTCGGGCTCTTCCTCTACGACCATCTTGGCGGGCGCAAGAAGCTGCCCGGCACCCGCACGCTGGACCTCCTGCGAGACCCGGAAGGGGCGCCGATCCTCGACAAGTACCACAAGGGCTTCGAATATTCCGACTGCTGGGTGGACGACGCCCGCCTCGTGACGCTGAACGCCGTGGATGCCGCCGAGCGCGGCGCCGAGGTGCTGACGCGCACCGCCTGCACCAGCGCGCGGCGCGAGGGCGATGTCTGGGCCGTCGAGCTGCGCGACGAGGCGACTGGTGGGACACGTCGCCTCCATGCGCGCTGCATCGTCAACGCGGCCGGCCCGTGGGTCAACGACATGGTCGGGCGCGTGGCGGGCCGCAACTCGCGGCGCAACGTGCGCCTCGTGAAGGGCAGCCATATCATCGTGCCGAAGTTCTGGCGCGGCGAGCACGCCTATCTCGTCCAGAACACCGACAAGCGCGTGATCTTCATCAACCCCTACGAGGGCGACAAGGCGCTGATCGGCACCACCGACATCGCCTACGAGGGCCGGGCCGAGGACGTGACCGCCGACGAGAGCGAGATCGCCTACCTCTTGGCCGCGGTGAACCGCTACTTCAAGGAGAAGCTGCGGCGCGAAGACGTGCTGGAGACCTTCTCCGGCGTGCGTCCGCTCTTCGACGACGGCAAGGGCAACCCTTCGGCGGTCACGCGAGACTACTCGTTCGATCTCGACGAGGACGGCGGCGCGCCCATGCTCAACATCTACGGCGGCAAGATCACCACCTTCCGCGAACTCGCCGAGCACGCGATCGAGAAGATCGGAAAGTTCTTTCCCGCGATGGGAAAGGCCTGGACGGGCGACGCGACCCTGCCCGGCGGCGACATCCAGGACGCCGACTTCATCCAGTTCTGCGAGGACATGCGCAGCCGCTATCCCTGGATGGGTCGCGAGATGATCCATCGGTTCGGCCGCCTATACGGCACACGGATGCAGGCGATCATCGGCTCGGCGACCTCGCTGGAAGGGCTCGGCCGGCGCTTCGGGAGGCGCCTGTTCGAGGCGGAGGTGCGCTACCTCGTCGCCCACGAATGGGCCGAGCGGCCGCAGGACATCCTCTGGCGCCGCACCAAGGAGGGCCTCCACATGACCCCGGCCGAGCGCGCCGAGTTCGCCGAGTGGTTCGAGAGCGCCGAGCTCCGCCGCGCCGCCTGAAGGACGATCCGATGCCCCTGACGCTCTCTCTGAACACCAACCCACTCGTGAACCGCTTCGCCGACCCGGACGACCTGATCGACACGGTCGCGCGGGATCTGAGGATTCGCGACCTTCAGCTCACACACGAGTTCATCAATCCGTCCTGGCCTGCGCCGGTCATCCGTCGCCTGACCCGGCAGATGGAAGCCGCCCTCCGGCGCACGGGTGTGCGTGTCACGAGCGGCATGACCGGCCCCTACGGCCGGCTGAACCATTTCGGCCATCCCGACCGCGACGTGCGCCGCTACTATGTCGACTGGTTCAAGACCTTCGCCGACATCGTGGCCGATCTCGGCGGCACGTCGATCGGCACGCAGTTCGCGATCTTCACCTATCGCGACTTCGACGATCCGGCGCGGCGCGAGGAACTGATCCGCATCGCGGTGGACTGCTGGGCGGAGGTCGCCGAACACGCGCAGGCGGCGGGCCTCCGATACGTCTTCTGGGAACCGATGAGCATCGGCCGCGAGTTCGGCGAGACCATCGCCGAATGCCTGAAGCTGCAGGACCGGCTGACCCGCGCGAATATGGCCGTGCCGATGTGGATGATGGCCGACATCGACCACGGCGACGTGACGAGCGCCGACCCCGACGACTTCGACCCCTATGCCTGGGCGCGCGCGGTGCCGAAGGTCTCGCCGATCATCCACATCAAGCAGAGCCTGATGGACAAGGGCGGGCACCGCCCCTTCACCGCCGAGTTCAACGCCAAGGGCCGCATCCAGCCGGAGCCGCTGCTCACCGCGCTGGCCGAGGGCGGGGCAACGGACAACGAGATCTGCCTGGAGCTATCCTTCAAGGAGCGCGAGCCGAACGACCGGCAGGTGATCTCCCAGATCGCCGAGTCGATCGCCTTCTGGGCTCCCCATATCGACACGGGTGCGAACGCGCTGCGCGTTTGATCGAGGGCGCCGGCGCCTGCGCCGGCCTCTGCATCGGCCTGGATTTGCCTGCTAATTTCGCCCGCCATCGTTTGCGCTTCGCCGGTCGTTGGACCGGTTTTCGGACAGCCGTGCCCGCTTGTTGCAACGAGATCGGGCTCGGCGTCCGCCTCCGGTCCTTTCGCTTCGCATGTCGCGACCGACGCCTCGTCGCGGCTCTGCCCAGTTTGCCGGCCGGCCGTGGAGGATGTCACCACCGTGTCCTCGCGCCGCACGAATTACGTGCGCGGTCGCATTTTGCCGGGATTTCCGGGTCCAAGACGCCCGGACTTGCTGACGCATCCGCATGTCAGTGGATCCAGAAATTGTTGCACAATTTTGGGATCGCCGGCTTGGCATTTGACGCTCTTGCTCTACCGCTGCGCACTTCCTCTCCTTTCAGATGGGGTGAACAGCAACCAAACCGTGTCGGATCACGCGGTGGCGAATCAGATATCCGCAGCGTTCATCGACAAGCGGAAAATATTGTTGCACAATAATCGTAGGGAATCGGTTGCGGCGGAGTTGCCGCTCCGTATGAGCTGACTGGGCCGTCGCCAACGGGAACCGCAATGCTTTCGAAGATCCAGGCACTCAGCGACCTGTCATCGCCATGCGCACGGGTATCCACGATGGAGGCCTGCGCCCACGCGCTTGAACTGTACGGCATTCAGGCGCAATCGACACGGTTCGCGACGGAGAAGGACGACACGTTCCGTTTGGACGCGGCCGACGGCGGTCAGTATGTCTTGAAAATCGCCCATCCGTCCGAAGCCTACCGGGAACTCGATCTTCAGGTCGCGATCCTGCGGCATCTCGAGACCGTCGCTCCCGATCTGCCTGTCCCCCGCGCGTTTCCGGATAGGAGAGGAGCGGCAATTCCCGAGATCGAGACCCGAAGTGGCGAGCGGCGACGCGTCCGTCTGATGTCGTTCCTCCCCGGCACGCCTCTCGATTCGGCCTCGTCTTCGCGCGAGCAGAGGCATCGGATCGGGGCGCTGTCGGCGCGGCTTCGCCTTGCCCTCGCCGATTTCGGCCATCCTGCGGACACCCGCTTCGTCGCCTGGGACGTTCAGAACCTGGGAAGCCTCGCCGAGCTACTGCCCTACGTGACGGACGCGACGCATCGTGGCTACGTCGCGCGCGCTCTGTCGCTCTTCGACGACATCCGCCCGAAGCTGGAGCGCTGCCGGCGTCAGGTTCTTCACAACGACATGAACACGTCCAACCTCGTCGTCGATTCTGCGGATCCCGACATCGTCAGCGGCGTGATCGACTTCGGCGACGCGGTGAAGACGGCGATCGCGATCGATGTCTCGACGACGTTGATGAACCAGATGCCGAAAGGCCTGGCGGCCGGTGACGGAATCGATCCCTTCGAGGCTCCGCGAGATGTTGTCTCGGGCTATCTCAGGCATGCGGACCTGACCGAGGACGAGCTTGCGCTCATCCCGTTCCTGGCCCTCGGACGGCAGGCGACGCGCGCGCTTTTGACCTCATGGCGCGCCAGCCTGTTCCCGGACAACGCTCCCTACATCCTGCGCAACACGCAGGCAGGCTGGAGACATCTCGCCTGGTTTCATTCCCTTTCCCCGCAGCAGATCGGCGACCTGCTGCTGGCGTTTCGACCCTCCTACAGAGGAAGCTGACCGATGAGTGCCGTTCCCAAGGGCTTTCGCGGCGACATGCCGAACGGGTTCAATCCGAACGACGTTTCTCGGTTGGATGCCGAAGCGCTCGCCCACATCGATAGGAGGCGCCGCCTTCTCGGGCCCGCCTACCGATTGTTCTACCAGCAGCCGGTGGAGATATCCCGCGCGAAGGGCGTCCATCTCTATGACCGGGACGGAAACGCCTACCTGGACGCGTACAACAACGTCGTCTCGCTGGGGCATTCCCATCCGCGCGTGGTGGCGGCGATCCAGCGTCAGGTCGAGACGCTCTGCACGCATACGCGCTACATGCAGGACGGCTTGCTCGACTATGCCGAGACGCTGCTCTCCACCTTCGACGGCGTGCTCGGTGCAACCGGCTGCGCCATGTTTACCTGCACCGGCTCGGAGGCGAACGACCTCGCCCTGAGGATCGCGCGTCATCATACGGGGCGCACCGGCGTCATCGTCACGGCCGAAGCCTATCACGGCAATTCGGGCGCGGTGGCCGGCATCTCTCCTTCGCTCGGCCGCAAGTCGACGCTCGACCCGTTCACGCGTCTCGTGTCGGCGCCCGATTCCTACCGTGTGCCGCTGGCCGAGATCGGTCCGCGCATGGCGGCCGAAGTCGCGGCGCAGATCAACAATCTCGAGCGCCACGGTGACGGACTCGCGGCTTTCATCGCGGACTCCGTGTTTTCGTCCGATGGTCTGTATGTCGATCCTCTGGACGTTCTCGCGCCGGTCGCCGATGTGGTGCGAAAGGCTGGCGGCCTGTTCATCGCGGACGAGGTCCAGTCGGGCTTCGGGCGTACCGGTAGCCATCTCTGGGGCCATGCACGACATGGGGTGGATCCCGATATCGTTACCATGGGCAAGCCGATGGGGAACGGCTACCCGGTGGCCGGTCTCGTCGTGCGCTCGGAGGTCGTCGCGAGCTTCGGAGAGAGCATGCGGTACTTCAACACGTTCGGTGGCAACACGGTCGCGATCGCGGCCGCCCGTGCGACACTGGATACGATCCGCGACGAAAATCTGATGGCCAACGCCGTTTCGGTCGGATCCATGATCCTCGACGGTCTGCGAGATATCGCGACCCGCTACGAGGCGATCGGCGACGTGCGTGGCAGCGGTCTTTATTTCGGTGTCGAAGTGGTCAAGGACCGCGCCACCAAGGAGCCCGACATGGATACGGCGCTTGCCGCCGTGAACAGGCTGCGCGAACGGCGCATCCTGATCTCCGCGACCGGTGCGGACGCGCATATCCTCAAGATCCGCCCCCCGCTCGTCTTCGGGCGAGAGGACGCCGAACGGCTCCTCGAGGGGGTCGAGGCGACCTTCGCAAGCTTGGCCTGATGCGCCCCGCAGAAGGGCTGGTATGGACGACGAGCGAGGCAGGCGAGTGCTGGCGGAGATCCTGGAAGAGCAAAGCGCAGCATCGGCGATCGATACGGTCGCGGCCGGGCTTCGTCGTCGTATTCTGAACGGCGACTTCCGGCCGGGCGAATTTCTCCGCGATGTGAGAATGGCGGAAGAAGCCGGGACGTCCCGGCACACGTTCCGGGCCGCGGCGCGACTTCTGGTGTCGCAGGGTCTGCTGCGTCAGATCCCGAACCGAGGCTTTTGCGTCCCCAGCTTCGGACCGGACGACATCGTCGACATCACGCGCTTGCGAGGCGTTCTGGAGAGCGAGGCGGTGCGCATGATCGTGCTGATCGGCGCCATTCCGCCCAAAGCCGTCGAAGCGGTGCGCTTCATGCGCGAGGCCCAGGACGGCGAGGAGCGCTCCCTGCTCGTTGCTGCGGATCGCGACTTCCACCGTGCGCTCGTCGAAGCCAGCGGAAGTCCTCGGCTCCGTGCGAGCTATCATGTACTGGAAAGCGAAATCGAACTCCTCCTGACTCAGCGCCAGTCCTTCTACACCGATCCGGCGCAGATGGCGGAGGAGCACGAGCGACTCATCGACAGCCTCCGCAGCCGGCACCACAAGACGGCGCAGGCCGCCTTCATGGAGCACTGGGCCGATCTGGAATCGAAGCTGCTTCAGCCTGCGGCGAATCAGGACAAGGCATGACCCGCCAGGCCGTAAACCCATGGTTCACCCGGCTGGTGGTTCAGGAACCGTCCGCCACGGGACATCGTGGTCATCGTGTCGTAGTGCTTGAAACCGCTTTGCAGGAGAAGGTCGACGAATACGCCCTTCGGCTCGCGTGTATCGATCCGGGCGAAACGACCTACCAGACCCCTCAGGTGGGATGCGGCCAGATGCACGGCATCCCCGTCGCTTCTGGCAACGATCGGGCCGATGACGTGCCCCTGGCCGAACTCCCGGCAGATCGCGTAGCCGATCAACTCACCGTCCCGTTCGAGACCGTTGATCTCTGCCTTTTCCGCCAGGAGAGCCAGCATCTCGCGGCGGTCTGCGCCGAAGGCTCGGACATCGAGGGACGCCAGCCGATCGAGGGGCGGGTTCGTGAGGTGGGTGACTTCCCCCTCGACGGGAGGAAGGGGAGGGGGGCACGCATCCACTATGCCCTGATACTGGAAGACCCGTGCCTCGGTTTCGAAATCCAGCGAGGAGTAGAGACGGAAGGCCGCGCGCGTCGAGTTCAGGACCAGCCGCTTTCCGCCGCATTGCTCGAACACCTGCTTCATCAACCAGCGCGCCGTACCTTTGGCCTGTGTGCGCGGCGTCGTCACGACCAGACCGACGGTCACGAGAGCGTCGCCTTGCTCAAACCACATCGCGCTGCCGAACACGCGGCCGATCCCGTCGACGGCCACGATGCCGCGACCGGCGCGAATCAGGAACTCGAGGTCTTCCCGACGGTGGGGCCAACCGACGGCCAGTGTCAGGGTATTCAGCAGGCCCACATCGACATCACGCATGTCTAAGGCCGTCAATTCGAAGGACTGCACTTGGATCGATGGCTGCATCTGGATTGGTTCGCCTCAGGTGAAGCGCCCGCTTGCCGGCCGCCCAGGACATAGAAATAGCCGACCCTATCGAAGGAGGGAGTTCCCCGCCACAATTCAGACAGCCGCATCCGCGGCTTCGGCCGACCGATGTCGTCGATTGCCGGACGCGGATCGCTCCCAGGTCGACCGTCATCAGGACACGACTTCCGGTGGCCGCTTCGCAGCCAGACAAACCTTCTCCAGTCGCTCGCGACGAGTGCGGCAGGGGCAGTTCCCTTGCCCCTGCCTCAAGACCGGCGTTATAGCCTGCCTGTCATGCGATCTTGCGCATCGGCTCGAGGCCCAAGGCGCCGGCCAAGCCGCCGATGTTCTTGATCTCGGTGTACTCGTAATAGGGGTTTGCCGGCTCGTGGCCGCGGTTGACCCAGACCTTGCTCTTGATGCCCATGTCGTAGGCCGTCATCAGGTCGTAGCGGAACGACGAGGACACGTGCGTGATGTCTTCCGGCCCGCAGCCCAGTTTGTCGAGCATGTACTCGAAACCGCGCATCAGCGGCTTGTAGGTTCCCGCTTCCTCGGCCGTGATCACCATATGGAATGGCGCGCCGAGTTTCTCGACGTTCGACATGATGAGGCTGTTCATCGAGTTCGACAGGATCACCAGGGGGATTTCCCTTGCGACCTTGGCGAGGCCCTCCGGCACGTCCGCATGTGGTCCCCAGGTCGGCACTTCGTCATAGATGCGTTGCGCGTCTTCCGGCCGAAACGGCACGCCGTTGCGCCGACAGGTCCGCTCGACCGCATTGAAGACGACGTCGATGTAGGGTTTCCATGCTCCCAGGACCTCGTCCAGCCGATAGGCAGAGAAGTCCTTGATGAACTGGCTCATGACCTCCGGCGAGAGCCGCTCGCCGTAAACGCGCCTTGCAGCGCCCGCCATGTCGAAATTTGTGAGCGTTCCATAGCAATCGAACGTCACGTACTTGGGCCTGAATGTCGACATCTTGCCGTTCCCGTCATCTCTGGCGACACGACGTGTCGCGACAAGCGACATCGTAGTCGTCGGACTGCGGTACGATGCACTGTCGACGCTTGGCCTCGAAGCAGATCATTGCGATTAGGCCGGCATATTTGGCAGCGCTCGTTCGAGCCCGCGGCGAGGGCGGGTTTCCGACGTGAGCGGATCCGAAAGGTACGAGACCCGGACGCTCGTGCTCCAGTGGCACGAGGCGAACTCACGAGGGTCGGCCCGGCGCGTGAAGTTTCGATGCGACGGCCCGAACCGAGGACAAGGCGGTTCCACGGTCGATCAGCTCGGTGCAAAGCAGTGTGTGGAAGCCCGCTTCGCCAGCCTTCATATCCTGGAGCCGACCGTGGGCTAGGTTCTTCTGTGAGAGCCCTCCTCGGAAACGTGCAAACTCCCGTTGCCTCTTGGACGTTATCGCCCGGGGGCAAGTCTCAAAGCTCTTGAAGCGCGTTGAGATTTGAAAGGCGGGCCGTATTCAATGTCGGGCAGTCGCCTTTCCAAAGCCAAGCTCACCGGCTGACCCCGAAAGGCTCGTAAACCAGAACGGCACGCGGCACTCGCTCAAGAGAGACTGAAGGCAAGGCCTGGAAAAAAGAAATGGCTGGGGGACCTGGATTCGAACCAAGACTAACGGAGTCAGAGTCCGCTGTTCTACCCTTAAACTATCCCCCAGCAGGGGTCCCGCTCTCGCGAGGAGGAGCGAAGCCTTCCAGGCCTCGTTCCGTGAGCGGCGAGATAAGGGATTCGCGCGCACGCGTCAACCGCCTTTGCGAAACTTGAGTGACGCCTTGGGGCTTTGGGGCGAAAGCATGTCGATCCCCGCGGATTTCGTGGAAGCTTGGGGTGGCGGCTTGTGCATTGTGGCCGGTCGGCTACACTCTGGGCAACGTCATTGACCTCTCAAGGGTCATGGAGCGCCTTCGCGGCCGGCTCCGGAGAAGAAATGTGATCCATGAACAACAAGGCCGAGCAACAGTCAGGCATCTAGGGAGTGATCTAGCGGCCGTTCTCGGCAGGACCCCGGCGGACGAGACGCCCAAGCCCGGCGAAAGCGTCCAGCCCAAGCGCGGCGACCAGCGCGCCGCTGCCGAAACGGGCGTGCCGGCGGGCAAGCTGTCCAAGCGGCAGCGCCGCCGTCGGCGCAAGGGACCGTCCGTCGGCCATGCCGACCCCGTGGCCAAGGTGCTGAGCGACCTGCCGCCGGGCCTGAGTGCCAAAGTGAGCGAAGCCGAACGCGCGCTTCGTGCGCGCTCGGGCTCGGAAGCGGTGCCGCCCGCCGCCAAGGGCAGGCGGCGGCGTCGCGGCCGCGGGCGCGGCCGTGCGGGTGCTTCCGGCACCGCTGCGCCGGCCGTGCATACGCCGGCCGTGGCCGCGCCGTCCGCCGCGCGTCCCGCCCCCTTGCGTCAGGCAGGCGAGCCTGGCCGCCAGCCGACCTATGCAGCGCTGGACCTCGGCACCAACAATTGCCGCCTGCTGATCGCCGTGCCGACGCGCCCCGGCCAGTTCCGGGTGATCGACGCCTTTTCGCGCATCGTGCGGCTCGGCGAAGGGCTCGGGCGCACCGGAAGCTTGGCTGCCGGCGCGATGGACCGCGCCGTGGCGGCACTGGAAATCTGCAGCCAGAAGTTGTCGGCGCGCGAGATCTCGGGCGCACGTCTGATCGCCACCGAAGCCTGCCGCTCGGCCGCCAACGGGGCGGAGTTCATCGAACGCGTCCAGCGTGACACGGGCCTCTCGCTCGAGATCGTCACGCGCGAGACGGAGGCCCGGCTCGCCGTGTCGGGCTGCGGCTCGCTGGTGGACCGCTCGGCCAAGGGCGCGGTGCTCTTCGATATCGGCGGCGGCTCCACGGAGATCGCGCTTCTCGACCTGCGCCGCGGGGCGAGCCGGCGCCTGTCCAACCACATCGTCGCCTGGACCTCGCTTCCCGTCGGCGTCGTGACGCTGGCCGAGCGCCATGGCGGGCGCGACGTGCCGCCCGAAGTGTTCGAGCGGATGATCCGCGAGGTGGAGGAAATGATCGCCCGCTTCCCCGGCGCGAACAAGCTCGCCGACCTCGTCGGGGGCGAGGGGTTCCATCTCCTCGGCACGTCCGGCACGGTGACGACGCTGGCCGGCGTCCAGCTGGAGCTCGAGCGCTACGACCGGCGCCAGGTTGACGGGCTGTGGCTCGCCGCGCCCGACATCGACCGCCTTGTCGGCCGGATCGCCGGGTGGAGCTTCGAGGAACGCGTCGCCAATCCCTGCATCGGCTCGGAGCGGGCGGACCTGGTGCTGGCCGGCTGCGCCATTCTGGAGGCGATCCGCCGCGTCTGGCCAGCCAAGACCCTGCGCGTCGCCGATCGCGGCCTGCGCGAGGGGCTGCTTACGGAAATGATGGTGGCCGACGGCGTCTGGCGACGTCCGGCACCGACGAGTGCAAGGCAGACGGTCTGATGGCGAGTTCGGGACGGGGCGACGACCGGGGCCTCGCGGTCCGGGTCAAGAAGAAGCGCGGCCTGAAGGCGTCGTCGCGCGAGTGGCTGCAGCGCCAGTTGAACGACCCCTATGTCCGGCGGTCCAAGCTCGACGGCTACCGCTCGCGCGCGGCCTACAAGCTCACCGAGATCGACGATCGCTACAAGCTTCTGCAGAAGGGCATGCGCATCGTCGACCTCGGCGCGGCGCCGGGCGGCTGGTGCCAGATCGCGGTGGAGCGCACGGCGAACTCGGCCGCAGAGGCGCATGTCGTCGGCATCGACTACCTGCCCGTCGATCCGATCCCCGGGGCGACGATCCTGGAACTCGACTTTCTCGACGAAAGCGCCCCCGATCGCCTGATCGAGGCGCTGGGCGGCGACCCCGACATCGTGATGTCCGACATGGCGGCGCCCACGACCGGCCACCGCAGGACGGACCATCTGCGCACCATGCACCTGTGCGAGGTGGCGGCCGACTTCGCCATTCGCACCCTGAAGCCCGGCGGCCACTTCCTGACCAAGACCTTCCAGGGCGGGACGGAAGGCGAGCTCCTGGCCATGCTGAAGAAGAACTTCCGCACGGTTCACCACGTGAAGCCGCCGGCTTCGCGCGAAGGGTCGGTCGAGCTCTACCTTCTCGCCAAGGGCTTCAAGGGCCGCCGCGCCGAGGCGGAGACCGACGACCGCGAGGCCGACGAGGAGGCCGGCCCGCTCGGCTGAGCGCTCACTCGGCCGGCAAGCGCCGGCCGGCCAGCTCCGCCCCCGCCTCGCGCGACAGGCGCATGAAGGGAATGGCGGCGAGCATGGTGACGAGGCCGACGGCGAGGAAGGCCACAGAGAAGTCGGCCAACGTCGCATGGCCTGTCCCGTTGAGGACGATGCCGGCCTCGAGGATGCCGCCGGCCGTCGCCACGCCGCCTGCGATCGCGATCTGCTGGAAGGCCGCCAGCATGGAGGTCGCGTCGCCCGAGCGGTTGTGCGGCACGTCGGCGAAGGCGATCGTGTTGGTGCCGGTGAAGAACATCGATCGGAAGAAGCCGCCGACCAGCATCAGCGCGATCAGGACGGCGATCGGGACGGCCGGCCGGTAGAAGGCGATGGCCGCGATCAGCGCGCCGCCGATCAGCGCCGAGACCACCAGCGTCGGGCGGAAGCCGTAGCGTTTCAGGATCGGCTTGATCAGCGCCTTCGTGGTCATCGCGCCGCCGATCGACACGGCGCTGATGAGGCCCGACTGGAAGGCCGAGTAGCCGAAGCCGAGCTGCAGCATCAGCGGGAACAGGAAGGGCGTCGCGCCCGCACCGATGCGGAACAGGGAGCCGCCGACGACGGAGGCGCGCAAGGTCGCGATGCGCAGGAGGTCGAGCCGCACGACCGGCTGCTCCGTGCAGCGCGAATGCCGGATG
This sequence comes from Aureimonas sp. SK2, assembly GCF_029813115.1. Taxonomy (GTDB): domain Bacteria; phylum Pseudomonadota; class Alphaproteobacteria; order Rhizobiales; family Rhizobiaceae; genus Aureimonas. Next base: position 29,512 of record NZ_JAPZDS010000022.1, read on the forward strand.
TAGAGGAGTGCGAAGACGGCGCCGACCAGTGTCGTCGCAACGCCGACGACGGGCGGCAGCGCGGGCAGCGAGACCACGGACAGGCCGAACACGACGCCGGCGCAGGCAAGGCCCGAGAGCATGAAGCCCGTCCAATCGAAATGGACGTCGCGGATCGGCTCGACCTCGGGCAGGTAGCGTTGCGCGAGGCCCATGCCGACGATGCCGACGGGAATGTTGATGAAGAAGATCCAGCGCCAGTCGGCATAGGTGGCGATGGCGCCGCCGAGCGGCGGCCCGATCAGCGGCCCGACAAGGGCCGGCATGGTGAACCAGGCCATGGCGCTGACGAGGTCGGAGCGCGGCACGGCGCGCACCAGAAGGAGCCGGCCGACCGGTGTCATCATCGCGCCGCCCATGCCTTGCACGAAGCGGGCGATCACGAAGCCTTCGAGCGAGGTAGCGAAGCCGCAGGCCAGCGAGCCCGCCAGGAACACGGCGATCGCCATCTGGAACACCGGCTTGGCGCCGAACCGATCGGCCATACGGCCGGAGATCGGAATGAAGACGGCGAGCGCGACATAATAGCTCGTGAGCGCCAGCTTGAGGGCGATGGGGCTCGTTCCGATGTCCCGCGCGATGGTCGCCAGCGAGGTCGCGATCACCGTGGAGTCGATGTTCTCCATGAAGAGGGCGACGGCGAGGACGAGCGGGACGATGCGCTTCACGGCGGGGGAACCAGCGGCAGGAGGACGGGGTTTCCAGCGGGATATAAGCCGGACTTACGGGCCAGGCTATAGCGTCCACCTTACGCAGCGCGAACCGGGCGCCGCCCGGCCTTGTGAAACAGGACCTCCGGCCCATGTTCACGTTTGTCGTCCGTCCCAAGATCGAACGTGAGGTGGCCCCGATGCCCGACGCCTTTGAAGTCAACCGCCGCAACGCCCTGCTCCTGGCCGCCGGCGGGGTCGCAGGAACGATGGCGCCGCGCGCGGCCGCCGCACAAGGTTCGACCATGGAAGCCACCAGCGATACCCATCCGCTCGCGCCCGGCTGGCGCCGGTTCATGATCGGCGACGCCGAGGTCACGGTGATCCTCGACGGCATCCGGCCGGGCGAGGGGCCGTTCCCGACCTTCGGCGAGGATCAGAGCCAGGAGACAGTCGGCGCGCTGATGGAGGAGAACTTCCTGCCGGCCCAGCGCTTCGCCAACTTCTTCCAGCCGGTGGTGATCCGCCTTGGCGAGGAGCTGATCCTCGTCGACACCGGGATGGGCGCCAACGGCCGCGCCAACGGCATGGGTCTCCTGACCCAGCGCATGGGGGCGGCGGGGCTCAAGCCCGGCGACGTGACGCTGGTGGTGCTGACCCATCTCCACGGCGACCATATCGGCGGCCTGATGGAAGGCGGTGTGCCCGTCTTCTCCAACGCGCGCTATGCGGTCGGCCGGACAGAGATGGAGTTCTGGACCTCGGACGACGCGAAGAACGGCCCGCGTGCCGAAAACGCCAAGGCGGTGGAGGCGACCGTCGTGCCCCTCCAGGACAAGACCACGCTGCTCGGCGACGGAGACGAGGTCGTTCCCGGCATGACCGCTCGCGCCGCCTTCGGCCACACGCCGGGCATGATGGCTTTCGAGGTGTCGTCGGCCGGCGAGCGCCTGTTCCTGATGGCCGACACGTTCAGCCATTTCATCGTCTCGTTCCAGCGGCCGGACTGGCAGGTCCGCTTCGACCAGGACAAGACCGCAGCGGCCGAGACCCGGCGCCGCTTCGCCGGGATGCTGGCCGACGCCAAGGTGCCGCTCCTCGGCTACCACCTGCCGTTCCCCGGCCTCGGCTATGTCGAGCGGGACGGCGACGCCTTTCGCTTCGTGCCGGAGACCTATCAGCTTCTGGCGGACGGCTGAGCCGAGCCGCTTCGGCTTTCCTTCGGCGGGCCTCCATGCTACGAGCCCGTGCCAATCCTAGACACGCCGGCGCTCCCCACGGGGCGCCTGCTTTCATTTCAAGGGACTGGCAATGGCACGCATCATCGAGACCGCGACCGGCACGCTGGCACTGACCTTCGACGATGTGCTGCTGCAGCCCGGCCATTCTGAGGTCATGCCGGGGCAGGTGGACGTGCGCACGCGCATCACCCGCACCCTGAACCTCAACATCCCCATCCTTTCGGCCGCGATGGACACGGTCACCGAGTCGCGCCTCGCCATCGCCATGGCGCAGGCCGGCGGCATCGGCGTCATCCACCGCAATCTGACGCCCGCCGAGCAGGCCGAAGAGGTACGGCAGGTCAAGAAGTTCGAATCCGGCATGGTCGTGAACCCGGTCACCATCGGCCCGGACGCCACGCTCGGCGACGCGCGCGCCCTGATGCAGGCCCATCGCATCTCCGGCATCCCCGTGGTCGAGAATGCCGGGCGCGGCGGGCAGACCAAGGGGCGCCTCGTCGGCATCCTGACCAACCGCGACGTGCGCTTCGCCTCCGACGACCGGCAGAAGATCTTCGAGCTGATGACGCGCGAGGGGCTCGTCACCGTGCGCGAGACCGTCGAGCAGAGCGAGGCCAAGCGTCTCCTGCACAAGCACAGGATCGAGAAGCTCCTGGTGGTGGACGGCGAGGGTCACTGCATCGGCCTCATCACCGTGAAGGACATCGAGAAGTCCCAGCTCAACCCGAACGCCGCCAAGGACGCGCAGGGTCGCCTTCTCGCCGCGGCCGCGACCAGCGTCGGCGACGACGGCTTCGAGCGGGCCGAGCGCCTGATCGACGCAGGCATCGACCTGATCGTGGTGGACACCGCCCACGGCCATTCGCAGCGCGTGCTCGACGCCGTGACGCGCGTGAAGAAGATGTCCAACGAGGTGCAGGTGATCGCCGGCAACGTCGCGACGCCGGGTGGCGCCCAGGCGCTGATCGACGCGGGCGCCGACGGCATCAAGGTCGGCATCGGGCCGGGCTCGATCTGCACCACGCGCATCGTGGCGGGCGTCGGTGTGCCGCAGCTCTCGGCCATCATGGATGCCGTCAACGTCGCCGACAAGGCGGGCGTGCCGGTCATCGCCGACGGCGGCATCAAGTATTCCGGCGACCTCGCCAAGGCGCTGGCGGCGGGCGCCTCGGCGGCCATGGTCGGCTCGCTGCTCGCCGGCACCGAGGAAAGCCCCGGCGAGGTCTACCTCCACCAGGGCCGCTCGTTCAAAGCCTATCGTGGCATGGGCTCCGTCGGCGCAATGGCGCGCGGCTCGGCCGATCGCTACTTCCAGGCCGAGGTGCGCGACACCTTGAAGCTGGTGCCCGAAGGCATCGAAGGACAGGTCGCCTACAAGGGCGCCGTCGGCGCCGTGCTCCACCAGCTGACCGGCGGCCTGCGCGCCGCCATGGGCTACACGGGCGCGGCGACGCTCCCGGACTTCCGCGAGAAGGCGACCTTCGTGCGCATCTCCAACGCGGGCCTGCGCGAGAGCCACGCCCACGACGTCACGATCACGCGCGAAAGCCCGAACTATCCCGGCTTCGGGGGTTGAACGTCTGCCAAGCACGCCCGGATCATCTCGGCCAGCCGCTCGAAGTCCGAGCGGCGGCCGGAGGACGAGCGGAACACGAGGACGAGCGTTCGCGAGGGGGCGGGATCCTCGAAGGGGAGGAAGGCGATGCCGCCGGCCCGGCCCTCCGCCGCTACCGCGCAGGCCGGCACGAGCGTGACCCCGAGCCCACCCGCCACCATGCGCATCAGCGTGTTGAGGCTGGTGGCACCAAGCGTGGCGAGGTCGCGCGATTCGGCGATGCGACAGACGTCGAGCGCTTGGTCGCGCAGGCAGTGCCCTTCCTCAAGGAGGATCAGCCGCTCGCCCTCCAGCCGGTCCGGCGACACGGGCACGGAGATGCGCGCAGCGCTTCGCTCCGGCACGGCCAGGAGGAACGGGTCCTGCCCGAGCGGGATCGTCTCCACCCCCTTCCGCTCGACGGGAAGCGCCTGCACCACGCAGTCGAGCTCGCCGCGCGCCAGCTCGTCGGCGAGCTGCGCCGTCACGTTCTCGCGCACGCCGACCGCAAGGCGGGGAAAGGAGTGCGAGAGTTCGGACAGGAGGCCCGGCAGGAGATAGGGCGCGAGCGAGGCGATGATGCCGAGCCTGAGCTGCCCGACAAGAAGCTCGTCGCTCGCCTTGGCGAGGGCCTCGAGGTCGCGCACCTCGGCGAGGATCCGACGCACGCGCCGGGCGACCGTCTGCCCCTCCGGCGTCAGCGACACCCCGGTCGGCCGCCGCTCGAACAGCGCCGCGCCGAAATCCGACTCCATCTGCGCGATCTGCGCGGAGAGTGCGGGCTGCGAGATGTTCAGCCGCTTCGCCGCGCGGCCGAAATGCAGCGTCTCCACAAGGGCTTCGAAGTAGCGGAACTGTCGCATCGTGAACATGCCGATCAGATAAGCTGATCGACAAGCCGGGTAAATACGATTGGAAATTATCAAAGGAATCGGTTGGAATGTTTCCAACCTGATCACGGAGGTTTCCATGACCGACAGACCGCGGCTCACGACGACGGCCGGCGCGCCGCTTTCGTCGAACCAGAATTCCAAGACCGTCGGCCGCAACGGGCCGGTTCTCTTGGAGGACTACCAGCTCATCGAGAAGCTGGCGCACCAGAACCGCGAGCGCGTTCCCGAGCGCGTCGTCCACGCCAAGGGCTGGGGCGCCTACGGCACGCTGACGGTCACCGAGGACATCACGCGCTACAGCCGAGCCAAGGTCTTCTCCGAAGTCGGCAAGAAGACCGAGATGCTGGCCCGCTTCTCGACGGTGGCCGGCGAGCAGGGCGCGGCGGATGCCGAGCGCGACGTGCGCGGCTTCTCGCTGAAGTTCTACACCGAGGAGGGCAACTGGGACATCGTCGGCAACAACACGCCGGTGTTCTTCGTCGCCGACCCCTACAAGTTCCCGGACTTCATCCACACGCAGAAGCGCCACCCGCGCACCAACCTGCGCTCGGCGACCGCCATGTGGGACTTCTGGTCGCTCTGCCCCGAGTCGCTGCATCAGGTGACGATCCTGATGTCGGACCGCGGCATCCCGGTCGACCCCTCCCGCATGAACGGATACGGCTCGCACACGTTCTCGTTCTGGAACGACCAGGGCGAGCGCTTCTGGGTGAAGTTCCACTTTAAAACGAAGCAGGGTCACAAGACCTTCACGAACGAAGAGGCCGAGAAGGTCATCGCGAAGTCCCGCGAGAGCTACCAGGAGGCGCTCTACGGCATGATCGAGGCCGGCCAATTCCCGAAGTGGGACTTCTTCGTGCAGATCATGCCGGAGATGGAAGCCGAGGAGTTCGAGAAGAAGACCGGGTGGAGCGCGTTCGACCTCACCAAGGTCTGGCCCCACGGCATGTACCCGCTGATTAAGGTCGGCGAGTTCGAGCTGAACCGCAACCCGGACAACTACTTCACCGAGATCGAGCAGTCGGCCTTCAACCCGTCCAACGTGGTGCCGGGCATCGGCTTCTCGCCGGACAAGATGCTGCAGGGCCGCCTGTTCTCGTACCCGGACGCGCACCGCTACCGCATCGGCGTCCACTACGAGTCGCTCGCCGTGAACAAGCCGCGCTCGCCGGTGAACCACTACAACCGCGACGGCTCGATGCCCTTCGGCCTGCGCACCAACCCGGACGCCTATTACGAGCCCAACTCGTTCGGCGGTCCCGTGGAGGATCCGAGCGTCGAGGAGCCGCCGCACCGCTATAGCGGCCAGGTGGGTCGTTACGAGTATCGCGCGGAGGCCGACCACTACAGCCAACCCCGCGCGCTGTTCCAGATGTTCGACGACGCCCACAAGGAGCGCCTGTTCAAGACCATCGCGGGCGCGATGCAGGGCGTGCCGGACTTCATCGTCGAGCGCCAGCTCGGCCACTTCGACAAGGTCCATGCCGACTACGGCGCCGGCATCCGCCGCGCCCTGGCCGCCCAGGGCCGCGACGACGAGCAGGCGAGCCTGACCACCAGCCATTCGGCGGCGGCCGAGTAAGGCGTCGCGACAGGATGACAGGAAAGGGCCGGGAGCGATCCCGGCCCTTTTCGCGTCGTGATCGCAGCTTGTGATCGATGCGCCGGCGCACTACCAAACGCTTCGAAACGGAGACGAGGTGTCATGCGGCTTGGCGGGCGGATCGCGGCGGCGGTCGAGGTGTTGGACGACATGGCCTCGCGCCGGCGCCCGGTGGCCGACGCGCTGAAGGATTGGGGCCTCGCCCATCGCTTCGCGGGCTCGGGCGACCGGTCGGCCATCGGCAACCTCGTCTACGACGTCCTGCGCCGGCGCCGTTCGCTGGAGTTCCGCATGGGAACGCGCGAGACCGCGTCGCTGGTCTTCGGCGCCTTTCTCGATTCGTCCGGCATGGAGCCGGCGGCCCTGCGCGCCGCGCTGGACGGCGACCGCTTCGCGCCCCCGCTGCCGGACGATGCCCGGCTTGCACGGTTCCGCGAAGCAGGAGTCGAGGGCGCCGAGCCTGCCGTCGCGGCCGATGTGCCGGACTGGATGGCCGAGCCGCTCGCGGCCTCGCTCGGGCTGGACTGGGTCGCCGAGGCGCGCGCCCTCTCGACCCGGCCGCCGCTCGACATGCGCGTCAACACGTTGAAGGCGACGCGCGAGGAGGTTTCGGCCGAGCTCGCCCCGTTCGATGCCGCGCCGACGCCGCTTTCCCCCGTCGGCCTGCGGGTGCCGCCGATCGTGGGGGAGGGGCGGCATCCCAACGTCCAGGTGGAACGCGGCTTCCAGACGGGGACCTTCGAGATCCAGGACGAGGGCTCGCAGATCGCAGCGCTCCTGTGCGGCGCGCGCGAGGGCGAGCGCGTCCTGGACTATTGCGCCGGGGCGGGGGGCAAGACGCTGGCGCTCGCCGCCTCGTCCGACAGCGCGGCCGAGATTCACGCCTTCGACGCCGATCGCCAGCGCCTCGCCCCGATCTGGGAACGGCTGGCGCGCGCGGGCGCGACGGCGGTGACCGTCCATGCCCCGCGCGACGACCTGTCGAAGCTCTACGGCACGATGGACCTCGTGGTGGTGGACGCGCCCTGCACCGGCGCCGGCACATGGCGCCGTCGGCCGGACGCCAAATGGCGGCTGACGGAGGCGCAGCTGACGAAACGCATGGGCGAACAGGACAAGGTCCTGGATGCCGCGGCCCGCTTCGCCAAGCCCGGCGCACGCCTCGCCTATATCACCTGCTCGGTGCTGCGCGAGGAAAACGCGGGGCGGGTCGAGGCCTTTCTGGCGCGCACGCCCGGCTGGCGCCTCGCCGATGCGCAGGGCCTCTGGGCCGAGCGCCTTCCCGGCGCGCCGCCCGCCTATCATGCCGAGCGGATCGGGGAGGGCGCGGTCCTCACGCTGACGCCGCTGCGCTCGGGGACGGACGGGTTCTTCTTCGCACTTCTGGAGCGCACCGCATGACGCGCTGGCTGAGCTTCCCCCTGTTCCTCGCCATCTCGCTCGGCGGCGGCCTCCTGATCGGCGCGAGCAACACGCCGGACGACTGGTACCGCGCGCTCGAGAAGCCCTGGTTCAACCCGCCGGACTGGGTGTTCGGCCCCGTCTGGACCGTTCTCTACGTGCTGATCGCGGTGGCGGGCTGGAGGGTCTTCAGCGCCGGCAACCACAAGGCGCTGGTCGCCTGGGTCGTGCAGATGGCGCTGAACTTCCTGTGGTCGCCGCTCTTCTTCTCGGCCCACGCGGTCCTGCCCGCGCTGGTGGTGATCCTCGGCATGCTGGCGGCGATCCTCACCTTTCTCGCCCGCACCGGCCCGCGCGACCGGGTCGCCTTCTGGTGCTTCGTCCCCTATGCGATCTGGGTCTCCTATGCGACGCTGCTGAACGCGGCGATCTGGAGACTGAACGGATGATTCCCGAGGCGCAGATCGAGACGATCGGGGGGCGCCGCGTTCTGTTCGCCATGGCGGCTGAGCCAGAATACGGTCCCGCGCTGCGCGCCCGCATCCGGCCGGTCATGACGGGCGTCGGCCCGATCGAGGCGGGAATCGCCACGGCCTATGCGCTGAGCGCCTGCGTGGCGCGCGACCGGCTGCCCGATCTCGTCGTCTCGCTCGGCTCGGCCGGCTCGGCGGTGCTGGAACAGGGCGAGGTCTACCAGGCCTCCAGCGTCTCGTGGCGCGACATGGACGCCTCGGCGCTCGGTTTTCCCAAGGGCGTGACGCCGCTTCTGGATCTGCCGGCCGAACTGCCCCTACCGACGCCGATCCCCGGCATTCCCGCCGCGCGCCTTTCGAGCGGCGCCAACGTCGTCAGCGGCGAGGCGTATCGCGCCATCGACGCCGACATGGTCGATATGGAGACCTTCGCGGTGCTGCGCGCCTGCCAGCGTTTCCAGATCCCGCTCCTCGGCCTGCGCGGCATCTCCGACGGCGCGAGCGAGCTGCGCCGCTACGACGACTGGACCGCGCTCCTGCCCCATCTCGACGGGCGGCTGGCCGAAGCGCTGGATCGTCTTGCCGATCTCCTGCAGGAGCCGGCCTGAGCACCCCTTGTTTTTCGGCGCTGCATCATTAGAAGTCCGCCATGACCCAGCACCCCGACAATATCCTCATCGTCGATTTCGGCTCCCAAGTGACGCAGCTCATCGCGCGTCGCGTGCGCGAGGCCGGCGTCTATTCCGAGATCGTGCCGTTCCAGTCGGCCGAAGAGGGCTTCCGGCGCCTGAAGCCGCGCGCCGTGATCCTGTCCGGATCGCCCGCCTCCACGACGGAGGAGAACAGCCCGCGGGCGCCCGAGGCGATCTTCGAGGCCGGCGTTCCGGTGCTGGGTATCTGCTACGGGCAGCAGACCATGTGCGCCCAGCTCGGCGGGAGGATCGAGGGCGGTCTCCACCGGGAGTTCGGCCGGGCCTTCCTCGAGGTGCAGAAGGGCTCGCCCCTTTTCGACGGCATCTGGGCCGAGGGCACGCGCCATCAGGTGTGGATGAGTCATGGCGACCGGGTGACGGCCTTGCCCAAGGGCTTCGAGATCGTCGCGACGTCTCCGGGCGCGCCCTTCGCGGCGATCGCCGACGAGGCCCGCCGCTTCTATGGCGTCCAGTTCCACCCGGAGGTCGTCCACACGCCGGACGGCGCCAAGCTCATCTCCAACTTCGTCCACCGCATCGCGGGCCTTCCCGGCGACTGGACCATGGCCGCCTTCCGCGAGCAGGCCGTGCAGGAGATCCGCGCCAAAGTCGGCAGTGGCCGGGTCATCTGCGGCCTGTCGGGCGGCGTCGACTCCTCAGTCGCGGCCGTCCTGATCCACGAGGCGATCGGCGACCAACTCACCTGCATCTTCGTCGACCACGGCCTGATGCGCATGGGCGAGGCGGAGGAGGTCGTCGGCATGTTCCGTGACCACTACAACATTCCGCTCGTCCACGTTCAGGCGCAGGACCTCTTCCTCGACGCGCTGGAAGGGGAGATAGACCCGGAGGTCAAGCGCAAGACGATCGGGCGCCTCTTCATCGAGACCTTCGAGGCGGAAGCCGCTAAAATCGGCGGCGCCGAGTTCCTGGCGCAGGGCACGCTCTACCCCGACGTAATCGAGAGCGTCTCCTTTACCGGCGGGCCGTCGGTCACCATCAAGTCGCACCACAATGTGGGCGGTCTGCCAGAGCGCATGAACATGAAGCTCGTGGAGCCGCTGCGCGAGCTCTTCAAGGACGAGGTGCGCGCCCTCGGCCGCGAGCTCGGCCTGCCCGACCGGTTCGTCGGCCGCCACCCGTTCCCCGGCCCGGGCCTTGCCATCCGCTGCCCCGGCGGCGTGACGCGCGAGAAGCTCGACATCCTGCGACAGGCCGACGCGATCTATCTCGACGAGATCCGCAAGGCCGGCCTCTATGACGCCATCTGGCAGGCCTTCGCAGTGCTTCTGCCGGTCCAGACGGTCGGCGTGATGGGCGACGGGCGCACCTACGAGTTCGTCTGTGCGCTGCGCGCCGTCACCTCGGTGGACGGCATGACAGCCGACTTCTACCCCTACGATATGGAGTTCCTCGGCAACGCCGCGACCCGCATCATCAACGAGGTTCGCGGCATCAACCGCGTGGTCTACGACATCACCTCGAAGCCTCCCGGCACGATCGAGTGGGAATGATTCAGACCCATCCGAACATCGCCGATTTTGCGCCGAAACACGATCTAACCAACTGAAAATAAAAATAAATTTCTTCTATGCCTATCGACATCTATCGGTGGGCATAGATCGCGTTTGGCAGCCTCGCTGACGGGCCTCGCCCCCATTGATCAAACGGAAAAAGCGAAAGTACCGTCAGGAGTAATGAGGCTCATGACGGTACTTTTTTTGATCTAAGACGCTAATTAAAAAGTCTTTTCGACGCCGCCAGCCTCCAAAAACCGCGTGACGGTACTTTTCCGCAAGGAGGCCCGAAATGTTGACCGATGCAGCACTTAAGTGTTTGAAGCCAAAAGCCAAAATGTACAAGGTCTCCGATCGTGACGGCATGTATGTGCGCGTCGCGCCGTCGGGTGCCATCTCGTTCAGGCTCGACTATCGGCTGAACGGCAGGCGAGAGACCATCTACCTCGGTAGGTATGCACGTGACGGAATATCGCTCGCCAGGGCTCGGGAGCTATGCATCGACGCACGGCGCGCAATTGCCGAGGGGCGGTCACCTGCCATTGAGAAGCAGCGGGAGAAGCGCCGGATCAAGGAAGCGAAGAGTTTCGGTCAGTTCGGAGAGAAGTGGCTGACGAACGCAACCATGGCCGACAGTACGCGCGCGATGCGTCGCTCCATCTTCGAGCGCGAACTGATGCCCGTCTGGCGCAATCGTCTTCTGACGGGGATCACGCCTGATGACCTGCGTGCCCACTGCGGCAAGATCGTCGAACGAGGCGCGCCTGCAACGGCCATCCATGTGCGGGATATCCTGAAGCAGATCTACAGCTATGCCATTCTGCACGGCGAGAAGGTCGTCAATCCGGCCGATGACGTCGGTCCGGCTTCAATCGCCACCTTTACGCCGAAAGACCGCGCATTGTCGCCCGCCGAGATCCGCATCATGTTCAAGCAACTCGAGCATGTCGCGACGCTGCCAACGATCCGCCTCGGTATGAAGCTCTTCCTCCTGACCATGGTCCGAAAGAGCGAGCTGCAGGACGCGGTGTGGGACGAGATCGATTTCGACAACGCTATCTGGACGATACCAAAGGAACGCATGAAGCGGTCGAAGCCGCACAACGTCTACCTGTGCCGACAGACGTTGGATATCATGATCGCGCTCAAGACCTGCTCCGGCAACTCCCGATATCTTTTGCCGTCCCGGTACGATGCTGATGCTCCCATGTCCCGCGCGACCTTTAACCGTATCAGCTACGCTGTCGTCGCACAGGCCAAGAAGGAGGGGTTGCCGCTGGAGCCGTTCACCGTGCACGATCTGCGGCGCACCGGGTCGACGCTGCTAAACGAATTGGGCTTTAACAGCGATTGGATAGAAAAGTGCTTGGCGCACGAGGACGGGCGCTCATCGCGCGGCGTTTATAACAAGGCCGAGTATGAAGTGCAGCGCCGGCATATGATGCAGCAGTGGGCGGATACTGTGGATGCCTGGATCGATGGCCGGAAGTATGCTCCCACGCTTTTGCCGCAAGCTATGCCCTTGATGGAGCTTGATCCTGCCCTTTGACGGGGCGGGTTTTACGCCTGGTGACATCGGGGTGTTGGGCGCGCCGGATCGGTGCCGCCCGCTTTGCCATCAGCCAAGCTTCGACTTCAGCCAAGTCCCAAACGACGCAACGCGGAGAGAGCGCAAACCGGCATGGAAACTCGCCACGTTGCTCCATTTCATAAATGGTGCTGTCAGCCAAAGGGACCATTTCACGTAGCTGCTGGCGCCGAATCGTTCGACGAAAATTTGGAGTGTTCATTCTATGTCCTCTGATCATCATGAGAACCATAGAAAGCGATAGAAGCTGAATGTGAAAAGTCCTTGCAGGCGCTTGTGCGGTAATATCGCGCTATGTCGTGCAAATCGGATTGGTCTTGGAAGAAATGCCTCCCATAACCGTCCACGCAGTTATGCAGCCCGCTTGTCACGTTCCCAGCCGTCTTCTCGATCGTATGACGTTCAATCAATTCGTTCCCGAAAGGTCGAGGGGCTTTGATTGCTCGGCAGAGACCGGTCGCGAAAGGAAGCCATCAATCAACGTCAGAATTATTCCAACAACAAGCCCCGTACCCAACGCCAATATGAGGGAAATATTGTCGCCGCGATCGATTGAACGTATTGCTGCAGGGAGGACTGCAAAAATTGTCACGTTATTTAGCGTTTCAGCAAAAGCAAGTACCATGCCTTTGCTATACCCAGATCGCTCTGCCAATATCGTTGTGCTGCTTGGCGCGCCGGCGCCGAGTGCAAATCCCCATAGGACTAGGCAAGTTACGGCCCAGATGAAAGGGAGAGCGACTGTGGTGAAGGCTGCGATCGACAGCGCAAGTAATGCAGTTATCGCGATGAGTGATATCTCTTCTCTGCCGCACATGCGGCGTATCCAGCCTGCAGAAAGATTTCCGATGCCCAAACCGAAACCAAACGCGGTAACCGTGACGCCAATTTCGGCCGTGTTCAAGTTGTAGCGTTGCTTGAGCATCTCCCCCGAGAATAGGAAAGCGGCCACGCCTGTCCCATTCCAGGCGCCCTTGGCTATCAGCGGTCGCATTACATTCCATTTCTTCATCCAATGAAAATGCACTGCAGTTCTGGCGAATGAGGGTGAATAATTACCGGGGGTCGTTCTGGAGCCGATAATGAACGCCAACACGCATCCGCTTGCGCTCGTGAGAAAAGGCAGTCGCCAACCAGCCCATTCGGTGAGCACGCCTGCGAGGGCTGGACCCAGCGCAATGCCGAACGTCATTCCAAGCACGACGAGGCCCATCGCACCAGCCTGCCTTTCCCTGGGGACGATTTCGGAAACCAGGGCGAACGCCGTTGGAATGATTACAGCAGACGCTAGCCCACCGAAGACTCTAAGAACCATTGCAATTTCGATAGTCGGCGAAAATGCAATTCCTATTCCATCGATAGCAAAGGCCAGAAGAGCAAAGAGTAGGAAACGAACACGGTCGATACGGTCTGAAAGATATCCCAGAATAGGAGCCGCCAAAGCGTAAGTGAAGGCGTAGCCGGAGATTAGCCACGAGGCACGAGCCGGAGACGTGCGGAATGCTTCAGCTAGCGGTCCAAGCATCGCCGAAAGCATGAACTCGCTTGCGCCGACGAAAAAAACCGCCAAGGCTAGGATAGCGAGAAAGGGTCTATGCTGGTTGGAGCTTTCCGACGTCTTTTTG
>NZ_JAPZDS010000023.1 GCF_029813115.1 Aureimonas sp. SK2
CGCCGCCGTCGCCAACTACGTCTCGATCCTCGAACGCACGCGCTGAGGCCGACCATGCACACGATCCACCCGAGGGGCGGCGTCGCCCCGGTTTCGCGCCGCGTCATGAATCTTTCGCGCTTCGTCACCCAGGCCGCTCGGCGCGAGCCCGACGCCGTCGCCCTCGTCTGGGGCGAGCGGACCTGGAGCTGGGCCGAGTTCGACGCGCGCATCGACGCGCTGGCCGGCGCGCTGCGCGGGCGCTTCGGCGTGAAGAAGGGCGACCGCATCCTCGTCCAATCGCAGAACTGCAACCAGATGTCGGAGGTCATGTTCGCGTGCTTCCGCGTCGGCGCCGTCTATGTGCCGGCGAACTTCCGGCAGACGCCGGAGGAGGTCGCGCAGGCCGCCCAGTCGAGCGGAGCGAGCGGCCTTGTGTGCAACGCGAGCTTCCCCGCCCATGCCGAGGCCGTGCGCGCCGCGATGCCGGGCCTTGCCTTCACGCTGGCGATCGGCGAGGCGCCGTTCGGCCCCTCCGTTGATGCCGTGATCGCCGAACATGCGGGGACGACGGCCGCGCCCGAGCCGGTGGAATACGACGACCCCGCCTGGTTCTTCTTCACCTCCGGCACCACCGGCCGGCCGAAGGCCGCGGTGCTGACGCACGGGCAGATGGCCTTCGTGGTCAACAACCATCTCTGCGACCTGATGCCGGGCACGACGTCGGCCGACTCCTCGCTGGTGGTCGCGCCGCTCTCGCACGGGGCGGGCGTCCACCACCTGATGCAGGTGGCGCGCGGCGCCAAGACGATCTTGCTCCCGACCGAGCGCTTCGACATCGACGCCGCGTTCGCGCTCATCGAGCGCTGGCGCGTCACCAACCTCTTCACCGTGCCTACCATCCTGAAGCTCATGGTCGAGCATCCCGCCGCCGCGGCCCACGACCATTCCTCGCTGCGCTACGTGATCTATGCCGGCGCGCCGATGTATCGCGAGGACCAGAAGCGGGCGCTGAAGGTTCTCGGCCCCAAGCTCGTCCAGTATTTCGGGCTCGGCGAGGTGACGGGCGCCATCACCGTCCTCCCGCCCGCGCTCCATGCGGCCGAGGACGCGGAGGGCGTGCGGATCGGCACTTGCGGCTTCGAGCGGACGGGCATGGAGGTGCAGATCCAGGACGAGACGGGCCGCGAGCTGGCGCCGTTCGAGACCGGCGAGATCTGCGTGATCGGCCCGGCGGTCTTCGCCGGCTACTACGACAACCCGGAGGCCAACGCGAAGGCCTTCCGCGACGGCTGGTTCCGCACCGGCGATCTCGGCCACCGCGACGCCGAGGGCTTCGTCTACATCACCGGCCGGTCGTCGGACATGTACATCTCGGGCGGCTCCAATGTCTATCCGCGCGAGATCGAGGAGAAGATCCTCACCCATCCCGCCGTGAGCGAGGTGGCCGTTCTGGGCCTCCCCGATCCGATGTGGGGCGAGGTCGGCATCGCCGTCTGCGTTCTGGCGGAAGGGCAGACGGTGGACGAGGCGGCGCTCCTCGCCTTTCTCGACGGCAAGCTCAGCCGCTACAAGATGCCAAAGCGCGTCACCTTTTGGGAGGCGCTGCCGAAATCCGCCTATGGCAAGATCACCAAGAAGCTCGTGCGCGAGGAGCTGGAGCGGCGCGGCGAGACGAGCGATCCGGCGCTCCGGAAGGCGAGCTGATGGACGCGCCCGTGCGCCGCACGCTGCGCCATCCAGGCCCCGTCGCGCCCGCGCGCGTCGCGGCCGCCCCGGTGCGCCTACGCGCCATTGAGGGCGAACTGCGGCCCGGCTTCACGGTGCTCGCCGAGGTCGCGCGCGTGTTCGCTGAGGCGGGCGGCGCGAGCGGCGTCCTGACGCTCCAAGGCGGACGCTGCCGGCCCTATCGCTACGTCATTCCGGCCTGGAGTACGGACGGCGTTCACGCCGCCTGGTACAGCGACACGTTCGAGGCGCCGGACGGTGCGGAGATCGAGGAGGCTGTCGCCATCGTCGGCCTGGAGAACGGCCGGCCCTTCCTGCATTGCCACGGGCGCTGGCAGGCCGGCGCCGGGATGCCCGAGGCCGGCCACATGCTGCCGGGCGAATGCGTGGTGGACGAGGCGATCCCGTTTCGCGGCCTCGTAGCCGACGGCGCAGCCTTCGAGCGCCTGCCCGACTTGGAGACCGCCTTCTCGCTGTTCACGCCGGTGGCCGATGCCGCGCCCGAGCGGCCGGACGGCCTCCTCCTGCGCCTTCTGCCCGGCGAGGACGTGGTGACGGCGGTGGAGCGCGCTTGCGAGGCGGCCGGCATCGGCCGCGCGCGCATCCACGGGATCGGCAGCGTCGACGGCGTGCGCTTTGCGGACGGCGCGCGCGTCGATTGCGCGGCGACGGAGATCTTTTTCTCGAATGGCCGCCGGGTGGCGGACGGCCGGGTGGACCTGCCGGCGGTGGTCGTGGACGTCGACGGCGCGGTCGGCGAAGGCACGTTCGCGCGGGACGACAACCCGGTCGGCGTGACCTTCGAGATCGTCGTGGAAGCTTTGGGAGACATGGAATGACCAGGAACCTCGTGATCGTCACCGGGGCGGCGTCGGGCATCGGCCTCGCCACCGTGGAGCGCTTTCTGGCCGAAGGCTGGCCCGTCACCGCGCTCGACCGCGACGCGGCGGGGCTGGACACCTTGGCGGAGCGGCTCGGCGACGAGGCCCTGTCCGTCCACCCGATCGACCTGACGGACGAGGCGGCCATCGCCGCCTTCGTCGCCGGCCTCGGGGGGCGGCCCGTCGCCGGCCTCGTCAACAGCGCGGGCGTCGGCTTCAACACGAGCTTCCGCGACACGACCCCGGACATGTTCCGGCGCATCTACGAGATCAACGTCATCGCCGCCTTCGCGCTGGCCAAGGCGCTCCTGCCGGCGCTGGAAGCGGGCGAGGGCTCGGTCGTCAACGTCGCCTCGGTGTCGGGCATGGTCGGCAATGCCGGGCGCTCGGCCTATGGCGCGTCGAAGGGCGCGCTCATCACGCTGACCAAGATCATGGCGGTGGAGCTGGCGCCCGCGGGCGTGCGCGTCAACGCCGTGTCGCCCGGACCGATCGAGACCGCCATGGTGCGCGAGTTCCACGACGCGGGAACGCGCGAGCGCTGGCTCAACCGGGTCGCTATGCGCCGCTACGGCCAGCCGGAGGAGATCGCCGGCACGATCGGTTTCCTCGTCGATCCCCGCGCTTCCTCCTACGTGACGGGCCAGATCCTGGCGGTGGATGGGGGCTTTGCCACGGCGGGCCTCCTGCCATGAGCCTGTCCACCCGCGCCGCGCTTCTGCAGGCCTCCCCGGTCGAGCGCCCGTTCGACCGGACGCGGCCGCTGTCGATCGAAACGGTGGAGCTCGACGCGCCGGGTCACGGCGAGGTCCTGGTCCGGGTGCGGGCCGCCGGGCTCTGCCATTCCGACCTGTCGGTCATCGACGGCGCGCGCCTTCGCCCCGTGCCCATGGTGCTCGGCCACGAGGCGGCGGGCGAGGTGGAGGCGGTCGGACCGGGCGTCGAGGATTTGGGCCCCGGCGACCATGTCGTGATGGTCTTCGTGCCCTCCTGCGGCCATTGCAGCCCCTGCGCGGAGGGCCGGCCGGCGCTCTGCGAGCCGGGCGGAGCGGCCAACGGGCAGGGCACCCTCCTGTCGGGTGCGCGGCGCCTGCGCTGGCACGGCGAGCCGGTCCACCACCATATCGGCGTCTCGGCCTTCGCCGAGCGCGCCGTCCTGTCGCGCCGCTCCCTGGTGCGTATCGACAAGGACATCCCGTTCGAGATCGCCGCCCTCTTCGGCTGCGCGGTGCTGACGGGCGTCGGCGCCGTCATCAATACGGCGGGCGTGAGGGCCGGCGAGAGCGTCGCGATCGTCGGGCTCGGGGGCGTCGGGCTCGCCGCGCTGATGGGCGCGCGCGCGGCGGGCGCCGCGCGTGTCGTCGCCCTCGACCTGTCGCCGGAAAAGCTGGCGCTCGCCCGTGAGCTGGGCGCGACCGACGCCTTCGACGCGGCCGATCCGCAAAGCGTCGAGGCCGTGCGGACGTTGACCGGCGGCGGTGTCGACCATGCGATCGAGCTGGCCGGCTCGGCACGGGCTCTGGAACTCGCCTTCTCGCTCGCCCGTCGCGGGGGCTCCACCGTCACCGCCGGCCTCGCCCCTCCTTCGGCTACGATGGCCCTGTCGCCGCTGCGCCTCGTCGCGGAGGAGCGGACCCTCAAGGGATCCTACGTCGGAAGCTGCATTCCATCGCGAGACATTCCCCGCTTCATCGCGCTCTATCGAACGGGGCGTTTGCCGGTCGACAAGCTGATCACCAGTACCGGCACGCTCGACGACATCAACGAGGGGTTCGAGGCGCTCGCGGCGGGCCGGACGGTTCGACATATCCTGCGGATGTGAACGGCATGCCGATGCGCCGGGGACGCGTCCCCATCTCTCGCACCCCCTAGATTTCTCGGCGCCGAACGGTGGTCATGCCGGACGGATCGCATCCCGAGCAGGGAAATCCTGACACAAGGGGCGTAAGCCATCGTGTCTGGGTTAAGGCGGTCACGGGGTGAGCCTTCGATCGCGCCCCGATCCTCGACCGATCAAGACATCGGCCGAGTTTCAGCGTACCCGGCGTTCGGCCAGGTCTCCGCTGGGGCCGGCGATCTCGGCGCTTCCCGCACGGATGCGAGGGGCTCTTTCCACGAAAGGAACCGGTGGGGTCCATTTACCGAGACAGGCATGACCATGGACCCAAGCCCTCGTCAGGCCGGATTGGGAAAGAAGCCGAGGACGGCCTTGGTTTCGAGATATTCTTCCATCCCTTCAGGGCCGTACTCGCGCCCGTTGCCGGATCGCTTGTAGCCGCCGAAAGGTGCCTGGGGGTCCCAGGCCGGCGCATTGATGTGGACCTGCCCCGCGCGGATCCGAGAGGCGACGAAGCGCGCCTGATCGAGATCGGCGCCATGCACATGCGCGCCGAGACCGTAGATCGTGTCGTTTGCGATCTCGATCGCCTCCTCAAGGCTGTCGTAGGGCAGAATGACAAGGACCGGACCGAAGATCTCCTCCCTTGCGATCGCCATGTCGGGATGCACGTCCGAGAAGACGGTCGGCCGCGCGAACAGCCCGGCGTCCCGACCGTCCGGACGCCCCGGCCCGCCAGTGACGAGCTTGGCGCCTTCCGCGATGCCGGTCTCGATCATGGTCTGGACGCGGTCGAACTGTGCCCGGTTCGCGATGGGGCCATGGGTCACTTGCGCGTCCGAAGGGTCGCCGACGCGGAAGCTCTCGGCCGTTCGGGCCGCCAGCGCCTCGACTTCGGCGAGCCGTGCGCGCGGCACCAGCATGCGGGTCGGCGCGCTGCAGGACTGGCCGAGGTTGCGCATGGCCGCCGCGACGCCAAGCGGGATGCAGCGGGCGAGATCGGCGTCGGCCAGGACGATGTTCGGCGATTTGCCGCCAAGTTCCTGCGCGATCCGCTTGACCGTCGGTGCGGCTGCCTGCGCCACCATGACGCCCGCCCGCGTCGACCCGGTGATCGAGATCATGTCGACGTCCTCGTGCGCTGCGAGGGCTTCGCCGACCACGGGACCCGAACCATGAACGAGGTTGAAGACGCCCGGCGGGCAACCGGCTTCCTCCATGATCTCCGCGAAGAGAAGAGCGCTCAGCGGAGAAAGCTCGCTCGGCTTCAGAACCACCGTGCAGCCGGCTGCCAGCGCCGGGGCGACCTTGGCGGTGATCTGATAGAGGGGCCAGTTCCAAGGTGTGATCAGCGCGCAGACGCCGATCGGCTCCTTCAGGATCGCCGTGGTTCCCCGCTTCGAGACGAAGGGGAAGGTCGCGAGATTGTCGGCCGCCACGCGCACATGCGCCGCTGCCAGCGGAACTTGTGCCTCCCGCGCATAGGTGATGGCCGCCCCCATCTCCAGACGGATCGCATGCGAGAGAAGATCCAGCCGCTCGAGCACGAGCGTATGAACGCGGCCGAGCAGTTCGGAGCGTTCGCTCAAGCTCGTGCGCGACCATGGGGCGAAAGCGCGACGAGCCGCCGCAACGGCCCGGTCGACATCCGTCCGATCGCCGAGCGGCAGGTCCGCGATCGATGCTTCCGAGGCGGGATCGATCACCGGGACGCTCTGCCGGCCCGCCGGGGGGCACCAAGCGCCGTCGATGAAGAAGTGCCCGAGGTGTCCCGAACCTTGGAGGTGCGAGATAGGGTCGATCATGGAACGCAGTCCTTCAAACGGTTGCAGGCGCCGGCCGCCGGCGGCAACCCGAGGCTTGCCGAAAGGGCGGGAATGGCGGGTGGGATGCGGCGCCGAGCATGACGGTGCGTCGCGACAGGTACGGCGGACGTCGGTCCGGCCGCTCCCTGTGTGACGCGTGGGCACGGGGCGAACGCTCAGCGAGTTGGGGGCCACCGACAATTCGGGCCTTATCGGTTCTTCGGCTGTTTCGCCGCGAGAGCAATCACTGGCCGTTCGTTGGATCAAGATCGGAGCTCGTACTTCGTCAGCCGCCGCGCATGGCCGCTTCTCAGCTTCCAGCGTGATCCAGGCGGCGCCGAAGATTCTGCCGCAGTTGAAAAACTCCCGGCATCATCGTTCGAAGTTTCGTTTTCGATCGCAGGAATGGCCCTTCCACTGTTCCTGCCGAAACGGACTTCCATCCGCTCTCGAGCGCATTTCCTCAGTTTGAGGAGGTCAAGGCGGACGGGCGCCCCGTGCTCGGCTCGGCAACGCCGAGCGGAACCATCCGGGACCTCGCCAATTATCGACAACAGGCTGTCAAATTGAAAGTCTATTGCGGAAATGGCCGACCTCGATCCCGACGTGCGCGAGTTCGCGTTATCGATCTTCGAAGCCAATGGCCGTTTGGTCAGTGCAGGCAATGACCTTGTCGCCCATCTGGGTCTCACCAGCGCGTGGTGGCAGGTTCTTGCCGCACTTCGATACTCGCCAGTTCCGCTCGCAGTCGCCTCGATCGCTCGCAACATGGGGCTGACACGGCAGGCGGTCCAACGCATCGTCGACCTCCTCGCCGAGCAGGGCTTGGTCGAGTTCAAGCCGAATCCGCACCACCGCCGGGCAAAGCTCGTCGTTCTGACCTCCGCAGGATCCGACGCTCTCCTTGGCGCCGAACGAGCGGTTGCACCGCTCGATCAGGCAATCGTGGATGAGATTGGCGTGGCGCGCATCCGAGAGGCAACGGCGACCATCCGGGCGATGGTGGGCGTCATCTCGGACCGGCTGGACGGCCCGGACGACCACTGATCCAACAACCGAGAAGGACCGACCAACATGATTCTGGTATCTGGCGCCACCGGCGGTATCGGCGGTGAAGTCTGTCGGCTGCTCCAGGCGTCCGGAACGCCGTTCCGGGCGATGGCCCGAAAACCCGAACAGGTCGAAAGCTTCAGGCGGAACGGCATGGACGCTGTCCTCGGTGACTTCGACAAGCCCGAAACGCTGACGGATGCGATGCGGGACTGCGACGTGATGTTCCTCGTCACGCCGCCGACGCCTGACCAGTTCGCTCAGGAAACGGCTGCCATCGACGCTGCCAAGCGCGCGGGTGTGGGCCGGATCGTGAAAATCTCGGCCTCCGACGGCAACGTGCGCTCTCCCGTGCCATGGGCCCGAACGCATGCGCTCATCGATCACCATCTGCGTTCGGCCGGCGTCGGTTGGACGATCCTCAAGCCCACCGCCTTCATGCAGAACTTCCTGTGGTTCAAGGACCCGGTCTCGAAGGGCTTCCTTCCGCAGGTGGCGGGGACGGGGTCGGTCTCCTGGGTCGATACGCGCGATGTGGCGCGTGTCGCCGCGACGGTTCTCTCCCAGGACGGTCATCGGGGAGCGACCTATTTCCTGACGGGGCCTGAGACCCTGGACATGAGAGAGGCGGCCAAGCGCCTATCGGAGGTCTTGAAGCACAAGGTCCGCTACCTGAACCTGCCGAAGCCGCTTTTTCGCCTACTGCTCCGGCTGACGGGCAACTCACGGTGGATGACAAAGGGTCTGGTCGTGCAGTTCGCGGACGTCGTCGCCGGTCATCACGACATCGACCCCACCTTCGAGATCGAACGCCTCACGGGCCAGCGACCACATAGCTTCGCGGACTTCGTCCGAGATCACCGCAAGGAGTTCGCGAAGGCGGGCTCCTGAGGGGAGCGGGACCTGGCCTGCCCCCGTTAGGTGGCCCGGTTCGAATCCGATGCATGGCGGGCTTGGCGTGCCGGAACGGGCCGGTCCGTCATCGGGGCAGCCTATATCCGAGTGCCCCCGCCGCACGAGAGGTTGGGCGCTGCATCCCCGGCATGCCTCCGGATACCAGTCTTCGCGTCGCCCTCGCGACACGGCCTCGGGCCGGCTGGGCTGGAAGCGGTCCTCCGGTCGTCAGGGGATCGTCCCGCCCTTTCCTCGCCGTCACGGCGATGTCCTCCCGACGTCGATCTACATCATCTCCGGCCGCTTGATAGCCGAGCCGTCCGAGAAGCGGCCGAGGCGGAAGGCATCGATCTCGACGAAGGGCGTGTCGTTGGTCGCCAGCTCGCTTGCCAACCGCCCGGCGCCCGGCCCCAGCGCGAAACCGTGGCCGCTGAAGCCGGTGGCGATCGTCAGGCCGCGCAGCCCGGCCGGATTGCCGATCACCGGTACGAGATCGGGCGAGGTGTCGATCAGCCCGGCCCAGGCCCCCGCGACGCCGATGCCCTTGAAGACGGGAAAGTCGGCGACGAGGGCTCGGATCGCTTCGTCCACCAAGTCCTGCTGGGGCACGGGGTCCATGATGCGGATCCGCTCGAAGGGCGAGGTCTTGTCGAAGTCCCACGTGCCCCAGGCGTCGGGTCCGTTGAAGAACTGGCCGTTCAGCCTGTACTTGAGCTTCTTGGCGATCTTGGCCTTCATCATCTCGCGGAACTTGGCGGCGTAGCGGATGCCCTGTGGCGCGAGATTGACGACGCCGTGGCCCGGCACGGAGATCGTGTAGCCGCCGTCGAGGCGGCGGCGCAGCGCATAGCCGGCGCCCGTCACGCAGCCCGCCTCGACGACCTCCGGGGCCGGCGTGGTGCGAAGCGCGGTACCCTCGATGTTGGCCACGGGCAGATCGATCCCGTGGCGACGCAGGAAGCGCGAGCTCCAGGCGCCGCCCGCCAGCACGGCGGCGTCGGCGCGGATCAGGCCGCGCTCGGTCCACACGCCCGTCACCTGTCCGTTGGCGATGTCGAGGCCGCGCACGGCGCAGTTCTGGTGGAGCGAGGCACCGAGCGCCTGCGCGCCTTGCGCAATGGCAGGGGCGGCCATGCCGGGCTCGCCGCGCCCGTCGGTCGGCGACCAGAGGCCGCCGATCCAGGCGCTGGTGCTGCCCTTCATGCGCTCGAGCGCCTGCGCCTTCGTCAGGCTCTCGTTGGTGAAGCCCATGGCGCGGGCCTTCGCGCTCCATGCTTCCCATTTTGCGAGTTCGGCTTCGTCCTTGGTCACGTAGAGACAGCCGGTACGGCGGAAGCCGAGGTCGGCGCCGATCTCCTCGCCCAGTTCTCCCCAGCGCCGAAGGCTGTACATGGCAAGCGGGAGTTCGTGTAGGTCGCGGTTCTGCTGGCGCACCCAGCCCCAGTTGCGCCCGGACTGCTCGCCCGCCACGATGCCCTTCTCGATCAGGGCGACGGACAGACCCTTGCGGGTCAGTTCGTAGGCGGTGGAAGTGCCGACGATGCCGGCCCCGATCACGACCACGTCCACCTTCCCGGGAAACGCGGGGCTGTCCTGGATACGGTTCACGACGATGCGCATGGCCTGTCTGTCTCTCGGGTATGATGCGCCGCGAGGGGCGGCTGTCTTTTCTGGCGAGGCGGCCGCGACGGGACGACCGCCTCGGATGTCCTCGGCCCTACTTGTGGTCGGCGCGCACGTCGAAGGCGTCGCGCAGTCCGTCGCCGATGAAGTTGAAGCTGGCGACCGCGATGGTGATGGCCGCGCCGGGAATGATGGCGAGCCAGGGGGCGCTGCCGAGATATTGCTGCGCGCCGTTCAGCATGTTGCCCCAGGAGGGAAGCGGCGGCTGGATGCCGTAGCCGAGGAAGCTGATATAGGCTTCCATCAGGATGGCGCGCGCGACGGTCAGGGTCGCGGCCACGATGATCGGCCCGATGGCGTTCGGCAGGATCTCGCGGAACATGATGTGCGCGCCGCTGAGGCCGAGCATGCGGCCGGCCAGCACGAACTCGCGCTCGCGCAAGGAGCGCACTTCGGTCTCGACGATGCGCGCGACCTCCATCCAGCTCGTCAGCGCGATGACGACCGTGATCATCGTGGCGCTGGGCTTGAGCGCCGCCGCGAGCGCCAGCACCAGGAAGATCGAGGGAAAGGACAGGAACCCGTCCACCGTGCGCATGAGCACCGTGCCCACCCAGCCGCCGCGATAGCCCGCGACGACGCCGACCAGCGTTCCGATGATCGTGGACAGGAGCATGGCCGAGAAGCCGACGGCCAGCGAGATGCGCCCGGCCTCGAAGAGACGGGCGGCGATGTCGCGCCCGAGCGGATCGGTGCCGAGATAGTGCTGGCCGGTGAAGGGCGGCGCGAAGCGCGCGCGCAGATCGATGTTCAGCGAGGTGTAGGGCAGGAGATAAGGGCCGACGGCACAGGCCAGAACCAGCATCGCGATCATCGCCACCCCGAACAGGGCGAGGTTGTTGCGCCGGAAGCGACGGGCCGTGCGGCTGCGCCACCAGCGCTCTCGGAGGGGATGGGGGAGGGCGACGGTGGTCATGGCGGCTGACTCCCTGTCTCGAACGATGAAGGACATGGCTCAGGCCAACCGGATGCGGGGGTCGATCAGGGCGACCGCGATGTCCGCGAGAAGATTGCTGACGATGACGAGGATCGCCGAGAACATCAGGAGGCCCATCACCACGGGATAGTCGCTGTAGCCGAGGCTATCGAGAAAGAGACGCCCCATGCCCGGCCAGGTGAACACCGTCTCGGTGACGAGCGCGCCCGTCAGCACGCTGGGAAGCTGGATGCCGGCGAGGGTCACCATGGGCAGGAGCGCGTTGCCGACGACGTGCTTCATCAGGATGCGCCGCTCGGACAGGCCCTTGGCGCGGGCCGTCTTGACGAAGTCCTGGTTGATGACGTCGAGCGTCGCCGAGCGCATGTAGCGGCTCCAGACGGCGACATGGACGAGGGCGAGCACGACGCTCGGCAGGATGAGGTGGTGGAGATAGTCCAGCACCGTCTCGTCGCCGATCGTGTACATGTTGCCGGCCGGCAGCCAGCCGAGCTTCAGCGAGAAGACGTAGATGCCGACGAGACCGAACCAGAAGGTCGGGATCGACAGGGCCACCATGGCGCCGACCGTTGAGATCGTGTCGAAGACCGAGCCGCGATGCGTCGCGCTGCGGATGCCGATCCAGGCGCCGAGGGCCACGGCGATGACGGTGGACGAGCCCATCAGGAGGAAGGTCGCCCAGAGGTGGCGGCCGATCACCTCGAGAACGGGGTTCCCGTCGCGGAACGACACGCCCCAGTCGCCCTGCACGAGCCGCCAGGCCCATTCGGCATATTGCACGTAGAGCGGGCGGTTCAGGCCGAGCTGCTCGCTGAGGCGTGCGAGGTCCTCCTGCGTCATGCTCGAGTCGAGGCCGAACTGCGCCAGCGGACCCCCGGGCAGAAGGTTCAGCACCACGAAGCCGATCACCGAGACGATCAGCAAAAGGACGAGGCTCTGGAAAAGCCGTTTGAGGAGGAAGCCGTGCATTCAGCTCATGCCCTTCGGGTGGAGGCCGGAGGCGGTGCCCTCCGCCGGCGGGCGGCGGAGGGCGGCGGAGACGATCAGGCCTTCCAGCGCCAGACCGCGGCGTGCGAGGACGCCGTGCGCGTGTTGGGGTTGAAGACGAAGCCCTCCAGACCCGCTTTGTGGCCCATGACGTTCGTGTTCACGAACAGCGGCATGAAGGGCAGGTCCTCGCGAACGATCTGCTGCACCTCCTGATAGACCGCCTTGCGTTCGTCGATATCGAAGGTGCCGCGCCCCTTGGCCAGGAGCTCGTCCACCTTCGGGTTCGCGTACTGCATCACGTTCGACCCCTTGCCGCCCTTCGCGACGCTGGAGGTGGAGGCGAAGCGGTTGGTGACGTCCGGGTCGGAGGCGATCAGGAAGTTGACGCCCGAGATGGCGGTGTCGAACTGCGACTTGACCCAGAAATCGCCCCACATCACCGCGGCCGGCAGGTTGGAGATGGTCATCTCCACGCCGAGGTCGCGATAGATCTGCTGGATGTACTGCTGAACCTGCTCGCGCAGATGGTTGCCCGCCGTGGTGGAGTTGGCGAAGGACAGGCGCACGCCGTCCTTGGCACGGATTCCGTCCGAGCCCGGCACCCAGCCCGCGTCGTCGAGCATCTTGCGGGCCGCTTCGAGGTCGAAGGCCTGAACCGGCAGGTTCGGGTCGTAGTAGGGGGACTGCGGCGGCATGAAGGTCTCGGTGACCGACGGGACGCCGTAGTAGATTCCGTCGATGATCGACTGCCGGTCGAGCGCGGCGTAAAGCGCCTTGCGCACCGCCGGGTCCTTGAACTGGGGCCGCTCGAGGTTGAAGAAGATGCCCTCGATCGAGGACCCGGTTTCGGTCTCGACCACGCGGTCGGCCAGCGTCTTGGCCTCCTCGTAGTGGTCGGCCGTGATGTAGGCCTGATCCACCAGATCGACGTCGCCGCTCTGGAACTGGGTGTAGAGCACCGTCATGTCGGGGATGTACTTGAAGACGAGCTGCTCGATGAACGGCCCTTCGCCGAAATAGTCCTTGTTGGCGACGAGCTCGACGCGGTCGCCCGCCACGCGCTGGCTCCACTTGAAGGCGCCGGTGCCCACGGGCGCCTGGTTGAAGGCCGCCGCGTTCACGTCGGCCTCCTTCTCCAGGATGTGCTTCGGCACGATGAAGGTTTCGGCGAGGAAGGCGAGATAGGGCGCGAAGGGGCTTTCCATGCGCCAGGTGATCTCGGTCGGCGAGACCACGTTGATGTCACGGACCAGCGCGTGCCCGCCCGTGCGCCAGGCGCGGAACTTCGGATCGACGATCAGCTCGATCGTGTACCTCACGTCCTCGGCGGTGAACGGCGTGCCGTCGTGCCAGGTCACGCCGTCGCGCAGCTTGATCCGCCAGTTCAGGCCGTCGGCGGAGATGCCGCCGTTCTCGAGGGTCGGCACCTCGGCGGCGAGGTTGGGCTGGATCGTGCCCTGCGCGTCGATGCGGAACAGGGCGTCGAAGACCGAGAACGCGACCGCGTCGTCCACTTCGGCATGGACCATCAGCGGATTGAAGACCGTCGGTTCCTGCGACATGCCGACGACCACACGGCCCTTGGGCGCCTCGCTCCCTTGAGCGAAGGCGGCGCCGCCCAGGAACTGGGGGGCGACGAAGGCGGCAAGCCCGCTCGCCGCCATCAGGCGCAGGGCTTCGCGGCGCGAAAGGCCCGACTTCGGGGTGGTCGTGTCCGTCATGACGTCGTCTCCATTCCAGGTTGCGTTGCAGGTTTCGGGTGTCGGGCGGGTGCGCTCGGGCCGTCAGTTCAGGACGGCGGGCCGGCTGTCCGCCGGCTTCTCGCCCGGAATGGCGGCCACGAGTTCGCGCGTGTAGGCCGAACGGGGATCGAGGAAGATCTGCGAGGGCGGACCCTGCTCGACGACGCGGCCCTTCTGCATCACGGCGATCTCGTCGCAGATCTGGCTGGCGACGCGCAGGTCGTGGGTGATGAAGATCATCGAGACGCCCGTCTCGCGCTGGATCTGATCGAGGAGCTTGAGGATCTGGGCCTGGATCGACACGTCGAGTGCCGAGACCGCCTCGTCCGCGACGAGGAGCTGGGGCTTGAACATCAGGGCGCGGGCGATGCCGATGCGTTGGCGCTGGCCGCCCGAGAACTCGTGCGGATAGCGCTCGAAGGCGCCGGCATCCAGCCCGACATGCGACAGGAGCGCCTTGGCCTCCGCGCGCGCGTCCGCATAGGCCGTGCCGTGCGCGACGGGGCCGACGGTCAGGATGTGGCCGATCGTCGATCGCGGGTTGAGCGAGGCGAAGGGATCCTGGAAGATCATCTGGATCTTCGGCCGCAGGGAGCGGAACGCGGCCTCCTCGAGCCCGGCGATGTCCTGCCCCTCGAACAGGATGCGCCCGCCGTCGCAGTCCTGCAGCTTGACGAGAAGCCGCCCGAGCGAGGACTTGCCCGAGCCGCTCTCGCCGACGATCCCGAGCGTGCGCCCGGCCGCGATCTCGAAGGAAACGTCCTGCACCGCCGGCACGACGCGAAGGCTGCCGAACAGCCGGCTGCCGCTGCGGTAGGTCTTCTGCAACCCCTCCACCTTGAGGATCGGCTCGCGTGCGGAGGCCATGGCGCTGGCCCGGTCCTTGCCCGTCAGCCCCGGCACGGCGGCGATCAGGCGCCGGGTATAGGGATGGGACGGCGACTTCAAGACCGCCTCGGCGCTGCCCTTTTCGACGATGTGGCCCTTTTCCATGACGATCACGCTGTCGGCGATCTCGGCCACGACGCCGAAGTCGTGGGTGATGAACATGACGCTCATCCCCTTGCGGCGCTGGATGTCTCGGATGAGATGGAGGATCTGAGCCTGCGTCGTCACGTCGAGCGCCGTCGTCGGCTCATCGGCGATCAGCACCTTGGGTTCCAGCGCAAGCGCCATCGCGATCATGACGCGCTGGCGCTGCCCGCCCGACAGGCGGAAAGGGTACTGATCGTACATGAGCTGCGGATCGGGAAGGTTGACCTCCGTCAGGAGCTCGATGACCCGTCGTCGCTGCCAGTCCTTCGTGCCGACCCCGTGGGCTGTCAGAACCTCGGTGATCTGCGCCCCCACCGTCATCAGCGGGTTGAGCGCCGAGAGCGGGTCCTGGAAGATCATCGAGACCGTGCGGCCGCGAAGGCCGCGCAAGGTCGCAGCCGATGCGCCGATGATGGAGGTGCCTTCCGGCCCGCCGAGCCGGATGTCGCCGGAGGAGACGCGGATCGAAGGGGGCAGAAGGCCCATGATCGTGTTGGCCGTCACCGACTTGCCCGAGCCGGACTCGCCCACGATGCAGAGGATCTGGCCTTGCTGCAGATCGAAAGCGATCTTCTCGACGGCGTGGCGTCGCTCCATGCCCTTGGGCAGATCGATCGTCAGGCCGCGAACTGAAAGCGCCGGCGCCGCCGAGCCGTCCGTTTGTTGGTTCAGCGTCATCGAACCTTTCCTTTGTCAGTGCAGCCAGTGGGATCGGCGCGACATTGGTTGGACAATTCAGCTTCCGATACCTAGGCTTCTGCTTGAAAGAGATCGGGTGCTTATGGGATATTCTTGCTTGAAGGTGGGTATCGGACGTTCCAGTGCGGCGCTTTTATTCCCAACTGCTTTGGTTCCGCGACTGAGTGTTACGCATTTGTGGCAAACTAACTTGCTGCATTTTGCGGGCGCGGCGGCACGAGCTGCTGCAAATTGTCCATGTTTCAGCATCTTTTGCTTCGTAAAGAGGTCTTCGGTCTCCTCTTAGGGGCGGGCCTCATAGTTCAGAGCCGGTGGCGCTGACCTGGAAAACTGGTCCGGACGGCGTGAGAATTTTCGGGCGCGATTTCTCGACGAGAGGAGAGAGCCGACCCTCGACTGCCATACGAGAGAGGTTCTCGCGACCTGTGCGAGGACGAACTTCCGGGCGTATCAGGTCGCCGAGGAACTTGACCGGCTGGTCGCCCATTGTGGCAAGCCGGCGAGCATTCGGGTGGACAACGGTCCTGAGTTCGCTGGTCGGATGCTCGATCAAAGGGCTTATCTGAACAAGGTCGAGCTGGACTTCTCGAAACCGGGAAAGCCGACGGACAACGGCTTCATCGAAGCCTTCAACGCCCGCCTGGGCAGCGAATGTCTGAACGCCTCCTGGTTCCTGTCCATGGCGGGCGCTAGGGTCCGGATCGAGGCCTGGCGGGAGGACTACAACCACCACCGTCCGCACGCGAGCCTCTCGAAACTTGACCCCGGCCGAGTTCGTGGATCAACTCACAAGAGCCCTAGAACTCTCATGACACGTGGGCCAAAGTTCCGGTCAGAACCATCGTTGGGCGGACCTTAGCGAACCGTGGCCGAAATTTAACGGGTCACGTCAGGGGGGCCTCGTTCAGCGAACGATTAATCCTGTCGTTTGATGGCGGCTTTCGGGACGGTCATCCCAACCCGCGATCATGCGTGATGGGTCGCTTGCGGATGGACTGCCGGAGGCTTGGGCACCGCTCCCTTAGATCGCGGGAGCACGCTTCCCCTTGCTGCGGACCGCACCGATCCCTGAGTCCGTCAGCGCACGCGCATACCGTTGAAGAGCAGATCCACCAGATGGGCAACACGCGGCGTCGGTCTGCTGTCCTTTTCGACCGCGATGGAGATGGCGCTTACGACGCAAACGACGTCGTCGAAGCTGGCGTCCTCGCGCACGACCCCGGCCTCCTTCGCGCGTCGGAGAAGGCGATGCCCCTCTTCGGTGATCGCGTTGCAGCCGGGCGTCCCATGTTGGATGACGGTCCCGAGCGAAGCGGCGAGGCTCTGATACACGCTCGTGTTCAGCGCGAGTTCCTCGATAAAGCGACGCAGGGCATCCTCCGGCTCATGATCCGCATCCCGAGCGCGGCTCGCTTCCGCGACCGACGTGAAACGTTCGTCGCTGGTGGCCGCGAGAAGCGCCTCCCGCGTCGGAAAGCGGCGGTAGAGCGTGCCGGCCCCGACCTTGGCCCGCTTGGCCACCTCGTCCAGCGACACGCTCGCCCCCCGTTCCAGGAAGAGTTCCTCCGCCGCGACGAGGATGCGTTGGCGGTTCCGTTCCGCATCGGCGCGCAGCCCACTATCGCTCATGCTTTCTCCCCGGCTTGCAAAGTGGAGAATGTCTCCATATCGTAAGTGGAGAAACAGTCCACTTGAGCGCATGATATGATGACAAAGCGGTTCGACGACAAGGTCGTGGTGGTCACAGGCGGAAGCGACGGCATCGGGTTGGCGTCCGCGCGGCGCTTTGCGGAGGAAGGGGCTCGGGTCTACATCACCGGACGGCGACAGGAGCTCCTTGACGAGGCGGTCGACCACATCGGTCACGGTGCCGTCGGCGTGCGGGGGGACGTTACGAATGTCGCCGACCTCGCGTCGCTCTACGAGCGCGTCGGGCGTGACCATGGCAGGGTCGACGTCGTCTTCGCCAACGCGGGCATGCACCAGCCCGTCCCGCTCGAGGCGATCGAGGAAGCGCACTTCGACTCGACCTTCGGCCTCAACGTGAAGGGCCTGCTCTTCACCGTGCAGAAGGCGCTGCCTCTGATGTCGCAAGGAGGCGTCATCGTCCTCAACGGTTCGATCGCGGGATCGAAGGCCTATCCCGGACAGTCGCTCTACAATGCCAGCAAGGCGGCGGTCCGGTCCTTCGCGCGAAGCTGGACCATCGACCTGAAGGACCGCGGCATCCGCGTGAACGTCGTCTCTCCCGGCGCGACCGAGACCCGGCTGATGCGCGGATACTTCGACGCCGCCCCGGGGACGGAAGAGGCAGTGGT
Organism: Aureimonas sp. SK2; assembly: GCF_029813115.1. GTDB lineage: Bacteria > Pseudomonadota > Alphaproteobacteria > Rhizobiales > Rhizobiaceae > Aureimonas. The sequence goes on from NZ_JAPZDS010000023.1 coordinate 17,579, forward strand.
GAGTGGGGTTCCGCTCGGGCGCCTCGGGCACCTCGAGGAGGTCGCGGCTGCCGTGCTGTACCTCGCGTCGAGCGAGAGCAGCTTCGTCGCGGGCCACGAGCTCTTCGTCGATGGCGGGGTCGCGGCGGTCTGATCTCGCGCCGGACTTCAGGACGCGGAGGGAGCCACGCTTGACGCTCCCACATCCTTGAAAGGACATACGATGCTCATGAAGAGAACCATGGCTGCCGCCCTGCTGGCGCTGTCGGTCACAGCACCTGCCTACGCCATGGAACCCACTGACGCCGGAGCGCCGAACAAGGTCGTCGCATCCGCCTCGTCACCGGCGAGCCATGTCGTGCTGGTGCATGGCGGCACGACGGATGGCTCGGGATGGAAGGATGTCTTCGAAATCCTGCGATCCAGGGGACTGACGGTCACCATCGTTCAGTTGCCCCATACCAGCCTTCAGGACGACATCGCGGCGGTGAAGCTGGCCGTCTCCTCGTCGGGCGGCCCGACCGTTCTGGTCGGCCACAGCTACGGCGGCGCCGTCATCACCGAGGCCGGAGTCGCGCCAAACGTGAAGGCCCTGGTGTACGTCGCGGCCCTCCAACCCGACAGGGGCGAAAGCTTGGTCGAAATCAGCAGCCGCTTTCCGATGGGCATCGATTCGACGATGCTCGACGACGAGAGGTTCGTTCCCAACCGCTCGAGCTATCACGACATGATCGGCGCCGACCTTCCCGTCGACGTCACCGACTTCATGGCGGCGTCGGCAAAGCCGATGAGGGTGGACACGTTCCGGATGCGCTTCGAGAAAGCCGCATGGCACGACAAGCCGTCGTTCGGCATCGTGACGACGGAGGACAAGGTTCTCCCGCCCGACTTTCTGCGCTGGATGTATGCCCGCACCTCGACGAAGGTGAAGGAGATCAAGTCGAGCCACATGGTCTACATGTCGCATCCGCAGGAAACGGCGGACGTCATTCTCGAGGCCGTCAACGCCGGCAGTTGACGGAGGGCACGGCCGACGAGCGTGAACCGGGACAACCGCTCAATCCATCGCTTCCTCGGGTCCGCTTCGCCTACGCTGATCGGCGCGACTGGGTGGGAAGGCGACTGTCCGCTCCCTGAGCAAGAATGGCGAGGAGCGGACAGTCGGACGCCTCGGATTGAGGAGATGCACGACGGCAATGGGTTCGAGCAGTGCCCGATCGCGTCGGGCTGGTCGGCTGCGGAGACGTGGTCGTAGGCTATAGGTTGTTATGAACCTTGGACAGGTGTTGTGCTGGCCGCACGGGATCGCCGGATAGGAGCCGGGCGCAGCCACGGCAGCAGCGGCTGCCGGAGATAGCACCGCTATCGGCAAGGCCGGCGACGCCCTCCGGCGATCCCGTGCGGCCAGCCCAAAGTGTCGGATGACTTCCCTCATCCGACCCAACGCCTGTCCAAGGTTCATAACAGCCTCTGGGAACCAGCGGCCCCCGTCTGCGAGTTCGGTGCCCCCTCGATCGATTTCAGGGGCCGACCTGTATTCGCCCATGCGCGCATCAAAGATGCGTCGGAGGGCGCGTTCGGTGTTCGCAGATCTGCACGGAAGTGGCGCGCCGGCCAGAACAAAACTGCGAACACGTATGTCGTTGAGATTGCGAGATGATCGACGATCATTTCTAGTCAGGGAACTATCCAAGGTATGGCCAAGATTGACTGTGTCCATCCGCCATTGGTCGTTTGGATGAAAGTGCGATCATACGCGATCTGTGCTGGCTGTCGGAAGAGGTCTAGCTGTTTGATCCCAGGGTTTGATGGCGCGATCCTTTCCGTAGAATGGAAGGAGGCTTTATGGGACAGGTTCGTCACGGCAGCGCCACGACCACGCACGCCATCCGAGCAGCAATACAGCGATCGCTTGTTTTCCTCGCGGCGCTGAGCCGAGAGTTCGGCATCAATCCGAAGACGGTAGCCAAGTGGCGCAAACGTCAGACCCTTGAGGACAGGAAGACCGGTCCGAAAGAGCCGCGTTCGACGACCTTGAGCGAGGCCGAAGAGGCGATGGTCGTCGCATTTCGCCGGCATACGCTGCTGCCGTTGGATGACTGCCTCTACGCGCTACAGCCGACGATCCCGCATCTGACCCGGTCAGCGCTGCACCGGTGCCTCCAGCGGCATGGCATATCCAGATTGCCGGATTTGGAAGGTGACAAGCCAAAGCGGCAGCGCTTCAAGCGCTACCCGATTGGCTTCTTTCACCTGGACATTGCCGAAGTGCAGACTGGCGAAGGCAAGCTCTACCTGTTCGTCGCGATCGACCGCACCAGTAAGTTCGCGGTCACCCAGCTCGTCGACAAAGCTGACAGACGGACGGCCTGGGAGTTCTTGGAACACCTGCTGCAAGCTGTGCCCTATCGGATCCACACGATCCTGACCGAGTTCGGAGGATCAGAAATCGATCCAGTGAATCGATTTCCCGGAGAACGGCATCCAGTTCGCCGAGCAGCCGCGCAACCGTAACACCGCCTGGTCCCGGCAGATGCGCTTCGACATGATCTGCGAGGCCAACGGCATCGAGCACCGCCTCACCAAGCCGAACCACCCCTGGACGAACGGTCAGGTCGAGCGGATGAACCGCACGATCAAGGAAGCCACCGTCGAACGCTTCCACTACGAGAGCCACGATCAGCTTCGAACGCACCTCGCCGACTTCATGGCAGCCTACAACTTCGGCCGCCGGCTCAAGACGCTCGGTGGTCTGACGCCCTACGAATACATCGCCCGGATCTGGACCTCAGAGCCAGACCGGTTCATCGTCAATCCGATCCATCAGATGCCGGGACTGAACACCTAGGCGGTGCTGGAGCCGCACCTGCTGAAGAACGAACCCCGCAAGCCGCGCGCCGATGACTGGCGGGTAGGCGAGGAGCGTCGCAAGACGGGCGGAAGCGGCAGGTGATCCGTGACGGCAACCGCTTCCGACGTTATAACCAGATGAGGTGGGGCTGGACGCTGAGTAGCGTTGGAGCACACGCGTTTCGAAACCGTACGGGTTTTGGCGTTTAGCCCGAATGACGCTCCAGCGAAGCTTCTGCACGCTGGTCCAGCGACGCTTCGCCAAGCAATGTCATCGCGATGCTGGCATTGGAGGCTTGCACCATGATCCGATGATCGTGGCCGTCACATCGATTGTACGCGACAGGTCTCGAAGGTCGACCCATTCGCCGATCCCCTTCGCCATTGTCAGATTGCCGCATGCCGGACCGTAACCGACGGTTGGCATGGAGCGCTGGACGAGAGGGTTGCGGATGTCGCTCGACGTATGGAGCGGGTTCACCTTCGGGTTCGCTCCGGCATCCTGCAGCGTCCCCCGGACCAGTCGGTAGAGCGGCCCCTCGACGTCCGTTTCGGCGGCCGATACCCCGGAGAGCCATTCCACCACGGGCTTCTCAGCCAGAGGCCATTCCAGTTCGTGCAAGGCGCCTGATACGGCATCGTCCACGAGTGCCTTCGCGTCCGCCAGGGTCTCGCCCGGCACCAGCGACATCACCGCCTGGATCCGGCAGGAGGCTGGGACGCGCGCCGAGGCGCCTGTTTCTCCGGCCTCGATCCGCGTCACGAGGAGGTTGGTGGAGCGGCCGACCGCGTCCTGCAGGAGGGGGTGTCGGACGCTTTCGCCTCGCACGCGGTCGAGGGCCGCCAGCGCGTTTAGGACGGCTCGCATCGCATCCAGCGGGTGACGGGCCAGATGGGCGAAGGCTGCGTGCGAAGGCTCGTCGGTTTGCGGGGGAACTCCCTCGATCTCCACCGCGAACTCGATCTGCCCCGGCGCAAAGGCCTTGATCTCGTCGAGACCGGCGCCTGATTCCGCCGGATGCAGGTAGATCGCCGCATCCGCCACGAGCCCGCTGGCGAGCGCTGCGGCAATTCCCCGGCGATGCCGCTTCGAGGGCGCCGATACGAGGGTGACCGGTGCCGGCGGAGCCCAGCCGCGGGCCCGCAGCCGCGCGAGCGAAGCCACCATGATCATGATCCCGGCGATGTCGTCGGCTACGCCCCATCCGATCAGGCGACCGTTCTCGATCCGCGGCGTGTGCGGATCCTGGTTCCAGCCGTGATCCGCCTGACAGGGCTCCACGTCGGGATGGGCGAAGAGAAGGAGACTTTTGGCATCGACCGTCGAGACCGAGGGCACGATTCTGCCGATCAGGCATGTCTGCTCGCTGGAGACGAGATCGACGCCGGAGGCGAACTCTTCGATCAGCGGGACGGCCCGCGGATCGTAGGCGAGAGGCTCGACCTCGCAACCCACGGCCTCCATCGCCTCCGCGACGAGGCCTGCAAAGGTCGTCTCATCCTTCGCAGCCACGACGAGCCGCATCAGAAGGTCGAGCTCTTCCGGGGAAAGGTCGCCATGGCCGGGGGCTGCGGCTGCCGAGGTCATCATGGAATGCGGCTCCCTATGGGACGGTGGATCAAATCCGACGGCCGTCCGCTCGAATGCCCGGACCGCCGCTAACTCCCTTCGCCGCTCAGTCCAGCCGGAAGCGGATCGACTTTGCACCCGTCCACAAGGTGCCGCGGCCGAGTTCGGCCAGCGTGTCCAGCTTGTCGGTGATCGTCAGGAAATGGTTGCCCGCCAGCGGTCCGGCCTTGGAGGCGAAGGCGACCGGGCCGTAGGCGATGAGGATCTCGGTTTCCGAGACGCCACCGGGATAGAGGATCATCTGGCCGGGATGGGGGTGGCTGGTCGCGTTCTCGTAGCCGAGGCCGAAGTCCGTGTCGCCGAGGGGAATCCAGCAGGCTTCTCCCGACCAGCGGACGTGGATCACCCGTTCGGAATAGGGCAGGAGGCTGCGAAAGGCGGCCACGGTCTTGGGCGCCGTCTCGCTTTCGAAGCGCGCGGCAAACGAATGGCCGTCGATCTCGACAGTGAGATTGCTCATGAAGGTCTCCTTAAAGGGCGGTTCTCAGACCGCGTTCGAGCGGGGCCTGGATGGAACTGCGCGACCGGTAGCGTCCGGCCCCCTTTTGCCCGACCAGCGCACCGTCCTCGATCATCGTCCGACCGCCGAGAACGACCGTGGTCGGCCAGCCCCAGATCTCAAGCCCCTCGTAGGGGCTGTAGTCGGCGCCGTCGTGAAGATCGGCGTGGCGGATGGCGCGACGCTCCTCCGGGTCCCAGATCGCGATGTCGGCGTCCATGCCGACCGCGATGCGCCCTTTTCGCTCCAGCCCATAGACCTCGGCGTGGTTCGTTGCCGTCAGCGCCACGAAGCGGGGCAGGTCGATCCGCCCCTTCATCACCCCTTCGGAGAACAGGATCGGCAGGCGCGTCTCGACGCCCGGAATGCCGTTCGGGATATGGCGGAAGCCTCGGCGGCTTCCCGGATGCAGCTTGCCGGCGGGGTCGTCGTAGCGGAACGGGCAGTGATCGGAGGAGAACAGGTCGAAAACGCCGGTCTCCAAGCCGCGCCAGCAGGCCTCCTGGCTGGCCGCATCGCGCGGCGGCGGCGAGCACACGAACTTCGCCCCCTCCCAATCCATGCCGTCGAGGTCGGCGGCGGTGAGCATCAGGTATTGCGGGCAGGTCTCGCCGAAGACGTTGACGCCGCGGGCCCGTGCCGCACGGATCTCGTCGATCGCCGGACCGTTGGAGACGTGGACGATGACGATCCTGGTGTCGACAACTTCGGCAAGCGAAAGGGCGCGATGCGTCGCCTCGCGCTCCACCACGATCGGCCGCGTCAATGCATGGAAGCGCGGCGCAATTTCGCCCGCCTCTTCGGCCCGCCCGATGAGGTAGCGGATCGCGTCCTCGTTCTCGCAGTGGACCATGACAATCGCTCCGGTCCGACGGGCGACATCGAGCGTCCGGATGATCTCGGCATCGTTCAGGCGAAGGCCCTCGTAGGTCATGAAGACCTTGAACGAGGTGTAGCCGTCGGCGACCAATGCCGGCAGGTCCTGGCCCAGTATGGCGGCGTTGATCTCGGGAAGGATCAGGTGGAACGAGAAATCCGTATAGCACTCCCCTTCGGCGAGGGCGTGATACGCGGTCAGTGCTTCCCGCAGCGGCTGCCCCCTGGCCGGCAGGCAGAAAGGCAGGACGGTCGTGTTGCCGCCGAAGAGCGCCGAGCGCGTACCGCTCTCGAAATCGTCGGCCATCACGATGCCCTCACCCGACGGCTGGGACAGGTGGACGTGGCTGTCGATGCCGCCGGGCAGGACGTAGCGGCCGGTGGCGTCGATCTCCTCGGCGCCCGGCGGCAGCGCTTCGCCGATCTGGACGATGCGTCCGTTGCGGATGCCGATGTCGGCCGTAAAGACGTCGGAGGCCGTGGCGATCGTGCCGCCGCGAATGACGAGGTCCAGCATCACGGTCGCCCTCAATGTCGCAGGATCTTGCCGAGGAAGGTCTGCGTCCTCGGATTGGTGACGTCGGAGAAGAACGCCTCGGTCGGTCGGTCCTCGACGATCTCGCCCTGGTCGATGAAGACGACCCGCGTCGCGACGTTTCGGGCAAAGCCCATCTCGTGGGTCACGCACATCATGGTCATGCCCTCGCGGGCGAGGCCGACCATGACGTCGAGGACTTCGGCGATCATCTCGGGGTCGAGCGCGGAGGTCGGCTCGTCGAAGAGCATAGCCATCGGGTCCATCGCTAAGGCACGCGCGATCGCCACGCGCTGCTGCTGGCCGCCCGACAACTGGCCGGGATACTTGGCCGCGTGGTCGGCGAGCCCCACCCGGTCGAGCAGCGCCATTCCCTTGGCCTTCGCAACGTCGGGCGTGCGCTGGAGGACCATCTCCTGCGCGATCGTCAGGTTCTCGATGATCGACAGGTGCGGGAAAAGCTCGAAGTTCTGGAACACCATGCCGATTCGCGTGCGCAGGTTCGGCAGGTCGGTCTTCGGGTCGCCGACCTCGATGCCCTGGACCCGGATCGAGCCCTCGTCGAAGCCTTCGAGCCCGTTGACGCACTTGATGAGGGTCGACTTGCCCGACCCCGACGGGCCGCAGACGACGACCACCTCCCCCTTGGCGACATGGGTGCTGCAGTTCTTGAGGACCTGGAACTTCCCGTAGAACTTGTTGACGCCTTGGATCTCGATCATGGGCGGCCTTTCGCGAAGCGCGTGACGGAGAAGGGGCCGATGTCGTGCGTCGCGGGCCTTCCGGCCACGAGATCGGCGGTGATGCGGCCAACGAGCGGCCCGAGGGTGTAGCCGTTGGAGGTGACGGCGTTGAAGAAGCCGGGGGCGTCGGGGTGCTCGCCGAGGATCGGCGCGCCGTCGATGTTGATGTTCATCGCCGCCCAGCTCCGGATGACATGCGCCTTGCGAAGCGCCGGCACGACGTGCTGCGCCACCCAGAGGTTGCCCTCCAGGCTGTCGAAGAGCGGGCGCGGATGCTGGTGCACCGGATCGAGCCCGGCGGTCCAGCCACCGCCGATGATGATGTTGCCGTTCGCCGCCTGCTTCAGCGTCAGGTGGCGGCCGGCATGGGCGACGAGGCAGGATACGAGCGGTGCGACGGCTTCGGTCACTACCATCTGCAGCGGGGCGCCGAAGACCGGCACGTCAAGCCCGAGCATGGCTCCGATGCGCGAGGCGAAGGCGCCTGCCGCGTTCACGACCCGGCGCGCCCGGATCGGGCCGCGCGAGGTATCGACGGCATAGGCGTCGCCCTCGCGCCGGATCGCCCGGATCTCGGCGTTCGTATGGAGGCGTGCGCCGGCCGAAAGGGCCGCCGATAGGACGCCTTCGGTGGCCACGAGCGGATTGATCTTGCCCTCCTGCGGGCAGAACGCGGCGCCGAGGAAGTGCTCCGACAGCGCGGGCTCGCGGCGGCGGAGCTCCGCCGCATCGATCAGGTCGCAGGCGATCCCTTGCGAGCGCTCGACCGCAGTCTTGGCTTCCAGGAAGCGTAGATGCTCCTCGGTCTCGGCGACCATCAGGCCGCCGGTGACCTTGATTTCGAAGTCCGACGCCAGCTCTCGCTCCAGCTGGCGCCACAGGTCGATCGAGTCCCGCTGCAGCGGGAGGGTGCGCGCAGCCGGCCCGCCGCCGGCTTCTGCGCGCGCGCCGTAGTCGAAGGAGAGGAGCTGCGCATGCAGGCTCCCGGCATTACCGCCCGAGGCGCCGGAATTGGGAACGCCGCGTTCGACCACGGCGACGTCCTCGCCCGCGCGGGCGAGGAACAGCGCGGTGGACAGTCCGGCGATCCCGGCGCCGATCACCAGCGTTCCGACGGAAAGCGGCGGCAGCGGTTCGGCGTCCGGAGCCGCCCGGTCGGGCAGGAGCGCGCGGCGATGGCCGCCCCATTCCGGCTTCTCCAGCGCGAGCGCGGCGAGGGGGATCGGCCGGAGCGGCATCTGCGCGGCGAGCTTGGGCACGACCTCGCGGGCCTTGGGATCGCGCGCGGCGGCCCGCGCGAGGACCGGGCCGCAATAGCGGCCCTGGCAGCGGCCCATGCCGGCGCGGGTCATGCGCTTGAGGCTGGCGGTGTCGCCATGGGGCCCCTCTGCCAGCGCCTGCGAGACGGCCGCAAAGCTCACCGCCTCGCATCGGCAGGCCAGCGTGTCCGCGGATGGCGGCGGAGCGTCCGACGCGTCGAAAAGGGTCCAGAGCGCAGCCTGGAAGGTCTCGTGCCGGGCGAGGCGCCGGCGGTCGGCCCGCTCCTCGTCCGCCTCGGTCGCCGTGCGGGAGCCGAGCTCGCGCGATGCGGCGCGGCCCGCGAGCCGACCCTGCGCCAGCGCCACATGGGCGCCGGCGAAGCGGCCGGCCTCGCCGATCACGAAGACGTCGGGCTGGGACGTGCGGCCGGTCTCGTCACGCTCGACCTCCAGCCGGCCGCCGCGATCGCGGTGGGCGCAGCCGAGGAGCCGCGCGAGTTCGTTGGCGGAGGCAAAGCCGCTGCCGACGACCACGGCGTCGACCGCGGCGCGCCGCTCGCCCTCGGGGGTCGCGTAGACGGCGGCCTCGACCCGCCCGTCGCCCTCGACCCGCACGAGTTGCGAGGACCAGGAGAGGGGGATGCTCGACGCGCGCAGCCGGGCCATCTGCCGCATGCCGGCAAGCGCGAGCGCCGGGTGGCTGATGACAAGACGACCCGCCTCGCGCGGCCGCGTGTGCGGGGCCGGGGCCCGGTCGAGAACCGCGGCGACCGTCGACCCCGCGGCGGCAAGCTCCAGGGCCACCTGCAGGTTGAGAGGACCGTTGCCGGCCACGAGGACGCGCTGCCCCGCGGACACGCCGTAGGAGCGGATCAGCGTCTGCGCCCCGCCGGTGGTCATCACGCCCGGCAAGGTCCAGCCGGGAAGCGCAAGCGGCGTCTCGAAGGCGCCGGTGGCGACCACGAGCACGCGCGGGCGCCAGCGGGCCGCCTCGCCCCGGCTGACGGTTCCGAGAACGAGTTGGCCGTCCTTGTCCCGCTCGGCGCCCCAGACCAGCGTCTCGTTGCGGATGGCGACGCCGAGGCCGCGCACCCGCTCGATCAGCGTCGCGCCCTCCTGCATCTGCCCGTCGCGCGCCGCCATGCCCTGGCGCTGCTTGTAGAACTGCCCGCCGGGGCCGGGACGCTCGTCGAGCACCGTCACGCTCGCCCCGTGCCGTGCCGCGGCCTCCGCGGCCGCAAGGCCCGCCGGCCCGGCGCCCACGACCAGGACGTCGACGCTCTGTTCGGCGATCTGCATCGGCAGTCCGGCGAGATCGGCAAGGTAAGGATCGAGGAGGTCGATCCGCGCGGGATGGCTCCGCACGTCCTGGCCGTCCTCCGACTTGGTGAGACAGGCGCGCTGCCCCGCGCGTCCGTTCACCACCACGAGACACTCGTGGCAGACGCCCATGCCGCAGTAGTGGCCGCGCGGGCGTCCGTCCTTGCCGATGGACTGCGCCTTCAGGTCCGCCGCGATCAGCGTCGCGGCAAGGCTCTCGCCCGGCACGGCCGGGAGAGCGCGGCCATCGAACCGGATGGTCGCCGTCGCGCCGACGCGGGAGCTGGGGGCGGGCGCCATCGGCATGTCAGGCGGCGAGTGCCCGGGTGAGGCCGAAGTGGTCGACCAGCGCCTTCATGCGGGCGTCGTCGGCCGCCGGCAGCGGCAGGCGGGGCGGGCGCGGTTCGCCGACCGCAAAGCCCATGTGGCCGAGGAGCGCCTTCGTCCCGCCGACATAGAGATGCCCGCCGACCGCCTCGATCAGCGGCAGCCATTCGAGATAGAGCCTGTGCGCCTCGGGAACGCGGTTCTCGTCCTTCACCAGCTCGAAGATGCGCGCCATCTGCCGTGGGGCGACGTTGGACGCCACGGCGACCCAGCCTTCCGCCCCTTCCACGAAGGACTCAAAGCCCAGGATGCCGCCGAAGACCGTCATGTTGGAGCCGGCCTTGCGGATGATATCGCGCACGCGCGTCACCTCAAGCGTCGACTCCTTGATGTAGTCGCAGCCCCCGATCTCGGCGATCCGCGCGACGAGATCGGGCTTAAGGTCCACGTTGGCTGTCGCCGGATTGTTGTAGACCATGATCGGGAGCTTGGTCGCTGCGGCGATCGTGCGGTAGTGGTGGACGAGCTCGTCGTCGGTCGGCGTCGAGTAGAAGGGCGGAATGATCATCACCCCGTCGGCCCCGAGGTCCTCGGCCTGTCGCGTAAGGCGGACGGCCTCGCGCGTGTCCTCGGCGCCCGTGCCGATCAGGACGGGGACCCGGCCGGCGGCCGTCTCGATCACGGTCCTCGCGACCTCGACGCGCTCCTCCTCGGACAGGGACAGGAACTCGCCGGTGGAGCCGAGCGGGATCAGGCCGTGGATGCCTTCCCGGACCTGCCAGTCGGTGAAGGCTTTGAGCGTTTCGACGTCAAGCCGTCCGGCCTTGTCGAACGGCGTGATCATGACGGTGTAGACACCGCGAAAGGTCTTCTGCATGGCGATGGATCCGTTGAAAGGCGGGGTCAGCGCTGCTCGCTCGCGGCAAGCGGCTGGTCGGAGCGTCCGAAGCGCCGCTCGATCCGGCGCTGAACAAGGTCCCAGAGCGTGGTCAGGAGAAGGTAGTAGATCGCCGCGACGGTGAAGAGTTCGAGCACCTCGAAGCGCTCCTGGATGAGGACCTGCGTGCGGCGCAGGAGTTCCTCCATCGAGATCACCGAGGTGACAGAGGTGGTCTTGAGGAGGCCGTTCACCGAGTTGCCGAGCGGCGGCACGATGATCTTCAGCGCCTGCGGAAGCACGATCGAGCGCATGATCTGCGGCTCGCGCATGCCGAGCGCGCGCGCGGCCCGCACCTGGCCCTTCGGCACCGCCTCGATGCCGGCGCGGATGATCTCGGCGAGATAGGCCGCCTCGTTGAGCGACAGGCCAATCAGCGCGGCCTGCCAGACGTTGAAGCGGATGCCGAGTTCGGGCAGGGCGGTGTAGATGACGATGAGCTGGACGAGTAGTGGCGTTCCGCGGAACAGCCAGACATAGGCGCCCGCCAAGCCCGAGAGGATGCGCGACGACGAGCGCCGCATCAGGGCGAGGCCGAAGCCGAGCACGAGGCCGGCGAGGATGGCGACGACCGTCAGCCAGAGCGTCGTGAAGACGCCCTGGAGGATGAACGGGTTCACGAGGTAGCCGAAGAAGCCCGACCAGTTCCAGTTCAGCATGCGTGCGGTCCTTCGCCGGATCGTCGCCGAGGCGGGGTGGAAAGACTGGCGGTCAGCCCGCCGGACCCTTCACGGCGAGCTCGCCGGACACCGGCTCGACGCCGTACTCGGCAAACAGCTTGTCGAAGGAGCCGTCGGCCTTCATGTCCGCGAGCACCTTCGCCACCGCGTCCGCCAGCGGGCGGCTCTTCATGGCGAGGGCCACCGGCGTCGGGCCGATCCCGTGCAGCGCGCGGTGGAACTGGCCGCGCTTGGCGTATTCCTCGGCCACGCCGTCGATCGAAACCATCGCGTCGACCTGGCCGGCGCGCAGCGCCTGATAGGCGAGGGCGAAATTGTCGAAGGTCCGCACCGTCGCGCCCTCGAGGCCCTTCTCGCGCAGCTGCGCGTCGATCGCCTTGGCCTGCTTCTCCTCGAAGCCGCCGATCTCGACGCCGATCGAGTGGCCGGCGAGATCGTCGAGCGACTTGACCTCGATGCCGGAATTATTGGCCGTCGAGATGCTGATCGCCTGGTTCTCGTAGGGGATCATCTGCATCATCGCCGCACGCTCGGGCGTGTAGAAGATGCCGGTGTTGATGAGGTCCCAGCGGCCCGACTGAAGCCCGGGCACCATCGCCGAGAACTCGATGCGGATGTATTCGGGCTCAAGGCACAGCCGCTTGGCGATCTCCCTGCCGAGCTCGACGCGCATGCCCTTCAGCTCGCCCGACGCATCTACGAACTGCAGCGGCGGCAAGGTCGGGTTCGTCGACATGACCAGCTTGCCCGGTTGAATGAGTTCGCTGTCGGCGACGACGGGCTTGCAGTCCTGTGCCTGGGCCGTCGTGGCAAGGAGGAGGGCGCCGAGCGCGATCGTCAGGGAAAACCGGATGGGCATGGTGAAACCTCTTGGCAAGATCGGGAGGAAGTGCGCATGCTAGTGGTATACCAATATTATGCGATGAATGCCGGAGGCTTGCAAGATGGATTCTTCGAAGTCGTCAGAAGCGTTCGAGAACGCGTCGGCGGATGCCGGACAGGTGTCGCCGCATCGCGTCCGCCGCCTGGTCGGGCGCGCGAAGCGACAGCGCGGTCAGGATCTCCCGGTGCTCACCGTTGTCGACGTGCAGCGTCGCCCGCCATTTCGTCTGGCGTTCGTAGAGCGTGGTGTAGCGGCGCATATCCTGGAGGTACCGCGTCATGAACGGGTTGCCGCATTGGGTCGCGATCAGCGCGTGGAGATCGTCGTCAAACAGGAGGAGGTCGATCTCCTGGAGGTCGTCTGTCGTCTCCAGCCGCGCCATCTCGGCCTCGAGCCGGGCGACGTCGGCGGCCGCAACGGCCGTGGCCGCGAGCGACGCGGCGGCTGGCTCGACGAGCGCGCGCATCTCCAGGGTCTGCAGATAGTCCTGAAGGCTGAGGGCGCGAACCGCCAGGATGCCGGTGTTGCTGCGCACCAGCAAGCCCTCGCCGGCCAACCGGCCGAGGGCGTCGCGCAAGGGCGAGCGCGAGACGCCGATCTCCTCGGCGATACGCCGTTCCTGGATGGGAGTCCCGGCCGCCAGGCGCGCGTCGAGAATGTCCGACAGGATTTGCCGGTAGGCCTTTTCAGAGAGATTGGTGGGTTCCGCCGGGGCCGGGGGCTTCGCCATCTGGAGCTCGACTGTTTGCTTCCGCACGGCGAAGGAGTGGCATACCAGTCGTGTATAGGCGAGGGGCGAGTGCGGGCGAGGGCGAGGCAGTCATGATTTCAAACGAAGAGGCTGCGCCGACCGCGGCCGCCGATCGCAGCCCGAACCTTGCCAATCTCGCCTACCGCTCGGTCGCCGAAATGATCCGCAGCCGTCGCCTGCGCGGCGGCGACGTGATCGTCGAGGCCAAGCTTGCCGCGACGCTCGGCGTGTCGCGAACGCCGATGCGCGAGGCGCTTCAGAGGCTGGAGGGCGAGGGGCTCGTCCACAAGGGTGAGGGGCGCAACTATGTCGTGCGTCGCGTCGACCTCGGCGAATATCTTCAGAGCCTCCGACTGCGACTCCTGATCGAGCCCGAGGCGGCGGTGCTTGCGCTCGACAATATTCCCCGCCGCACGCTTCTCGCCGTGCGCCTCGAGATTCTGGAACTCCTCGACGCCAAGACGTACCACACCGATCAGCACTGGTTCTCGGACGACCATCTGCACGGGATGATCATCGATCATTGCGGCAACGCGGTCATGGCGCGCGTGCTCCGCGACCTGCGGGCTGCGACACGGCTCTTTGAGATCGACCAGCTAAAGGAGCGACTGATCCCGGACTCCTCGGAGCACCTCAGGATCATCGAGGCAATTCAGGCCACGGACGCCGAGGCCACGCGGGAAAGCGTCGCCGTCCACATCCGCAGCCTCATTGCGTTCGCCTTGGCGGCCTTCCAACTGAAGTAGCGGGATGGCTAGGTCCCGAGCCTTGGGCTACTGCTCCGCCTTGGGTTGAGTGGTTGTATCCCAATGTGGCGGAGCGGAGAGGACGAGCGCGCGGAGGTCGGCGGGCTCGGCTGCGTCGTCCATCCGGGTGTCGCCCTTCGCTGCGGCAAGTGCGAACCACGCCATACGTTCGCCGGCAAGGTTCATGTTCTCCGGGGATTGCGTCGCAAGCTGATGGGGGCCGTGGAAGACGAAGATGTCCTTCAAGCCCTTCGCGCGGTTCAGGGCGACGAGGCTGCCCTCCAGCCCCTCTACGTAATCCCAAGTGCCCTTGACGATCTGCAGCGCCGGCCAGCGGACGACGCCAGCCGCGACCTCGCCATCGGGATAGTACGTCGTCGAGAACTCCTCGCGCAGCGCCGCCTCAATCACGTCGTGGCCCTTGACGCGCGTCCCGAGACCGCCGGCGTTCGGACCGTAGAGGATCGCGCCCTTAATGTTGGCGCGCCCGAGCGCCGGGCCGCAGGCACCATCGGGGACGTCGCGGTCGCAGGTCTCAACGAAATTCTTCTGCATGGCATAGGCGACAGCGTAGGAGCCGCGTGAATAGCCCATCAGGACGATCGGCATCGCCACGATGTCGGCGCCGTCCATCACGGTGGAGGCCGCCCGCGCACCTTCGAGGGCCTTGCCGTCCGGCCCCAACGCCCGCATGCCTTCGCCGGACGCCAACTGCTCGAACTCGCGGACCATGTCGTTGGCCTGTTCGGCGGTATTGAAGCCGTTCTGGCCGCCCGAAATTCCGTTGCCGCGCCGGTCGGTCACGAGGACGTCGAAGCCTGCTTCATGGAAGGCGTGGGCGAAGCCGCGCCAGTGGCGCATGCCAGGCTCTTCCGACAAGCCGTCCGGCGTCTCGTTCAGCACGTACTTGCCGCTCGCCTCGTCGTGCGCGACGGGCACCGAGTTCGGATTGTCGAGCGCGGTGATCTCGTTGCCGCCCCCGTTGTTCATCACGACCAGCGCGCGTTCCCGCTGGCCGTCGTCGGACGCGATGCCGTCACCTCGGATATACCAGCCGCGCAGCTTGATCTCGCCGTCCGTCTTGAGGTGAACGCGCTCATAAGCATCGCGCGGCGCGGTGAACTCGACCACGAAAGTCTTGTCATCGGCGTCCGCGATCGGCTCGCCGTAGGGTGCCTTGCCGAAGTCGGCCGGGCGGCGGATATCTGACAGATCGACCGTGCCCTCTGGATCGATCTTGCCCCTAGTGCCGACTGTGCCGGTCTCTCGCGTCTCGACGCGAGCAAACCCCTTGGCGCCCTTGCGGGCCGCCGCCGCGCAGGCCTCGTCCGCCTTGCACCCAAGCCAGCGCTCGCGGATCTTGGCGTCGGTGAACTCGGCCGTGTAGAAGTCGCCGGCATAGCCCTCCGGCACGAGCTGGTTCAGCGGCATGAAGGGCTGGCAGAGGCCGGCGGCGTCCCGATAGCCGGGGAGATCGGCGTTTCGGTCGTAATTGACGCGGGCCGTGCAGTCGGGAGCCGGTGTTCCAGCGTTCACGACCGGCGCTTCCTGCGCCCCCGCTGCGCCCGACAAAACAATCAGGCTCGCGGCTACCAGAGTTCGACGCATCCTGTTCCTCCCAGTTTCTAGAAGCGACGCCGTCATTCTGCACACCGGCGATGAGATCGTCAGGTGCCCTGATCGTTAGGGGCACGCCGATCGGCGCGACCTACTGCGCGGGCTCAGCTGGTGCGGCTTCCAACCGCTGTTCGGCCAGCCAGTCCCAAAGTGCGGAGTCATTCAGCGCCGCCGCCTCGACTGCCTCATGGCTGGTGTTCTCGAAGACGGTCAGGCGCGCGTCGCGCTTCAGCGCCTTCAGACGCTCGTAGAGCACGACCGAGTCCGACAGCGGGATGACCTTGTCATCGGTCCCGTGAAAGACCCAGAAGGCTGCCTTCTCGCCCGTGCGGTTCAGATAGTGGCGATTGCCGCCGCCCGCGATCGGCACCACGGCGGCGAAGGTTTCGGGATACTGCTCCGCCATGGCCCAAGCCGCGAAGGCGCCGCGGCTGTATCCCATCACGACGATGCGGGATCGATCGACGCGGAGGTTGGCGACGACCTCGTCAAGCGCCGCCTTCACCTTCTCGATGGGATAGAGCAGTTCCTCATTCGGGTTCTGCGGCGAGAAGACGAGGTAGGGCACTTCGCGTCCGCCCTCGATCATCGCCGGAAGTCCGCTCGATCGTACCTTCTCGACATCGCTGCCGCCCTGATCGCCCCCGTGCAGCCAGACGATGAGCGGAAAGGCCTCATTGGAGGTCTCGTAGCCGGGGGGGGTGGATAGGAGATAGTTCAGATCGGCCGGGATCGTGGCGGTGGACCGGGCTGCCGTCTGTTCGGCTTGAGCCATTGGCATGCCGAGCCCAACGGCTGCCGAAAGGGTGAGCGAAGCGAGTATAACGCGCATGTGGATGGGTCCTCCCTGAAGACGAGGATGTGCCGGGCGGGGGGTCTTAGCTCGGAAGAACGGTCGCTACGATGCTCCGGTCCAGCGCCTCGTAGTCGAAGTAGCGAATGGTCTCGTAAAGTTCGGCGCGGGTCTGCATGCGATCGAGGAGTGAGGTCGCCGTTCCCTCGGACGCCAGGCGCGCATAGAGTTCGCTCTGCGCCTTTGCGGCCACCCGCAGCGAAGTGACTGGCCAGATCACCATGGCGTAGCCGAAATCCTGAAACTCCTGCGCCGTCAGCGGCGGAGTGCGGCCGAACTCGGTCATGTTAGCCAGAAGCTTCACGCCGGGCAGACGGCTTGCGACCTCGCGGAACATCTCGACCGAGGTCAGCGCCTCCGGGAAGATCGCGTCGGCGCCGGCCTCAAGATAGAGCTTCGCTCGCGCGACCGCTCCCTCGATCCCCTCGCTCGCCGCCGCGTCGGTGCGTGCGATGACGACCAGATCGCGCGAGGCGCGTTTAGCGGCGTTGACCTTCGCGGCCATGTCTGACGGCGCGGCGAGCTGCTTGTCGTTGAGGTGGCCGCATTTCTTCGGCAGGAGTTGGTCCTCAATCTGCACCGCGCCGGCGCCCGCATCCTCGAAGGAGCGGACCATGTGCATGACGTTCAGCGCTTCGCCGTAGCCGGTATCGCCGTCCGCCAGCAACGGCAGGCCGGACGCTCGCGCGATCTGACGGATGAAGAAGCTCATGTCCTCGACGGTGAGAATGCCGAGATCGGGCAGACCCATCGAGGCGCTGACCGCCGCGCCCGACAGGTACAGCGCCTCGAACCCGGCATCGCGCGCCTGGATCGCGGCGAGCCCGTTGTGCGCGCCGGGAATCCCAAGGATCTGCGGGCGCTCGATGAGCGCGCGGAACCGGGAGCCGGCGGATTGCCGGGGAAGATGGGCGGCGACGAGATAGGTCATGAAGTCAGGTCCTTGGGCGTCAGGTCTCGCTGTCGGCCATTTGGGCGACGCGCTTGCGCAGGCGGGGCGCGATCAGCGGAATCAGCAGGACGGCAAGCGCGACGAGCCAGATGACGACGGCGATCGGCGACTGGAAGAGGATGGTCGGGTTGCCGTCCGACAGCGACATGGCCCGGCGCAGGTTGTCCTCGAAGAGCCGCGCCAGCACGAAGGCGATGAGAAGCGGGATCAGCGGGAAGCCGACCTTGCGCATGACATAGGCGAGGATGCCGAGGAGCACGGTGAGCACCAGCTCAAAGGGCGAGTTGGTGGCGGCATAGACGCCGGCGAAGCTCAAGCCGAGGATGCCGGGGAAGAGGATCCAGTAGGGAACGAGCAGCAGCCGGGCGAAGAGACCGACCAGCGGCAAGTTCAGGACCAGGAGCATGATGTTGCCGATGTACATCGACGCGATCAGCCCCCAGGCGATCTCAGGCCGTTGCGTGAACAGGAGCGGGCCCGGCGTCACGGAATACATCATCAGCGCGCCGAGGAGGACGGCGGTGGTGCCCGATCCCGGGATGCCGAGCGCGAGCATCGGGACCATGGAAGCGGTCTGCGCGGCATTGTCGGCGGTTTCCGGCGAGGCGAGCCCGCGCATGTCGCCCTTGCCGAAGGTGCCCTTGTCCGAGACGCGCTTCTCCACCGTGTAGGCCAGTGCGGAGGAGACGGCCGCGCCGGTGGCCGGCAGGATGCCGAGGAAGAAGCCGACACCGGTCGCGCGCAGCATGGCGGGCGTGCAGTAGCGGATCTCCGACCACTTCAAGCGCTCGCCGCCCCCATAGTTCGTCACGGTGCCGGAGCGCAGACCTTCGGCCACCACCAGAATCTCGCTCACCGCGAAGAGACCGATCGTCAGCGTCGCGAAGTCGATGCCGCCCAGAAGCTCCAGCGAGCCGAAGGTGAAGCGCTCGATCCCCGAGCCGCCGTCGATGCCGACCATAGCGAGCAGCAGGCCGAGGGCAACCGCCGCCCAGGTCTTGGCCGGCCGCGCCTCGCCGATCGTGGCGAGCATCGTGAAGGACAGGGTCATCAGCGCGACGTATTCCGCCGGGCCGAAGGTGACGGCGATCCGGGCGAGCGGCACGGCGAGGAAGGTCAGGAGCACGACGGTGAGCGTGCCGCCGACGAAGCTGCCGATGCCGCTGATGGCGAGCGCCGCCGCCCCGCGGCCCTTCTGCGCCAGCGGGAATCCGTCCAGCGTGGTCATCACGAGGCCAGGATCGCCCGGAATGTTCAAAAGGATCGACGAGATGCGACCGCCGTAGCCGGAGCCGTAGTAGATGCCGGCCAGAAGGATGAGCGCGCTCTCCGGCGGCAGGCCTAAGGCAAAGCACAGCGGTAGGAGAAGAACGATCGAGTTGATCGGCCCGATGCCGGGCAGCGCGCCGACGGCGGTGCCGAGCGCCGCGCCAAGAAGCGCCAGCAGAAGGTTGAAGGGCGTCAGCGCGACGGAGAAGCCGTAGGCGAGTGAAGCGAGGGCATCCATGGCTCTACAGTCCCAAGGGACCGCGAGGCAGGCCGAGGCCGAGCCCGAGGTCGATCAGCACGAAGATCACCACTGCCATGGCCACCGAGCCCACGAGCGCGGGAATGGGCCGTCCCTTGAACGCCAGTGCGCACAGAAACCCCAGAACCGCGGTCGCCGGGACGAAGCCCAAGGGGGGCAGGATGAAGGGGTAGGCCAGCGAGGAGAGGGCCACCAGAAGGATCCGCCCATAGTCCCCGACCTCCCAAGCCATCGCAGTGGGGCCAAGGGCGATCGATGCCCCGCAGACCACGAGGATGAGGCCGGCGATGATCGGAAAAGCCTTTGGTCCCACCGGATCGGCCGCGAAGGCGACCTCGAGACTTAAGCCATGCCAGACCGCTCCGATGCCCAGCAGAAGAACCGCCAAACCGCTGATGCGGTCGAAGATCGCGCTCGCGGCCATCAAATCACTTCCCGCTGGTCGGCAGGCCGACCTCGGCGGCGAGCGCACGAAAATCCTGCGTGCGCTTCTTGGCAAAAGCGTCGAACTCGGGCCCCACGAGGTCGTATTCAAAGAGGCCCTGCTCGGTGCGCGCCTTCTGCCATTCGGGGTTGGCGTTCAGCTTCGCGAGAGCGTCCGTCCAGTAGGTGTATTCCGCATCCTTGATGCCGGGAGGCGCGTAGAAGCCGCGCACGATCGGCCATTCGACGTCGTAGCCGGCCTCCTTGGCAGTGGGGACGTCCGCATAGGCGCCCGGCAGCCGCTCGGCCGAGAAGGTGGCGAGCACCCGGATCTCGCCGGCCTCCAGTTGGCCGAGCATCTCCGACGCGTCGCCGGGCAGCGCCTCGATCGTGCCGCCGAGGAGGGCCGCCAGAGCTTCGCCGCCGCCCTCGTAGGACAGGTAGCGCATCCCCTTGGGATCGACGCCGGCGGCCTTGGCGACGAGCGCGGGCTTCATCCAGTCCTGGCTGCCGACGGTGCCGCCGGCGCCGATCGCGACGGAGGAGACGTTCTCCTTCAGGGCCGCGACGAAGTCCTCCATCGTCTTGAAGCGGCTGTCCTTGCGCACGGCGAGGACCCCGTAGTCGGCGCCCACGGCGCCGAGCCAGCGGACGTCGTTCTCGGAGAAGCGCCCGAACTTGCCCTGCGCGAGGTTCACCCACGAGCCCGTCGAGACGGCGACGATCACGTTGGGGTCGTTTCGCCGCTGGGCCTGGATCATGTTGTAGGCGACGGCGCCGATGCCGCCCGGCATGTTGGTGGTGCGGATCGTCGGCTCCACGATGCCGAGATCGTTGAGTTTCTGCGAGGTCAGGCGGCAGGTCAGGTCAAAGCCGCCGCCGGGCGCCGCCGGGGCGATGCATTCGGGATTACGAGGCTGGAAATCCTGGGCGATTGCCGGTCCCGAACACAGGACCACAGCGGCGGTGAACCAGCGGGCATATCTCATTGCGAACCGTCCTCCCAAACGATAGCCTAATGAAGTGTCGACACAATCTTCCTCAATTGACCATTATGCAACCCTGGATTCAATTTTTCTGCATAGATTGTCGACAAGATGGTTTAAGTGTCTCATTTCTTACGAGGGCGCATGCGTTTCAATCAGTCCGCCTCCATCTATGAGAAACTCAGTCAGGCCATCCTGCAGGGCGAACTCGCCCCCGGCGCGAAGCTGAGCGAACCGGCACTCGCCGAGCAGCTCCAGGTGAGCCGCGCACCCGTGCGAGAGGCGATCCGCCGTCTTCAGGAGCGTGGGATCGTGACGCATGTGCCCAATCAAGGTGCGCGCGTCGTATCGCCCAGCCTCGACGAGTTCCTGGCCATTCTCGACGTGCGCGAGGCGCTGGAAGCCATGGCGTGCCGGCTGGCCGCCACCACCATGAGCGATCGCGCGATCACGGAACTGCAGGAGATCGTGGCCATGCACGGACGAGCCCTCGAGGCCGATCCAGCTGGTCCCTACCTGCAGCAGGACTTCGACACCGACTTCCATGTGCGGGTCGCCCGCGGCTGCGGCAATCCGATGCTGACCGATCTCCTCTGCGACCAGTTCTACCCGCGACTCAAGCTCTGCCGCGCTCGACATCGGTCGGTGAAGGGCCGCGGCTTCGCCGCCTGGAAAGAGCACGGACGGATCATGGAGGCGCTGGCCGAGCGCGATCCGGACGCCGCCGAGTTCACCATGCGCCGTCACGTGAGGGCCGCGAGGGCGGCCTTGATCGCCGCGACATCCGAGAGCGCCTCGTAAGTGTTGGTCCGATCAGACGCGAAACGATAAGGATTGGACGAACGTCGCGAGCCGGAGGAGGGGCCAATGAGAAAACCGGGGTCGGTCAAGGCGCTGGAGGACCTCGGTCGGGTTCGTCTGTCGCCGAACTTCTTCATGCGCGACTTTCTGCATTCCGAGATCGCCGACTTTCATGGGATTCCGAACATCCCCGACGACCCCGATCTTGCGGTGACAGTCGGCAAGCGCCTCTGCAAGGAGCTTCTCGAGCCGCTTCAGGCGACCTTCGGACGCCTTGCGATCCGGTCGGCCTATCGCTCTCCCGCCGTCAACGAGTTCGGTAATCGCAACGGCCTGTCATGCGCCGTCAACGAGGCCAACTACGCCGGTCACATCTGGGATCGTCGCGATAAGGCCGGCCATATGGGGGCGACCGCCTGTATCGTCGTCCCCTGGTTCGCCGATCGCTACGAGGCGGGCGATGACTGGCGCGCCCTTGCTTGGTGGATTCACGATTACCTGCCGTACTCGAGCCTCTACTTCTTCCCGAAACTCGCGGCGTTCAACCTGACGTGGCACGAACGACCGGAGCGCCGGATCGACAGCTACATCACGCCGAAGGGCTGCCTGACAAAACCAGGCATGGCCAACCACGATGGCCTCCATGCCGAATGGTACGAGGCGCTTCCGGCGCTGAGGCTCGGTCCTTGAGCGAGGATGTGTGAACGAGCCAGACAGCGCGAACTCGTGTTTTCCGACGTCACCGGCTCAATCGCGGTCGGAACGAATTTCACGAGTTCGAATACCCGGCCTGCACAGTAGGCTTTATCAATGTGCAGTTTGATCGCTCCCGAAGCATGGGCTGAGGAAAGTTCGTGCAGATGTGCGTCAAGAAGCGGTTGCGTCCGCAACGCCTCCGTGTAAGCATTCCATCATGGACCAAGCCGTCGCTCCTTTCGGGACCACCGCCAACCGCCGCCATGTCATGGCCCGCGGTCGCGCGTCCAAGCGGCGGCGCAGCGCTCGCTGGCATTTGCGGTCATCGCTTCTGTTCGTCGTCCTTCTTTCGGCGATCCAAGGATCAAACTCCTGATCTGAATGCCGAATCGGCTTCTTGAGTCGATCGCTTCCCTTCGCGTTTCCATCGGCCATCCGCAGTCCCGGTCTTCGATCGGGCGGCAAGCGATGCGTCCGTTCCGCCACGTGCCGTCGGGATGAAGCCCGGCCCGCGAACGGTCCTCTATACTTATCGGACAGGAGATCGATGCATGGATATCGACAGGCGTCAGGCAAAGTACTTGGTCGGCGGCGGTCTCGTGGCGCTGGGCGCGGGGCGAACCGCGCAGGCCCAGGAGGCGCGGGAGATGGTGATCGTCACCTATCCGGGCGCCCTGTCCGGGCCCCATCGCTGGCTGGCCGACCAGATCGAGGCGCGCCATCCCGGGCTTGCGATCCGGCTGGTGCCCTCCGACAGCCAGGACATCGTCGCGCAGATCAAGGCCGCCCAGGGCTATTCGCCCTACGATGCAGGGCCCAACGACGAGCCGCCGCACCTGATCGGCATGTCCGAGGGCTATCTCGCCAAGCGGGACGACGCGGCGCTGCCGAACTTGGCCAACGCCTATCCCGAGCTCCTGGCCAAAAGCGGCGGCTACGGCGTTCCCGCCACCTATTCGCTCGTCGGGATCGCCTATAACACCGATCTCGTGAAGACGCCGCCGGTGTCCTGGGCTGGTCTGCCCCCATCAGGTGGCCCGGATCAAATCTAATGCATGGTGGGCTTGTCGGCGACGTTTGATGTGGCCGGCGAAGCGGGTTGGGGTAGCGCAGCCGGCCATGGCGCAGCGGCAGGTGCTGGCGGACGGTAGCCCAGGCTCGAGTGTGGACGTTTGGTGTTGTAGTGCTGGCGCCAGCTTTCGATGACGATGCGGGCCTCGGCGAGGCTGTAGAAGATCTCGCCGTTGAGCAGTTCGTCGCGAAGCTTCGAGTTGAAGCTTTCGCAATAGCCGTTCTCCCAAGGCGAGCCCGGCTCGATGAACGCGGTCCTGGCGCCGACCGCCGTGATCCACTCACGCACCGCTTTGGCCACGAACTCGGGGCCGTTGTCGGAGCGGATGTGGCCCGGCGCGCCGCGCACGATGAACAGATCCGACAAGACGTCGATGACGTCCGAGGATCTTAGCTTCCGATCGACGCGAATGGCCAGGCACTCACGCGTGAACTCGTCGATCACATTGAGCATGCGGAACTTGCGGCCGTCATGGGTTCTCGCTTCCACGAAGTCGTAGGACCATACATGGTTGGAACGCTCGGGCCGAAGCCGAACGCACGAGCCGTCGTTCAGCCAGAGCCGACTGCGCTTGGGTTGCCTGGCCGGTACCTTCAGACCCTCCTGCCGCCAGATCCGCTCAACGCGCTTTACGTTGACCCCCATCCAGCATCCCGCAGCAGGGCCGTGATCCGGCGGTATCCATATCGACCACAGCGGGTTGCCAGCTCGATGATGTCGGCCGTCAACGCCGCATCGTCGGCTCGCCCCTTCGGCACCTTGCGCTGTGTCGACCGATGCTGCCCCAGAACCCGGCACGCCAGCCGCTCCTTCACGCCATGCTCCTTCATGACGTGTTCGATGCAGCGGCGACGCCGGGCGGGGCTTACCAGTTTCCCGATGCAGCCTCTTTCAGGATCAGCTTCTC
>NZ_JAPZDS010000024.1 GCF_029813115.1 Aureimonas sp. SK2
GACGGCCGTTGCCGCGATGATTGGATACTGCAGCGCCCCAACCTTGGTTGGTGCGGGCCGCAAAGCCAACGACATTGCCGGTGCGAGGTTCCGCTTCCTGGCCGACCAATCGCCGCCATTCCTGCGCTTGTTCGTCCGACAACAAGGATGTCAGAAGGTGCGGTTCCAGCATCATCGCGGCTACGAGCCGAATGGTTCGGCTTGGTCTCGGTCCGCTAATCGCTTTGAGGATAGCCGTCAGGGCAGCGCCAGCATCATTCGGCTGCTGTGCGGCTCGCGCCCAAACTCCGTCCGACAGGTCCGCGAGAGCAGGTCTTTGAATAGTACGCGCTGCCGTATCCGCGACTTGGCCTGCGGCGAGCCCGAGGTTAGCGAATGTCCCGTCCGCCTCCATCCGGTCCCACGCTTCAAGCACGAGGCGGCGGGTGCGGTATTCGCCGAACTGGCGGATTTCCTTCTCCTTCAGCACGCGGAAGGTTTCGGACGGGTAGTCGGCCCCTTTCACATCGGCAGGATCGAGTATGTAGCGCAGCTCATCTCGCTCGAGGCGGTAGGCGCGGGCGTAGAAGGCGTCGAGATCGGCGCGCAGACGGGCGCGGCGATCCTCGTCCCAGGCGAAGGGGGGGCCGTCACAACCCAGATCACGGGCGAAGGGGGCAAGGCTGTGAGAGGTGTAGGTGAGTTCCAGCACCCTTGGGACGATGAAAGCGAGGCGGGGTTCGGTGCAAAAATTCGGCGGCAGAATTGGCAACTGCTTAAAAATGAACTGCGCGAGCGTGAGGTACGACACCTTAGTTCGCGTAACAAAATCTAAAATCAAAGAATTGCAGTTGGCGATTAACGCCGCCTCAAGTGGCGGCGCCATTCTTGTACAGGTTAAGAGAATTGTCTTATGTCCGACGCCCGCATAGGGAAACGCAGTCATAACGCAAGTTCTGTCTGTGGTTGCCGTCGTGGCTTCGCCGTATCCATAAAGAAAATTGCGATGCGGACATCTTTGCTCGACCTCTTCCAGGGGTACCCAGTAAAAAGGGACGGCCTCTTCATTCGGATCGCTGAGCTGGTCAGGTGTGAGCTCGGGCAAGACGCGGTGGCCTCGATCTTCGCCGCGTGCTCGGTAGTCCGACGCCCGATGATTGTAGATGTCGAACATCTTTGACTCAAACAACGGCACATATCGCTTTTGCCCAAGCGTCCATTCTGTTCCTTTCCGCGAGAATCCCGCTTCGGCCAATTGTGAGGCGGTGCGGAATAGGTGGCTGTCGTTCGACATATGGAACATCGTCATGAACGATGCGTCCCAAGGGTTGCCGTCCTTACCTTTGCCCTCGTCGATAAACACCGGGGTGTTGGCGTAGATCTTCGCCGTCAATTCGGCATCGGCGCGGGAGCGGAACACCGGCGCGGTCTTAGTGTTCGGGTTGATGGCGGCGATAGCCTGCGGCGAGAGGGTGAAGTTGCGCTCGGGTTCGGCCAGTTGCGCGGGCTCGGTCAGGAAGAAGGCGAAATGCGCGGCTTTTTGCTCGCGGCCAAAAGTGAGAAGCGCGAACTTGAAGCTGCGATGCACACTCGCGAAAAGCGGCCCCGAGTTTTCAAAATCCACTAGCCGCGCCAGCCGTTTCTTATCGACTAGATGCGCGAAGAAGGGTGCAGTTGTAGCGTCGGTGGCGATGCCCGTGGGCACAATCACCCCGGCGCGCTGCCGCGCGAGGTTTGCAAACAACTCGGCAAAAAGCGCATAGGTGTTCACGTCTCCCCGCCCTGTCAGGGCGAAGCGCCCGCCGTCCTCGCCCGGTGCGCGGACGAATTCGCTGGTCGCTTCGGCCTCACGCTTGGCAGCAGTAAAGGCGTCGTGCAAGGCGCGCTCTGCGCTACCCTCAGGCGCCTTTTCCAGCGCCTTGATCAGCCGGTCCCGCGCGGCCTTGTTTTGGGCACCCGCGATCTCGGGTGAGCGGGCGGCGAAGAATTCCTGTTCTTGCAGCTTGATCCGCTCCCACGGCGGGTTGCCTAGCACCACGTCGAAGCCACCGCGCTGCATGAAATCCGGGAATTCCAGCGGCCAGTGGAAGGCATGGGCGCTGCGTGCGGCATCAACGGCCGCGCCGAACATTGGGCCGAACGGCTGCACGCCCCGCAACCATTCCCATATGGTGCCCGATGTCGGCACCATCTCTGCGCCTCTGCGTGGCATCCCGTCAGGCCCCGCCTGGGGGCCGCCCTTCTTTTTCGGCAGCAGAAAGGCGGCGACATAGTGATCGCAGGCCGTCTCAAGTTGCCAAACGGATGCGCCTCGCGCGGTCAGGGCATGCAAGCGAGCAGCCTTGGATTCTATCTGCTCGACAGTATTCTCGGGCATGGCGCGGAGCGCCTCGAAGTCCCGCATGAGGTCATGCGCGCGATTGAATCCAAAGCCCTTCGCGATACGGTCCTTCTCGCCCTTTTCCCGCTTGTTCTTCTGCGCGTAGTGCCTCGCCACCTCCTTGTCGTCGCCGGACAGCGGCTTGTGGGCGGCATCGGAAATGCCCTGTTCCAGCACCTTCAGGTCGAACACGCCCAGGAGCGAGTCGCCGCACCGAATCTGGGCGTCGAAGAAGCCGAGCGGTAGGCCGGGGTCCACCGTCTCGATCCAGAGTGCAACCTTAGTCAGCTCGACCGCCATCGGGTTGCGGTCCACCCCATAGATGCAGTAGCGAGCGACATCGCGGAGTGCATGGCGGAAGTCCGCCAGCGACGGCGTTCCATCGGCGCGAATGCGGGCAAGCCGCGTGGCGATGCGGCGAGCGGCTGCAAGCAGGAAGTGGCCAGATCCACAGGCCGGGTCGATGACGCTTAGCTTCAGGAGCGCATCGGCTGGATCGGAGGCTTCTGTCTCCGTTTTGTCGAGCACGGGGTCGAGCGCCGTATCGAGAAGCGCCTGAACCAGGCTGTCTGGCGTATAGTAGGAGCCGGTCGTCTTCCGCTGATTTCCCTTCTGCTCGGCGGCTTCTGAGGCGAAGACGAGCCTCTTGCCGTCGTCGCCAAGCTGCGGCTGGAGTTCGAGCAGGGATTCATAGACCGAGCCAAGCTCCTCGGTCTCCATCGCGCGCCAGTTCACCGGCGTCATGCCGGTTTTGTCGGAAAGCCAGGAGAGGCGGTAGAGCGCCTCCATGAAGGCGCGATTGCGCAGGCGCGCCGTTTCGAGATGCGGCAGCTTGTCGTCACTGAAAAGGCCACCAAGTGCCGGCAGGCCGAGCGCGTCCTGCCCATGGGCAAGCGCGCGGAAGACGATCTTGACGCCCTCGTACCGGTCGTGATGCTTATCCCAGGTGGCCGCACGGATGCATGAGGCTCGCAGCGTCGCGAGGCTGTAGCCGTCGCGGTAGAGCTTGCGGGCGTCCTGTGTCGCGGTTTCGGGATGGAGCAGAGTCCGATCTTCAGCCACCATCAAGAAGATCAGGCGATACACGAGGCGTAGCAGCTCGTTGAACCACTCGGTCAGATCAATCTCGCCCGACTTCAGGCGCGCGGCGAGATCAGGATTCGCTTCGAGGAAGCCCGAGCCGAGTACCCGGAGCGCGATTTCAACCTGCGCTGCCAGCCGATCGCGTGCGGCCTCGCCTTCGCGGGAGCCGGCCTCACGCCAACGCTCCAGCGCACAATCCGTAGCCGGCGCGCCTGCGGCGCCGAATCGTGTCCGGTGAATCAGCGACCAGAGGACCGCAAAGGAAGCGGCATCCTCATTCGTGAATATCTGAGCGAGATCAGCTTCGACATATGCCGGCCGCGTCAGCGAGGCGTTGTCGCGCATGAGGCGCAGGACGGTCCCATTCGTGACCAGCCCCCAAAGCGCGTCATCATTGTCGTTGAGATAATCTTGGAGCGCGAAAGCCGGGGACCGCGAACGGTCTGTCGAAAGTGTCGGACTGCGGCGATCGAGCTTTTCCTCGGACGGCGGCACCACGACAACCGGGATACGTCCACCGGCGAGGAAAGAGAGCGCGCTATCAGTCGGGACAAGATCATCGAAGCCGAAGGTTTCCGTGAGGAAGGCGCGCACGAAGCGTCGGGTCGCCTCGAACGAGGGGTTTTGGAGCTTCGCGAAGGCATCGAAATGGGACTGGCCGACGCGGAAGGACGTTGAAATCTCCTCGCGGATCGTCAGTCCCTTGCGGATGCGATAATCTTCTTCGGCCTGATCGGAGGCTTGCCGACGGTCGATGCTGGCGACCACGGCCGGGGCGATGAGATTGCCTTCCAGCGTAAGCGATGGCCATGCCGACATATCAGTGACGGGTTTACGCGCCATGGCTCAGGCCTCCCCCGGCATCAGTGTGAAAAGACCGATGGCGTCCGGTGGCAGCACGGCCTCCACAGTGACGCGGGACGCAGATCCAGAGGCGACGCGGAGGCGCGCGTGATCCTGCATAAGCTCTTCCGCACGCGACTGAACGAATTCGGCGATCGATCCTTCGAGCAGGCCGGGCAGCTCTTCCTTGGCCTTGGCGACAAATCTGTCCCGCGCGACAGGTGCGAGATCGGCCGTCGCGGGGGCATTGAGCAGTTCGCGCGCGTCTTCGCCGACCGCCACGATCCGCGTCCCCTGAAGCGCCACCAGAGCCGCTTCCTCCGCTAGGAGCAGTCGTTCCTTGCGGGCATGAACGGTCAGCTTGAAGCGGATACGCAAGAGCGCCAGGCGGGTCACCTGCTGGACGGCGGTGGTCGGCCAAGCGCCGACACGACCGATACCCAGCCCCGCCAAGGATTCGGGGTCGAGCGACGCCTCCACCAGCGCTTCGGCAAGCGTCGCTGTCAGGGGGTGCGTTCTGGTAAGCAGCGCCGTGCCCGATGGTGCAGGCTCCATCGTCGCCAGGCGCACCGATCCTTTCAGATCGTGTTCGGCCAAACGCTTGCGCAGCCCGGCATCGAGGGCGTCGACATGGGCTAGAAGCAAGGCTTTCCTGGGTTCCAGAGGTATACCGAAACGCGCCATCGCTCGTTCGACGAAAACGCGCGCATCAGCAGGTGAGCCGAGTAGCGCGCGGACCTTTTCCCATTCCGGCGCGACTTCCTGCGGTTTCATGGCGTTCTGTGCGAAACGCGCGCGCGACTTCCTCTCGTTCTCGGAGGCGTCACGCCACCGCGCTTCCACGGCTTTCACGCTGTCCTCGAAGCGGAGGTCGAGCGTCAGCTGGGGACTTCCGCGACGACGCAGCATCATCGATGCCATCAGGGCGTCCGTCACAGGCCCTCGCTCCTCCGGGAGCGGTACGGTCACGCCCGTTGCCTTGCGGATTTCCTCGGCCTTTCGAAGGATAACCTCAAGCACTGCGCCGTCGATTGCGCTGTCAGGCGAGAACATCATGATCGACCGGACAAGGTCTGCCGGCTGGCCGAAACGATCGACCCGCCCTTCGCGCTGCTGGTGCCGGGTCGGATTCCACGACAGGTCGTAATGGACGACCGTGTCGAAGAGCTGTTGCAGGTTGATCCCTTCCGACAGGCAGTCGGTGGCGACGAGAAGACGCTGGGCCGGCTTTTCCTCGTCCGAAGGGGCCATGTCGGCGACACGATCACGGCGCTCATCCGGCGTAAGAACGCCCGTCACAGCTTCGATGGTCAGTTTCGGGAAGGCTTTGCGCAGACCATCGCGAACGTGCTCGGCCGTCGCCAGATAGCGGCAGAAGACGACGGGATTTGCACCCTTTTTGATGATTGGTGTCAGCGTCTCGATCAAAGCGGCCAGCTTCGGATCGGGCTTGCCGACCAACTCCTCGGTGCGCTTCACCAGTGCGAGGAGCGCCGGATCGACATTGAATGCCGTACCGGGCTCGAGATCGACCGCGTCCTCGTCGTCGCCGTCGTCATCGTAAATTTGAGGCTCGAGGCGTTCGCTCTCGCTCGACATGCGGTTCCGCAATGCGCTCAGAGCGGCGGCCGGCGAAGAGCCGACGCAGCGCATCAATGCAAGCGTGCCCCAGAAGGCGAGACGTTGTTCCCGCTGCCCCGATCCCGCCTGGGAGACGATACCGAAGCAGTAGTCGAGAACAGCTTCCTGGAAATCTCGATGGGCGTCGGACAAATGATAGGCAAACTCGGTGGTTTCATGTTTCGGGAAGGCGCGGTCCTCGTCCCAATCCCCGGTGACGAGATCGATCCTGCGCCGTTGCACGAAATGCCGGGCCAGACGTTCACGATACCGCGTGTCCTCGAAGTCCATCGAGGCGAATGACGGATCGATCAGCGAGAGGAGGCGCGCGAAAGCCTCCTCATCCCCGGAATGCGGCGTTGCGGTCAGAAAGATCATCCGGCGATCCGGATTCCGAGCCAGGCCCTGCAGAAGGTCGAAGCGCTGCTGCTTGCCCTTATGTGTTCCCACGCAGGCATGGGCTTCGTCGACGATGACGAAGTCCGGGCAGGCGCGCGCGAAACCCTCGCGGCGTTTCTCAGCCTTGATGTAGTCGAGGCTGACGACCGTGAAGGGATAAGCCTCAAACAGAGTCTGGGCGAGTGGCAGACCCCGTTCCAACCGGCTCGCGGTGCTGGAAGTGACCGGAACAGCGTCAATCCCGAAGCGGGCCTTCAGTTCTCCGAGCCATTGTTCGACGAGATGCGGTGGGCAAAGCACCGAAAACGCATCTACTTCGCCCCGGTCCATCAGCTCGCGCAAGATGAGGCCGGCTTCGATCGTCTTTCCGATGCCGACGTCATCCGCGATCAGAAGGCGCGGCGCCGCCATGCGAAGCGCCATAAGTAGAGGAACAAGCTGGTAGGTTCGTGGTTCAAAGGCAAGTTGGGCTGCGGACCTGAAGGGGCCTGCGCCACGGCGAAGCGTCAGCCGCATCGCATCAGCCAGCAATGCCGCTTTGGCTTGAACCGTCGCCGCCGCATCGACCGGGAGATCGAAGCGGGCGGGCTCGACCGGCCAGAGTTCGAGCGCTGGATCGAGGACGACGGTATCGTTCCCGCCGCCCGAGAGCGGACGGAGCGCGAGTATCCCATCCCGGGGCGACGGTAGCGCAACCCACTCACGTCCGCGCGCTCGCACCAGGTCTCCCGGAGCAAAGTTCATCGTCATCAGCTCATTCCCCGAACATCGAGCGCATCGCGTCGGGTACACCCGCAGTGACAGCTTCTGGTAACTCGAACAGCGTCCAGCCCTTGGCTTCCGCTTCCTGGCGCGTTGTCTCCGTAAGGGGAGAGATGCACGCGGCTACGAAATGACTGCGCCACGCGAAACTCATTTCCTGATCGGAGAATGTGATGGCGGATCCATCCGGGGCGGGAAGTCCGACCTCCCTGAAGGCGTTCACCCATTCGCC
Organism: Aureimonas sp. SK2; assembly: GCF_029813115.1. Taxonomy (GTDB): domain Bacteria; phylum Pseudomonadota; class Alphaproteobacteria; order Rhizobiales; family Rhizobiaceae; genus Aureimonas. Next base: position 7,299 of record NZ_JAPZDS010000024.1, read on the forward strand.
GGCCTCTGCAGCCTGATCCGCGGTTGCGAGCACCACCTGACCCCGTGCCAGATCGACCAGCATCTGTTTGGCTTCGTCGCGTGTGCGGTCGATCAACTCGTGATCGGGTTGGTTGAAATAGGAAAGCAGGCAACGATAGCAGCCACGGACACACGACTCCTCGTCGTGGCTGACGAGCAGCTTGGCATCGCCAGCAGCGATAGCGTCGTCGACCCGGTCGAAGTGCATCAGGATCAGCGCCTCTCGGGCAACCCTCCCGAGGGCCTGAGGATCCTCGATCAGACGGCTCAAAACCCCTGCGCCACCTTCTGTGGCTTCGTAAGCCAGGACAGCACGACGATTGTCGCGGGCGGGGAGCGGCTCACCGAGAATCTCGCCTTCTTCCAATTGGAAGACGACCTCGATGCCTCTCATGAAAGCATGTTGAACCGTCGCGATGGTCTCTGGCGCATAGGCTGTGGGATCATTGAAACGGAAGAGAAGCGCGTTCTTGTGATCGCGAACGATGGGAACGATCCGAACCGGCTTCACGACATCGGGCGGTACATCGACATCGGGGTCTTCATCACTTGACTTTGCCCAATAGCCGCTCCGTGGATCGATGTGAAATCCGAAGACGGTCTGATTTGCGCGCCGCTTTAGTCCTTTGTTGATGCGACTGATCTCGGCACTGTTCGCGTATTGCAGATTGAAGATCGAGGCGTCGTCACAGCGGAAGTGGGCTTCAGTGATTTGTGCGCGACCATCTCGTTTCGGCCAGGAGAATACGGTCTGGATGTCAAAGCCCTGCCGGACGCGTTCTTCATCGTTCGCCGTGATCCGTTCAGCCGGAGCAGCTTCCACATTGTCGATCCGGAGCGTCCGCTGTACCGGCACCTCACCCGCCATCGGGGCATTGCAGGCGTGGCAGCGCTCGACCTCGCCGTCATGACAAGCGCCGCAGTTTGAGCAGATGAAGATGTCTTTCGTCGCCAGCTCCGATCCATCTCCCGTTCGGACTTCTGGCGGCAGCTTCGCCTTCATGACCCGGTAGGCGCGCCCTTCGTGATAAATCAGGCTGCGTGGCCCAAATTCCGAAATGGCGAGGAAGCGGGCGCGCTGGAGGAATGAACCAGCTTTTCCCTCTCCTGGGATAAAGGCGTAGAGAGGCAGGCGTGGGAAATTGTAGCCCGGCAAAAAGCCTTCCGTCGCAAGATAGCGATAGGAATAGAAGTCAGAGCCGTTCGAGGCTTTGCCCTGTTCAAGAATGGTGATCTGGTCGCTTGCCTGCATCTGCGCTGCTTTGATGCGACGGCGATCCGCGCCCGAAAGACCCGTGATCTCGGAGCGCGCGTTGGCCTCCATCAACTGCGTTCGGGCTGAGTTGTAGAGTTCCCGCCAGCGATCGAAGGCAAGGTCGAAATCCTGCGGCGCTCGTTGGGCCACCGCAGATACGAAATCGTCGGGATCGCTCATCCAAACCGGCTTACGGCCATCCACGGATGCAAGAATTTGATCGAGCACGCGCTTCATCGGGGCGTGTGCCGCGACCGCCAGTGCTGGCCGATCGATGATGTCGTGAATCTCTTGCTTCAGGGGGTAGCCCGTCTCCGTCAGGTCGAGAATTTCCGGGATGTCCGGCGACAGGGCGAGTTTCGCTTCGGCCAGCCAGATGGCATGAAGGTGTGAACGCACGAGCTCTTCGTTGGTGATGTCGAGAGCCGGCGGGCGGACAACGCCGGAGACCATTTCGTTGCGCCGCTCGAAGAAATACTGGTCATGCGGCGATTGGGCGGCGCAATAGGTCACAATGACGGCGGCCTGTCCGGAGCGCCCGGCGCGGCCAGCGCGCTGCGCGTAATTCGCCGGCGTCGGTGGCACATTGCGCAGATAGACGGCATTGAGCGCCGAGATATCGACGCCTAGCTCCATCGTCGGAGAGCAGAAGAGGGCGGGTAGGAACTGTTCCGACTCTCCCACAGCATTGAGTTCGGCAGCGTTTGCAGCAAGGTTCTCCCGGTCTTCCTTTTCGTACCTGAAGCGCCACTCGCGCCATTCGCGCTGCCTCTGCGATACTTGGGCCGTATGTTCACGGCCTTCGAGTCCCCAAAAACTGCTCCCGCCCGCTTTCAGATCGGCGGCAATGTCATGGTAGAGATCGTGGAAGTAGCGATTTCCTTGCGCCGTGCCGGCTTGGATGGCTTCGCCCGGTATGATCCGAACGGCTGACGGCGATAAACGCCAACCTTGCAAATCCGCCTCTATGTCGACGCGGGATACCAGACCCTCGCGGGCCAGAAGTTCCATCAAGCCCGTCAAGACGGTCAGGTAGTCATCCTTGCCGAGCTTGTTTCCTAGGACGCTCTTGCGATTGATGAGGCGGCCGATACGGGAATTATGTCCTGCGCGAACAATCGTCTGCTCTTCCCGGAGCCCAACCCGGTCTTTGCCTGGAGCCTGCAGGAACAGTGTCGTGCGGCTTCTGGGCGTCTCCTTCGCGTCGATGGACCAAGGTGTACGCAGGAGATTCCGGGATTTTTGGGCAACGGTGTCGAGGACGGTCAGATCAAGCGCCTCCGTTCCGACGGCGAGACCGTCGAGCATGGCGCCGAGGATCGTTTTCAGCATCTCCTTGCGCTTCGAAACGTCCAGCGTGGCAATGTCAGGCAGGATGGCCGCAAGGCGCTCTGTGTCCTCTGCGACCTCATCGAGCCCAATGAACGCAACATCAATGAGCTTAAGGACGGAGAGGCTCGGGTTTGTGTAACGCCACCCCCGGCGCAGGTCTGTCCAGAGCCTGTGGGCAAGGACCTTGGCGAGGGATCGCTGAGCGTCTTCCCGAACCACGGCTCCTGCGTCGGGATCCAACATCCAATGGATGCGAGCCTCCTTGTTGCTCGCGGTGAAACCGAGCGCCTTCACGACCCTCAGACCGAATTCGTCCTCGGTCATGCCGTCGTCACCGGCGTCCAAAACGGCGCGCAAGATCGCGCCGCGCAGGAGGCTGACAAAAAGGAAGTCGTTGAAGTGCCCCGCCTGAAGCGCAGCATCCTGGCGATTATCTGTGAAGCCGAGGAGTTTGCGTTTCTCTTTTGGAACACCGCTGTTGCGGCTGTTCATCCATTCCAGCGCAGTCGAAACCAGAAGCGTCGTGGCAGAGCTTCGACCTTCGCCTGAGAGGCCAGCAAGTTTGGAGCGTTCCCGCATGCTGGGATGCGGTTGATCAAGGCAGGAAGGGCAGAAGCCGAACTTGCCAGGTATGAACCAGAAAGCTTTACCGGTTGACGCAGGGCGACCGTCGGGGGCGACGGACACCATTTGCGGCACTCGGCCCTTCCTGTTCGCCCGCAGCCGCTCGACACCCTTGCGCTCCTCGCGCCAGTCTTCGGGAAAGGTTTCGATTTCGCCCGTGAAGGCATAGTCGGGATCGCCATCGCCGGTGGGGGTTAGATAACCTGCAGCGTCACTCTCCTGGTCATCGAGGGGCGCGTCGTCGATGTTCCTCGGAACGAACAAAGCGCCCAGGGCATCGTCGGTTCTGGTGACGACGTGAACATCATGCCCACACGCTCGGCAGAAGCGAGTGGGATAGAGGCGATGGCCCGGCGCGCTAGGATCTTCGAGTTGTCCCTCGAAGAGCACGCTTCTGGGCTTTTTGGTCAGTGTGGTGAAAACCTCGCCCGCGCCCGAGATAAACTGATGGAGCTTGAATGCCAGGAATGCGCCGGCTCCCTGGCCCCCTCGATCCGCCTCCGGCAGGCTGATACGAGTCAGGAACGCCTCAAAATGGCTTCGGCAAGTTTCGATTTCTACGCCGCTATCCTTTGACAGGAGCGCGACGGCGTCGCCGAACGGGATTGGCTTCTTGCGCTTGAGCTCCTGCGCGTCATCAAGGCCGATCGCCAATTCAGTCCAAACCGCGAGAGGGTGTTCCTTCAGCACCTCATCGGTCAGCTCGTCCGGCGGGGTAGCCGCGAGTACGGACGCAAGTTTCGAACGCACATCATCCAGCTTCAGTCGATCATCTGTGGCGCGTTCCAGCGACTCGTCGATGACCGACTCCGGCCCGATGGCCGTCCCGAAAAGGCGGGAGGCAACATCTGCTACGGCTTGCGCACGATTGGTGTCGGACCCTTCGCTTGCCATGGTGGCCGACGTGCCGATGCAGATCGGTGCTTTGTCTGGCGTGCAGCGATTGCGAAGCCGACGAACGAGAATAGCCACGTCGGCGCCCTGGCGGCCGCGATAGGTATGCAGCTCATCGAGAACGATGAACTCCAGACCGCTTGCGTTCTCTATAACCTTGGTGTCGAGGCTGTCTTGCCGCGTCAGAAGCAATTCAGCCATCATGAAGTTGGTGAGCAAAATATCTGGCGGATTGTCGGCGATCCGCTGCCGTTCTTCTTGGCTTTCCTGTCCGGTGTAGCGCCGCACCACGGGCCTGATTTCAGTTGGTAGCCCGGATTGGGAGATGAACTTCTCGATCTCGTTCATCTGGCTGTTGGCCAGCGCGTTCATCGGATAAACGATGATCGCACTGGTTTTGCGTGGTTTTCCTGCTTTCCTAGCGCGAATAATCGCGTCGACCACCGGCACGAAAAAGCAAAGCGACTTTCCCGACCCTGTTCCGGTGGTAACTACATAGCTTTGACCCGCCCGAGCTTTGGCGATTGCTTGGGCCTGATGGCGGTGAAAGCGCAGCGGCGTTGGTCCAAACCGGAATACCTTGCCGGTCGCTTCATCGAGATCGCCTGAGGTGACAAGCTCATCAGCTGTTGGCCCCTGCAGGAAGCGCGGGTTGATGGACAGCAAGGCATCCGGCCAAAAGCGACCTTCGTCATATTGCCGATCAATCTCGGACCTCAGATCATCGGATCGAACGACACTAAAAGATCGCGAGAAGCGGGCATAGGACTCAATAAGTCGATGGTCGAATTCGAACGCCTTCATTGTCAGAAAATCCCCCCGGATATCTTTTCTATACCCAAAATTCTATTCTGAATCATTAGGCTGTGCCCCACAGAGATGAGAGGGGCACCGCTGCCAACCTGTCACCGAACGGCACGAAATCGGCACTGTCATACAGCACCACGCCATAGGCGAACCGTTCCTTGCAAGCCTCGGCAAGGGTGCGTAGCCCGGCGAAGTCGCTGGACTTTACCGTGGCTGACGCCTTCACCTCGATGCCCACGATCATGCCGTCATCGCGCTCCAATACGATGTCGACCTCGTGCATCTGCTGGTCGCGGAAGTGAGAAGGGGTAACCCGCAGGTCAGATGCTGCCGTCAGCTTCAGAACTTCGGAAAAGACGAAGCTTTCCAGCAGCGCGCCGAAGACGCCCCGATCCGCCTTCACCCGCTCGAAGCTCAGGCCCCGCGTCGTTGCGAGCAGCCCAGAGTCCAGGAAGTGGAGCTTCGGCGTCTTGGCGATCCGCTTCAGTGCATTGGTGAACCAGGGCTGTAGGGTCGCGACAAGGAATACCTGTTCGAGCAGCGCGATGTAGCGCTGTGCGGTCTTGTGGCTGACATCGATGCTCGCGCCGAATTGCGAGTAGTTGACCAGTTGGCCGGAGTGCTCCGCCACGAGCCGTACAAACTTCGGCAACTCAGTCAGCTTCTCGATGTCGGCGATATCCCTGAGATCGCGGGTCAGCACAGAGGTCAGATAGGACCGTGCCCAATCCTGCCGCCGTCGCTCGGTTTCACGGCTGATCGCCTCAGGGAAGCCGCCTCTCAGCACCAGCTCGACGAGGTCGTCACCGAGGATCGCCTGCTTGTCGGCTTTAAGCTTCCCGTCGAACAGGCGCTCCAGGAAGGTTGGCGTCTGACCGGTGATCTCGGCCTGTGCCAGTGGCAACATGCGGATCGTTTCCATTCGACCCGCCAGGCTGTCGGCGACGCGCGGCAATGTGAGCACATTGGCAGAGCCGGTGAGCAGGAAGCGCCCGGGACGATAGTCCTCGTCCACTGTCTTCTTGATTGCCAGCAGCAGGTCGGGCGCGCGCTGGATCTCGTCGATGATGGCTTGGTCAAGGCCACGAATGAAGCCCGCTGGATCGGACTGAGCGGCATCGAGAACCGTTTGATCGTCAAGCGTGATATAGGCCCGACCAGCTTCTCCCATCTTGCGGACGAGCGTGGTCTTGCCCGCCCGGCGTGGCCCTACGATCAGGACCACCGGGGTGTCGGAAAGGGCCTCTTCTGCCCGACGCTCGACAAGCCGTTCGTACATGCGGATCCAGGAGTTGGATGATTGGAATTCTGGATCATGATATTTGGAAGTCGCGGATCAGGCAATTGGAAATTGGATGCCGCGCCCTAGGATGAGGGCGGGACGCGAGCCGTCGTGGGACGAACGCGCCGGTCAACAACAGGAAAGAAGGTGCCTTGCTTGTGCTCGATTTGTACAAAGACAAAGAATCTGACGGCCGTGCAGGCAATCGCCTGATCGGGATCTGATCTCCCAGCGGACTGAATTTCATCGCCACGCTGGGAGATTGCCTTCGCAATCGCTCGCAGCGTCTCCTTCAAGCAGTCGGGGAAAGGGGGCTCTCCGGACGATTTCCAGGTGAGGTATGAACTTTCGACATCTGCGTTATTTCGTTGCGGCTTCCGAGCATGGAAGCTTTCGAAAGGCGGGCGCCGCGTTGGGCGTCCAGGAGTCTACGATCAGTCGCCGGATTCGCGACATGGAAGACGGGCTCGGTTCGGCGTTGTTTCACCGCCATAGCGGCGGCGTGTGCCTGACCGTGGCAGGACAGCGGCTCTTGTCGAAGGCGCGACAGGTTCTTCGTCACGTCAATGAAGGCGCCGAGATCGTGGACGCGGTGGGCCGCGCCACGGAAGGCCATCTACGCGTGGGCATCTTTTCGTCCCTGGCATCCGGCTTTCTTCAAGACCTGCTGCGACGTTTCGCCGAGGAGCATCCCGGCGTCCGTCTCGAGGTTGCCGACGGCAATCCTGCAGAGCATGTCGCCGCGGTTCGGGAGTTCCGCCTGGATATCGCCTTTCTGACGGGCACGCTGGAGTGGCCGCGATGCGAGACCACCTATCTCTGGTCGGAACGTGTTTTCGTGGTGCTGCCTGAATCGCATGCTCTCGCCGAGAAGGAGGAGGTGAGGTGGCACGATCTCGCGCACGAGACCTTTATTGTCAGCGACGTGCCGCCGGGTCAGGAGGTCCATGACTATCTGGTGCAGCGGGTCGCCGATCTCGGCCATCACCCGAAAATTCAGTCACAGTTCGTCGGGCGCGATAATCTGTTGACGCTCGTCGCGATCGGCAGCGGGCTCACGGTCATGAGCGAGGCGGCGACGGCCGCCTATGTGCCGGGTATCTGCTACCGGCCGATCGTCGGCGAGGTGCTCCCCTTCAACGGTGTGTGGTCGCCGAAGAACGACAATCCGGCGCTCCGGCGCTTCGTCAGCACGGCGAAGACGATGGCCCGCCACCAGGGCGTCGAATTATGAGCTGACGTCGCCCATGGGTTTCGCCCGGCGAGCCTTGGCGAACCCCCGATCGGTGGCGATGAAGCGCTCCAGCATCGGTACGATCAGTTGGACCGGATCGCGCACGGGCTGGCCGGTCTGTCGTCCCAGAACCTCGGCATAGGCGGTGAGATCGCGGTGAAGCGCGGCGGGCAACTCCAGCACCGCCTTGACCGGCTTTTCCTCCACGATCGGACCGAGCTTCAATTTCGTCATGTCAGCCTCCGTAGGGTTCGAGGACGAGATCGCGGGTAACGATGACCCGGACCGGGAAACCCGGCCGAATGGTCAAGGTCGGTGCCACCTGGAGCTGACGACGGATGATCTGCTGGCCGGCGTCATTTATCGTGTCCTGTCCGCCATTGCGGATGGCGCGCAAAAGCCGGTCGTCGTCATCGACGGCCAGTTCCGCCCCAACGGAGAGCAGCGTGGAGAGACCGGCCGCCTTGGCGAGATCCCACCAGTGATAGTCGACGCCATCCTCCAGGCCCGCATAGCCCATCGGATCGGCACCGGGCTGGCGCTCCAGCACGATCGAGCGACCGTTTGGGAAGATCATGCGGCTCCACACGAGCAGGATCCGGCGCTGGCCGTAGCCGACATCGTTGCTGTACTCGCCGATGATCCGCGTGCCTTGCGGAATGACGAGGATGCGGCCGGTCGGGCTGTCGTAGATGCTCTCCGTCACCTGCGCGGTGATCTGGCCCGGCAGATCGGAGCGAATGCCGGTGATGAGGGCTGCTGAAATGACCGCGCCCGCCTGGAGCACGTAGGGCGAGGCTGGCGCCATGACTCGATCGGCCGCGATTGTACGCCGATCCACCGGGGCGCCCAGGAAGGCGAGCTGACGATCCTGCGCGGTCGGCGCGCCCGGTTGCGGCCCCGTCGCCAGGCCGGCGAGCGGCGTATTGCCCATGCCCGCCGACATTGTCGGCGCGGCGCCTGGCCCGTTCTGGAAGAAGACCCGGCTGGTACGCGCGGCTTCGAGCTCGGCGAGGCGGCGTTGCTCCTCGGGATTGGCCTGGGATGCCGCCATGGCGGGCGGCGTGACGGGCTGGCCACGGTTCTGCGCATTGAGGATCGGCCGGCCGAGGTCGCCGGGCAGCGCCGGTCCCAGCAGGGGCCCGGTGTAGTCGCGCGGCAACCCGGCCAGGCCGTCGGCCGTTGCGCGATTGTCGGTCGAATAGAGTTCCTCGTTGGGTCTGCCGGCATCCCGGGTCTGAAGCGCGTAGATGAGGGCGCCGCCGATGCCGACGCTCACGACGAGACCGATGCTCGCGAGGACCTTGCGGGACAGGCGCGTCACGCGCGGCGGTTCGGCGCGCAGCCGCATGGGTGCTGTTGAATCGACGGCCGCCGATTGCTGTTGCGGTTCGGGGCTAGCGTTGTCGGTGTCGCTCATGATGCAGGCTTTCCATCGGTGCGCACGATCCTGACGGTCTGCTGCCGGTCGCCGCTGCCGAGGCGCAGCTCGGCGGCGCCGAAGATCCGGTCGATGATCAGGATGTTCTGGTAGACGCGGCTGTTGACGATCTGCAGCTCGCCATCGGCGCCGAGAACGAAGATGGGCGGCATTTCGCCCTGGGCGATGCCGCGCGGAAATTCGACATAGACGCGCCGGCCGTCATCATAGACCGAGATCGGCCGCCAGGGCGGCGTGTCGCCGGTGATGCCGTATCGGTAGTGGCGTGCGGCGGCCGCGGGAATGATGGGAGTGGCCGGGACGTTGGCGCGCTGTGACGCCGGCGTCGCAGGGTAGGCCCAGGCCACGGCCGGCATATAGGGAGTCGTGCCCGCTCTCAGCTCGAGCATATAGATGCGGCGATCGGTCGTGATGACGAGGTTCGTCGTGATGTCGGGGCGCGTCGGCTTGACGAGGATGTGGACGCGGCGCGTGAGACCGGACCCGCTCTCGGTGTCGCCGATGATCCATCGGGCGGTATCGCCGGCGGCGATCGGGCCCGCGCCGGTCAGGCTTTCACCCGGCTCGAGCGCGATGTTCGTGATCTGCCCGGGTGCGGCGTAGACCTGATAGAGCGCCCCTTCGCTCCAGGGGTAGATCTGGATGGAATTATAGTAGCCTTCGCGCCGAGGCTCGACGCGCGCGGCGGCATTGGCGTTCCCGACCCGACCGATCGGCGTGCCCGCGGCGGTTCCGCCATGCGCGACAGTCCAGGCAGGCGGAGTATGTAGTGGACGTGGCGGTTGTTCCGCGACGGGCGCCGGTACGGCCGGCAAGGGCGGCACATCGCTGTCGTAACTGATGGTGGGAGGTTTGAACGTCGCGCATCCGGCCAACGTCGTTGCGGAAACCAGCGCTATCGCCAAGGTGGCTTTGCGGAAAGCCGGCGGGCCGGAGCTGCGGATAGACATGCTCATTGGGCCATCTCCCGCGACCAGGAGATAGCGTTGACATAGATCCCGAGTGGGTTGGCGCGCAGCCGTTCGGCGTCGCGCGGCGTCTGGATGACGATGGTGAGGATCGCGGTCCAGCGTTCGGAACCGGCAAGCTGGCCGTTCTCGTAGCGCTTTTCGGTCCAGGCCACGCGGAAGGAATCCGGCGAGGCGCGCAGGACGCTGGAAACCTCGACCGCGATCTGCTGGCGGCCGACCTTGGTGAAGGGATCGTTGGCCCGGGCATAGTCATTGAGAGACGCCGCGCCACGGTCTGTCGTCCATTCATAGGCGCGCAGCCAGTTCTGGCGCACGATGATGGGGTCGGCCGGGATCGAGCGCACCTGCTCGATGAAGCGGGCGAGATGCCAGGCGATCTGCGGGTCGGTCGGCCGATAGTCAGCCGTCGCCGGCGCCACCGATTGCGCCTGCCCGAGGCGATCGACCTGAACCACCCAAGGCACGACGGTCCCGCGCGCCGATTGCCAGACGAGTGCGGCAGCAAAGCCGGCGGACAGGAACAGCGAACCGAACGCCATGATGCGCCAGTTCCTGGCCTGGACGCGGGCCGAGCCGATGCGCTCATCCCAGACCTGTGCCGCCCTTTGATAGGGCGTTTGAGGTTCGGGCGATTTCCCATAGTGGGCAGCGGGTCGCTTGAAGAGGCTCATGAGCGGTCGCTTTCAGAGAGATTGACGGAAGAGCCGCCGCCGTGGCTGTCGCCCGAACGAACGGCGTGCGCTGCCAGGGTGGCTCCATGGCCGAGGGACTGGCCGCGCTTCATGCGCTTGGCCCAGTCGGGTGGGCCATCGCGGGATGCTGCCGCGGCTTGGCCCGCCGCCTCCGATGCGGGGGGCGAGCCCATGGTCGAGGCGCCGCCCGTTGCGCCGAAGCCGGCCTTGGCGCCTGCCGAGAAGCTGGACTTGAGGCTTTCGGCGGTACGCGCTGCCGCGCGTTTGAGCGGCGAGACCGTGGCCGCCCCGGCGGCGCGGGCGACGCCGCCGAGACCTGAGGCAACGCCGGCGGCGCCGGACTGGCCGAGAGAGCTGAGGCTGTAGGCTGCGGCCGCTCCGCCGGCGGCGGCCGCGCCACCACGCACGGCGGCTGCGCCGCCAGACATCGCCGCGGCTCCTCCCTTCAGGGCGAGACCCGCGGCGCCGCCGGCCGCGAGCGCGGCTCCGCCGACAGCAAGGCCGGTGCCGACGGCCGCGCCGGCGCCGAGCTGCGGCCCGCCGCTGACGAGTCCGGCGGCGATACCGGGGCCGAAGATCCCGAGCCCGAGCAGCGACAGCGCCGCCAGCACGATCGCCATGGCGTCATCGACGGTCGGTGTCGCGCCTCCGAAGCCCGCCGTGAACTGGCTAAACAGCGTCGAGCCGATGCCGATGATGACGGCAAGCACCAGCACCTTGATGCCCGATGAGACGACATTGCCGAGTACGCGCTCGGCCATGAAGGCGGTCTTGCCGAACAGGCCGAACGGGATGAGCACGAAGCCGGCCAGCGTCGTTAGCTTGAATTCGATCAGGGTGACGAAGAGCTGGATGGCCAGGATGAAGAAGGCGAGCAGCACCAGCGCCCAGGCGAAGAGCAGGCAGGCGATCTGGATGAAGTTCTCGAAGAAGGCGATCCAGCCCATCAGGTCGGAGATGGATTCGAGCAGGGGACGCGCGGCGTCGAGCCCGGTCTGCGCCACCTTGCCGGGACGCATCAGATCCTGCGCGGTAAAGCCCGTGCCGGACGCTTTGAGGCCGAGTCCGGCGAACGAGTCGAAGACGATCCTGGCGAGGTTGTTCCAGTTGCCGATCAGATAGGCGAAGACGCCGACGAACAGCGTCTTCTTGACCAGGCGGGCGAAGATGTCGTCGTCCGCGCCCCAGCTCCAGAACAGGGCGGCGAGTGTCACGTCGATGACGATCAGGGTCGTGGCGATGAACGCGACCTCGCCGCCGAGCAGGCCGAAACCGCTGTTGATGTAGGAGGTGAAGACTCCCAGGAAATTGTCGATGACGCCTGCGCCGCCCATGGGTCACTGTCCTTCCACAGGCATGGCGGCGGGCGGCGGTGTGCGGCCGAGGAAGCGATCACGGCTCTCGGCCCAGACGCGCATGCAATCGGCATCGCTGGCTGCGGCCTGGCCAAGCTGCTGGCACCGGCGCTGACCCTCGCGCAGCGGATCGCGCGCGGGTTCTACAGCTCGGGCAGGCTCTTCGACAGGAGCCGTCTCCTTCCGGGTCATCTCGATCGCGGTCGCCGTTATGGCGATGGCGACGAAGACCACGGCGCCCAACCGGGCCAGCATCTTGCCGTCCATGGCCGCGCCCTCAGTTGCCGTTACCGAACATCTGCGCGTTGCCGGGCTGGTAACCCGCACCCGGGGTGAGGAAGCGGCGACGCTGCTCCCGGCCCTGGTCGGCGGCGGTCGCACGTTCGGCTTCGGTCAGCGCGGCGGCACGGCCATTGGCCGAGATCACCGCGATCAGGTCGGAGAGCTGCTGCGACTGGAGCGCGAGGAGCTGGTTGCCGGCCTGGGTCGCCTGCAGCGCGCCCTGTGCGCCCTGGCTCTGGCTGACGAGCGACGACATCTGTTCGCGGTTCGTGTCGATATTGGTGACGACACCTGCCTGCACGCGCATGGCGTCCTGCAGGCCGCCCACGGTGTTCTGCCAGCGCGTGCGGGCGTCGGTCACGAGCTTGGCGTCGGTCGCCGAGAACGAGACGCGGCCATATTGCTGCTGGAACATCCGGTCGACGTTCTGGACATCGAAAGCGATGTTCTGGGCTTGCTGGAGAAGCTGCTGGGTGCGCTGGACGTTCTGCTGAAGCTGCTGGAGCGCCGAATAGGGCAGGCTCGCCAGATTCCTCCCCTGGTTGATGAGGCTCTGCGCCTCATTCTGAAGCGAGCGGATCTGGTTGTTGATCTGCTCGAGGGAGCGCGCCGCCGTCAGGACATTCTGCGCGTAATTGGTCGGATCATAGACGATGCCGCCGAAGCCGAATTGGGCGTGCGCCGGCGCTGTCAGTATTGGCGACGCGGCGAGCGGCATCGCAAGCAGGAATGCCGCGAGTCGCAGGGCGCGCTGGCGTGAAACTTGGATCTTCATGACGATTGCTCCTTCTCGGGTTCTTGGGGGATGAGGTTCGTCAGGGCGGGGATGAGATCCGCGGCCCACCCGGCGCCGCGCAGGCGCAGCCAGGCGGCGAGGAAGCCCTCACGGCCGTGTTCGGCGATGGTGCGCGCGATCTCGGATTGGTCGGTCTTGGCGGATGCCGCGACGAGCGCGAGGCCGACTTCCGACAGGCCCAGCTCGAAAAGGCGGTTGCCCCTGCGGCTCTGGCAGTAATAGTCGCGCTTCGGCGTTGCCCGGGCGATGATCTCGATCTGGCGGTCGTTCAAGCCGAACCGGCGATAGATCGCCGTGATCTGCGGCTCGATGGCCCGCTCGTTCGGCAGGAGCAGCCGGGTCGGACAGCTCTCGATGATGGCAGGCGCGATGTTGCTGTTGTCGATGTCGGAGAGCGACTGGGTGGCGAAGATCACGCTGGCGTTCTTCTTGCGCAGCGTCTTCAGCCACTCGCGTAATTGCCCGGCGAAGGCGTCGTCATCGAGCGCGAGCCAGCCCTCGTCGATGATGAGCAGCGTCGGGGATCCGTCGAGCCGATCGCCGATACGGTGGAAGAGATAGGCGAGCACGGCGGGTGCGGCGCCGGTCCCGACCAGCCCCTCGATCTCGAAGGCCTGCACAGATGCCGACCCGAGATGCTCGGCCTCCGCGTCGAGCAGCCGCCCATAGGGACCGCCGACGCAATAGGGCCGCAGCGCCTGCTTCAGCTCGTTCGATTGCAGCAGGACCGCGAGGCCGGTGATCGTGCGCTCCTCAATCGGAGCCGATGCCAGCGACGACAGCGCCGACCAGAGATGCTCCTTCACCTCGGGCGTGATGGCGATGCCTTCGCGGATCAGGATCGCGACGATCCAGTCGCTCGCCCAGGCGCGTTCGGAGGTGTCGTGGACACGGGCGAGCGGTTGCAGCGAGACCGAGGACGCCGCGCGGTCGGTCAGGTCGCCGCCGAGATCGTGCCAGTCGCCGCCCATGGCGAGTGCGGCGGCGCGGATCGAGCCGCCGAAGTCGAAAGCGAAGACCTGGGAGCCTTGATAGCGCCGGAACTGCAATGCCATGACGGCGAGGAGAACGGATTTGCCGGCGCCGGTCGGGCCGACCACCAGCGTATGGCCGACGTCGCCGACGTGCAGGGACAACCGGAACGGGGTCGAGCCTTCGGTCTTGCCGAACAGCAAGGGGGGCGCACCGAAGTGCTCGTCCCGTTCCGGCCCCGCCCACACCGCCGAAAGCGGGATCATGTGGGCGAGATTCAGCGTCGAGATGGGGGGCTGGCGCACGTTGGCGTAGACGTGCCCCGGCAGGGAGCCCAGCCAGGCATCGACGGCGTTGATGGTTTCGGCCATCGCGGTGAAGTCGCGGCCCTGGATGACCTTCTCGACGAGCCGCAGCTTCTCGTCCGCGACGCGCGGATCGTCGTCCCAGACGGTGATCGTGGCGGTCACATAGGTCTGGCCGGCGTAGTCGGCGCCGAGTTCCTGAAGAGCGAGGTCCGCATCGGCCGCCTTGTTGGCGGCGTCGGTATCGACCAGTGCGGATGCCTCGTTGGTCATCACCTCCTTGAGGATCGCGGCGATGCTCTTGCGCTTGGCGAACCACTGGCGGCGGATCTTGGTCAGCAGTTTGGTCGCATCGGTCTTGTCGAGCAGGATCGCGCGTGTTGACCAGCGATAGGGAAAGGCCAGGCGATTGAGATCGTCGAGGATGCCGGGCGTGGTCGCGGTCGGGAAGCCGACGATGGTGAGAATGCGCAGATGCGCGCTGCCGAGGCGCGGTTCGAGGCCGCCCGTCAGCGGCTGATCTGTCAGGAGCGCATCGAGATAGATCGGGGTTTCCGGCACTCGGACGCGGTGCCGCTTGGTCGAGACCGTCGAATGGAGATAGGTCAGCGTCTCGCCGCTATCGAGCCAGGCGCATTCCGGCATGAAGCCGTCGAGCAGAGCCAGCACACGATCGGTGCGATCGACGAAGGCGTTGAGGATCTCGTTTGGATCGATGCCGGCGCGTTCGCGACCCTCGTAGAGCCAGGCTTCGGTGCGCGCGGCGTCCTCGGCCGGCGGCAGATAGGTGAGCGTGAGGAAATGACCGGACACGTAGTGCGCGCCGGCTTCCTCGAAATCGGCCTTGCGCTCGGCATCAAGGAGCGCGGAGGCAGCGTCGGGGAAGAGACCCGCCGGATAGGTCGACGCCTCGTAGCGCTGCGCCTCGACGAAAATGGCCCAACCGGAGCCGAGACGACGGAAGGCGTTGTTGAGCCGCCCGGCGACGGCGACCAGCTCGGCGGCGACCGCCGAGTCGAGATCGGGGCCGCGGAAGCGCGCGGTGCGCTGGAACGAACCATCCTTGTTGAGGACGACGCCCTCGGCGACGAGCGCGACCCAGGGGAGATAGTCCGCGAGGCGGGTTGCGGTGCGGCGATATTCGGCGAGGTTCATCATGGCGATGCGCTTCTTCAGACGGACAGATGAGCGGGGATGCGCAGATGACGGCGGCCGACCTCGACGAAGAGCGGGTCACGCTTCGCTGCCCACACCGCCGCGAAATGGCCGATGACCCAGATCGCCAGACCGACCAGCCAGAGGCGCAGGCCGAGCCCGATGGCGCCGGCGAGCGTGCCGTTCATGATGGCGATCGCGCGCGGGGCGCCGCCGAGCAGGATGTGTTCGGTCAGCGCCTTGTGAACCGGGACGGTGAAACCCGGCACGGCGTCGAGTTGTTCAAAGCTCGTCGCCATCAGACGAGCGCTCCGCCACCGAACGAGAAGAACGACAGGAAGAAGGAGCTGGCGGCGAAGGCGATCGATAGGCCGAAGACGATCTGGATGAGCCGGCGAAAGCCGCCCGAGGTGTCGCCGAAGGCGAGCGTCAGGCCGGTGACGATGATGATGATGACGGCGATAATCTTGGCGACGGGGCCTTCGATCGATTCCAGGATCGACTGGAGCGGCGCTTCCCACGGCATGGAGGAGCCGGAGGCATGGGCTGCCGAGGTGAACACCAGGCTGAGAGAAATGGCGGCGGCCGCACTGGCCAGGGAGCGACAGCCGCGCGCGAGGTTAGGGATCATGGCAATTCTCCTGTCGGGTTGGGGGTGGCCGGGCTGATGCGGTAGTCGCCGTCGGGGCCAAGCCCTTCGACGCGGACGAGTTCGGCGAGCCGGCGCGCGGCGCCGCGGCCGGAGAGGACGGCGACGAGGTCGATCGTCTCGGCGATCAGGGCGCGCGGGACCGTGACGACGGCTTCCTGGATGAGCTGCTCGAGACGGCGAAGCGCGCCGATGCCGGCGCCGGCATGTATGGTGCCGATGCCGCCAGGGTGGCCGGTGCCCCAGGCCTTGAGGAGATCGAGCGCCTCGGCGCCGCGCACCTCGCCGATGGGGATGCGATCGGGGCGCAGGCGCAGCGAGGAGCGGACCAGTTCGGAGAGTGTCGCCACGCCGTCCTTGGTCCGCATGGCGACGAGGTTGGGCGCTGTGCATTGCAGCTCGCGCGTATCCTCGATGATGACGACGCGATCCGTCGTCTTCGCCACCTCGGCGAGGAGCGCGTTGGTGAGCGTCGTCTTGCCGGTCGAGGTGCCGCCCGCGACGAGGATATTGGCGCGCGAGACGACGGCGTCGCGGAGAACCCGCGCCTGGCCAGCGGACATGATGCCGGCGGCGACATAGTCGTCGAGGGTGAAGACCGCGACCGCGGGCTTGCGGATGGCAAAGGCCGGCGCGGCGACGACGGGCGGCAGCAAGCCTTCGAAGCGCTCGCCGGTCTCCGGCAGCTCGGCGGAGACGCGCGGGCTGCGCGGATGGATCTCGGCGCCGACATGGTGGGCGACCAGGCGCACGATGCGCTCGCCATCGGCGGCGGACAGCCGCTCCCCCGTATCGGCGAGCCCCTCGGACAGCCGGTCCACCCATAACCGCCCGTCGGGGTTCAGCATGATCTCGACGACGGCAGGGTCTTCGAGCAGTTGAGTGATGGTCGAACCGAGCGCGGTGCGCAGCATGCGCGCACCGCGCTCGAACGCCTCCGGTTTCTGGTCGGCTGTGGCCATTTCTGCCCCGCTTCCTGACGGGGCAAAAAAGACGGTCCCCGGATCGGGGTGATTAAAAGAGCCCGGAATCAGGCTGATTCAACAAGTATCTGCCGTCGTAGTGGCGTGGCGTGCAAATACAGGAGAACGGCGGTGGAGCTCTGATTTTGATGTCACCGGAACACTCACCAGATGACGCGCGAGATCGTCACGTCTCCGACCCAGAGACATCCTCAGGGATTTCCTGTCGCAGCTTCGGCCCTTTGGCGAGGCGCCGGCCCAGCGCCGTGATGAACGCTTCGTACCGCTCGCTCGATTTGGCGCGCGCCGCCTGTGCGGCTGGATCAGGTAAGGCGGGCGTAGTCGTGATCCAGAACCGGACGAACACCGCAAGAGTTTCGACCGCGATGCCCAGGTCTCGTTCCATGCGGGTCATACGGCGGTCGAGTTGATCCAGGCGTTTGGCGACGATCGCTTCGCGCCGTTCGGCATCGTCCGGCGACAGGAACGATGCGATGGCGGCTTCGGCGATCATGGACTGCGACTGATCCCGGCGTGCGGCGAAATTAGCGAGTGCCTGTGTAATGTCGGGGTCCAGATAGACCGTGAACTTCGTTTTTTTCCTGTGGCTGGTCATGGCGCTTACAGTTCCATGCCGTCATTGGGATCGAGCGAGACCTGACGGGCAACGCCGCGCATCACGCGGGTCAGGCGCTGATTGCGTGCGGCGTCGTCCTCCATGTCGTCGGGCAGATCGATCTCGAACTCGTTGTCGATCGGCGCCTTCTTTTCGATGGGGTTCACCCGGTTGAGTTCGGGCTGATGGCGACGCTCGGACTCGGTGGAATCCTCGTCTGCGCCGCCGCCGGTCGTTGGGGCGGCGCGCTCGCCTGCGTCTGGGCGAGCCGGGATCGGCAGCTTGCTCCAATCGTCCGGCCGACCTTCGGCGGGCCGCGCCAGTTCGGGCGGCGGCAGGATACGTTCCTTGAAGCGGAGATCTTCGTAGTAGCGCGCCTTCTTCGCCCGGATCGGCGGTGTGCCGGCGACCATGACGATCTCGTCGGACGGCGGGAGCTGCATGATTTCGCCCGGCGTCAGGAGTTGGCGCGCCGTCTCCGATCGCGAGACCATCAAATGTCCGAGCCACGGCGAGAGCCGGTGGCCGGCATAGTTCTTCATCGCCTTCATCTCGGTGGCGGTGCCGAGCGCATCGGAGACGCGCTTGGCGGTGCGTTCGTCGTTGGTGGCGAAGCTCACGCGGACATGGCAGTTGTCGAGGATCGAATTGTTCGGGCCGTAGGCCTTCTCGATCTGGTTGAGCGACTGGGCGATCAGGAAGCTCTTGAGGCCGTAGCCGGCCATGAAGGCCAGCGCGGACTCGAAGAAGTCGAGCCGGCCGAGCGCGGGAAACTCGTCGAGCATGAGTAGCAGGCGATGGCGCCCGGCCTTGGCCAGCAGATCCTCGGTGAGACGACGACCGACCTGGTTGAGGATCAGGCGAATGAGCGGCTTGGTGCGATTGATGTCCGACGGCGGGACGACGAGGTAGAGCGTGGTCGGGCGCTTGCCCCCCAC
The DNA here is from genome assembly GCF_029813115.1 of Aureimonas sp. SK2. Taxonomy (GTDB): domain Bacteria; phylum Pseudomonadota; class Alphaproteobacteria; order Rhizobiales; family Rhizobiaceae; genus Aureimonas. Next base: position 25,881 of record NZ_JAPZDS010000024.1, read on the forward strand.
CATATCGGTGATCCGCCAATCGCAGCGCCGTGTGACTTCGGCGACGACGGGATCGCGGTAGAGGCCGAGGAACGACATGGCGGTGGACAACACGCCGGAGCGTTCGTTGTCCGATTTGTTGAGCAGCTCGCGCGCGGCGCTGGCGATCACGGGATGCGGCCCTGCTTCGCCGAGATGGCTGGTCTTCATCATCGCGGCGAGCGTCGACTCGATCGGGCGTTTCGGATCGGAGAGGAAGGCGGCGACGCCAGCGAGCGTCTTGTCGTCCTCGGCATAGAGGACGTGCAGGATCGCACCGACCAGCAGGGCGTGGCTGGTCTTTTCCCAGTGGTTGCGCTTTTCGAGGCTGCCTTCGGGATCGACGAGGATGTCGGCGATGTTCTGGACGTCGCGGACTTCCCATTCGCCGCGGCGCACCTCGAGCAGCGGATTATAGGCCGACGACTTCGGGTTGGTCGGATCGAACAGCAGGACACGGCCATGCCGGGCGCGAAAGCCAGCGGTAAGCTGCCAGTTCTCCCCCTTGATGTCGTGGACGATGGCCGAGCCCGGCCAGGTCAGGAGCGAGGGAACCACCAGGCCGACGCCTTTGCCCGATCGGGTCGGCGCGAAGCAGAGAACATGCTCGGGGCCGTCGTGGCGCAGATAGTCCCGCTCATAGCGGCCGAGCACCACGCCATCGGCGCCGAGCAAGCCGGCCGACTTCACTTCCCCCTTTTCGGCCCAGCGCGCCGAGCCGTAGGTCTCGGCGTTCTTCGCCTCGCGAGCGCGCCAGACCGACATGCCGATCGCGACCGCGATGGCGATGAACCCACCTGACGCCGCGATCATCCCGCCCTTGGCGAAAATCTCCGGCGCGTAGGCGTCGTAGAAGTACCACCACCAGAAGATCGAGGGTGGATAGTAGATCGGCACGCCCGACAGGACGAACCATGGCGCGCCGAGCTGAGCCTGGAAGCCAAGGCTCCATGCGACATATTGGGTCGCCGCCCAGGTGGTGGTCAGGACGATCAGGAAGACGACGGTGATCTGGCCCCAGAGGATCTTGGTCGCGGACATTGCGGCGGTCCTTTTCTTGTCAGGTGGTTAGAGGCCGAGCCCCCGCTTGCGGCCGAAACTCCAGTCGACGCCGCCATCGCTGCGGGCGACGCCGGAGACGTGCTTGCCAAGCTGGCTTTCGAGCGATGGCGACCAGGGCACGAGCTGGAAGCCGAGCCCGTCATCGATCATGGCGAAGCGGCCGGATGCGAGCGTCAGACGCTGGCGATACGTGCCGGCGACATATTCGCCATTTCCTGCCGGCTTGAACGGCTGGCCCGTCTCCGTCGCCAGTCTGTCGGCCACCGCGTCCACTTCACGGCGGCGAAGCGTATCGATGAGGTTGCGGCTGAAAATGATGCGCCGCCCCTGCTGCTCGGCGAGACCTTCGCGGACCAGATGATCGGCGCGCTGCTGCATCGCCTGCCGGACCTCGGCGCCGAACCCGCCATCCGACATGGCGACGGGCTCGCGGGCGATGGATTGTCGATCGAGCCAGGTTGCGCCGGAGGCGTTCACCTGATGCTGGAGATCGAGATCGGAACGGACGGCGAGCGCGACGCGGCGTTCGCCGCGCGCATCTTCGAACGTGCGCAGTTCGACGATCGACCCTGGCGCGCTGTCGCCTGCCGCGTCGAGATGGGGCAAGCGGATGTGATGGGTCCGGCCATCCACGCCATCGACCACAGCGTAGGCCGTCCCTTTCAGTTCGTCGTCGAGGCCGCGCTCAACCAGACGGCCTATGACCGGAACGTCGAGGCTTTCGCCGGCCAGGACGTAGTTCGCCGAGCCGCGCTCGATGCCGCGTTCCGTGAGCGCACGGTGCATCCGCTTGATGATGTCGCCGCGCTCGCCAAGCTCACGCAGGACCGTCTCCGCGTCCGGTTTGACGAACCATTGCCCAGGAGCGACTTGCCCGGCGACGCCGAGGACTTCCAGCTTGCGCAGCCGCCCGACCTTCAGCGCATGGAATTCGTCCGGCTGGCGGTCGGCGTGCGGAGCGAGATCAATGATGCCGTACTTTCCGGCATCACCGACAAGCTGCCGGTCGAGCTGTGTCCAGCGTTCGGCTTCGACCTGTCGCTCAAGATTGCGATTGATCTCGAGATCGGTGCGCTGGCCGAGTTCCAGGGTAACGAGACCCTGCGCACGGCCGCGCATTCCCTCCTTGATGTAGTCGCGTGAGATCACGAGGTCCTGGCCGTCGTCGGTGCGGCCTCGCAGGATGATATGGATATGGGGATTGTCGGTGTTCCAGTGATCGACGCCGACCCAATCGAGCTTCGTGCCCAGATCTTTTTCCATCTGCCCCATCAGATCGCGGGCGTGGTCTTTGAGGTCGGCCATATCCACCGCGTCCTCGGGCGAGACGATGAAGCGGAAATGGTGCCGGTCATCTTCGCAGCGCTCCGCGAAGTCGCGGGCATCCATGTCGTCGCCTTCGGGGCCGAACAGCCGCGCCTTCTCTCCGTCTCGGGTCACGCCGTCGCGGCGCAGGTAAGTCAGGTGCGCGGAAAGCGGCGCGGCACGCGAGACGTGACGCACGACGCGGGTCTTGATGACGACGATGCGCGAGCGGCCGGTCAGCAGGCGGTTGGCCTGGATGCTGGCACGTTGGCCGCGCCCAAAGCGCGAGCGGTTGCCGGGCGTGATCTTGCCGGAACGGGAGACGCGGCCCCCGGCCTTTTGCGCGGCGGCGAGCGCTTGCGCGATGAAAGGCCGGGTCTGCTGCGCGCGGGTCGAGCGGATGCGTCCCGGACGGACGCGAAATTCGCTGTCATTTGCCATGGCGCGGCCCCGCACGGTGCAAAAGAGAATGGAAAGTCAGGGAAATAATCGCGCTCCGCACGGTGCGCGAAAGCGCGGCACAGTGCGGAACGCACCAAAAATCTGAGTAAAAACAACCAACCGACCGAAGCGCACCGTGCGCCTTTTTATCTCGCCATCGTGCGGTTGTTTTGCCTGCCTCTCTCCCTCGCGCCCTCCATGCTGCGCGGGAATACGATGGAGTGCGAAGGATGCTGCCGCTGCTCATCGCGGCGTCCCAGGTTCGGAACGAGCAACGACGAGGGGGGCATTCGACACGTCGGCGGCACGGGGTGAGCGCGCCGCGACGGAGGATCGGCTGTCGTCCGGATGCTCGTTGTCCGAGGGCAAAGCGGCAGAACCAGCGTCAGCGGTGCGCACGACGAAGAGCGGTGCTTCACGCCAGTCTGGCGGGGGCGGCGGCGTAACAGACGGCGCGTTGGACGGCGATGTCGCGCCGAGCTGCGGAGCGAGCAGCGCGACGTAAGCGCGTGTTTCAGCCGGCAGTGCGCGGCCCCTTTGGAGGTAGTCGTCGTAACGCGCCGGACCTGCATTGTAGGCCGCCAGCATCGCCGGGACATTTCCGTAGCGGTCGTACATTTCGCGGAGATAGGCGGCGCCCGCGAGAATGTTGTCGCGGGGATCATAGGGGTCGCGGCCGAGGCCATGGCGGACACGCAAGCCCGCCCAGGTGTCGGGCATGACCTGCATCAGCCCCAGCGCGCCGGCCGACGACACGGCCCGCACATTCCCTGCGCTTTCGGCGCGTTTGACCGCGATGATCCAGAGTTCGGGAATGCCGAACCGCTGCGAGGCTTCGGCGACGAAGGCGGCGTGCGGATCGACAAAGACCGCGCGCGCCGCCGGTGCGGATTGCGCCAGAGCAGCGCCTGTCGCGTTCGCGGCGACGATCAGGCCGGAAAGGAGAAGGAGAGCCATGCGCCGGGCGGATTGATGCCGCCCGCGCGCACTCCGATGGCTCGTCGAAGGACGGCGAGCGGGCATCGGTTAGTCCTTCTCGGCGCGGTCGCGTGGACGCGACCAGTGCAGCGACCAGGACGTCTTGTCGTCGCCATTCTGGAAGAGGTTGGCGCGGATCGGCTGCAAGAAGGTGGGATCGTCGAGCTGGATCGAGATGAATTCGCCAGCCTTGTCGCTGGAGCGTTTCCAACCCGCGCCGATCTCCGGGCCATCCTCGGTATCGGCGTGAACGCGATAGTCGGGCGAGTTCTCGGTTTCGTTCGGCTCGGCCGCCACCATGGCGACGGCGATGTCGAGGCTGAGCGTGCGAATGCGCCCGGAATAGCCTGCCTTCAGCTTCGTGAATTCTCCGATCTGTGTCATGCGGGACTCCTGTCGATTGTGCTGCGGTGATGAGATCGGCGGCGAAGCAAGCGCCGCCGGCCGCGCGCTCACCGCGTCGGCGCGCGCCATTCGAAGCGGCCGTTTCCATCCTCGTCGGTCCACAGCGGGACCGCGTGGCCGATGATCTGGTCGGTGGAGGTCAGGCCGAAATAGCGACCGTCGAGGCTGTCACGGACCTGCCAGTTCATCAGGAAGACCTGGCCGGTATGGATGCGGCGGCAGCCCTGCCAGACTGGCAGATCGCGCCCGAGACGATCCCGTTCGAGGGCCGTTCCGACCGGGACGCCATCGATGGTTATGGTGAGGTTCGAGCGGCAAACCGTCTGCCCGGCGACGCCGAGGATGCGCTTGAGGAGCGGCACGCCTTTGGGCAGGTAGCCGCGATCGGCAAGGTAGGTCGCGAGCGGTTCGGGCGCGTCGACGGCGATGAGATCGGCGCCTGCGAACGAGCCATCGAATTCGATCGTGTAGAAGCCGATCGGCGCGCTGGCCGATGCGTTCCAGATGAGCCTGGTCGGTATCGACGTGACCGCCGGATAGCCGACGCCCACTGTGGCGAGCGCCATCACGAGAAAGAGGTCGGCGCGCGTCACAGCTCGGTCCTCCGGCGCAGGAGGAAGGCGCGATGCTGTTCAAGCGTGTAGGCGTGCGGCTGATAGCCGGCCACCATGCGGTTATGGACGTGCCGCCAGTGATCTGGCGAAATGGCGTCCGCGTCGATCCCAATGGCTTCGATGGCATCGACGTGGCGCAGCACGTTTTCGACCTTCGGCCAGCCCTCGACCTTCAGCAGGATTTCGCCGCCCGGATGCACGAAAGGCAGCGTCTGGTGCGGCTCGCCAGGCTCGATCGCGCGCACGATGTCGATGCGGGAGGTGATGGTGCCGAATTCGTTCGCCGCCCATCGCACGAAGGCGAAGACGGCATGTGGCCGGAACGACACGATCCGCCGTCGGCGATCGAGGATCTGGTTGTGCGCCTCGCGGCCGAACCTGATCCAGTGTTCGATCTGCTTCTCGACCCATGTCAGTTTGACATGGGTCATGTCGTCATGGGAGCACGCCAACGGCGCCGGGCCGCCGCGCATACGGGGAGCCGCGATGCCGGTCATGAGGACTGTCCTTCGGTGGGTGGAAATTCGCGCTCGAGCAGCTCGCGCAGCATGTCGGCGACGGTGACGCCGCGACCGAAAGCGGCGATCTTGATCCGGCCGCGCAATTCGGGCGTCACGTCGATAGTGAGCCGGGCCGTGAACCCGGCTGCGACCGGCGCGCGCGGCGCGCTATCGGCCGCCTTGATCCATTGGTCGGGATCCGCGGGACGTGCGGTGAAGCGGCGGCGAGTGGATCGCTCGTTCATGGCGTGCTTCCACCAATCCGAAGGTGGATGAGTTCATCGGCGAGCGCCGCGATCTCGCGCGCGGCCGATGTCGCGTCGTCGCATTCAAGGGCCAGGCGACCCGTCTGCGCTGCAGTAGCGAAGGCGATGCGCTGGCCTATGGAGGTGGCGAGGAGCGGAGGATCGTGATCGGCCAGGGCCGCGGCCGTCTCGCGTGCGAGGATGGTGCGCGCGCCGCAGCGATTGAGCACGAAGCGGGCGACAAGCTCGGGGCGATAGATGCGCGCTTCACGCAGAAGCGCCAGTATCTCGGCCGAGGCCCAGCCATCAAGCGGTGACGGTTGCACGGGGATCAGCACGAGGTCGGCGGCGAGGAGCGCAGAGCGCATGAGGCCGGCGACGCGCGGCGGGCCGTCGATGACGACGTGATCGACGCTCTTCGCCAATTCCGGCGCTTCACGGTGGAGCGTGTCGCGCGCCAGGCCCACGACGCCGAAGAGGCGTGGCAGGCCCTCATGGCCGCGCTGCTCAGACCAGTCGAGCGCCGAACCTTGCGGGTCCGCGTCGATCAGGGTGACGCGCTCACCGCGACCTGCGAGCTCACCGGCGACGTTGAGCGCCAGCGTCGTCTTGCCGACGCCGCCCTTTTGATTGAGGAACGCGACGATCATCGTGCGCCTCCAGGCCGCTGGCCGAACGGAAGCTGATCGGCGGTCTGCGGCGCGCGCTTCTGCTGGTCCGGCAGGGTCGTGGGAGCGCTACGAGGGGATGCCTTGCCGACGGCGCGGAGGTTGTTCGCGGCGGTGCGGATGAGATTTTCCACATCGCGTGTGCGCTCTTCAAAGTTAGATTCTGGGTTAGACTCTAAGTTAAGAGCGCGATTTTGCCTGTGTTTTCGTGAGCTTAGGGAGGGTTCTGGTTCCTGATAGCACGAGCCTTGGGTTCCCGATGGCACGATAGCTCGGGTTCCCGATAGCACGAGGCTGTCCACAGCTTTTCCACAGGCTGCGAGCGGCTCGAAGGCGAGGAGTGTCCGGCCACCGATCTCCACCTCGAGCGAGAGGATATAGCCGGGCAGCGGCTGTCGGCGGACGATGTCGCGCAGTTCGAAGGCGAAGCGTTTGAACGGCGACAGGCTGCCGGACTTGCGATGGAGATGACGCAGGTCGAAGCGCCAGCCAGCGCGCTGACGGCCGCCATGCTTGCGCACGAGCCGGTAGAGCCAGCGGTCGAGACCGCCAGTGAGATCGAAATAGGCCGGGTCGATGGTGAGGATGAGGGCGTCGTCGAGAACGGCTTTGTAGAACCAGTCCGGGACGATCAGCTCGATACCGTCGGGCCGCCCGTGGCGGTCCGTGCGCTCCTGCCACTCGTTGATCCACGAGAAACGGTGGCGTCGGCCCTCGGCCGGTTGCCGGATGGACGTCGAGATCGTCGTTGATTGCAGGCGGTCGAGGGCGGCCTTGAGGCGTTGATAATCGCGCAGGGACGTGCCGCGGCCGACATAGTTGAGGATGTCATAGGGCGTCGCCGCCATCAGGCGCGAGGTGCGCAGCCCAGCGTCCCGCGCCTCCACGATCTGGCTCGCGGCCCAGATCAGTATGTCGGCATCCCAGATCGTCGCCATGCCGTGATCGGGGACGGCCTCGACGCGGATCGTGATGTCACCGGCCGCGAAGTCGATCGGCGTGACGCGGTGAGATTTGGAAAGGGAGAAGAAGGGATAGGCCATGAGATCCTGCGCATCTCGCGGTGCGAAGTCGCCGGGGAGCGCGCGAAACAGATCGAGCTGCCCGCGCTCGGAAGGATCGCGACGCCGCACCACCATGAAAGGGACCGGCCCTGGTTAGCGTGCGTAGCGACCGGCGGCCTGGCCGATCGGCAGCGTGTGGCGTTTCGCCGGAAGGACGGAACCGCGCGGATCGGAGGTCGAGGTGACGGCGCCGCGCGCTGCCCAGGTTTCGAGGTCGTCGACGGAATAGACGACCCGCCCGCCGAGTTTGCGATAGGCCGGGCCGGTGCCGTAGGTGCGATGCTTTTCGAGCGTGCGGGCAGAGAGGCTGAGGAATTCAGCGGCTTCCTTCGTCCGCAGGTAGCGTGGCGGGAGCGCGGCGATATCGGGTCGCATGGGGCGGGCCTCCGTGGGGTCGCTGGGGGCCGCTGGCGATCAGCGGCTGACAGCGGCCACGGTGGCGGAGGACCGTCGGCGGGAGGGATGGGGAAGCTGGGGTGGCTAAATTTCCCACCCCCTGCCGTCGCTCCGGCTAGTGGTCAAAATCTGACGGTAAACTATTCATCGTTGCCCTGACGTAGGCGCGGCGGCATGTCTAATGTACACAGAGGAATTGCAGAAACGAGGCGGTGCAGTGCTGAAACCTGTGGGGCTTACGGCCGATGATCTTTAGTAATCGCAAGCGTTCGTCCTAAAACCATCTGAAATATGAGCGAAATCGATGATCTTGAAGGCCCACGAGCGCCTCTATCCGAGACGCCGCACCGAGGAACGGTCTTGAGTTCCAGAGACATGAACTCCGCTTCACGAAAGTCCAGTGTTTCCGCGACCGAACGCAATGCCTCTCTGGAATTAGCCCTCGCCGGCGATCCCGCAGATCTGCTCAATGAACTGCGCAACGCCTGGGGACTTCCACTTGGCCAGCCTATCCGCGTCATCGGCCGTGTGTGGCTGAAGCCGCTAACGGAAGGACGTAAGCTTTGGCTTCTGGATGATATCGAGCATCCAGAAAGTGGCGTAGGCTTGCTGTATCCGACACTTCCAGGTGCGCCAGACCGCGACGACCTAGAAGGAACGACCGCGTTCATTCCACCAGGTCCGTCCCGTCAAGTGGTTGGTCAACGTGCCGCTGACACAGGTGGACAGTGGGCTGTCGCCGAACTTGAACTCGCTGATGTTTCTGAGCGTCGAAGGCGTCGAAATCCGTGGCTCCTCAAGGTCCGCTCCGGCACGTTGCGACCGCTCAGCGAGATTCCTGCCGAATGGCAAGTCACGGTATCCGGCCCCGAATCGGCACGACGGATCGCTGCCTTGGCACGAGAAGAGATTGAGGAGCATGTCCGCAAGCTCGTCTTGCGTGAGGACGAAGAGTTGGCCCGTCGCCATGCGGAGAACGTCGCAACGCTGAGCAACCTGGATGCAGCTCGTCGACAAGCCCAAGATGATGCTCGCGCGGCCCACGCCGAGATCGAGGCAGACCTCGCCGCACATCGCCAGCGCCGCGACGAAGCCGAACGCAGTGCAGATGACCTGCAAGTTCAGTTTGGCATCGAACAAGAGCGTTTCGCCGCCTACCGAAGAACCGTGGAACAAGAGAAGCAGCTTATGGAAATCAACTATCGGCGGCTGAAAGAGCTGCTCTCCGAGAAGGGCGAGCGGCTCGTTGCCTTAGGTCTCGCTGATGCCGAGGATGTCGCCGCGCTGGTTCCCCAGGTGGCTAACATGGAAGATGGGCGACCCGGCATTGGCTTCACCGAGGCCCTTGCTGGTGATTTCGCCCGCCTCGCACCTCTCCTTCAGAGCCGCCTGGCAGAAGGCGGCCTGCTCTATTCCCAGGCGCAGCTCCGCGACTTTCTGGCATTGCTGCGCACACGCGACCTCGTCGTGCTGGCGGGGGATTCTGGTTCGGGCAAGACGAGTCTGGTGCGTGCGGCCGCTGCGGCGATCGGCGGGGTCTGCACGGTCATTCCCGTCAAGCCCAACTGGACCGGTCCCGAGGACCTGCTCGGCTATTACAATCCGATCGAGCGAAGCTATCAGGCCACGCCATTTCTTCTCGCGCTCCAAGCCGCCGCACGCAGTCCACACGTCCCCCATTTCATCTGCCTCGACGAGATGAACCTGGCACGGGTGGAGCATTACTTCGCCGACTTCCTCAGCCTGCTGGAGAGCCGTTCCACTTCACCCGAAATTCACCTCTACACTGCCGACGAGGAGCGTCACGTCGTCGTGGAGCAGGGGCTTTTCCTTGAAGTGGAGGCCGAAGCGCGCCGGCGCGCGGGGCTTCCCGATACCGCAACACTGGAGGATATTTTACGCCACGATCAGGCCAACGCGGAACTGCATCGCCTCGGCGGACTCGCCGACAACGAGTCCGTGTTGCTGCACCATGGCCGCTTGCGGCGCTCGCTCACGGCTCAGATGCGCATGCCTACCTCGCTTACTTTGCCGGAGAACGTCTGGATCTTCGGCGCAGTGAATATGGATGACACGACCCACCACCTCTCTCCCAAGGTGCTCGACCGTGTGCAGGTGCTGCGCTTTCAGAACCCCATGTTAGCCGATTGGGACGCGATCGAGATCGAAATCCGTAGTGCTGCTACGACAATTTCTTCCGACATGCCGCCGTTGCGAATGACGCCAGACGAACTCGGTCAGCGCTCAGACTATCCCGCCTTCGACCGTAACGACGCAAACGTGGCGTTTCTCTCGCAGATCTCGCGCCAGTATCTCGATCCTATCGGTGTGGAATTCGGGCTTCGCGCCGTCCGCCAGGCTCAAGGATACATCAGCGCTGCCAAGGCGGCCGGTATCAGTTCGGACGAGGCGTTGGACAATGTGATCAAGCACAAAATCCTGCCGAAGTTCGCCTTCGACACTGCGCGCCCCGCTGGTAGCGGGCGGCCGCGCCGCGAACTCCTGCTGGAGTTGCGCGCCGAGTTGGGGCAGCGATTCGAAAATGCAGGGCTCGATAAGGACACGAGCAGTGTTGCCGATCTTGATCGCATGATCAGATTGGCTGAGGGCAATAACGGCATTGTCAACTACTGGCTGCGCTGAACCGTCCTATGGAGGTGTTGGCGCATTATCTGGAGATCGAATGGGAGTCCGCTGGCGCGACCCGCCGAGTGGAGGTCTCGACCTACCCGATCGAGATCGAGACGGCGCCGGATGGCACTCTGCATGCTGAGGTATCGATCTTTCGGGACTTTGCGCCATGGGTCGGCCTGCGGTTGTCAGGCGATCTCGCCGACGTCGAGCCATTCACGATAAATGCCCAGAATGAACGCCTTCCATGGCTTCGGGTATTCGACGAACATGGCGGCGCCTGGTGGATCCCCGCCACCGGCTGGAGCAAGCCCAGCAATAAGCACATTTCGGAAATGCATCGCTCGTTCGGATCGTTTTCGGTCGAACTCGGACCCCGTCGAAAGCTTGTCCTTGATGCCGTGGCTTTTGACGTGACCCCCGTTTCTCATCCAGCCATAACGAGAGTCCTTTGGTGATCTGAGCTGGGGTTGTCGG
>NZ_JAPZDS010000025.1 GCF_029813115.1 Aureimonas sp. SK2
GGGGCCTGCTGTCCGGCCTTCACTTGCGTGACGAACCATCGGCGGCAATCGTCAGATGTTCGACGGCAGCCGAAATCGCCGCCAACTACGCCATAAGGCATGAATGGGCGCGGCAAACGGAGTTCGATGCGGCCATTGTTGATCAATTTCTTCTCTGGGCCAACGGCCTTCGCGGCAAGATCGATAGGCTCTTCGTGCTGATCTACTTCGCGCATCCGAAGAAGAGCAAAACCGCCAAAGCGTTGATTGTTTCGGCAGAGAAAATCAATAAAGTTCGTAATGAGGTTGTGCATCAGGGTCGTTTCAGCAATCAAGGCGAGGCTGAAGAAATCATCGCTGAGGCAAAGCGCTTCATCGATATGATCGTCAGCCTATCGGCGCCCGGCTTCGATATCCAGGACCGCAAGCGCAGCGAATGAAAGGGGGAGCGCCCCTTCTTTATTCGTAAGGAAGTTCGCCAAACAGCCCGATCATCAGATCTCCGTCATAGAGCGAGAATGGAATCTCGACATAGTGGTCACGATGGCGCGGCAAGGCGCGCCCGTCGTTCGGCCCGTTCTTGGTGTGCCCACGAACCTGCTCACCACCTTCCTTGATGTAGGGCAGCACGACCAAGCGGCCGTGGTTTGTGGAGAGGATGGTCCCTTCCTTCCAGATCGTCGCGCCTTCGGACTCGCGCGTCGACGACGTCTCCTTGACTTGCCAGCCGATATCGCCATCCGGCTCGTACCAGAAGACGATGCCGTTTGAGACTAGCACACGTTCGCCGCGCGCAAGAGCTTCGACTAGCATCCGCTGAACACTCGCGAGCTGGAGCAATTGATTGGCGCGGGGCAGAAGGATCTGTCGGATCCTGGCCTTCGTCTTTCCCCAATGGGTGCTGGCACTCAGATCGAATCCATTGGCGATCTTCGCGCGTTCGGCGGTCAACGCGGCCTTCTCGCCGGCCTGATAGGGCTTCGACCAAACGCCATCCAGGCCCAGGTACAGCAGGGCGTGGGTCCATCGGTTGTTGGACCGACCGACTTTGGCCACTCTCAGATACGGCATTTCGGCCAGTTGTTCGGCGAGATCCTGACGATAGCGCTCGGAGTCTGGCGCGAGCTTCAGGGCGGTCGCGTCCGGCCGTTCGTCGTCGGCATGACGGCGTAAGGCCTCCGCCAACATCAGCCCTTCTTCGTCTTGCAGACGCTGCTTGGCCTGCAGGGCCTTGTCGATTTTGAGCTCGAGCGAGCGCTTCGCAACGGGGTCCATGGCCCGTGTGGAGAGCGCCTGCCGCAAGGACGGATTGAGTGCATTGGCGGCGGCGACAGCAGTTTCGCGATCGGGATAGTGGTCGGCAAAGACCGTGTCGTTATCTCCCGGCACCATCCGTTCACGCCAGACCGGCGTGAACTCGCCCTTATCGATGAGCTCTTGCATGAACCAACGCTCGAACAGGGGGCGGTAGTGCGGCCAGACGGCCAGGACGACATCGGACGCCCTTTTCAGCTCGGACCATTTCACCATGAAGGAGCGCCTCCGACGTGAGGCCGCGTGACCTGACGATTCATCATCATGCCGCCTTCTCCTGCCGCGACCGGATATCGGCGATCCACTTTTCTAGCGCGTCGATTTCGGCTTCGATCACCGATGGCGCGGGCAGCCGGGGATTGATCTCACCGGGCTGACTGTGAAGGAGCGCCGAGCAGCGCCCGAACGCTTCCCGCATAACGGTGCAGTCGGCATTGGTGAGGACGGTGAGCTTGATGAGGCCAGTCGTGTCCACCTTACGGGACAGACGGCGGATCACCGGCCCGACCACTTCCTCGACGGCACGTTCCCAGGTCGTCCGGAGTTGGTCCTGAAAGGACGTCACTTCGCGCAGCCATTTCGCCTGGTCGCCGCGTTCGTGATGAATTTTCACGTTGCCCAGATGCGTCATCATTCCGTCGATCACCTTGTCGAGCGGCATGACGTTGGCAGGCGGGTCCTGGTGACAATAACCGGCATTCTCCGTCCCGCGGCTGATCAGGCGATATGCAACGGGCGTCGCCTCACGGTCTTTGGTCGCTCGGCAGGCCTCATCGAGGAGAAGCAGGAACGCCATGTCGTGGGTGAAGACGATGACCTGGCGCGTCTGGCCGGCCTCGGCTAACCGGGCCGCCACCCTGTCGCGATGTAAGTGGTCGAGCGAGGAGACGGGATCGTCGAACACGATCGCGGATTGCGCATCGATGGTCGACAACTCGGCAAGAAAAGCGGCGAGCGCAACGCAGCGATGTTCACCTTCGCTCAGGACCTTGCCGACCGGTTCGCTTGGCTTGTTGATTAGTCGGACCTGGAAAAAGGGGACGCCAGCCGTGGTCTTGGCCTGCTGAAGCTCGATAGCGAGGCCGGCGACGCCGAGCTTGTCCACCTCGATCGCGAACCTCCCGCGCAGGCGGTTGGTGACCAACGCCTGGGCGATACGGGCGCTCTGAGTGGTGATCTTGTTCGTCGCGGTGTCCTTGCTGGCTTTCTCGACCGCCTCGATGACCTTGAGGCGATCAATCTGGGCCAGCACATCGGCTTTCACCACGCCGAGCCATTTGCGATCGGCGAGGCCATCGCGCTCGGCGACAAGCGCGGCGCGCTGCGGGGAGCTGGCTTCCGACTGCAGGCCTTCGATGCGCGTGGCGATGCCGCTGAGCGCCGTGCGCAGGGGATCGAGCGAGATGGCGCCTGACGGCGGAAGATCAGGCAGGACCGCAAGGCCGTGGGTTCTCAGGATGGCGCGCAGTCGCCACGCCAACTGGAGAATCTCGCGGCGAAGGGCGCTCGCGGCTTCCTCCTGGCCGACATCATCGCGGATCGTCGCAATGATCGCCATGAGATCCTTCATGGAGATGGCGTGCGCCGAGATCTCGTCGAGCTTTTCGGCATATGCGGTTGCCGCTTCCTCTTCGCGGCGCTTGCTCTCGTCCTGCACGAAAGTCTCGAAACTGCTGAGCCGCTTGGAGGCTTCCTCGCTGAGAGGCTGCTGACATAGGACGCAATGGTCGCCAATCTCGGTTACAGGGAACGGGCGATCGGGATAGGCGGAGGCGCGCGAATAATCCCGGGCCGCCTCCCACAGGGCCTTCCAGACGTCCGAGCCGATGTCGGGCAGAGGTTCGTCGGCGAACAGGTTGGCTGAGGCGGCTGCTGCAGCAGAGCGCGCCGTTGCACGTTGCGTATGGACCCCGCGTAGCGCCGTCCGGTTTTCGTCGGTCGCGGCGGCGATCAGCCGTTCGAGCTGCTCGATCGCCGACTTGATCCGGGTTTCCTGGCCCTGGAGTTGGCGAACGGTGCGTGCCGGGTCACTGGCCAAGTCGGTGTTCAGCGTTTGAAGTCGGGTTTCTTCCTCGGCCGACAGACCGGCAAGTTTCTCGACGGTTTCCGGTTTGGTCTTGCCCGACAGTCCGGAGATCAACTTGCCGACTATGGTCTCCGGCTTGCATTCGGGTTTTGAAAGAACCGCCGGGGTCTGTTCCTGGAGCGCCTTTACCTCGGCAGCCAGTTTGGCTTTGACGTCCTGACAGGCCTGCGCCAGGCCCGCGAGGATGCGGAGCGGCAGCGGCGTGTAGGCGAGATCGTTGGTGTTCTCGACATGGACGTTGGCAGTCCGCGAGTCGAACACGCTCACCGCGGAGAGCATGGCGTCCGGCGGGCTGCCCTGGGCCCATGACGCGCTTCGTTTCTGGGCGCCGATGAAGAAGTCGATGCTGGCGGCCGGAGTGCCCGAGCCGGCCGCATAGATGTTAGGGAGGATCGCGTCGCCCTTCGGCGACCGCGCGGCAGAGCTGCTTGAGGACCCGGGCGTAGCCGGACTTGCCGGCGCCATTATCGCCATAAATGACGGTGAGGCCGGATTTGCCGAAGCTCAGCCGCTCTCCAGGCGCAAGGGCATTGACGTGCGAGAGGCCATGGCGAGCGCCGATGCTGACGACGGCGTGGCTGGCTGCAGGATCCCTGACGTGGTTCGCATCGAGCGGACTGCCGGCATCAGCACCTTTGCAGATCGCGACGAGCGCCGTGATGTCGGCAGTCTCCAGCTTGGACTGACTGCACAGCCGCCTGAGCGCATCGCGCTGCCAGGCGGGTAGATCCGCCGACCATTTGAGAATGTCGGCAAGTGCCGCGGCTTCGTTCGAGAGGTCATTCTCCTGCGCGTCCATGTCTTCTGCCCCGATCCTGCCCGCATGGTCTGGCGGGCCGTTTCCCATGATGCTTGTCTTCCGCAGTCGTTGTCTCAGGTGCCGCCTATGATGCGCCGCTCTTGGCCAAGCGGAATGATCCAGCCGCCGGCACGGTCCGGTCGTGCAAACTCGTCCGGACTCCCTTTTTCGGCGAGACGGCTGCGAATGGCTTGCGGCTCGGCGTCGATAGCGGCGCGAATGAGCTCGTGCTCGACCCCGACGAAGACGGGCCGGAGATTAAGGCGGGAGAGTGCTTCTTGATCGGCAGGCTCAGCGCCGGTGTCGGTAAGCGGTCCCGCGCGGGTGACGATGCCGCCGATAAGCCCGTCCATAGCAGCGCTCGCCTTATCCACATCCCGCACCGCGGACGCGTCGAGCAGCGAGCGGGCGCGCTGGGTTTCCCCTTGGAGCCTTCGTGGGAATGATTGCAGTGTGAGGCCGCGAAGCGCGTCCGCTAGTTCGGCATGCCCGAGCGGTTTGATGAGATTGGCGATATGGAGCCGAAGCATGCCGATGAAGAGCGCGTCCTTCTCCTCCTGGGTATGCGGCTCGCCTTCGTCGACCGGGTCCCGAACCGAAAGGCGGGCATCGGCTGGACCGGCCGTCGCCATTCCCCAGCGCGTGGCGATCGCGATACGCTTCACCGTGACCTTGCGGCCTCGGGCGGTGACGTCGATCCGCCGAGCCTGCGCCCATGCTCAGTCCAGCGCTTTGGCGGGACCGCCCACATCGTGGCAACCCTTGGCTTCGGCGACAGTCAGCGACGACAGGTCGGATGCGCAGGCGATCCAGTCAGGCAGGTCGCCGCGGGACAGGCGCGTGATCTTGACCTGACGGCGGCGATCGAGGTCGATCATGCGGCTGCCGAGATGGGCGAAGATCGAGAGGTTGAAGTAGCGCTCGAGGTAGGCACGCGCGACGAACCGTCCGAATAGGCCGGAGAGCGCGACCTTGACCTCCCGTGCTTGACCGAGCGGCTCCCTGAACACGAACGGCGTGCCTGCGCCGGTCGGGGTCAGCAGCGCATCGAGGATCGACCAGGCGCCATAGGCCGCGCCCGGCGTCTGCAGCACCTCCCGGATACCGGCATCCTCGATCTCGGAGACTTCCAGATCGACGGTGGCCCCGGAGACCGGGCTTGCGGCTGGCGGATCGAAGCTATGAAAGAAGGTCCTGGTCATAGCGCCAGCGCCCGCGTGAGATCGTCATGCTCGAAGGCGCTGGCCATGCGGGTGATCTCGGCCGACCGGGCGCCGACGGCCTTGGCAGTCTCGCGCCATGTCGCGGTCACGGTCGCGACCTCTTTGATGATCGCTCGGGCCTGCGCCAGCGTGAGTGCGAAATATTCCGACGCCTGTTCGAGCAGATCGAGGGAGCAGGTGCCCTCGTCGAGGTCGATGTTCGTCGTCAGTACGCGCGCCTTGAGATCGGTGGGCACCGGATTGAGGTCATAGGCGGGCGAGAGGGTCCACCCCGCCTTGCCGAGCCAGAGAAAGCCGTGGTTGCGCAGATGATCGTCGACATTGGAGATCAGCACATTGAAGGCAACACGCCGATAAAGTGCGTGGGCGTCCGTCTTTCCCTGCGCGCCATGCTGGGCCAGGGCGTCGACGATCTCGGGATAGCTGCCACGCTCGCCGTCCCTGGCGCCCATCATCGCCATGGCGGACAGGAACGGGATGCGGATCGCGCCATCGCGATCGAAGCGTCGCGATAGCATCACCGACTTGCCGGCCACTTCGACAAGTTCGTGTTGTGGGGTGGCGATGCCGGCTTGGCCGGCCAGCCGCAGCGCGATTTCCTCCCAGGTTTCCATGCTGTAGTCGTCGGTCTCCTTCGGAAACTTGGCGATGGAGAGATGGCCATGCTGGTTGATGACCGAGGCCTTCGGCCGCGCACCGCCAAGGGAGGAGCCGGGCGCGAAGATCAGTTGAAGGTCTTCGTCCGTTTCCTCGTCCCGGAGAATCCGCTCGGTGATCTGAAGCAGACGGCCCAGCTCGATCAGGGCTGGCACGCCGGCCCTGATCGGCGCCTGGAAGGCCTCTTCGCCGACCCAGCGAAACCGTAACGCGCCGAGCCTCGTCTCATCTGCGACCCCGAGCAGGTAGTCACTTTCCGCGAGCGTGCGGACTGCGCGGCCCTCGCGGTCGGCGAAGTGGCGCTCGGCGCGCTGCATAAGGCGGCGGCCCCACGTATCTGGCGCGGAGTCGCCGATTGAGCCGAAGGTCGCAAGGCCAGCAGGAGGAGCGAACGCGCCGCGCGTCAATGCAAGTGCCGGCTCCAGCGAGAAGCGATCCGGATCCGAAAGCCATGCACCGTCGTACTCGAAGAGAATGGTCTCTGCGCCGCGGACGCGATTGCTCCTCGCCAATCCGATTGGGCGCGTGCGACCGTGCAGATCGATGTGCACCTCGAAGTCAGCCATCGCGGGACGATCCGGTTGGCCGCTTGAGATGAACGTGCTTGGGCAGATCGGCACTGGCCAGCGCCTGTCCGACGCTGTCGTTGCTGATGTCGGCGATTTGGCCCAGCGCTTCGAGTAGACCGAGGGCCTGAAGGACGCCGGCATAGATGCCGATGCTCACATTGGTGTCGCCGGCCTCGACCCTCTGCAGGGTCGAGCGCGACGTGAAAGCACGCTCCGCCACGACCGCCATAGGCAGCTTGCGGCGGCGGCGGGCGTCGTGGATATCCGCGCCGAGCTTCCGCAAGGCGCGGCGCACGGCCGCTGGAGGGGTATGTGGAGTGGGAATTTGCCACCTTCGCACTACAGATTGCCCGGATGTGTAGCACGAAAATTACAAATTTCCAGCCCTGACTGGGGGCGGCCAAACGCGCCCGTGTCCACCCCCAGCAAGGCCCTGTGTTGACGCACGCAAGCCCCGCCTGCGGCGACCAAGCCCCAAGGGAAGGAGTTCTCGATCGGGCGCGCGAAGTATGCTATGAGAAATGACGGTACTTTTCGGTGGATCGCAGAGCGGCGCCAAACGGTCGAAAATCGGTTTCGAGAGCCGATCGATCTCGATAGATACCGAAACCGTGAAAAATATTTTTTTCTCGATTTTCCCTTTAAAATCAACAGCGTAAGATTTTGACGGCCCGAGGGTCGGCTTCTTGCGTGGAAAGCAAGGAAAAACCCAGCCAGATCAATGACCTAACTAGGCTTAGAACAATCGAGTGGGAATGAGCGCGCGGCGGCGGTGATCGCACCGCTGCCTGTATAGGCGGCCTGATGAAGGGGCATCGTCTCGGACGGTGCCCCTTTTTTGCGTCTCGACCGTCGTGCGCGAAACCATCGAGCCACCGTTTGTCGGTCAAATGTTCGTTTATCTTTACACGATACAACTTGAGCAAAGAGAGCTGCGCCGGCTGCTGGAGCGGCCCTCGCAGTGGGCGCGCAAGCTGGATGAGGGGGCGCAGGAAGCCATGATGATGCAGGAACTTCTGCCCGAAGGCGAGATGGGGGACTTCGCCGCACCGTCCGAGGCGACGCACGGGGAGGTGACCCTGTCGCCCGTGCTCGACGTGCGCGCCGCCAAGCCGCTGCATGCCGAGCTTCTGGCAGCGCGCGGCGACACGATCATCGTGGACGCCTCCAATGTCGAGCGGATCGGCGCGCAGTGCGCGGCCGTCCTCCTGTCGGCGGCGCGCTCGTGGGACCACGACGGCCAGGAGTTCAGCCTGGTGAAGCCTTCCGCCGGCTTCATCAAGGGGCTCGAGCTCATGGGCATCGGCCTCAACGAGCTCGGCGGCGAACCGACCGACTGACTTTCCGACATTCGATCGCACCACGCACCCCGATCCTTCGAGCCAGGGAATTGAACGAGATGAGCAAGTCGCACGAGGCGGAGCGCGCACGCGAACTGATCGCCTTTCGCGTCGCCGAGCAGGAGTTCTGCGTCGACATCACGTCGGTGCGCGAGATCCGCGGCTTTGCCGCCGCCACGCCGCTGCCGCACACGCCGGGCTTCGTGACGGGCGTCATCAACCTGCGGGGCGCCGTGCTCCCGATCGTCGATCTGTCGCTGCGCCTCGGCTTCGGCCCGACCGAGCCGACCGCGCGCTCCGTCATCATCGTGGTGATGGTCGGCAACCAGCTCGTCGGTCTCCTGGTCGATGCGGTGTCCGACATCCTGACCGTGGTGGACGAGAACCTCCAGCCGACGCCGGACCTCGCCTCCGAGATCGCCCGCAGCTTCGTGCGCGGCGTGATCGCGCTGGAAGGCCGGATGATCTCGCTGATCAGCCCCGACAGCGTCCTGCCGCCGTCCGGCGAGAGCATGGCGGCCTAAGTCGCCGCATACACGAGGCCTGGGGGGCACCCGATGTCGCGAATTCTGCCGGGCGCTTCGGCGCAGTCCGAGACGGTCCAGCCGAACGGCGAGTTCGAGCTGACGCAGAAGGACTTCCTGCGCATCGCCAAGATCCTCTACGAGGATTCCGGCATCGCCCTTCCCGACAGCAAGATGGCGCTGGTCTATTCGCGCCTGGCCAAGCGCCTGCGCGCCCTCGGGCTGCGCAGCTTCCGCGAATATTGCGAGCACGTGTCCGGGGCGGAGGGCGCCGGCGAGCGCATGACCATGCTGGCGGCGCTGACGACCAACGTCACGCACTTCTTCCGCGAGATGCATCACTTCGACCATCTGCGCACCCAGCTCCTGCCGCCGCTCCTGGAAGACGCCAAGCGCGGGGGGCGGGTGCGGATCTGGTCGGCCGGCTGCTCCAACGGCCACGAGCCCTATTCGATCGCGCTCACGATCCTCGGCCTCATGCCGGACGCCGCCAACTACGACATCCGGATCCTCGCCTCCGACATCGACCCCAACGTCGTCGCCTTCGGCCGGGCCGGCATCTACGACGACGCCGCGCTGCAGCCGGTGCCGACGGAGCTGCGCCGCCGCTGGTTCCAGCGCTCGGGGCAGGGGTCCTCGGTCA
The DNA here is from genome assembly GCF_029813115.1 of Aureimonas sp. SK2. Lineage (GTDB taxonomy): Bacteria > Pseudomonadota > Alphaproteobacteria > Rhizobiales > Rhizobiaceae > Aureimonas. Next base: position 9,135 of record NZ_JAPZDS010000025.1, read on the forward strand.
GCGACGAGATGCGCACGCTGGTTTCCTTCCGCGAGCTGAACCTGATCGGCGACTGGCCGATGAAGAACGGTTTCCAGGCGATCTTCTGCCGGAACGTGACCATCTATTTCGACGAGCCGACGCGCCAGAAGATCTGGAGCCGGTTCATGAAGTATCTCGAGCCTTCCGGCTTCCTCTATATCGGCCATTCCGAGCGTCTGACGGGTTCCGCGTCCGATCACCTGTCGCTGGTCGGAACCACCACCTACCGCCGCGCCTGACGCGACCCTTCCACGCGCCGACCGCCGCGCGGCCCGCAGGACCACCATCATGTCTTCCACGCGCGTTCTCGTCGTCGACGACTCGGCGACCATGCGAGCCCTGATCCGGCACGCCCTGACGGCCGATCCGACCATCGAGATCGTCGGGGAGGCCGCCGACCCGATCGAGGCGCGTCAGGCGATCAAGGCGCTGGACCCGGACGTCATCACGCTGGACATCGAGATGCCCGGCATGAACGGCCTCGATTTCCTCGACAAGATCATGCGCCTGCGGCCGACCCCCGTGATCATGGTCTCCACCCTGACCCTGCCGGGGCAGGCGGCCACGATCGAGGCGCTGCGCCTCGGCGCGTTCGAATGCATTCCCAAGCCGTCCACGGTGGGCGGCCGCGACACGCTGTCCCTTCTGCCGGCGCTGGCGCACGAGGCGCGCCGCGCCCGGCCGCAGATCGCGAGCGGCCGCGACCGTCATATCACGGCGCCGCAGGCCAAGCATCCGTCCTGGCCCGAGCTCGTCGCGATCGGCTCGTCCACGGGCGGTGTAGAGGTCCTGATCGCGCTGCTCGCCCAGTTTCCCGCCGACACGCCGCCGGTGATGATCGTGCAGCATCTCCCGGCCGCGTTCACGGGCTCCTTCGCCGCCCGTCTCGACCGCGCCTCGCCGGCGACCGTCGTGGAGGCGCGCTCGGGCGAGCCCATCCAGGCGGGTCACGTTTATCTTGCCCCCGGCGGGCGCCACATGACGCTGCGACGCGCCGGCTCGAAGCTCGTCACGCATCTCAGCGACGAGGACACCGTGCAGGGCCATCGCCCCTCGGTGGACGTGCTCTTCCACTCGATCGCCCGCGTCTGCGAGGGCAGGGTGACCGGCACGATCCTGACCGGGATGGGGCGCGACGGGGCCGAGGGCCTTCTGGCGATGCGCCAGCGGGGCTTCCGCACGCTCGCCCAAGACGAGGCGACCTCGCTGGTCTACGGCATGCCGCGCGTGGCCTGGGAAATCGGCGCCGCCGAGAAGCGCGTGCCGATCGGTGGAATGGTGAAGGCCATCTTCAACTGACGCCGCTCGCCGGATGTCGTTGAAGCAAATGAATCCTTCAGCTTTTTACGAGATGATCAATCTCGGAATTTTCGACAAGGGAACGGCATGTCATGAGTTTCGTACAGCATCTCAAAGTGATGATCGTTGACGACCATCGGACGAGCCGCCTTCTCATCTATGAGGCGCTGACCCAGCTCGGCATCACCCAGGTCGTCTATGCGGTGGACGGCGAGCAGGCGTTGAAGCAGATGATGGCGACCCCCTGCCACATCGTCATCTCCGACTTCAACATGCCGAAGCTCGACGGGCTTCAGCTCCTCAAGGCGCTCCGTTCCTACGGGCCGACCAAGAAGACCCCGTTCTTCATCCTGACGGGCAAGGGCGACCGCGCCCTGGTCCAGCAGGCCGCCGCCGCCGGAGCCAACAACATCCTGGCCAAGCCCATCACGGTCCCCGTGCTGCGCAAGACCCTCGAAGCGGTGCTCGGTCCCCTTCAATGAGCCGCCTTTCCCCGTCTCCGATGGCAGATCCGGCCGATCGTCTGAGGATCAACCTGATCCAGGGCGACGCCCAGGTGGACGACCGTCCCAACGTGGTCTTCACGACGTTGCTCGGCTCGTGCATCGCAGCTTGCATCCGCGATCCCGGTGCCGGGGTCGGGGGAATGAACCACTTCCTGCTGCCGGGCGACGGGGCGGGAAGCTCCTCCACCTCGACGCAGAGCTACGGGCTCTACCTGATGGAGCTCCTGGTCAACGGCCTCCTGAAGAAGGGCGCGCGCAAGCACGCCCTCGAAGCCAAGCTCTTCGGCGGGGCGCGGACCATGAACGGCCTGTCGGACATCGGCGGCAAGAACGCCGAGTTCGCCAAGCGCTTCCTGGATATGGAAGGCATTTCCTATGTCGGCGGCAGCCTCGGCGGCACGCAAGGGCGGCGGATCGAGTTCTGGCCCGTCAGCGGACGCGCCCGCCAGATCCTGATGGAGCCGACCGACAAGGCCATGCCGAAGATCATGATCCCCGCTCCCGTCACGGCCCCCCAGGCGGGCGGCGATCTCGAACTCTTCTGACGGAGCCAGGCGGCGTGACCGGAAACTCTATGTCCGCCCAGCTTCTCCTGGAGCGCCTGGCCGACGAGCTCGCGCGGCTCGCCAGCGCGGCGGTGCGGCTGGAAGGCCTGATAGCCCCCTCGGTCCTCGAACCCGAGGCCCTGATCGTGGCCCAGAGCCACGATCTTCTCAGCCAGACCGTCGCCGAGCTCGAGGGCTTCGTGCGGGCCAGCGCGCCGACCTTCGCGGGCGGCGAGGATCGCGACCTCCAGGCGCAGCTCTCCGCAATCCGCCTCTCGGCCCTCGCCACGCGTCTGCGAGGCTGGACCGAAGCTGAAGCACAGGCCGGAGAAGTCGATCTCTTCTGAATGTTGAGGAGAGCAACCGCCTGCAATCGCTGGTGGAAGCTCTTCTTGTTCACAAAGAAGAAATCTCTGATCGATACGATAAACCTTGTAAGACCGATTTCAGAAAGGAACCGGTAGTGAAGACGATCTTGACCGTAGACGATTCGCGGACCATGCGCGACATGTTGCGGGCGGCGCTCGCCGGCGCCGGTTTCGACGTGGTGCAGGCGGAGGACGGTGTCCACGGGCTCGAAGTCCTTGCGGGCTGCGACCCCGACGTGATCGTGACCGACGTCAACATGCCCCGCATGGACGGCCTCACCTTCATCGAGCAGCTCCGCTCCAACGCCGACAAGCGTGCCATCCCCGTTCTGGTGCTGACCACCGAGAACGACGCCCAGAAGAAGGCGCGCGCCAAGGCCGCCGGGGCCACCGGATGGATCGTCAAGCCGTTCGACCCCAAGAAGCTCGTCGACGCGATCAACCGCGTCGCCCCGTAAGCATCGCAACCCCGATCGAAATTCCTTAGAAGCCGCTTTCAAGGGACCCGTCCATGGACACGATGGCCGCCATTCGCGCCACCTTCTTCGAGGAGTGCGCCGAGCAGCTCCAGGAACTGGAGGCGGGCCTCCTCGCCATGGAAGGCGGTCAGACGGACTCGGAAACGGTGAACGCCGTGTTCCGCGCCGTGCACTCGATCAAGGGCGGCGCGGGCGCCTTCAACCTCGACGCGCTGGTGCACTTCGCCCACGCCTTCGAGACGGTGCTCGATCTCGTCCGCTCCGAGCGGCTCGAGGCCGACCAAGCCGTGGTCCGGGTGCTTCTGCGCTCGGCCGACATCCTCACCGACCTCGTGACCGCCGCCCGCGACGGCGGAACGGTCGATCCCGCCCGCCCGCAGGCGCTGATGGCCGAACTGTCGGTTCTGGCCGGAGGCGGCGGCCATGCCGCCCCCGCACCCGTCCAGCACGCGCCGGTCGCCGCCGCCGCCCCGGCGGAGGAGGAGGTCGAGTTCGTCCCCGTGGCGGTGGACTTCAGCGACATGTTCGCGGCGGCCGGCGAGGAGGTCACCTTCCGCGTCCGCGTCCAGCCCAAGCCCTCGCTCTACGAGAACGCCAACGACGCGGTGCGTCTGATCCGCGAGACGCTGGCGCTCGGCACCGGGACGGTTACCTGCCATTCGGACGAGCTGCCGGATCTCGCCGAGCTCGATCCGGAAGGCGCCGCCCTGTCCTGGACGATCGAAGTGACGACGGCCGCGGGCGAGTCGGCGATCCACGAGATCTACGATTTCGTCGAGGGCGATTGCGAGATCCACGTCGAGCGTGCAGACGATGACGCCCCGCAGCTCAGCGCCGAGGATCTCGAGGCCCAAATGGCCGCGCTTCTGGGGTCGATCGGAGGCGCGTCCTCCGTCCCTTTCGTCGATGAGCCTGCCGCGGCGGCTTCGCCGGAGCAGGCTCCCGCCAACGTCGTCGCGCTGACACCCGCAGCGCCCGCGCAGCCGGCGCCCGCCGCCGCGCCTCCCGCGCCCGCCGCCGCCGCCGCCGCCGAAGCTGGCGGCGAGAAGGGCGTGCCCGCCGGCCCCGTGCCGACCATCCGCGTCGACCTCGAGCGCGTCGACCGCCTGATCGACCTCGTGGGCGAGCTCGTGATCCATCAGGTCATGCTCTCGCAGCGCGTGATGCAGGCGGGCCTGACCCGCGCGTCCGACATCGCCATCGGCCTCGACGAGCTCGAGCAGCTGACGCGCGAGATGCAGGACAGCGTCATGGCGATCCGCGCTCAGCCCGTGAAGTCGGTGTTCCAGAAGCTGCCGCGCTTGGTGCGCGAAGTGGCCGAGCGCACCGGCAAGAGCGTCCGCCTGGTCACCGAGGGTGAGTACACCGAGGTCGACAAGACTGTCATCGAGCGCCTGTCCGATCCGCTCACCCATATGATCCGCAACGCGATCGACCACGGGCTGGAGACGCCCGAGGGCCGCATCGCCGCCGGCAAGCCGACCGAAGGCGTCGTGCGCGTCGCGGCCATGCACCGGTCGGGCCGCATCGTGATCGAGATTTCCGACGACGGTGCGGGCATCAACCGCAAGGCCGTCTTCGACATCGCCGTGTCCAAGGGCCTCGTGCCTGCCGACGCGCAGCTCTCCGACGACGAGCTCGACAACCTCGTCTTCCTGCCGGGTTTCTCGACCAAGAAGGAAGTCTCCGAACTGTCGGGCCGCGGCGTTGGCATGGACGTCGTCAAGCGCTCCATCCAGGCGCTGGGCGGACGCGTGTCCATCACCTCGCGCCCCGGCAAGGGCTCGCTCTTCTCCATGAGCCTGCCGCTGACGCTGGCCGTGCTCGACGGCATGATCGTCTCCTGCGGCGAGCACACCCTGGTCGTGCCGATGACCGCCATCATCGAGACGCTGCGCCCGAAGCAGAACGAGGTGAAGCCCTTCGGCGGCGACCAGCGCGTGATCAACGTGCGCGACAGCTTCCTACCGCTGATCGACGTGTCGCGCCAGCTCGGCTACCGGCGCGAGCAGACCGACGCGCTGTCGGGCGTCGCGATCCTGGTCGAGGCCGAGAACGGCCAGCGCTCCGCGCTTCTGGTGGACAGCATCCAGGGCCAGCGCCAGGTGGTGATCAAGAGTCTCGAGGCCAACTACGGCCGCGTCGCCGGCATCGCCGCCGCCACGATCCTGGGCGACGGTCGCGTCGCGCTGATCCTCGACATCGACGCGGTGGCCGCGTCCTCGCGCTTCGAGAACGGCATCGCGGCCATGGCGGCCGAGTAGATACCGACGTCAAACCCGCCTTGTACCGAACGCCGCCGGTGATCACCGGCGGCGGTTCGCGTCTTATTCGAGGCGAAAATGCGGCGCCTCGCACAAAAGGTCCAGAATTTAAGTATTTTGTTGTCTTTATGCGCTTCATTGCAGGTGGATCGACGACGGAACGCCCTATCTGCATTCGGCTAGTTCGAATGCGCCGGCAGGCCGGGTTCCCTTTGTGTTGAGGAGCTGCTGCATGAGCCTTTCGAACATCTCCATCGGCAAGAAGATCATCGCGAGCTTCGCGGCCATGATCGTCGGCTCGGCCGTGATGGGCAGCGTCGTCTATCGCACCATGTCGACCATCGAACGGGATCGGCAGGTCCGCACCGAAGTCGGCAACGCGACGGCCGAGGCGCTGCAGATGCGTCTCATGGTGACCCGCCAGGAACTCACCATGCGCGGCTACATCCTGATGCCGAAGGAAAGCCGGGTGAAGAGCCTGGCCAAGTTCAACGGCCTCTTCCACGACGGCGTCACTCGCCTGAAGTCCATGGATATCGACCCCGCCATCAAGCAGACGGTCGATACCGCCAACAGCGCCATGGACGCGTGGTACAACCAGATCGCTCTCGAAGTCCTGAAGATCGCCGTCAACACCGACAACCGGGATCAGGCGATCGCGCTTGCCGGGTCGGATCTGGCAGACAAGCTCATCACGCCGCTGGAAGGCGCGGTGGATTCCATCGTCACCACCCTGCGCGACCAGACCACGGCGTTGGATCTGTCGCAGCACGAAAGCTACAAGCAGGCGCTGGTCGAGATCCTGGCCGCGCTCGGATTGCTTCTGGTCGCCGGTGCCGGCTTCGCCTGGGCGCTGGTCCGCAACATTTCCGCGCCCGTCATGCGCCTGCGCGACACGATGGGTCACCTTGCCGGCGGCAATCGCGACATTGAAGTCCCCTCGCTGGAGCGCGGCGACGAGATCGGCCAGATGGCCGGCGCCGTCGAGACGTTCCGGCTGGCCGCCATCGAGCAGCAGCGTCTGGAAGCCGAGGCCGTCGCCCTGCGCGAGGCGCAGTCCGCCGAGCGCGAACGCGCCGCGGCCGTCGAGCGCGCCGCCAAGGCCGACCTCCAGTCCTTCGTGGATGGCGTCGAGGCCGGCTTCGCGCGCCTGTCGAAAGGCGACCTCACGGTTCGCATCGACCAGCCTGTGGCCGAGCAGTACCGGCCGATCCGGGACCAGTTCAACACCTCGGTCGAGCGTCTGGAAGGCACGATGGGTTCGGTGGTCGGCGCGATCGGCTCCCTGCGCACCGGCCTCGGCGAGATCAACGCCGCCTCCAGCGACCTCGCTCAGCGTACCGAGCAGCAGGCCGCGAACCTTGAGCAGACGACGGCCGCGATCGCCGAAGTGACCCGCGCCGTCAACGAGACCGCCGAGGGCGCCGGCCGCGCCCTCCAGTCGGCCGAGAGCGCCAACCGCAACGCGATCAAGGGCGGCGAGATCGTCGGCCGCGCGATCACCGCGATGCGCTCGATCGAGGAATCGTCCGACAAGATCGGCAAGATCATCGGCGTGATCGACGAGATCGCCTTCCAGACCAACCTCCTCGCCCTGAATGCCGGCGTCGAGGCGGCGCGGGCCGGCGAGGCGGGACGCGGATTCGCCGTCGTCGCCCAGGAAGTGCGCGGGCTCGCCCAGCGCTCGGCCGAAGCCGCCAAGGAGATCAAGGGTCTGATCTCGGCCTCCGGAACCCATGTCGAGGCGGGCGTCGAGCTGGTGACGGCCTCCGGCAAGAGCCTCGACGAGATCATCGCCGAGGTCGGCGAGGTCAGCCGCACCGTGGCCGAGATCGCGACGCGCACCCGCGAGCAGGCCGTCTCCCTCCGGGAGGTCCAGACGGCGGCCGACCAGATGGACAAGGTCACCCAGCAGAACGCCGCCATGGTGGAGCAGGCGACGGCGGCCGCCCAGTCGCTCGCCTACGAGACCGACGAACTGGCCCGCCTGATCGGCGAGTTCAAACTCTTCTCCAGCCAGGGACATTCCGGCCAGCTCCAGCGCGCCGTCCGTCGCGAGGCGCCCCGTGCGCCGGCCGCGCCCCGTCCGGCCCAGCCGGTGGTCCAGCTCCGTGCGACGGGCCGCTCCGGCACCGCCCCCGCCGCCTCGACGGACGACTGGGAAGAGTTCTGATCCTCATCGCGCCACGACCGCAGACGACGACGCCGGGCGGCCACGACCGCCCGGCGTTCTGCTATGAGGGGCTGAGCCGTCACGACATCGCCCGGAAACGAAAGCCGGCGAGGATGGCGGCGACGGCCCGAGCGCCGTCACCGTCCCGGTACCCGCGTTCAAAGGTTCGTCATGTCACCCGCCCGCCGTCTTGCCGCATGTCTAGGACTCGCGATCGCCGCATGGACGACATGGGTGCCAGCGGCGAAGGCCACCACGACGTCCTGCGGCACGGTGCGCATCGCCGCGATGAACTGGGGCTCGGCCGAGGTCATGGCGGCGATCGACCGCTTCATTCTCGCCCACGGTTTCGGTTGCGACGCGGTGCTGGTGCCGGGCGACACGATGAGCACGTTCGAATCGATGACCGGACGGGGCGAGCCCGACGTCGCGCCCGAAATCTTCGTCAACCAGTTCCGCGACGAGTTGGACGAGGCGGCGAGCCGCGGGCGCATCGACTACGGGGCCAAGGTCCTGGCCGACGGCTCGCAGGAAGGTTTCTGGATCCCGAAGTATCTCGCCGACGCCCATCCCGAGATTCGCACGCTCTCCGATGCGCTCGCGCGGCCCGACCTCTTCGCCGAGCCGGGCGAGCCGGGGAAGGGCATCATGCGAAACTGCCCCTTCGGCTGGGGCTGCCAGATCATGGTGGAGAACCTCTTCCGCGCCTACGGGGCGGAGGGGAGGGGATTCCGCCTCGCGCCGAGCGACAGTTCGGCTGCGCTCGACGCCTCCATCGCCGAGGCCTTCGCCGAGAAGCGCGGCTGGATCGGCTACTACTGGTCGCCGACCGGCATCCTCGCCCGCTATCCCATGAAGCGGCTCGCCTTCGACGTGCCCTTCGACCGCGAGGAATGGCTCCGCTGCACGACGCAGCCGGACTGCACGGACCCCAAGCCCAACGCCTGGACCCCGGCCGACGTCTACACGCTCGTGTCAGGCCGCTTCGAGCGCGCCTCGCCCTTCGCCATGCGCTATCTTGCCTCGCGCTCCTGGCGCAACGACACGGTGAACCGCGTGCTTCTCTGGAAGGAGGACAACCATGCCGACGGCGAGGCGGCGGCGCGCCATTTCCTGAAGTCATACCCCTCGATCTGGCGCGGCTGGCTGCCGCCCGAAGCCGCCGAACGCGTCGCCCGCGCGCTCTGAGAAATCTCGAGCGGGCACCATGGCTTCCGCTTCGGGGAAAAATCGTTCAAAAGCGCAGGCCTGTCCGGTTCGGCCGTGATGGCGGCCCGTTTTCTGCGCGAAGGTTTGAGCGTCCATGAGCAATGACACATTCGTTCGCGAGGTGAACGAGGAGCTTCGCCAGGAGCGTGTCCGCGCCTTGTGGGTCCGCTACGGCACTGCAGCCGTGATCGCCGGCGTGCTGATCGTCCTCGGCGTCGGCGGCTATGTCCTGTGGGAGCGCTACCAGGCGAGCGTGGCCGCCGCCGACGGCGACCGCCTGCTCCAGGCCACCGCGCTCTATTCCGAAGGCAAGGCGGACGAGGCGAACGCCGTCCTCGAACAGCTGGCGGCCGGCGGCGTCAACGTCTATCCCGCGCTCGCCCGGCTGCGCCTGGCTGAAGCGCGCGAGACCGGCGATCCCGCCGCGGCCGTCGCCGCCTATGACGAGGTCGCCAACGACACGCGCCTTCCCCAGGGGCTGCGCGACATGGCGGCCGTGCGCGCCGGCTATATCCTGGTCGATCACGGCTCGCTCGCCGACGTGCGCGGCCGCGTCGAGCGCCTGACCGGCGATGCCGAGCCGCTGCGCTGGCCGGCCCGCGAGGCGATCGGCCTGTCCGCCTGGAAGGCCGGCGACGTCGAGACCGCCCGTTCCATGTTCGACCAGCTCGGCGACGACCTCGCCGCCCCCGCCGGCATCCGCCGCCGCGCCGGCCTGATGCAGGAACTGATCGCCGCCTCGACGCCCGTCGCGCCGAACGCGGCCGCCGCCGAGCCGGCACCCGCCGCACCCGCACCGGCACCCGAACCCGCACCCGCCCCGGCCTCCGAACCCGCTCCCGCTCCCGCCGCCCCGAGCGCGCAGACGCCGGCCGAGGCGCCCGCGCAGCCGCCCGCCGCCGCGCCCGCCCAGCCCCCGGCCTGAGGGCCTACGAGGACTTCATGGTCACCATCGCCATCATCGGACGTCCGAACGTCGGCAAGTCCACCCTGTTCAACCGCCTCGTCGGGCGCAAGCTTGCGCTGGTGGACGACCGGCCGGGCGTCACGCGCGACCGGCGCGAGGGCGAGGCGCGCCTGCTCGACCTCGACTTCCGCGTGATCGACACGGCAGGCCTCGAGGAGGCGGGCGCCGACACGCTGGAAGGGCGGATGCGCGCCCAGACCGAACTCGCGATCCAGGACGCCCACCTGTCGCTCTTCGTGGTGGACGCCAAGGCCGGCATCACGCCGGAGGACGAGACCTTCGGCGATCTCCTGCGACGTCGTGGCAAGCCCGTGATCCTCGTCGCCAACAAGTCGGAGGCTCGGGGCTCCGACGCCGGCTTCTACGACGCCTTCTCGCTCGGTCTCGGCCAGCCCTGCGCCATCTCGGCCGAGCACGGCGAGGGCATGGGCGACCTGCGCGATGCGATCGTCGAGGCGCTGGGGATCGACGCGTTCGAGGATCCCGACGCCGCCTCGGCCGACCCGGAGGCGGAGATCGAGTTCGACGAGGACGGCGAGCCGATCGAGCGCTACGACGCGACCAAGCCGCTCAACATCGCCATCGTCGGCCGGCCCAACGCCGGCAAGTCCACGCTGGTGAACCGCTTTCTCGGCGAGGACCGTCTCCTCACCGGCCCCGAAGCGGGCATCACGCGCGATTCGATCTCGGTCGAGTGGGAATGGCGCGGCCGCCGGGTGAAGATGTTCGACACGGCCGGCATGCGCCGCCGCGCCCGCGTGCAAGAGAAGCTGGAGAAGCTCTCGGTCGCCGACGCGCTGCGCGCCATCCGCTTCGCCGAGGTCGTGGTGATCGTCTTCGACGTCACGATTCCCTTCGAGAAACAGGACCTCACTCTCGTCGACCTCATCGCCCGCGAGGGCCGTGCGCCGGTCCTCGCCTTCAACAAGTGGGACCTCGTCGAGGACCGGCAGGCCGTGCTCGCGGATCTGCGCGAGAAGACCGAGCGGCTCCTGCCGCAGGTGCGCGGCGTCAAGGCCGTGACCGTCGCGGGCGCGACGGGCGAGGGGCTCGACCGCCTGATGAAGGCGATCACCGAGACGCACGAGACCTGGAACCGGCGCATCTCCACGGCCAAGCTCAACCAGTGGCTGGAGCGTATGGTGGCGCACCATCCGCCCCCGGCTGTCTCGGGCCGGCGCGTCAATATCAAGTACATGACGCAGATCAAGACGCGGCCGCCGACCTTCATCCTCCATACCTCGCGCCCCGAGGCCGTCGGCACCGCCTACACGCGCTATCTCGTCAACGGCTTACGCGATCAGTTCGGCCTCGTCGGTATCCCGATCCGCATGACCATGCGCAAGTCCGACAACCCCTACGCCCACAAGGCGAAGAAGTTCTGACATCGCCGTGTTCGCCGGAGCATTAACCAATCGCTAAGGTTAATGACCGATGATCGGCTTCCGATGGAACTTTCCGGAAGCCGGTCATGACACAAGCGAAGCGTGGAGCCCGACGGGGGGCCGCCAGATCCGCCGCCCGCCGCTCCGCGTTCCGCCGCGCCGTCCTGTCGCTCGGCGCCGTGTTCGCCGTTCTGCCGGCCATGCCGACCGCGATCACCAACAGCGGCCTGTCCGGCATGGACGCGGCCTCCGGGCTTCCGGCGCAGCTCCTCACGCTCTCCGCCTTTTCCACCGATCCGGGCTTCGACGAGGCGGAGGCGGACATCGCGCTCCTGCCCTCGGACGGTCCGGTCTTCGTGCGCGACGGGTCCGCCCGCGTGCCGGCCGATAGGGGAGGGCGCGTCGGCCCGCGTCCGCTCGCCGCCGTCCAGCCGCGATTCTCGGCCGGCGTGATCGTGCCTTCGGCCAATATCCTGCGCCCCGGCCTCGCGCTCGGCGACGACGAGATGCGCACCGCGCTGGCCGGCCCGATGCGGCCGAGCGGCACCGTGCGCACCGCCTTCCGCCGCCCCGGCGACGACGTTCGCCTGCCCTCGGCGGACGCGCGGGTCCAGGTCGCCGCCGTGGCACCCTCCGCCGCGAAGCCGGTGCCGGCCGGCAAGGTCGATGCGCTCCAGACGCTCGCAGCCTATGCGCCGGAAGCCAAGCCCGGCAGTTCCAGCCTCTTCGACGCCGTGCTCAACCCCAGGGGGCGCGACTTCGTGCCGCCGATCGGCGAGAAGGACCACGCCTGGGCGGCGTCGATCTTGCCCGCCTCGTCCTTCACCGAGAAGGAGCAGGCCTGCCTCGCGCGCGGCATCTACTTCGAGGCGCGCGGCGAGAGCGAGAAGGGCCAGGCGGCAGTGGCGCAGGTCATTCTCAACCGCGTGCGCAATCCGTCCTACCCCAAGACGATCTGCGGCGTCGTTTACCAGAATCAGGACTGGAAGAACCGCTGCCAGTTCTCCTTCGCCTGCGACGGCATCAAGGACGTGATCTGGAACAAGCGCGCCTACGGCACGGCCAAGCGCATTGCCGGCGAGGTCACGCGCGGCGAAACCTGGCTCTCCGAGGTCGGCTCGGCCACCCACTACCATGCGACCTATGTGAACCCGCGCTGGGCGCGCACCATGCAGAAGGTCGACAAGATCGGCCTGCACATCTTCTACCGCACCTTCGGCGGCGGCTGGCGCTAGGCCGACCGCTGCCATACATGCGGACGGGATGACGGCCGTTCGCGCCGCCACACGGTGATGTGAAGACACGCGCGGGCGCCGCGCGGGCGAGGCGGCCAGCGATGAACGACAGGACCGAGAAGACAGACGCCGAGCTCGCCGAAGACCGGGCTCGGCTCAAGGCGCGCCTCGACCATTTCAAGGCGACCCAGACGACGATCCCGCCGGAGCCGGACGGCAAGCCCGGCTCGATGCAGGGCATGGCGCAGGGTCTGAAGATCGCCAGCGAGTTCATCGCGGGCGTCGTGGTGGGCGCCGTGATCGGCTACGGGATCGACCAGTTCTTCGGCACCGCGCCCTTCGGCCTCATCGTCTTCCTGCTTTTCGGCTTCGCGGCCGGGGTGCTCAACGTCATCCGCTCGGCCAGCCAGCCGACCCCGCCCGCCGATCCCGGTTCACGATAAGACGATCCCTCGGGGACAGAGCCGGCATTTCGCTTTGCGGGGTGTTGCGCACCGCGATTGAGGACGCTATGGCAGTCTCGCTCCGAGAGGGCGAGCATAAGAGGACCAAGCGTTTGGCGAACGATCCCCTTCATCAGTTTCAGATTTCTCGGCTGGTTCCGATCGAAATCGGCGGGGTCGATTTCTCGTTCACCAATTCTTCGCTGTTCATGGTCGCGACTGTCGCCGTGGCGACGGGCTTCCTGTATTGGTCGACGCGCGGCCGCGGCCTCGTGCCCAGCCGCTCGCAGTCGGTCTCGGAACTCTCCTACGAATTCATCGCCAGCATGCTGCGCGACGCGGCGGGATCCAAGGGGATGAAGTTCTTCCCCCTCGTGTTCTCGCTCTTCATGTTCATCCTGGTGGCGAACCTGCTGGGGATGTTCCCCTACTTCTTCACCGTCACCAGCCACCTGATCGTCACCTTCGCTCTGGCGCTCCTCGTCATCGGCACGGTGGTGGTCGCCGGCATCAAGGGCCACGGGCTCGGCTGGTTCAAGGTCTTCGTGCCGTCCGGCGTTCCGGCGGCGGTTGTGCCCTTCGTGGTGCTGATCGAGGTGATCTCGTTCCTCTCGCGCCCCGTTTCGCTCTCGGTTCGTCTCTTCGCCAACATGCTGGCGGGCCACATCACCCTCAAGGTCTTCGCCGGCTTCGTCACCTCGCTGGGCGCGCTCGGCGCGGTCGGCGTCGGCGGCGCGATCCTGCCGCTCCTCATGACGGTCGGCATCACGGCGCTCGAGTTCCTCGTGGCGTTCCTGCAGGCCTACGTCTTCGCGGTCCTGACCTGCATGTACCTCAACGACGCGGTTCACGTTCACCACTGATCCGCATCCCCTCGTCACGTGGCCGATCCGGTCGCGGACCTCATCCCGCACGATCCACTAAAGGAGTTTCACATGGACGCGGAAGCTGCACGTTACATCGGTGCTGGTCTGGCCTGCTTCGGCATGGCCGGCACGGCTCTCGCCCTCGGCAACATCTTCTCGAGCTTCCTCACCGGCGCTCTGCGCAACCCGTCGGCCGCCGACGGCCAGTTCGGCCGCCTGATCTTCGGCTTCGCCGTCACGGAAGCTCTGGGCATCTTCTCGCTGCTCATCGCGCTGCTGCTGCTCTTCGTCTAATCCTAGGTTCTTGGGATTGTGCAGCCGGCCGCCCCGGACGGGGCGGCCGGACCCGTATCATCGGAGTGGGACATGTTCGTCACTGAAGCTTTCGCGCAGACTGGGAGTGCTCCCGATGGGCATGGAACGCCTTTGACGTCCTCTCCGACCCCGCCGACCGCCGAGGCCATCGGCGTGCCCGAAGGCGCGCACGAGGCCGGCGGGACCTTCCCGCCGCTCAACCCCGAATTCTTCGCCTCGCAGATCCTCTGGCTGGCGATCACCTTCGGCGTGTTCTACTATGTCCTGTCGAAGACGATCGTGCCGCGCATCGCCTCCGTCCTGGAGAACCGCCGCGAGCGCATCGCCGCCGATCTCGAGGCCGCCGAGCGTTTGCGCGCCGATGCCGACGAGGCCCAGGCCGCCTACGAGCAGGAGCTCGCCAGCGCCCGCGCCAACTCGCAGAAGATCGCCGGCGAAGCCCGCGATTCGGCCCGATCCGGCGCCGACGCCGAGCGCAAGCGCATCGAGAGCGAACTCGACGCCAAGCTGGAAGCCGCGCAAGGCCGCATCGCCGAGATCAAGGCTCGTGCGCTGGCCGACGTCGACACGATCGCGACGGACGCCGCCGAAGCCATCCTGACCGAGCTGACCGGCACCAACGTTCCGCAGCAGGACGTCGCAGCCGCCGTCCGCGCCGTGCGCGCTTGAGGAGCTGAACCATGCATTTCGATGCAACCTTCTGGGCGCTGATCGGCCTCATCCTGTTCCTCGCCATCGTCGCCTACTTCAAGGCGCCGGCCATGGCCGCCCGCTCGCTCGACAACCGCGCCAAGCGGATCGAGAACGAGATGGAGGAGGCCCGCGAGCTGAAGGAAGAGGCCAAGCGCCAGCTCGCCGACTACCAGCGCCGCCGCCGCGAGGCCGAGGCTGAAGCGCGCGAGATCGTCGCCAGCGCCCAGCGCGAGGCGCAGGCCCTCGTCGAGGAAGCCCGCGTCAAGAGCGAGGAATACGTCGCCCGCCGCACGCAGGTCGCCGAGCAGAAGATCGCCCAGGCCGAGTCCGACGCGATCGCCGAGGTCCGCGCCTCCGCCGTCAACATCGCGATCGACGCCGCCACGCGGGTGATCACCGAGCGGGGTCTGGGCACCGACGGCGCGATGACCGAGAAGTCCATCGAGGAAGTCCGCCGCCGCCTCAACTGAGCGCTGCCGCATTTGGAGCTGAACAGGCCGCCCCTCGGGGCGGCTTTTTTGTTGGCGCTTCCAAATATGGGATACTGAAGACCCGGCCCGTCAGCGGCCTAACCGCTTGTGTCGTCGCGACCTCCAAGACTGCCCGTCGCATGCTCGATGTCGACCATGAAACCCGCTGCTGTCCCACATCGACGCGTCCGATTCATGGATCGGACTCAGCCTTCGGCCGAGGTGAGGGAAGCGGTTCTCCGTCGCCTAGCCGCCATCTGGCGGTGTGCGCTCAATCCATACGCGCGAGCCGCAGCGCAACCGGAGCAAAGCTGCGGCGGTGGTGGGGGCAGGGACCGTCCGCCTCGATCGCCACCATGTGCGCGGCCGTGCCGTAGCCCATGTGCCGGCCGAAGCCGTAGGCGGGGTGCGCCCGGCACAGCGCCGTCATCATCCGGTCCCGCGTCACCTTGGCGACGATCGACGCCGCGGCGATCGACAGCGACTGCGCGTCGCCCCCGATCACGGCCGTCGCGGGGCAGGCGAGCCGGGGCGGCACGTCGCGCCCGTCGATCAGCGCATGCGTCGGGTCTTCGGCGAGACCGGCCAGCGCCCGCCGCATCGCGTTGAACGTCGCCTGCCGGATGTTGACGGTATCGATTTCCGCCGCACTGGCCGTGCCGATCCCGACATGGCAGGACCGCAGGATCTCGGCGAACAGCCGCTCGCGCTCCGGCGCCTTCAGCTTCTTGGAATCGTCGAGGCCGGCGGGCACGCAAGCGAGGTCGAGCACCACGGCGGCGGCGACAACCGGCCCGGCCAGCGGCCCGCGCCCGGCCTCGTCCACCCCGGCGATCCGTGCGCAACCCAAAGCCCCGAGCATGCGCTCCAACGCATCGGTCGGCCTCGGCCTGTCGGAGCGCGGCAGGACGGCGGCGAAGGGAAGGGAAAGCGAAGGATCGGAGGCATGGCGAGTCATGATGCGGCGAACCTCGCGCATTCTCCGATCCTTCTCAAGCGCGCATGCCTTGGGGTGGCCAGACCTACGCGCCCATGACGGCGGCGGAACGGGGAAAAACCGCCGACGCCCTTCGCCCGGTTGCGGCGCCGGGCGATCTCGTCCTCCTCAGAGCAGCGAAAGCTGCACCCCGCCGCCCTTGGGCGCACGGAACAGGTCGGTGCGCAGCTTGGAGCGTTCGAGGTTCAGATGGAGGCGCTTGGCCGCCATCTCAAAGCGGCGCTTGATCTGCTGCGCGTAGGGGCCCCGGCCGGTCATCCGCTGCCCCCATTCGGGATCGTAGTCCTTGCCGTCGCGCATGGAGCGCAGGAGCGTCATCACGTGCCGGTAGCGGTTGGGATAGTGGCGCAGCAGCCATTCCTTGAAGAGCGGCGAGACCTCCAGCGGCAGGCGGAGGAGCACGTAGCCGACCTCCCTCGCGCCGGCCTCGGCCGCTGCCTCCAGAAGCCGCTCGATCTCCGAATCGGTGAGGCCCGGAATGATCGGCGCCGTCATCACCATGGTCGGAATGCCGGCTTCGGTGAGTTGGCGCACCGCGTCGAACCGCTTGGCCGGCGTCGCCGCGCGCGGCTCCATGGTGCGTGCCAGGTGCCGGTCCATCGTCGTGACGGATACCGCCACCCGCGCCAGGCCCTTGGCCGCCATGCGCCCGAGGATGTCGATGTCGCGGGTCACCAGCGCCGACTTCGTCACGATGCCGACGGGATGGTTGGCCCGCTCCAGCACTTCGAGGATCTCGCGCATGATGCGGCGCGTCTTCTCGATCGGCTGGTAGGGGTCGGTGTTGGTGCCGATGGCGATGGAGCGCGGCTCGTAGCCGGGCTTCGACAGCTCGTCCTCCAGAAGCTCCGCCGCGTTCGGCTTGGCGAAGAGCTTGGACTCGAAGTCTAGGCCGGGCGACAGGCCCATATAGGCGTGGGTCGGGCGCGCGAAGCAGTAGACGCAGCCGTGCTCGCAGCCGCGATAAGGGTTTACCGAGCGGTCGAAGGAGATGTCGGGCGACTGGTTGCGTGTGATGATCGTGCGAGCCGCCTCGTTCTGCACTTCCGTGCGGAAGGGCGGCAGCTCGTCGATCGTCGCCCAGCCGTCGTCGAAGGCCGCGCGCGAGAAGGGCTCGTAGCGCCCGGACGGATTGAGGCCGGCGCCGCGCCCGCGCCGGCGGTCGAAGCCGACGCGCAGGCCCGACTGGTTCAGCATGTGGTTCGCCGTGTCGACGCTGCGCGAAGGCGAAAGGGCAGCGCGGTCGATACTGCGGATCTCGGACATGGGACAGGGTTCCCTTCGGATGCGATCCCGATATGACCGAGATCCTAATCATCGAATAGGAACAATACAAGAACAAAACGGAACGAAACGGGAAGCTGGCGGCGCGGCGCGCCGTGCGCTAACGCAAGGACCATGTTGACCGTCCTGATCCACGGCGCCGACGATCCGGCCTTGCTCGCCCAGACCCTGGCACCCCTCGTCGCGGGCGCCGTCGAGGGCGTCCTGCGGGACGTCGTGGTCCTCGACGCGCAGGCAGACGACGTGCGCCGCGTCGCCGATCATGCCGGCTGCCGGTTGGACGGGATCGAGGAGGTGCTGGCCGGGGCCGGGACGCTGAAGGGCGACTGGATCCTCCTGGTCCGGGCCGGCGAGCGACTGCCCGACAACTGGATCGATCGCGTCATGCGCTATGCCGGCGGGCTTTCGGGCAAGGGCGAAGCGGCACGTCTGCCGGACCCGGAAGCCGGCGTCTTCGATCGTCTTTTCGGGCGATCGGGCGGGGCGGTGCTTGTTTCCAAGGCGGCGCTCGCAGCCAAGGCGCCGTCCGCCGCGGGTCGGATCGACAGGCTCCTGCGGTCGCTTCGCCCTCGCCCGATGCGACGGGGCGGCTGAGGTACTTAAGCCGAAAGCCCGCCGCGTCGCAGGTGCTCGTCCAGACGCGGCATGATCTCGACGAAGTTGCAGGGGCGGTGGCGGTAGTCGAGTTGGGCCTGGAGAATGCCGTCCCAGGCGTCGCGGCAGGCGCCGGGCGAGCCGGGAAGGGCGAAGACGAAGGTCGCGTTGACAACGCCCGCCGTCGCGCGGGACTGGATCGTGGACACCCCGATCTTCTCGAAGGATACGCGGTGGAACACGATGGAAAACCCGTCCATCCGCTTGTCGAAGATCGGCTCCAGCGCCTCCGGCGTCACGTCGCGCCCGGTGAAGCCCGTTCCGCCCGTCGTGATCACGACGTCGACGGCGGGATCCTTCGACCAGCCGAGCACCGCCACCCGGATCGCGTCGATGTCGTCCGGCGCGATGCGCCGGTCGGCGAGGCGATGGCCGGCCGTCTCCAGCCGCTCGACCAGCGTGTCGCCCGAGCGGTCGTCCGCGGGCGTTCGCGTGTCGGAGACGGTCAGAACCGCGATGGACAGGGGAATGAAGGCGCGTTCGGTCATGATCTCTGCCCCGCCAGTCGGGTGGCCTCGACCCACCAGCCGGGATGGGCGGCTGCGATCGCCCTGGCTGCCGCCTTGGCTTCGGTCTCCGCCGCAAACAGGCCGAACACGGTCGCGCCCGAGCCGGACATGCGAGCAAACCGCGCGCCGGAGGCCTCCACGGCCTGCAGCGCCTCGCCGATCGCGGGCGCCAGCGCCCGGGCCGGCGCTTCGAGATCGTTGCGCGCGGCGGCGAGATAGGCGGCCAGCGTCTCCAGATCGGCAAAGCCGGCGGCCGGCGGCAAGGGCAGGGGCGGGTTGTCGCGGCACCCGAGGCCCGCGAACACGGCGGGCGTCGCGACCGGCACGCCGGGATTGACGAGGAGAAGCGGCAGCGAGGGCAGGGCGGCCAGCCGCTCGGCCCGCTCACCGATCCCGCGCACCACGGCCGCTTCGCCGTTGAGGCACATCGGCACGTCGGCGCCGAGCGCGAGACAGCGGTCGGCAAGGAGGCTCCCGAGCGAGGGATGGCGCGACGAGAGAAAGGCGAGCAGCGCACCGGCATCCGCAGAGCCGCCACCGATCCCCGCCGCATGCGGCAGGTGCTTGGTCAGGCGGATGGCGAGGGGCGCCAGCCGCACGCCGGCCTGCGGCGCCAGCTCCTGCGCCAGCGCCAGCGCCTTGAGGACGAGATTGGCCCCGTCCGTCGGCACGCCCACGCCCAGCGGGCCGTCGACCGTCAGCGCGTCGCGGGGGCCGGGCGAGATCTCCAGCCGGTCGCCCACTTCGGCGAAGGCGACGAGGCTTTCCAGCTCATGGTAGCCGTCGGCGCGGCGGCCGACGACATGCAGCGCGAGGTTGATCTTGGCGCGCGCCGCGACGGTGCTGATCCAGGGGGCGTGGACGAAGGCGTCCATGCCTTGTCAGTTCGAGACCTTGGGTTCGGGCGTCGATCCGCCCGCCGCGGGCGGGGGCGCGACCGTCGCGGTGTCGGCCACGGGCGCCAGACCCTCGGCGAGCTTGCGCTTGATCTTCTCGACCTCGGCGGCTTCCGGCGCGGGATCGCCGACCAGCGCGCGGTTCCACTGGAAGCGCGCCTCGCGCTCGCGACCGACGCGCCAGTAGGCGTCGCCGAGATGGTCGTTGAGCGTCGGGTCGGCCGGCATGATCAGCACCGCGCGCTCCAACTGCTCCACCGCCTCGTCGAAGCGGCCGAGCCGGTAATAGGCCCAGCCGAGCGAGTCGATGATGTAGCCGTCGTTGGGGCGCAGGTCGACGGCGGTGCGGATCATCTCCAGCCCCTCGTCGAGATTGCGGTTCATGTCGACCCAGGAATAGCCGAGATAGTTCAGCACCTGCGGCTGGTCGGGCTGCAGCTCGAGCGCCTTGCGGAAATCGGGCTCGGCCTTGTCCCACTGCTTCTGCCGCTCGTAGGCGATGCCGCGCTGGTAGTAGATGTTCCAGAGATTGGGCGCGTCCTCGGGAGCGAGCGTCAGCGCCTTGTCCAGCATGGTGACGGCCTCGGCATAGTCCTTGTCGGCAGCCAGCACGTCGGCCAGCGCGAGATGCGCCTGGAGGTCCTCCGGATAGCTCTTCACAGCCTCGCGAAGGTGCACCTTGGCCTCGTCCTTGCGGTCGGCCTGCCAGAGGTCGAGGCCCATCTGCAGCTCGGCCGTGCGCCGGAAGGGCGAGCCCTCCGGAATCTGCTTGTAATAGGAGATCGCGAGGTCGATCTGCTTGGACCGGTCTGCGACGCCTGCCAGCGCCGTCAGGAGCTTGTCGCTCGGCACCTTGGCCACGGCCTTGGCGAACTGGAAGTAGAGAAGGGCCACGTCCTGCCCGTCACCCCGGTTGATCGCCTGGCCGAGGATGTAGAGCGTCTCGGCGGCGCCCCCTTGCGCGTCGGCGATCGGCGGCGCGATCTCCTTGCCCTCGTTGATCGCCGTTTCGAGCTGCGTCAGCGGCTCGTAGGCGGGGGCGAGTTCGAGGCCCTTGGCCACGGCGTCCAGCGCCTCCCGCTTGCGGCCGGCGCGCGCTTCGAGGCGCGCCAGCGCCTCGGCGCCCGCGAGATAGGCGTCGACGGAGGTCTGGGCCGAGCTCTGGTCCGAGATCAGCGCGCCGAGCGACGAGCGCGCCCGGTCGAGATCGCCGGTGAACCCGGCGATCAGGCCGGTCTGGTACTGGTTGAACGCGGCGAACCAGGTGGCGCCGCGCAGGTCGTCGATCCGGCGGATCGCCTCCTTGCTACGACCCGCGCCGACATCGCCCCAGGCCGAAAGATGCGCGACCAGCAGGCTGTCGAGGTCGCTCGTGTCGCGCAGCTTTAGAGACTCAATGGCGGCGTCGAAGCGCCCGTCGTGCAGCGCGTCGAGCGCGACGGCGATCTGAGCGACCTTGCCCACCGTCTCGTTGTCTACGAGCTTGGCGGCAAGGTCCACGCCGTCCTGAAAGCGTCCGTCCGCGAGATAGGCGAACATCGCCTCCTGCTGCAAGACATCGGAGGTCGGGTCGAGCTTCAGCGCTTCGTCGTAGTAGTCGGCGGCGATGCCGGGCTGGCGGTTCTCGCGCGCCAGCTTGGCGGCGAGATAGGCGCCGGAAAGCGACTGCACGTCCACCGTCGCCCGCTCCGTGCCGGTGGCGGGTGCGTCCTGCGCAGCCGGCTCGGTGGTCTGGGCGCCGGCAGGCCCGGCCAGGACGGCGGCGGTCATGGCCGCGGCCAGTGCGATCCGCGAGATCAGCGTTCTATCCACGTCGAACTTCCTCTTTTCCGACCCCGCCGATGCGGTCGCGCCGTCGAACCGTGCGCCCGCTCCACTTCCGCGTTCAGAATGTTTATTTTGCGACGGTCGCGAATGCCAGCCGGCTGGAAAGCCTATCGGATTCGCTCGATGGAGAAGGCGACCACCGCCTCGAGCGCGTCGCGGTGCGCGCCCGCCGACAGGACGGACAAGGCCTGGCTCGCGCGCCGCCCGTGCTCCTTGGCGCGTGCCTTGGTCGCCTCCAGCGCGCCGTGGCGCGCCATCAGCTCGCGCGCCTTCGCCAGGGCCGCGTCGTCGTTGCGCCCTTCCTCCATGGCCGAGCGCCAGAAGGCGCGCTCCGCCTCGTCGCCGGCGGCATGGGCGAAGATGACCGGAAGCGTGATCTTGCCCTCGCGGAAATCGTCGCCGACATTCTTGCCGAGCGCATCGGCCGAGCCGCCGTAGTCGAGGACGTCGTCCACGAGCTGGAAGGCGAGACCGAGATGCAGGCCGTAGTCGCGCATGGCGGCCTCGAACTCGGCTCCCGCGCCCGCGATCACCGGCCCCACCTCGGCGGCGGCGGCGAACAGCTCGGCCGTCTTGGCGCCGATCACAGCCATGTAGTCGGCCTCGGTCGTCGTCATCTGCTTGGCCGCCGAGAGCTGCCAGACCTCGCCTTCCGCGATCACGGCCGAGGCGTTGGAGAGGATGGCGAGCGCCCGCATGGAGCCGACCTCGACCATCATCTTGAAGGCCTGGCCGAGCAGGTAGTCGCCCACCAGCACGCTCGCCTGGTTGCCCCAGATCGTGCGCGCCGTCTTCTTGCCGCGGCGGAGGTCGCTCTCGTCCACCACGTCGTCGTGGAGGAGGGTAGCCGTGTGGAGGAACTCGACGCTCGCGGCGAGCTTCACGTGGTTCTCGCCGCGGTAGCCGAAGGCCAGCGCCGAGGCGAGGGTCAGGATCGGGCGCAGCCGCTTGCCGCCCGACGAGATCAGGTGCTCGGCGATCTCGGGGATCAGCTCGACATTGGACCCCGCCATGGACAGGATCAGCGCATTGACGCGCTCCATGTCCGCGCGCGTCAGGCCGAGGATCGGGTCGATCGACGCGACCGCGCTCGTCTGCTCCAAGGGGCGGGCAAGTGTCACTGGACTTCTCCGTATCGCTGCGCGCGCAATAGCCGGGCGGCGGGAATGCGGCAAGTGCGTAAAGTGGCGCGGCGGGTCGATCGGACCATGCCGGCGCGCGGCGCGGCTTGCGGAGCGCAAGGGTTTCGGCGCAGTGATGGCGCATCATGATCGAACTCCTGCGCTCCAACGATCCCGTTCTCCTGTCCTTCGTGCAGGCGCTCCTGCGCGACGCCGGGATCGTCCATCTCCTCGCCGACAGCCACATGAGCGTGCTCGACGGCTCCATCGGCATCCTGCCGCGCCGCCTCCTGGTGGACGGCGACGAGATCGACCAGGCGCGCCGCCTCCTGACCGACGCGGGGCTCGCCCACGAACTCTCCGACCGTGCCTGACGCCGAGCCGGCCACGACCGACGCCTTTCTCGGCGGCGCCTTCCATCTCCTCCAACCCGCGCGCGGCGGCCTCCGGTCGGGCGACGACGCGCTGCTTCTGGCGGCGACCGTCGAGCCGGGGCAGGGGGGGCGGGCGATCGACATGGGCTCGGGGTCGGGCGCCGCCGGCTGGGCCGCCGCGATCCGCGCGCCCGGTCTCTCGCTCACCCTCGCCGAGCGCGACCCGATGATGGCCGGTCTCGCCCGCCGCACCCTTGCCCTTCCCGAAAACGCCGCGAACGCCCACCGCTTCGCCGTCGCCGAACTCGACCTCCTCGGCTCCCGGCCCGCCCGCGAGGCGGTGGGCCTGCTCGACGGCGCCTTCGACCTCGTCGTCACCAACCCGCCCTTCCATCCGGCCGGCGGCCGCCGGTCGCCCGACGCCGCCCGCGCCGGCGCCAAGAGCGTGCCGGACGCCGATTTCACCGCCCGCTGGATCGCCACCGCGAGCGCCCTCCTGCGGCATGGCGGCGCGTTCCGCATGATCACGCGGCCGGACACGCTCGGCGACATTCTCCCTTCCTGCCGCAACCGCCTCGGCGGCCTGACCCTGCGCGCCGTCCATTCCAAGCCCGAGGCGCCGGCCATCCGCATCCTCCTGGCGGCCACGCGCGGCTCGCGCGCGCCGCTCCGCCTCCTGCCGCCGCTCGTCCTCGACGCGCCGACAAAGGCCGCGCTCTCCGCCGGCACCCTCACCATCGCGATGACGTGACGCGCCTTGGCTTTGGGCGGCGTCGATCCCTACATGCGGGGCGACCGCAGCCCTCACGAAAGCCCCAGCCCGTGCCCAACCCGATCGCCAAGCTGATCCCCAAGCGCTTCCGCAGGACCGAGACCGTCATCCCCGTGGTCCGGCTGAACGGGGTGATCATGTCCGGCGGCTCGCCCTTGCGCTCTTCCATCAATCTCGCCTCCGTCGCTCCGCTCCTGGAAAAGGCCTTCGCCCACAAGGACTCGCCCGCCGTCGCGATCGTCGTGAACTCGCCGGGCGGCTCGCCCGTCCAGTCGCGCCTCGTGTTCCAGCGCATCCGTGATCTCGCGGAGGAGAAGAACAAGCGCGTCGTCGTCGCCTGCGAGGATCTGGCCGCGTCCGGCGGCTACATGATCGCCTGCGCGGGCGACGAGATCGTCGCCGATCCGTCCTCCGTGGTCGGCTCGATCGGCGTCGTGTCGGGCGGCTTCGGTTTCGTCGACCTCATTGCCAAGCTCGGCATCGAGCGCCGCGTCCACACCGCCGGCCAGAACAAGGCGACGCTCGATCCCTTCCGCCCGGAGCGGCCGGAGGACGTCGAGCACCTGAAAGCCCTGCAGCTCGACGTGCACCGTACCTTCATCGAGCTCGTCCAGTCGCGGCGCGGGCCGAAGCTGGCCGACCATCCCGACATCTTCTCCGGCCTCTTCTGGTCGGGCACGCGCGGCCTTGAACTCGGCCTGGTCGATCGCCTCGGCGATCTGCGCTCGGTGCTGCGCGAGACCTACGGCCCCAAGGTCAAGCTTGCCGTCATCCAGCAGAAGCGGGGCCTTCTCGGCCTCGGCCGGGGCGGCGCGGCGGCCTCCTTCGCCGATGCCGCCGTGGAGGCCGTCTTCACCGCGGCGGAGGAGCGTGCCCTCTGGGCTCGCTACGGGCTCTGAGCCCTGCGAGCCGCCTTGCCTTCGCCCGAAACCGCCGGAATATTGGGGAACAGGTGAATCATGGTCGATCCGATGCCCATCCTCCTTTTCGGCCTCGTCGGGGCCGCCGCCTATTTCGGCTACCGCCAGCTCCAGCAGGAGACGGCCAAAGTCGTCGAGCGCAACCGCCGCGCCGAGGCCGAAACGCGCACCGGCGCGCACGGCACGCTGGAGCGCGGCGCCGACGGCGTCTACCGCATCCGCCGCGACTGACGCCTCGCCCTGAGGCTTGACCCCCGCAAGGCGCGCGTGGCAACTCGCGCGGCACAAGAGTGCCGCGCCGAAAACAGCCAAGGTCCGCCGTCCATGTCCGAACTCGCCGATCACATGCGGCCCGAACGCTCCTTCCAGGGGCTGATCCTCGCGCTCCACCGCTACTGGGCGGACTACGGCTGCGTCGTGCTCCAGCCCTACGACATGGAAGTGGGCGCCGGCACCTTCCACCCCGCGACGACGCTGCGCGCGCTCGGCCCCCGGCCCTGGAACGCGGCCTATGTCCAGCCCTCGCGCCGGCCGAAGGACGGGCGCTACGGCGAGAACCCCAACCGCCTCCAGCACTACTACCAGTACCAGGTCATCCTGAAGCCCAACCCGCCCAACCTGCAGGAGCTCTATCTCGGCTCCTTGAAGGCGATCGGCGTCGACATGGCGCTCCACGACATCCGCTTCGTGGAGGACGACTGGGAGAGCCCGACACTCGGCGCCTGGGGCCTCGGCTGGGAGTGCTGGTGCGACGGGATGGAGGTCTCGCAGTTCACCTATTTCCAGCAGGTCTGCGGCATCGAATGCGCGCCGGTCGCGGGCGAGCTGACCTACGGGCTCGAGCGCCTCGCCATGTACGTCCAGAACGTCGACAACGTCTACGACCTCAACTTCAACGGCCGCGAGGGCGCGGAGAAGGTCACCTACGGCGACGTCTTCCTCCAGGCCGAGCGCGAATATTCCCGCTTCAACTTCGAGATCGCCGACACGAAGATGCTGCTCCAGCACTTCGACGACGCCGAACGCGAATGCGCCGCGATCCTCAAGGCCGGCGCGCCCGACGCGGCCGGCGCGCTCCACCGCTGCGTCCTTCCGGCCTACGACCAGGCCATCAAGGCCTCCCACGCCTTCAACCTCCTCGACGCCCGCGGCGTCATCTCCGTCACCGAGCGCCAGAGCTACATCCTGCGCGTGCGCACGCTGGCGAAGGCTTGCGGCGAGGCGTTTTTGCTCACCGAGGCTGGCGGTGCGGGATGGCAGGCGGCGGCCTGACGGCGGCAGGAGCCCGCGGCGCGAAGCCGGCGGTCGGATCACAAGATCCTTCTCCGGCTCCCCGCCCGAGCGCTACCACCGAACCTTCGCGGCATCGACCCGAAGATCGCCGTCGATGCCCGGAAAGCCTCGATACGTAGAACCAACAGGATGGAGCGTTCCTTGTGCGTCCGAACGAACGCGCGATGCTCGGACCTCCGCGCCGGGCCGCTCATGATCGCTCGTCCCCACCGCGCCGAAGCTGAGCGCCGAGGCGCCCTCGCCGAAAGGGTCGGCCGTTGATTCCCTGGGAGCCGCTCGGCACCGCGCCCGTCCCCGGCGGCGGCGAACTGCGCCTCATGCGGCGCGGCTCGGAATATTCCATCATGATCGGTGGGAACGAGCTGATGAACAGCCGCCTCAGCGGCTCGGAGGAGGCCCTGGCCACGCTGGCGGCCGAGCGGATGGGTCCGCGCACCGGTGCGCGTGTCCTGATCGGCGGCCTCGGCATGGGCTTCACGCTGCGCGCCGCGCTGGCGAGCCTTGCGCCCGACGCGCGCGTCACGGTCGCCGAACTCGTGCCGGGCGTCGTTGAGTGGGCGAAGGGGCCAATGGC
Organism: Aureimonas sp. SK2; assembly: GCF_029813115.1. Taxonomy (GTDB): domain Bacteria; phylum Pseudomonadota; class Alphaproteobacteria; order Rhizobiales; family Rhizobiaceae; genus Aureimonas. Next base: position 35,594 of record NZ_JAPZDS010000025.1, read on the forward strand.
CGACGTCTTCGGCCAAACGCTGTCCGATCCCCGCGTCGCGATTGCCGTGGAAGATGTCGCGGAGACGATCGACCGCGCGCGCGGCGCCTACGACGCCATTCTCCTCGACGTCGACAACGGGCCGGGCGGACTGACGCGGAGCGGCAATGACCGGCTCTACGGACCCGCGGGCCTTGCCGCCTCCCTTCGGGCGCTGACGCCGGGCGGCATCCTCGGCATCTGGTCCCAAGGGCCGGACGCCGCCTTCACCGCACGCCTCGCCCGCGCAGGCTTCCAGGCGGAAGAGATGCGCGTGAAGGCCGGACGCGGGCGCGGAACGAGGCATGTCCTCTGGTTCGCCACCAAGGCCGCCCGTTAGCCCCCGCCTCGCTCCTCCGAAATCCCTTGGCCAGGCGATCGGAAAACCGAGAGCGCATCATCCGCCGAGCT
>NZ_JAPZDS010000026.1 GCF_029813115.1 Aureimonas sp. SK2
GAACCGCGAAGGCGATGTCGTCGAGATGTGCGGTCATGCGCTCGATCTCGGCGCGAAAGAGCTGGTCGAGCTGGTCCTTCGTGGTCATCGCGGCGGTCGGTCTCACGGTCAGGTGGGCGAGCAGCGTGTTGAGCCGCCGCGCCATGTAGGCCGCTTTGTGATGGTCGGACAACCGAAGTGAGAAGGAGAGGCGGGCTTGCCGCGGCACCTCCCGGAAGCGCGTCGGCACACGAGCGCGCCAGTAGAAGGTGTGGCCGCGCCGTTCGAGATTGCTTGTGTCATGCCGAGTCGCCACCGACCGGATCCCTTGAGCCGCGAGCCCTAGGAGACGCCGATGGACATCACCTGTGGGCTACAGGTTTGGGCACATCGCGTGGCGAAGAGGCCGAGAGGATTCTCAGCCACCAAAAAAAACAGTGATTACAATGACTTGAGATAGGCTGGCTGGGGAACCTGGAATCTAGGTGCAGGGCGACCAGCCATTCCAATGCGTTGTCCAAAGGCCCTGTTGCCATCCGCAGTCAACCGAATTAAACAAAAACGAAAGAAAACGAAAATTAGGGCCGCGTCGATGATGCGCAGTTTCGAACGGCACACGACAATCGTGAAGCTGCTGCAAAATCAAGAGTACGTGACGATCGAGGCCATGGCGCAGGCGTGCGACACGTCGGCCCAGACCATTCGGCGCGATCTCAACGCCTTGGAGGACGAGGGGAAGGTACAGCGCTACCACGGCGGCGCGCGACTGGCGGGGGTCGTGTCCAGCGACACCTATGAAACGCGAAGCGCCAGCCATGTCGAGGAGAAGGAGGTGGCTGCTCGCCTGCTTTCGCGGCTGGTACCGGACGGCTCGACCCTGTTCCTGGCTGGAGGCTCAACGCTGGCACTTTCGGCGCAGAGCCTGCGGGATCGAGAGAACTTGACGATCGTCACGAACAATCTGCACGCCGCAATGTCGCTTTACGACAGGACGGGGTTCAATCTCCATATCGTCGGCGGCGCCATGCGGCCGGCCAGCGGTTCGATGACAGGCGAGGACGCGGCAAGGTTCATCGAGCGTTATTCGCTCGATCTTGCCGTCATTGGCACCTGCGGCATCGATGGGGAGGGCTCGCTCCTCGAGTACGATCAGAGCCTCGTGCCGCCCCTGCTCGCGATGATCGCCAACGCGCGCGAGACGATCCTAGTCGCCGACGCGTCCAAGTTCGCCGCGAGCGGGATCGTGAGGGGTGCCCACCTGCGCGACGTCGACCATCTCGTGACCAGCGCTAAGCCGTCCGGTGCGATTGCCAATCTGCTGGCTGAGCATGCGGTGCGGGTGCACCACCCGGCTTAAGAGCTGTGGCGTAAGCTCCCGGCTAAGCTGGACACCATCCGCCGACGTTCCATGCTACAACAAAAACGAAAATGAGTTGACAGAAAAACCCAAAAACGAATAGAAACGCTCATCACGAATGAGCGGTTCGCCGATTCCGGCGACCTCATGAGGCGCATCGCCCGCGTTTACCGCCGACGGCCGCGCCACCTTTGGGAGGGGAGTGACATGCGAGTTCTTACCGCCGGTATCCTGCTGGCGCTTTCGACTGCGTCCGCATTCGCGCAGGGGACTTTTGACTGGCGCAAGCACGACGGTGAGACCGTCAACGTGATGCTCAACAACCTCGCCTGGACCCAGGCGATGCGCGAGCATATGGACGCGTTCACCGAGAAGACCGGCATAAAGCTGCGTGTCGAAACGTTCAGCGAGGAGCAGTACCGCTCGCGTCTGACGACGCTGCTCCAGGGCGGATCGAGCGACCTAGACGTCTACATGACCCTTCCGTCCCGAGAGGCGCCGCTCTTCGAGTCAAGCGGTTGGTACGCCGACCTCGGCGCCATGCTGAAGGGCGCCGCGACCGACCCCGCCTACGAGTACGACGATTTCTCGAAGGCCCTGCGTGACAGCGGCGTCGTTTCGGAGAAGGTCACGAGCGTTCCCATCAACGTCGAGGGGCCGCTCTTCTACTGGCGCCACGACATCTTCGAGAAGTGCGGCATCGAGAAGCCGGCGACACTCGAAGCATTGACGGCGACGGCCGCCAAGCTGAAGGAGTGCGACGCTTCCATCACGCCCTGGGCGGCGCGCGGCCTGCGTGGCACGGTCGGTTACCCGCTCGGCGGCTTCGTCTACAACAGCGGCGGCGACTTCAAGGACGCAGACGGCAAGGCCACGCTTTGCCTTCCCGGCACGGTCAAGGGCATCGGGCTCTACGGCGAGATGCTGCGCGAATACGGTCCTCCCGGTGCGACTAACCACACCTTCACCCAGGTGATCGACCAGATCGCGCAAGGGCGGGTGGCCATGACGAACGAGTCCTCGAACGAGTTCGCGACCATCATGAAATACCCTGGCCGTCCGGAGGATATCAGCGTTGGCGTCCTTCCGAAGGGCGAGAACGGCGTCTCCAAGCCCATCGTCATCAACTGGAGCCTGGCCATTTCCGGCAAGTCCGAACGGCAGGAAGCCGCTTGGTACTTCCTGCAATGGGCCACAGGCAAGGAGATCCAAGGCACGTTGGCCAAGAATGGGATCGCGCCCTCCCGTGTCTCCGTCTTCAACGGTGAAGACTTCAAAGGATGGGCGTCGGAAAGCCGGGCACGCGGCGAGTGGTTGAATGCGCTTCTGGAAATCTCCCAGACAGGCGTGTCACTTTACCAGACGCCGACACTTACCCGCACGCCAGAGGCGCGCGAGATACTGTCGAACGTCGTGCAGCAGGTGATCCTCGGTCAGAGCGACGCCCAGACGGCCGCCTGCGCCGTGACCGATCAGGTCCAGGCACTCCAGCAGTAAGTCTCGTCTTGATCCGGGAAGCGCGCCAACATTCCAACCGCGCTTCCCGGTCGTCGTCCCGATCCGCAAGGTAACGCTCTCATGTCCTCCCCGCACCACGCCGGGCAAACCGCGATGTCGGTCCGGTGGATGATGATCCCTGCCGTCATCCTGACATTGGCGATGGTCGTGTTCCCCCTCGGTTATGCGATCTATCTCAGCCTCGGCGGCGGGGCGGCCGCCACGGGCCTCGGCGTCTCGAACTTTGAGCGGCTCATCGCCGACCCTTCCTTCTGGAGCGCGCTGCGTATCACCTTCGGGCTCTTTGCCGTCGCCCTTGTTCTTCAACTCGTCCTCGGCACCGCGCTGGCGCTGCTCCTAAACCGCTTTAACGTCGTCCGCGGCTTGGTTCGCACGGCGATCCTTTCGCCCTTCATGCTGCCGCCGGTCGTGGTCGGCATGATCGCGATCGTCGTCCTCGATCCAGGTCTGGGCGCGGCCAACTGGATTGTCCAGAGCCTCGGCCTGCCGCCGTTCCTCTGGCTTGCCTCGCCGACTTGGTCGCTCGTGGTGGTGGCGCTCATCGACACTTGGCAGTGGACGCCCTTCGTGGCCCTGATCGTCCTGGGCGGCCTTCAGTCCCTGCCAGGACGGGTCTACGAGGCGGCCGAGATCGACGGCGCAGTCGGGATCCGGCGCTTCTGGTACATCACTTTGCCGCTTCTCGGTCCGACCCTTCTGACTGCGGCCGTTCTGCGCTCGGTCGATCTACTGCGTTTCTTCGACGTCATCTACATCACCACGCAGGGCGGTCCCGGCAATGCCACTACGACCCTGAACATCTACGCCTACAAGCTCGGGTTCGACTTCATGGACGTCGGCTATGCCGCCGCCGTGATGATCGTCCTCGCCCTCCTGGTGCTCGGCTCTGTCCTCTTCTTCGCGAGCCTCCGCAAGCGAGTGTCCTGGTGATGAACGAGATGAACGAAACGCGTCGCACCCTGCTGCCCACCATCCTGTTCACGATCGGTGCGCTCATCTTCATGGCGCCCATCCTCTGGATGGCGATCTCCTCCTTCAAGAATCCGATCGAGGTCACCGCCTATCCGCCGACGCTCCTCTTCGAGCCGACGCTCGACAATTACCGGGAGCTCTTCGGGCGGACGGACTTCGGTCACTACACCTGGAACTCTTTCGTCGTCGCGGGGCTATCGACACTGCTCGGTCTCGTGCTGGCCATCCCTGCCGCCTTCGCCATCTCGTGGCATCGCATGACCTGGCCCGCCACAGTGAGTCTCTTCGCCCGCATGGCGCCAGGCACACTGTTCCTCCTGCCGTGGTTCATCATGTTCTCGAACCTCGGCCTGTCGGGAAGCTTCACGGCCCTTGTCCTCGCTCACGCCGTGATCACCATGCCGCTGGCGCTGTGGATCCTCCTCCCGTATTTCGACGGCATGCCGCGCGAGGTCGTGGAAAGCGGCCAGATCGACGGCTGCCGCGGACCGACGATCCTGTTGCGGCTCGTCCTGCCCATGATCTATCCCGGCATTGTCGTGGCGACGATCATGAGCTTCGTCTTCGCTTGGAACTACTTCCTGTTCGCGCTGGCCCTGTCCGGCTTCGACACGAAGACGGCCATCGTAGCCTCCTTCAACTTCATCGGCGAAGGCACCACCAACTGGGGCGCGCTCATGGCCGCCGCGACCGTGATCGCGCTGCCTCCGCTCGTCCTGACCTTCATGGTCCAGCGCTGGCTTGTCGCCGGCCTCTCCTTCGGTGCCGTCAAGGGCTGAGCCGCGCGCTCGTCCCTTCCGCCCCTCCAACCGCAAGGTTCACAGTCCCATGAGTTCGGTCGAAGTCCGCAACGTCGCCAAGAAGTACGGCAGCCACAGCGTCATCGAGGACCTGTCCTTCGATATCCGCGACGGCGAGTTCATGGTCTTCGTCGGCCCCTCCGGGTGCGGCAAGTCCACGCTCCTGCGCATGATTGCCGGCCTCGAATCCTTTCAGGGCGGCGAGGTCGCCATCGGCAGCCGTGTGGTCAACGGCGTACCTGCCCGCGACCGCGATATCGCCATGGTCTTCCAAGACTACGCGCTCTATCCGCACATGACGATCCGGGACAACATGTCCTTCGGCCTCAAGATGCGCGGCACCGACAAGGCCGAGATCGCGCGCCGCGTCGCCTCGGCGGCCGAGATCCTCCAGATCGACCATCTCCTCGACCGCAAGCCGCGTGCCCTGTCGGGCGGCCAGCGCCAGCGGGTCGCCATGGGACGGGCCATTGTGCGCGAGCCGGCGGTCTTCCTGTTCGACGAGCCCCTGTCGAACCTCGACGCCAAGCTGCGCGTGGAGGTCCGCACCGAGATCAAGCGGCTGCACGCCCGACTGAAGACGACGATGATCTACGTCACGCACGACCAAGTCGAGGCCATGACGATGGCCGACCGCATCGTCGTCCTGCGAGGCGGCGCGGTGGAGCAGATCGGGACCCCAACGGAGCTGTACCGCGAGCCGCGCACACGCTTCGTCGCGGGCTTCATCGGGTCTCCGTCCATGAACTTTCTGCCCGCGACGATCGAGGGGGCCACGGCGACGCTGACCTCGGGCGACGCGATCCCGGTCCGCCGCATTGGCAACGGCCCGGCCGGGAAGGGGGAACTCGGTATCCGTCCCGAGCACATCGCCTTGGCGGCGGCCGGCGCCCCCGGCATCGAGGCGGTGGCCGACGTCGTCGAGCCGCTCGGCTCCGACACGCTTCTTTCCGCCACGGTGGCCGGCACGCCCGTAATGGCGCGCCTGCCCGGCGACATCATCCCGCGGCCGGGCGAACGCCTCCGTCTCACCTTCGCTCCCGGCAACGCGCTGGCCTTCGACGCCAACGGTGCCCGGATCTGACCTCACGCCGCCTCTCCGACGACAGGCGCAAAGGAACAAGAAGCATGCAAGCGGCGATCTTCGACGGCAGCCACGACCTAAAGCTCACCGACATTCCCCTTCAGGAGCCGGGACACGACGAGGTGCTCATCCGCATCGATTCCGCAACGATCTGCGGGACGGATCAGCACATTCTCGAAGGCAAGTTCTGGGCAAAGCCCCCCGTCGTGCTCGGCCACGAGTTCGCTGGGCACGTCGAACGGGTCGGGAGCTCCGTGCGCAACTGCCAGCCCGGCGATCTCGTCTCGGTGGAGCCTCACGTCTACTGCGGCTGCTGCAAGCCCTGCCGTCTGGGTAAGCCCCACCTATGCCTCGACCGCCTTGCTTGGGGTATCAATCTCAACGGCGGCTTCGAGCAGTACGCCACCGTCCGTATGGACACGGTCTACCGCGTGCCCGAGGGGATCAGCGCGGAGGAGGCGGCACTTGGTGAAATCACCGGTTGCTGCATGCATGGCGTCGACCGCGTTGACGTCCAACTCGGCGACGTCGTGGTGATCTTGGGCGGCGGTGCGGCAGGTCTCATCCTTGCTCGCCTTGCCGAACTGCGCGGCGCCGCCCGGATCATCATCTCCGAACCGAACGCCGGCCGCCGCGAGCAGATCCGCGCCTTCGGATACGCCGACGTCGTGGACCCTTTGAGCGAAGATCTTGCCGCCGCCGTCGAGGCTGCGACGAACGGCGGGGGCGCCGACGTCGTCATCGAGGCGGCCGGGCGGCCGGAGACCGCCGCACAGGCGGTCGAGCTTGCGTGCCACGGCGGCAGGATCTTGTTTTTCGGCGTTGCAGCGCCAGGCAAGCAGGCGTCCATCGAGCCGAACCGCGTCTTCGCGCGCGAACTCACCATCGTCGGCTCGATCCGCAATCCCTTCACGCACCACCGCGTCATGGAAATCATGCCGCGCCTGCGTCTCAGGGACATCGTCACGCATCGCTTTGCGCTCGGCGACATTGCGGACGCCTTCGCCGCCGCCCATCGCGGCGACGGCCTGAAGATCTGCATCAAGCCGAACGGCTAACCGCGCGCCCGCATCCCGAACCCAACGGAATCGATCGACCATGAGCTGGACCGAGTTCAAACGCGAAGAGATCCACCTCGGCGGGCAGTGGCTCGGAGCCGACGGTGGCAAGACGCTGGAGGTCCTGGACCCCGCGACCGGGGAGCGGATCGGCACAGTCCCCGAGGCCGGGGCCGTCGAGACGCGCCGTGCCATCGAGGCGGCGCATGCTGCCCTCGGCGAATGGAGCCGGCGGCCCGCGGCCGAACGTGCCGCGCTCCTGCGCAACCTGGCCGCCGCCATCCTCGCGAACCAGGAGGCGCTCGTCGAACTCCTGACGCGCGAGCAGGGCAAGCCGCTGGCCGAGGCGCGTGGCGAGGTCGGCATGAGCGCGGCCTATATCCAGTGGTTCGCCGAGGAGGCGCGCCGCCTCTACGGCGACGTGATCCCGTCGCCCTGGCGGGACCGTCGTATCCTCGTGACCAAAGAACCCATCGGTGTCGTCGGCGCGATCACCCCCTGGAACTTCCCGTCCTCCATGCTGGCACGCAAGATCGGCCCCGCATTGGCGGCCGGCTGCACCGTCGTCGCCAAGCCGGCTTCGCAGACGCCGTATTCTGGCCTCGCATGGGCGGCGCTTGCCGAGATCGCGGGCATCCCTTCCGGCGTGCTCAACGTCGTGACCGGATCGGCGCGCGAGATCGGGGGCGAGCTCACCTCGAACCCGCTTGTGCGCAAGATCACCTTCACGGGATCCACGTCGGTCGGCAAGACGCTGCTCGCGCAGGGCGCGGGAACCGTGAAGAAGATGTCGATGGAACTCGGCGGCAACGCCCCGTTCATCGTGTTCGACGACGCCGATCTCGACCGGGCTGTCCAGGGCGCAATGGCGGCGAAGTTTCGCAATGCCGGGCAGACCTGCGTCTGTACCAACCGCTTCTATGCCCAGGACGGCATCCACGACGCGTTCGTCGAGAGGCTATCCGAGGCGACGCGCGCGCTTCGTGTGGGGGCGGGGCTCGACGCAGGCACCGTGATCGGGCCGATGATCGACGACAAGGCGGTCGCCAAGGCCGAGGCCCTGGTGGCGGACGCGACCGCCAAGGGCGGGCGCGTGGTCGTCGGCGGGGGGCGCCACGAACGGGGCTTCAGTTTCTTCCAGCCGACGGTCATCGCGGACGCCAGCAACGACATGGAGCTGGCTCGCGAAGAGATCTTCGGCCCCGTCGCACCGGTCTTCCGCTTCCGCACCGAAGAGGAGGCCGTTGAGCGCGCGAACGACACGGAGTTCGGTCTCGCCTGCTATTTCTACACCAACGATCTCGGTCGCGCCTTCCGCGTTTCCGAGCGGCTTCAGTACGGCATCGTCGGGGTCAACGAAGGTCTCGTAACGACGGAAGTAGCCCCCTTCGGCGGAGTGAAGGAGTCGGGCTTCGGGTCCGAGGGATCCAAGTACGGGCTCGATGACTATGTGAGCGTGAAATACACCTGCATCGGAGGCTTGGGCCTCTGATGACGGACAACCCGCTCAACGTCCACAAGATCGCTCTCATACCCGGCGACGGCATCGGGACGGAGGTTGTCGAGGCCGCCGTCATGGTCCTCGATGCAGCGTCCCGGCGTTTCGGCTTCGAGCTGGAGACGACCTCCTTTCCGTGGTCCTGCGAGACCTACCTGTCCGACGGCCGGATGATGCCTGAGGACGGCATCGACACGCTGAAGGCATTCGACGCCATCCTGCTCGGCGCCGTCGGCTGGCCGCAACGTGTCCCGGACTCCGTCTCGCTTCACGGTTTGCTGCTTCCGATCCGCAAATCGTTCGACCTCTATGCCAACATTCGGCCTCATCGTCTCCTACCCGGCGTCGTCGGCCCGTTGCGCGCCAAGGCTTTCGACATCCTCTGCATCCGCGAAAACACGGAAGGGGAGTACTCGGGTGCCGGCGGACGCATCCACATCGGTACGCCTGACGAGGTGGCCGTCGAGACTTCGGTCTTCACGCGCCGGGGCGTCGAACGCATCCTGCGCTTCGGCTTCGAGCAGGCAAGGGCGCGCCGCGGCAAGCTGGCTTCGGTTACGAAGTCCAACGCCCAGAAGCACTCGATGGTCTTCTGGGACGAGGTCACCGAGGCGCTGGCTCCCGAATACCCGGACGTCGAGGTCTCGCGCTACCACATCGACGCCATCGCCGCCCGCTTCGTCATGCAACCCAAAAGCCTTGACGTCGTCGTCGCCTCCAACCTTTTCGGCGACATCCTCACCGATCTCGGCGCCGCCATTCAAGGCGGCCTCGGGTTCGCCCCTTCGGCCAACGTCAATCCCGGCGCCGACGTGCCGTCGATGTTCGAGCCTGTGCACGGATCGGCCCCGGACATCGCCGGAAGGGGGATCGCCAATCCCATCGCCACGGTCTGGTCCGGAGCGATGATGCTGGAGCACCTCGGACGCGGCGAGGCTGCTGCGGCGATCCTCGAGGCGCTGGGCCGCGTCACGACCAACCCATCCCTGCGCACCCCCGACCAGGGTGGAAGCGCCACGACAGCGCAGGTCGCGCGAGGCATCGCCGACCTTCTTCAATAAGCGCCCGAGCGGCGCACCCAAGGAGACAAAACATGTCCATCACCGCTACGCACCAGAAGGCGGAGCTGTCCGCGCTCGCCCGTCCCTCCGGCGCTTTCGCGATGCTCGCCATCGATCAGCGCGAGTCGATGCGCGCCATGTTCGCTGAGAAGCAAAGCGCCCCAGTGAGCGATGACCAGTTGATCGACTTCAAGCTTCAGGCTTTGGAGGTTCTGACCCCCCATGCCTCGGCCGTCCTGATCGATCGCGAATTTGGCTGGGCGGCGGCGATCGAGCGCCGGGCCGTGGCTCCAAGCTGTGGCCTCATCGCGTCCGCCGATCAGTTCCATGCGAGTTCGGACGAGATCGTCGGCGACGTGACGATCGACGAACTGGTGGTGCCGGAGGCGGTTCGCGAACAAGGGGCGACGGCCCTGAAGCTGCTCGTCACTTGGCGTCCCGACGAGGCGCCGGAGAAGCGCATCGCCATGGTCGACGACTTCGTCGCCCGCTGCCGCCGCGCGGGCCTCGTCAGCCTCATTGAGCCCGTGTCGCGCAAGCCGCGAGATGGTCGCTCGTACGACCTTCAGGAAGGGATCCTCGCCGCCGCGCGGGAACTCGGCGATCGGGGCCAGGACATCTACAAGGCCGAGGTGCCCCTTCAGGGGGCGGGTGACGAGGCGGAGGTCCGCCATCGTTGCGCCGAACTCACCAAGGCCATCCGGTCGCCCTGGGTCGTCCTCTCGTCCGGCGTTCAGCCCGACCAGTTCCCGACCGCCGTCGAATGGGCGTGCAAGGAGGGGGCCAGCGGGTTTCTGGCCGGACGCGCCGTCTGGAAGAACACGATCGGTGCCGCAGACATCCGCCGCGCGCTCGAAGGCGACGGGGTGGAGCGTCTCAAGCGGCTCTGCGAGACCGTTGATCGGGCCGTTTCGCAGTAGACGTCCCAGCAGGGCGGAGCAGCCGCGCGCCGTGGCGCCCTTCGCCATACATGCCTAGACCATCGTGGAGGGGCGCATGACAATCAGGATCGCTTGCCTCGGCGGAGCTGTCGTCGACCTCGTGTACGGGCTCGACGAGTTGCCGGGCCGGGACGGCAAGGTACGAGCGCGCTCATACTTCGAGACGGGGGGCGGGATGGCGGCGAACGCTGCCGTCGCGATCAACCGCCTCGGAGGTTCGGCCTCTTGGTGGGGACGCGTCGGCGACGACGATATCGGGAGCAGGGTTCTTGACGGCCTCCGCCGGGAAGGGGTGGCGGTGACCGACGTCCGTATTATCCCGGGGGTCGTGTCGTCCCATTCGCTGGTGTTGACGGATCGGGCGGGCAACCGTGCCATCGTCCTCTACCGTTCGGACGCCCTCGACCCCGACCCTTCCTGGCTTCCCCTCGAAGCCGTCGCGTCCGTCATTGCCGTCCTGGCCGACAATCGGTGGATCGAGGGATCGGTCGCCATCCTCACCGCCGCCCGTGAAGCGGGAAAGTTCGGTGTCCTCGACGCGGATTCCGGCGCTGACTCAAGAACAATCGAGGCGGTTCGGTCCGCCACCCATGCCGTCTTCTCCGAGCCGGGGCTTGCGGAACTATTCGAGACCTCGGATCCCGACGAGGGTCTGCGCCGTGCGGGCGAGCTCGCTCCGTTCGTGGCCGTGACGCTCGGGGCGTCGGGCGTTCGGTGGCGCGGACCGGATCACCGCATCGGACACATGCCGGCGTTTCAAGTCGACGTGGTAGAGACTGTCGGCGCCGGCGATGTATTCCATGGTTGCTTTGCGCACGCACTGGCGGAAGGGCGACATGAGATAGAAGCTCTTCGCTTCGCTTCCGCCGCCGCTGCCATCAAATGTTCAGCGGAGGGTGGGCGATCTAGCTTTCCGAGCTTGAGTGCAGTCGAACGGTTCATGCGATCAACACTTGGCTGAGACAGAACGGTCGGGCAATCACCGAAAAGAAAGGCACGAAGTCGAAGTTACGTCCGTCCGCTCTGCGTCATTGTCTGCGCATGCAAGAATGGCTTGGAGGGGTCGTCTGCGGAATCGGAGCTTTTCATGCGATCGCACCGTAAGCTGCCTATCTGCTTTCGGCTCTTGACCGCTGCCGGAAATCATTTCCGACATGGGTAGAAAGGAGATCGTCCGCTTCCGGCAGACGGAGGCATGAAAGCTGCCACTCGCAGCAGCGGATTTTCCGAAGCCGGGGATGTCGTCCTTCGCGAGTGCTCCCGGGTTCAAACTGTGTCCAACCCCGTCCACGCAGCGGACATTTGCCACAGGCTTTCGGCCGCGTCTGGGTCGTATGCCCACGGACTGACGCCCTTCCTTCCCACGGACGGCTCGTTGACGATCGCGACGTCGCAGTCTTCGCAGTAGACGCCGCCTAGGCCGTCGAGATGCGGGCTCGTCGCGCACCAGACGCTGGTGGCAGCGCCTTGCTCCACCGTCTTCATCCCGCGCTCGGGATCGACGATCGGGCGGCCCGCTTCGTCGAGTGCGTCGAACGAGGCGATCTCCTCCGCGCTGAGGTGCCGGGCGAGATCGGTGAGGATCTGGCCTGGATGAAGCGAGAAGGCCCTGATGCCATGGCCCCGTCCTCGGCGGTCGAGTGCCATCGCAAAGAGGGCGTTGGCCGTCTTCGACTGACCGTAGGCGAGCCACTTGTCGTAAGGGCGAGCCCGGAAGTCGATGTCCTCGAAGTCGATCCCGGCGATCTGGTGGCCGCGCGATGAGACGCTGACAACGCGTGCCCCTTTGGCGACGACGAGAGCCGGCCAGAGGCCGAGCGTGAGCCGGAAGTGGCCGACGTGGTTGGTTGCGAACTGAGCCTCGTGTCCGTCGGCATCTCGCGTTTCCGGCGTTGCCATGATGCCCGCGCTGTTGACGAGGATCGACACGGGCCGGCCGGCGGACACGACCTGACCAGCGAAGGCGGCGATGGACTGCGGATCGGCGAGATCCATGAGCTCGACCGTGGCGCTGGCGAGCCTGCGCAACGCGGCTCTTGCCCGCTCGGGACTGCGCGCTGGCACGATGACCTCCGCCCCGGCGTGAACAAGAGCGCGCGTCGTCTCGAGTCCGAGCCCCGAGGCTCCTCCGGTCACAACGGCGAGCTTCCCCGAAAGATCGATCCCGGAGACGACCTCCATCGCCGTGCTGGCAGCACCGAAGCCGGAGCCGATGGGCGTTTGCTGGGTCATGCTGCTGTCCTGCGTGAGTTGGCGCGCCCTGCGGGAGCATGGAGCGCTCTGAGAGGCTGGATGTCAGGCCGAGGCGTTCCCATAGTCGCCCGCTGCCCGATCACTGTGTCCGCGAGGTCGGGTCCGGCTCCGCCGCGAGAGCCTGCGCAACGTGGCGAAGCTTGTCGGGATTGCGCGTAATGTAGATCGCGGTGATCCGGCCGTCCTCGATGGCGAGCGCCGTCGTCTGGAGGACGTCGCCACGCTCGCGGCTGACATAGCCGGGAAGCCCGTCGATCCAGACGGGCTCGAGCATCTGCGCCCAGCCTCCCCCCCACTTGCGCTGCACCGTCTCGTACAGCCGTAGGAGGCGGTCCAGTCCGATGATCGGGTTGATGAATGCCAGGACCTTGCCGCCGCCATCCGAGCGCAGGACTGCGTTCTCGGCAAGAAGAGTGCGCAGCGTCGCGGTGTCGCCGCTGGTCGAAGCCGCGAAGAAGGCACGCGCGATCCGCTCGCCCTCTTCGCGCTCGACCGGGAAGCGCGGGCGCGCGGCCTGCACGTTTCGCCGCGCCCGGACGGCGAGCTGGCGCACGGCCGCGGCTTCCCGTTCGAGCGTGTCCGCCACCTCGCCGAGCGGCACGCCGAAGACGTCGTGGAGCAGGAAGGCCGCCCGCTCAAGCGGCGACAGGCGCTCCAATGCCATCATCAGCGTCAGCGTCAGATCGTCCTCGTCCACGCCGTCCTCCTCGCTGTCCACCAGGGGCTCGGGGAGCCAGGCGCCGACATAGGTTTCCCGGCGTGCGCGAGCCGACTTCATCTCGTCGAGGCACAGCCGGGTGACGACGCGCGCGAGGAACGCGTAAGGGGCGGCGACACCAGAGCGGTCGGCGCTGACCCATCGCAGCCACGCGTTCTGCACGACGTCCTCAGCTTCGCTACGCGAGCCCAGCATGCGGTACGCGATGCGCAGGAGCCGCGCCCGATGCACTTCAAAGATGGCCGTGGCATCGTCTGCCTGTCCCATGTGTGTGTCCTCGACGATGGTTCCGGCACCTCAGCGATGATGGCCAGGGATGAGCCCTGCCGCCCAGAATACATGGGTTCCCTACGGACGATCCGGCATCGTCAGCTTGGTGTCGTCCGTATCCACGACGAAGACGGCCAGGAGCTTGGAGGACTCGACGTCACTGGCGTTGGCGCTGACGCCGTGATGGTCGCCTGGCATCTCGACGAAGCTCTCGCCGACGTGGAAGACCTTTTCCGGCCCGTCGTTGATCCGGCTGCGCACCGCGCCTTCGACGACGGTCGCGGTGATGAAGGCGGAGGCCGCATGGGTATGGGACGGCGAAGAGCCACCCGGACCATACTCGACGAGCACGCCACGTAGGCTCTTGCCGGGAACCGAAGGTAGCGGGTGGTCAAAGATCGTCGTGACGCGGGCCTCGCCCCTCGCGACATCCGCCGCCAGCGCGGGGACGGCGGAGATGGCGAAGAATGCGCCCAGCAGAAGTGTCCTGAACATGTAAGGGATCTTTCTTCGTGGATAGGAGACGCGCGTCGGGTTCAGGCAGAAGCGAGCCAGCTCTCGAACCGCGTCGGCCCGAGCCAAGCCGCGCCCACATGCTCGGGAACAAGCGACCCTGTCTCGAGCGCGGCGCCGAAGTAGCGCGCCGCCCTGTCGGCCAGCACCTGCCGAAGGTCGCCATCGGCGGCGAGGCGGCTGACGACGAAGTCACGGAACGGTAGGCGGTCGGGCCCGGCGATCTCGATCGTCGCATTGCGTGGGGGAGCGAGAGCTACCTCGGCGAGCGCTGCGGCGACATCGACGGCTGCGATGGGCTGAAAGTCGGCATCCGGAACGACAAGGCGACCGCCATCGATGGAGGCTTCGGCGATGGTGGCGACGAACTCGAAGAACTGGGTCGCGCGCACGATGGTGAAGGGCATGCCAGAGTCCCTGATGAGCCGCTCCTGGGCGACCTTGGCGCGGAAGTAGCCGTTCCCCTCGAGGCGGTCCGTGCCGACGATGGACAGGGCGACGTGGTGCTTCACGCCCGCCTCACGCTCTGCGGCCAGGAGGTTGCGACCCGAGCGCTCGAAGAAGTCGAGCACCGCCGCGTCCTCAAAAGAAGGCGAGTTCGACACGTCGACGACGACGTCGGCTCCGTGGAGGACGTCCGCGAGGCCTTCGCCCGTCAGCGCGTTCACTCCGCTGCTTGGTGAAGCCGCGATGGCCTCGTGCCCCTGCCGCGCGAGTTCGGTCGTCAGGTGGCGCCCGATGAGTCCGCTCCCGCCCATCACAACGATCTTCATGGGTTTCCGTCTCCTTGCTCGAGAACGGACCGGGCGGCTCCATGCCGCGCTCTCGTGTCCGTCGAACAAAGAACGAGGCGGGCTGGGACGGATGTGACATGCCTTGGAAAAAAATCATCGACGTGAATCGCCGAACTGCGGTCAAGGATGGATCGACATCGGCAGAAGCGGGACGGCGCTGGCGCCGTCCCGGATGTTACGACGGAATCGATTAGGCTTTCGCCTGGACCGGGAGGCGGAACGGCGCGCCGAGACGGTTGAACGCGTTCATCGCAGCGATCGTGATCGTCAAGTCGACAAGATCCTTGGGCGTGAAGGCAGCGCTCGCGGCTGCGTAGGCCTTGTCGGAGGCGTGCGTTTCGCTGACCCGCGTGACCTCCTCCGCCCAGGCGAGAGCGGCGCGGTACTGCTCGGAGAACAGGTGGGGCACCTCGGCCCAGACCGGAACTAGGACCACCCTCTCGATCGACATGGTCTTGAGCAAATCGCGCGTATGCAGATCGATGCAGTGCGCGCAGCCGTTGATCTGCGACACACGTAGGAAGACAAGGTGGATAAGCTCGTTCGGCAGATCGGTGGCCGTCGTGATGTAGTGGTGGATGCCATAGAGCGCCTTGGCACCCTGCGGCGCCACTTCGTTCCACACCAGTCGCGTATTCTCGCTCATGTTTCGTCCTTGTGCTCGGAGCGCCGGAGATCGACGTTCGGAGCCATGACGAGCTGAGCGGGCCAGGTGTGACACGCCACGGAGCATTTCCGCGCGAAGCGGCTGGCATGCCATCCGAACCCACTTGGCTGGGTAACCAAGATGCGAGCTGCCGGAGACAACAATCCTCTCCGGGACAGGCGCTTGTATGGCGGCGCCCGCCGGGGTCATCAGGCGGGCGCCGCAAGGCTCATACGGGGATCGGATTGGCGATCAAGGCTGCGTTGAAGCCGTTGACGAGCGCGTGCTCGCCGGATCCTGGATTGTCACGGATTGCACGGACGCTCTCGACCACCACCTCCTCGGCCTCGGTGGCGAGACCGCGCATCGTTTCCTCGATGAAGGCGTCGAGCGGCATGGCGCGCGGATCATCGCTCTTGCCGACGAGGTCCGTGTTGACCCAGGGCGGCGCGATCTCCTGTACGGTGACGGATGTGTCGCGCAGCATGAAGCGCTGCGACAGGGTGTAGGAGTGGAGCGCCGCCTTGGAGGCTGAGTAGACGGCGTTGCCCGCCAGCGGCAGATAGGCCAGCACCGAGGTGTTGTTGATGATCGTGGCTCGCGGCTGGCGCTTCAGGTGCTCGATCAGCGCCGACGTCATCCGAATAGGGCCAAGGAGATTGGTGGTCAGGATCGATTGGGCCCTCGCGTCGTCGATCGGGTGAGCAGGATCGTCGAAGGGCATGATGCCCGCATTGTTGACGAGGACGTTCAGCGCCGGGTGCTCGGCGATCAGACGCTCGGCCGCTCTCTGGATGCTGGCCGTATCGGCGATGTCGAGTTCGATCGCGGCCATCCCGGGATTGGCGGCGGTCACCTCGTTGAGGAGCGCCCTGCGGCGCCCGGCGACGATGACCTTATTGCCGAGCCTGTGGAAGGCTTCGGCAAGGCCCCGGCCGATGCCGGAGGTCGAGCCCGTGATGAAGACGGTGTTGCCGGTGAGTTGCATGAGAGCGGTCCTTGAAGGAATTGGGCTGCGGCAGCGCCGTAAGCGGCGCTGCCGGGATCGGGTTTGAGGATGAGAGGCGTGAGGTTTCAGGCGGCGTTGGCCGGCACCGTCACGCGGTAGCGCGGCGCTGGCTGGGCGCTCGAGAGGTTACCCGCCATGGTAAGCCGGGCCGCCTCGTAGGCGTCCCACTGCGCTCCGTCCTGAAGCGACGGGATCGTGACGACCTCGCCGCGCTCGAAGCCGAGGAGCGCAGCGTCCACCATGTCGGCGCTGGTCATCACCCAGCTCTCCGGCATGTTGGAGTGGTGCATGCCGGCGATGTCCCAGAACTCGGTCGCCGTCGCACCCGGCAGCACCGCCTGGACGCGTACGCCCTTGTCCGCGACCTCGTGCTGGAGCGACTGCGTGAAGGTAAGGACGAAGGCCTTCGACCCCCCGTAGACGCCGTTAAGGAGTTCGGGCGCGATCGCGACGATCGAGGAGATGTTGATGACGCCGCCGCGGCCTCTGGCGACAAAGCCTGGCACCGCCGCGTAGGTGAGGCGCGTCACGGCGGTGACGTTGACGTCGATCATGTCCTGCATCGTCTCGATCCCGGCCGACAGGAGCGGGGCGACCGAGCCGAAGCCTGCGTTGTTGACGAGAAGGGTCAGGCTCGCGTTCTCACGCAGCAGCGTCTCCACTCGGGCCAGATCGTCCCGGTCGCCGAGATCCGCCCGAAGCGTCGTGACCGTGCGGCCATGCTCGGCTTGGATCCTGCCCGCAACCTCGTCGAGGCGGTTCTGGCTGCGCGCAACGAGGACGAGATCGTAACCGCGCCGGGCGAGGCGGTCGGCATAGACGGCGCCGATGCCGCCGGAGGCGCCCGTGACGAGGGCGGTGCCAAGGCTCTGGGTAGGGGGGGCTGGGTGGCGGTGGTCTGGCTCATGGTTTGTCTCCTGGGTTCGTGTTGGTAGGAGGAGACTACGCTCGACAGGTTCTGTCTTAAATGTCATAAAAACGGCAAATCAGGACATCGCAGAGACGCATCATGCGGAAAGTCGGTTTCATCGTTCACCCCGGCTACTCGCCCATGGGCTTTGCCGTCAGCACCGCCTTCGAGGTCGCCAACCTCCACAGCGGCCACCCGGTCTACGAGGTGCATATGCTTTCGCCGCAGGGGGGCCCGATCCGCACCTCGCTCGGCTTCACCGTGAACACGCAGAGCTTCTCGGGCGAGCGCTTCGACCTGCTCATCGTGGGCGGCAGCATGGAGGAAGCGCGCCCGGAGACGATCGCCTTCGTCGCCCGGGCACCGGAGCATTGCAGGCGGATCGCAGGCACCTGCACCGCCGCCTTCGTTCTGGCCGAGGCGGGGCTCCTCGACGGGCGGCGCGCCACCACCCACTGGTTACGGGCGCGCGAGCTCCAAGAGCGCTATCCCAAGGTGAAGGTCGAGGCAGACCGGATCTTCGTTCGCGACGACAACGTCTGGACCTCGGCGGGTATGACGGCCGGGCTAGACCTGGCTCTAGCGCTGATCGAGGATGACCTTGGACTGGAGGCGGCGCGCTTCGTGGCCCGCAAGCTGGTGATGTACCATCGACGAGCCGGCGGCCAGTCCCAGTTCTCGACACTTCTGGAGCTCGAGCCGAAGTCCGACCGCATCCAGAAGGCGCTGACCTTCGCGCGGCGGAACCTGTCGGCGCGGCTCAGCGTCGAGGATCTGGCGGAGGCGGCGAGCCTCAGTCCGCGCCAGTTCAGCCGCGCCTTTCAGGCGGAGACGGGGCAGTCGCCAGCCAAGGCGGTGGAGCATCTGCGGCTCGAGGCGGCGCGGGCGCTGATGGAGGACACCAACCACTCGATGGACGTCGTCGCCCAGCAGACGGGCTTCGGCGACCGCGACCGGATGCGCCGGGCCTTCATGCGCGCCTACGGCCAGCCGCCGCAGGTCGTCCGGCGCATGGCGGGTCGCGACGGGGAGCAGGCGGCGGCTTGATGCGTCCCCCTCAAGCGGGTGGCCTGCCCGCTTGCGGTGAGACCGATGGCATCCTGGGTAGCAGCTTCCCCTGAAGGGCGAGACGGACGGTGCCGACCGCGATGACGATGACGACGAGGTTGGCGGCGCCGAAGAGCCAAGGCGCGAGCTGCGCGACGGCGCCGTGATCACCATGCTCCACCATGCGGATGGCGGCGGCGGCGAGCGCGGTCGCGCCGAAGGTGAAGGCCCAGTAGGAGGGCGCGAAGCCCGCCTCGGCGATCCAGGGCATCATTCTTGCCAGGAGCAGCGCCTGGAGTAGGCCGTATCCGAGGAGGGCATGGGCGAAGACGTCCGGCGTGCCGCCGGCGACAGTGAGATAGGCGACGGCGCCGACAGCCGGGGGCGCGAGCTGGATGCCGAGCACGGGCCGCAGCGGTGGCGGCAGGGCAGGACCCGTGTACAGGCGGTGCAGCAGGACGGACTCGATGGCGAGCCAGGAGAAGAGCGCCGCGCCGAAGGCGAGCTGGCCCCAGTCCGACGCGCCGAACATCGCCGCTGTCGTGCCCGTGACGAAGCCGCCGGCGACGGACGGAAGGTAGAGGACCGGGGTGGTGGAGCCCGCCTCGCGTTCCCCGCGCCACAGGAAGCCCGTCCGCCACAGCGCGAAGGCTAGGGTGAAGGCCGCGCCGAGAACGAACAGAACAAGAGCGAGAGGACGTGCATATGGCAGGACGCCCTGCGCCACGAGGAGCGTCGCGACGCCGCCCAGGCCGATGAAGCAGCATTGCACCGCATGCTCCGCCTCCGCCCGTGCCTCCCTCGGGGCAATGATCCACTTCGTCGCGTAGAGCGCCGAGATGACGAGCCAGGCGAAGAGGGCGAGCGTCGTCAACGTCTCGCCGACGAAGGCGGGCAGGCTCCAAGCGGCATGGGCGGCGCGCCAAGCGTTTGCCAGCCCGGCCAAACCGAGGACGATGCCGAAGAACGAGGCGGGAAGGCGTGGAATGTCGTGACGCGTCGACATGGGAAGCAATCCTTGTGCTCGGCCGGAGAAAGCCTTCAATCCTCTCCGGGACGATCCGGACCCGGTGCGGGAGGACGATCAGGCGATGACGCCGCCACCGTCGACGCGCACCGTCGAGCCCGTGGCGAAGGGCGTCGTCATCAGAAAGACAACGGCGTTGGCGACGTCGCTTGGCTGGCCGATCGCCTTGGCCGGCAGGTTCGCGGCTGCCCGCCCGAACATGCCCTCCCGCGCCTCGTCCGGCAGCTTCGACCAGAGCGGCGTGTCGATGAGACCGGGCGAGACCGAGTTTACCCGGACCGGGGACAGCTCCAGCGCCAGCCCGCGGCCAAGGCCCTCGAGCGCAGCGTTGATCGCCCCTTGGGTGACTGAAGCCGCCGAGGGCCGCTCCGCGAGAAAGCCCGAGATGAAGGTCAGCGAACCGCGCTCGGCGATCTTGGCTGCCCGGGCGATCCGGTAGGCACCCCAGAACTTGCTCTCCATCGCTTGGCGGGCATGCTCGACGGGCAGCGTGCGCACGGGACCCGAGGGCGTTTGTGCAGCCGACACGACGACGTGGTCGAAGGCCTCGCGCTCCGCGAAGAAGGCTTCGATCGCCTGCATGTCCCCGGTGTCGAGAACGGCGGCCGCGGCCATCGGACCGAGGCGGGAGCGGGCGTTTGCCAGCTTCTCATGCGACCGCGAGGCGATCGTCACCGCCGCGCCTCTCTTGTCGGCCTGTTCGGCAACGGCGAGCCCGATGCCCGAGCTGCCGCCGACTACAAGCACGCGGCATCCGTCGAGTTGAGTCATGACATCTTCTCCGAGAGGTCCGGTGAGGTTCGCGACGTGCTGATCAACCAATCCGCTTCAGGCGGATCAGCGCCAGCGGCTCGGCAAGAAGTTCGTCGAAGCGAGCGGCAAGGCCCGTGAAGGCCGGCGCCTGCGCATGACGGGTCAACGCCGCTTCGTCCTCCCACGTCTCCAGCATGACAATGCGAGCTGGATGGTCCCGGTCCTCGTGCATGTCGTAGCGCAGGCAGCCCGGCTCCTGCCGGACATCGGCAAGGATCGTGAGCAAGGCTTGGCGAAGGTCGCCCTCACGGCCGGGCTTCGCCGTCAGCGTCGCGACAAGCTGGATCTCGTTTGATCTGTCGTCAGTCATGTTTCTGTCTCCTGCCGTTCGATTTCCAAGGCTCAGAAGCCCTCGAGGACGACCTTGCCCCGCGCCTTGCCGCTCTCGATGAGGGTGTGCGCCCGGCGCAGGTTCGCCGCGTTGATGGGGGCGAGCCGCTCCGTCACCGTAGTCCGAATCCGTCCCTCATCGACCAGCCGCGCCACTTCGCTGAGGATTCGGCCCTGCTCGCTCATGTCGGTCGTCTCGAAGAGCGAGCGGGTAAACATCAGCTCCCAGTGGGTTGAGACCGCCTTGCGCTTGAAGGGCACGACGTCGAGGCTTTCCGGGTCGTCGATGAGGCCGAAGCGGCCCTGCGGCGCGATCAGTCCGACGATCTCCTCGAGATGGCGGTGCGTCTCGGTGGTCGAGAAGACGAAGGCAGGCGCGCCTATACCGAGGGCCGCCACCTGTTCGGCCAGGGGGTTGGAATGGTCGACAACGTGATGGGCGCCGAGTTCCCGAACCCAGGCCTGCGTCTCCGGTCGAGACGCGGTGGCGATCACCGTAAGGTCGGTAAGGGCGCGCGCGAGCTGGATGGCGACCGAGCCGACGCCGCCCGCGCCGCCGACGATGAGGATAGCCTTCGCTGCGCCGGGCACGGGTTTGGCGACGTCGAGCCGATCGAAGAGCATTTCCCAGGCGGTGAGGGCCGTCAGCGGCAGGGCTGCGGCTTCCGCGTTGGACAGGGAGCTGGGCTTGGGCCCGACGATGCGCTCGTCGACGAGGTGGAACTCGCTGTTGCTGCCGGGCTGGGTGATGGAGCCGGCGTAGAATACCTCGTCACCGGGCCTGAAGCTGTTGACCTCGTCGCCGACCTCGACGACATGACCAACGGCATCCCAGCCGAGCACCTTCCAATCGCCGTTCGCCGGCGCGGCACTGCGGCGCACCTTCGTGTCGACCGGGTTTACGGACACGGCACGTACCGCAACGAGAAGGTCGCGCCCGGTCGGAACGGGGCGGGGCAGTTCGATGTCCACGAGCGCGTCCTCGCGCTCGATCGTTCCGGGTGTCTTGTAGCCGATGGCCTTCATGGGGTCCGCTCCTGCATCAAGGTTGTTCGTTGATGTGGACGGAAACTGGCGCTATCTTCGCGAAAGCTCAATACGCACAAAAGCAGCCACTAGTGTCGAGAAGGATACCGTCATGGCCAAGGCACGCTTCTCCCGGTTCGATTGCAGCCCCGGCTGTTCGGTTGAAGCGGCCGTCGGGCTGATCGACGGCAAATGGAAGTCGGTGATCCTCTTCCATCTCCTGTCCGGCACGCTGCGCTTCGGGGAGCTGAAGCGGCATGTGGCCAACGTCACCCCGCGGATGCTGACCAACCAGCTCCGGGAACTGGAGGAAGACGGGCTGGTGGAGCGCAAGGTCTACGCGCAGGTGCCGCCCAAGGTGGAGTACAGCCTGTCGCCGCTCGGCCGGACGATGGAGCCGATCCTGCTTGCCCTCAAAGTCTGGGGCGACGCAAACCTTGGCCTCTACGGTAAGCCGCGTGCCTCGGCGAGAGAGGACGACGTTTTGGTCCGGGCCGCTGGGGACGAAGTGCCCACCGCAGCCTGAGGGTATCGTCCCTACACCGCTTGCCGTTCGCCGTAGTTACGAAACCTCTGTCCCGAAGAAGTCGCGAGAGCGGAAAGTCTGCTCGTGGGCAGATCTATAACGATAGTGGACGTCTCAGAAGGGTCGATAGCGGAAGGGCAGCTTTTCGAGTGTCCTAACCGGGGACGGATCAGCTTCTCCTACCCGCTCTCATAACGCAACTAATCGTTCCTCCGACCTCGCTCTTTGACGGCATCATTTTCCACTGGCATCCTGGCCGTAAGAAAACGACGCGTCGAAGACGTCCAGCGTGACCGCCTCTCGCTTGGCACGGCGAAGATCTCGCTTGTTCGCCGAGAACATCGATCGCCGCTCCCGGGCCTCCCATCGGTTAATGAACTAAACCTCGAGTCCCATCGCGGGTGCAGCCTCCGGCGATCGCGCTGCAAATGCAGATTGAGAAATAATTTCCAAAGGAGATGCATTGGTGTCCCATAAGAGCTGGGCTCCTTGTATCGTCCGGTGTATATGGTTGTGTATCGATAGTCTGGCGCTCCAAATCGACGGGGCGCTGGAAGAATAGGGTTTTGGCATTATTGGCGGAGTATCCCTCCCTCTCCGCCACAATACGCTAGTCATTTCAGCAGCTTAGATCGATTTTTGTCGAGCTCTTGGTTCTGCTACTTGATGTGAATGGACCGCCGTTACGAGTAGAGCCACAACCCCGGCACAGCGGTGCTCAATCTTCTTCGAGTTCCGGCCGAGGGAGGGACCTTAGGCGCCAGCGGTCGCCTGATGCCGTAGGCTGCTTCTGATCGTTGCAGCGTTCGGGAGCCAGGAAGGCCTCGGGCGCGGCAGAAAGATCCAGCGGCATAAAGAAGGGGGCACCATCTTCTAGGCGCACGAACCCAGGCCATGCGAGAGAGTGGACCTTTTGCGGGCGCCTAGGGGATGTCAGCACCAAGAAGACGTCGAGAGGCTTGAGCGTCGCTCCGTCATGTTCAAAGCTGGTCGAGAAGTCCGACCACTCCTGCAGCCGACGACATTTGCTGGCGAGCTGATCGTTACCCCAACTCGTCACGCCTTTGGCTTCGATTAGAATGATTGTCCGATCGAAGGCGACGATCAGGTCGAAGTCCTCCTAAGTTCCTCGGATGAGGCGCTTAATGCTGGTATCCGGTGTGCCTTCGAGAAGCGGGTTTGTCATCGTTCGTGTGTCAACGCGGCCGAGGCTGTCGGTGACGAGCGCAGCAAAAACCCAATCGATGTGGTAGTCCATTGCCCACCAGGCGTCGGACGGGATATCAGTATCGAGCAGTTTTCCAAGACGGTCTCGAAATGCTCCGGACAGCAGCAGCTCCAAAGCCGGAGCGCCGAGCGCATTGCGGAGGAGCCAGTAGCGCTCTTTTCGATTGAAAGCCTTCAGGCATTCCACGAGCGTCTGCGGCAAGGTCGCGTTTGCGGCGTTGGTCACGTGAGCCCATCCATCGTTTTGGCGCCAGCGAACATGTGGGGTCTGACGCATGCCTCGGCGACCTAAGCCCCGAAGCGTGGCTCTGGGACCCCCCGAATTCCTAGACCATGGATCGCGAACAGACTGCCACGCTGAACGCCATCACCAGGGAAGCGTGGCAGGGGAGGCTTGGCCATGGACGTGACGTAGAGAATGTCGAGGTTCGGGCCGCCGAACATGACGCTCGTCACCTTCTTTACCGGCATATCGATCACGCGCTCGACTGTGCCGTCCGGCGTATAGCGCACGAGCTTGCCGTCATAGACCAACGCGTTCCATAGACAGCCTTCGGCATCCACCGTCGAGCCGTCGGCGGCGCCGCCATTCGACGTGTCCACTTTAGCGAAGGTGCGCCGGTTGGTGATGGCGCCGGTTTCAACGTCAAAGTCGTAGGCCCAAATCTCGCCGGTCCAGGTATCGGCGAAGTAGAAGGTCTTGTCGTCTGGCGAGAAGCAGGGGCCGTTGGAGCAGATGATGTTCGAGACCACCTTATGGACCGAAAAGTCGGGGTCAAGCCGGTAAAGCGCGCCGTAAGGGCCTTCCTCCATCGTGTCCATAGAGCCGGCGAAGAAGCGCCCGCGCCGGTCCACCTTGCCATCGTTGATGCGGTTGGCCGGGCGATCAGGCTCAGGATCGTGGATCAGCTCGCAGTCGCCGGTCCGGAAGTCGAGCGCGTGGAAGCCCTGTTGGAGCGAGACGATCGCCCCGTTGCCGTCCTTTCTCAACGCCATGGAGCCGATCTTGCCCGGCACGTCCCAGGCGCGCAGCTCGAGCCCGTCCACAGTGGTGCGGAAGACGCGGCCGTCGAAGCTGTCGATGAAGTAGAGCCGCTCCTGCTCGGCGTCCCAGAGCGGGCCTTCGCCGAGCGTCGTCTTGACGTCGAGGAGAACGTCGATGCGCATGGGAAACTCCTATCCGTTGAAGCGGGGTTCGGGCAGGCCAGTGACGCCCAGCCCATGGACGGCGAAGAGCCCGCCAGCCTCCCGCTCGCGGTGGTAGGCGCCTTGGAACGGCCGGGCCATCGAGGTGACGTAGGCGATGTCGAGGTTCGGCCCGCCGAAGGTGAGACTGGTCGTGGACTGGACGGGCATGCCGACGACGCGATCGACGACGCCGGAAGGGTCGAAGCGGATCAGTCGCCCCGAATATACCTCGCAGGACCAGAGATAGCCGTCGGCGTCCACCGTCGCGCCGTCAGGAAGGCCACGCTCGCGCTCGAAGCTGGCGAAGACGCGGCGCGAGCGCACGCTTCCGGTTTGCGTGTCGTAGTCATAGGCATAGATCACCGCGCGGCCCGTATCGGCGAAATAGAGCGTGCCTCCGTCCGGCGAGAAGCACGGTCCGTTGGAACAGACGATGCCGGTATCGAGCGTGTGGACGGACAGGTCGCAGTCGAGCCGGAAAAGCGCCCCGACGTCGTCGCGCTCTTCGAAATCCATCGAGCCGGCGAGGAAGCGGCCCTGCCGGTCCACCTTGCCGTCGTTGAGGCGGGGGCGGAGCTCGCCGGGATGGGTCGCGGCAATGAGCGAGACCTCGCCCGTTTCGAAGTCGAGGGCATGGAAGCCGCTGCGTAGCGCGACGACCGCGCCCCCGCCCCGGCGCAGCGCCAGCGAGCCGATGGGCTCGGGGACGGACCAGCGGCGCCGTTCGCGGCCGTCGGCTCGGCAGGAGAAGACGGCGGGACCGTAGGAATCGATCCAGTAGAGTCGTTCCTCCTCCGCGTCCCAGAGCGGGCCTTCGCCCAAGACATCGCGCTGGTCGCCCATGAGTTCGATGCGCAGCATCGCTGGTCCCCCCTTGATAGGCGTTCGTTCAGAAGCCGACGTTGTCGCCGCCCTTAAGCGAGAGGATGGCGCGGGCCTCGTCAGGCGTGGCGATCGAAAGGCCGAGCCCCTCGATGATGGCGCGCACCATGCGGACCTGCTCGGCGCTGGAGGTGGCGAGCTTTCCCTTGCCGGCCCAGAGCGAGTCCTCCAGCCCGACGCGCACGTTGCCGCCCATGGCAGCCGACTGCGCGGCGATGCGAAGCTGGCTGGCGCCCGCGCCGAGCACCGACCAGCGGAAGTCCGAGCCGAACAGCCGGTCGGCCGTGCGCTTCATGTGGATGACGTCTTCGGGGTGCGTGCCGATGCCTCCGAGGAGGCCGAACACCGACTGGACGAAGAAGGGCGCCTTGACGAGCCCGCGGTCGGCGAAGTGGGCGAGGTTGTAGAGATGGGCGATGTCGTAGCACTCGAACTCGAAGCGCGTGCCGTTGCCGTAGCAGGTCTCGAGGATATACTCGATGTCCTTAAAGCTGTTGCGGAACACGAGGTCGCGCGTGGCTTCGAGATGCGGCTTCTCCCAGTCGAACTTGAAGGTCTCGTATTTCGGCGCAAGGTGGAAGAGGCCGAAATTGATCGAGCCCATGTTCAGCGAGGCAACCTCGGGCTTGAAGGTCGCGGCCGGCAGAACGCGCTCCTCGACCTTCATGTAGGGGCTGCCGCCGGTGGTGATGTTGATGGCGGCGTTCGTGCCTTGCTTCACGCGCGGCAGGAAGCGAGCGAAGGCCTCCGGCGTCTGGTCGGGCTTGCCGTTCTCTGGGTTGCGGGCATGGAGATGCAGGATTGCCGCGCCGGCCTCCGCCGCCCCGATGGCGTCCGCCGCGATCTCGTCGGGCGTGATCGGCAGGTGCGGCGACATGGTGGGCGTATGGATCGCGCCGGTAACGGCACAGGTGATGATGACCTTGCCGGCGGGGGCGGGGGTGGCTGTGCGGGACATGTCGATTTCCTTCAGAAAGGCTGTCAGCGACCGAGGTCGCGGTCGGCGGCGCGCTTGTGGGCGCGCAAGGCCATGAGGCGGCGGTCGCGCCAGGTCTGGCGCTCGGCGAGGCTGGAGGCGGGCAGGGCGGCGCGGCGCTCCGGCTCGATGGTGCCCGCCGTCGCGCGCGCCCAGTCGGGCTGGCTGCGCATCGTCTCCGCAAGACCCGCATACATCGGGCCGTAGCGCGCGACATAGTCGGCGATGCCGCCCGGCGCATTGAGGTCGATCGTCTCGAAGGGGCCGATGAAGCTCCAGCGCAGCGCGAGCCCGTCGGCGATGCCGCGATCGACGTCGGCCGCGCTGGCATAGCCGCCCTCGACCAGCCGGAAGGCCTCGTCGAGAAGCGCGCCTTGCAGACGGTTCATGATGAAGCCGTCGATCTCGCGCTCCATGACCAGAGGGACCTGGCCGACCTCGCGCAGGAAGGCCGCTCCCCGTTCCATCACGGCGGGGTCCGTCCAAGGGGCGGGCACCAGTTCCACGGCGGGCACGAGATAGGGCGGATTGATGGGGTGGGCGACGACGACGCGGGCGCGGCCGGGTAGCCCTTCCGAAATCGCGGACGGCAGAAGCGCGGAGGAGGAGGAGGCGAGCACCGTCTCCATATCCGACAGACGGTCGAGCATCGCGAAGGTCTCGCGCTTCACCTCGATCTTCTCCGGCCCGCATTCCTGAACCCAGGTCGCGCCCGCCAAGGCGTCGGCGAGATCGGCGACGGGCTCGATGGCCCCGAGCACCTCGTTCACCGAGCGTCCCGACAGGAGGTCATTGGCCGACAAATCCTCGGCGACCGAGCGCACGAAGGTGACGGCGTTCGGCGCAGCTTCCGCGTCGGGGTCCCAGAGGCGCACGCGGCATCCGGCTCGGGCGAAGGTGATGGCCCAGGCGCGTCCAATCAGGCCCGCGCCGACGACGGTGACGATCCGCATCACAAGGTCTCCACGTTGCCGTCGACGTTGAAGGACATGGCCGAGAGGTTGCGGCCGGCATTCGACAGGAGGAAGGCGATCGAAGCGGCCACGTCCTCCGGCGTCACCATGCGCCGCAACGAGGTGGTGGCGAGATACCGCGCCTCCATGTCCTCGTAGGAGACGCCGGTCTGCTCGGCTCGCGCGCGGATCACGCCCTCCATGCGCGGCCCCGCGACGATGCCGGGCAGAATGGAGTTGACGCGGATGTTGTGGGGGCCGAGCTCCTTGGCGAGCGACTGGGTGAAGCCGATGACGCCCCATTTGGCCGCTGCGTAGGGTGTGCGGAAGGCATAGCCGTGACGCCCCGCGGACGAGGACATGTTGACCAGCGAGCCGCCGCCCGTCTTCTTCAGTTCCGGCACGGCGAGGCGCGCGCAGAGGAACTGGCCGGTGAGGCCGATATCGAGGCAGCGGCGCCAGTCGGCGACCGCGATCTCCTCCACGCCCCCCGTCGGCCCGGCGATGCCGGCATTGTTGACGAGCGCATCGAGCCCGCCGAGGCCACTCAGTGCAGTCTCGAAGAAGCGAGCGACGTCGGCCTCGTCCGATACGTCGGCGCGCGCGGTGATCGCGCCGGGAAGCTCGGTGGCGACCTTGTCCAAGGCTTCGTCCGACACGTCGCACACGGCAAGGCGGCAGCCCTCGGCATGAAGGAGGCGGGCGGTGGCGAGGCCGATGCCGCCGGCCCCGGCGGTGACGATGACGCGTTGGCCCTCGAGCCCGCTCATTATGTTGGTGGCCACTCTGGTCAGCTCCGTTTTTCCCGAAGGGCGATGACGGCGGCGAGAACGACGCAGCCGAAGAAGATGGCGCGGAAGGCGTAGGGCAGCGTCGTGCCCGCCAGCAGGGTCTGGAGCGCGGTGAGGAGCAGCGCGCCACCCACCATGCCGAGGAAATGCCCACGCCCGCCGGTTATGAGCGCGCCGCCGACGACCACGATCGCGATGGAGGGCAGCAGATAGTCGTCGCCCATGCCTAAGCTCGCCTGACCAGAAAAGCCGGTGAGGAGGACGCCAACGAGCGCCGCGCAGAGCGCCGACAGGATATAGACGCCGACGATCGTCCGCCCCGTGCGCACGCCCGACAGGCGCGCCGCCTCCAGGCTGTTGCCCACGGCATAGACCTGCCGCCCAAATGCCGTGCGCGAAAGGAGGAGCGTGCCCAGCACCAGGAAGAGCGCGAGCAGCACGAGGACGGGCGTGATCGGCCCGAGCCGTCCCGTCATCAGCCAGCGCAGGGCGGGCGAGGCGAAGCCGGACGGCGTGCCGCCGGAATAGAGAAGTGCCACCCCTTGCAGGATGCCGTTGGCCGCCAGCGTGACGACGATCGGTGACAGGCCGAGGGCGACGACGCCGAGCCCGTTGAGAAGGCCGATCAGCGCGGCCAGGGCTAGAACGGCAGGCACGGCATAAAGGAGCGCGGGGTCCGAGCCCTGCACCAGTCCGGCGAAGAGGATGCCGGACAGGCCGATCGTCCAAGGGACGGAGAGATCGAGCCCGCCGGTCAGGATCACCGAGCCCTGGCCGAGCGCGAGGATCACGAGAAAGGTCGACAGGACCAGCAGCGAGTTCCAGAAGCCCCAGTTCGCCAGCGTGTTGCCGAGCACGAATTGTGTCGCCACCAGCACGATGGCGAGGCACAGATAGGCGGGCACCGCGTGGCGCAGCTTGCGGCCATGGCGCTGCAGAAAGCCGGGCTCGTCGATGCGGTCGGCCGCCGGCCGCCCGCCGCTGCGCGTCGCGGCGAAAGCGAGCTTGCGGTCCTCGGCCGGGCGCTGGGAGACGTGCGTCCCGGCACGCCGAGCGCGGGCCGCGCCCGCCAGGCGACGGAGCTGCTGGACGAGAGCGGAATCCTTGGCGAAGGATCCCACGAGGACGGCCGCCAGCAGCACGCCGCCTTCCGCGATGGTAGAGAAATAGGCCGAAACATTGAGGGCGAGGAGGATGTTGACGACGATCATCAGCACGAAGGCGCCGAAGATCGTGCCGACGAGGCCGCCCTTGCCGCCGCCGAGCCGTGTGCCGCCGATGACGACCGCCGCGAACATCGAGAGCAGCAGCGAATTGCCGACGAGCGGATCGCCCGAGCCGGTCTGCGCGCTGACGAAGACGCCCGCGAGGCCATAGAACCCGCCCGCCAGGACATAGGCCCCGAAGCGCACCAACGGCACGCGGACCCCTGTCGCGGCGGCCGCGTGCGGATCGCTGCCCACCGCATAGAGCGCGACGCCGAAGCGCGTCTTCTTTAGCCAGAGCCAGAACAACGCGGCGAGGCCGAGAAGCACCAGTGAGGCGGGCAGTAGCTCGGGGATCGCATCAGCCATGTAGAGCGTGCCGAGCGAGGGCGAGACGAAGCCGCCCGGCTGGTCGAGGACGAGGAGCGTCAGCCCCTGCACGATGAACATGGTGGACAGGGTGACGACGATCGGCTGCAGCCGCAGGACCGCGACGAAGAAGCCGTTGAAGGCGCCGACCAGCATGCCGACAGCGATGCCCACCAGCGTCCAGACGAGGACGGAAGCGTCCATGTCGGCCGGGTCCATCGTGGCGGCGAGCACCGCGTTGACCAGGGAGATGACCGCGCCGGCCGAGAGGTCGAACCCGCCGGACAGGACCACCAGCGTCTGGCCCATGGCGGCGAGCGCGAGTGGCGTTCCGCCGCTCGCCTGGAAGGAAACATCGAAATAGCTCATCGGCCCGGGAGTGATCGCGTCCACCAGCGCGAATAGGGCGCAGAACAAGAGGAGGGCGACGAGCGGGGCGCGGTTCCGGGTGAGCCAGCGAAAGTCGGCCGGCGTCTGCGGGGCGGCGATGCGGCTCATGCAGCGGCTCCGATGACACCCGCGGGCGAAGCGCCGCCGAGCGCCGCGCCCATGATGGCACGCTCGTCGATGGCGTCGGTCTCTAGCCGCGCAGCGACGCGGCCCTCGTAGAGAACGACGACCCGATCGCTGAGATGGACGAGTTCGGGGATCTCGGTGGAATGGAAGAGCACCGCCCCGCCCGCATCGGCGAAGGCGCGCATCAGGTCGTAGAGCTGGTGCTTGGTGCCGACATCGATGCCGCGCGTCGGGTCGAACAGGAGGAGGATGCGGCTTTCGGCGACCAGCCACTTGGCGATGGCGATCTTCTGCTGGTTGCCGCCCGAAAAGGCACCCGCCTCGGTGAAGCTCGCGACCGGCGAGACGTCCACCACGGAGAACACGGCCTCCGTCGCCGCCCGCTCGGCCGTCTCGTCGATCAGCCCGCCGCGGGTGAAGCGATCGACCACCGGCAGACTGGCATTGGTGGTGCCGTCGAGCTTGAGAAAGAGGCCTTGCGTCTTGCGGTCCTCCGGCAGGAAGCCGATCCGCAGCGAGGGATGCAGCGCATCGGCGGGCGTCGACAAGTGCACCGGCCGGTCGTCCACCCGGATCTCGCCGCCCGAGACCGGCACCGCGCCGAAGCAGGCGGAGAAGAGGTCGAGCTGGCCCATGCCCTGCAGCGCGGCGACACCGAGGATCTCGCCGGGGCGGAGCTGGAGAACCACGTCGCGCAGCTTCGGCCCGGCACAGAGGGATCGTGTTTCGAGGACCGGCGGCGGCAGGCTGGCGGCTGGCCGTCCAGAGCGCGGTGGGAAGGTCTGGTCGAGCGAGCGGCCGATGATGAGCTCCACCACCTGATCGTCGGAGAAGTCGGACACCGCGCCGTCCGCGATGTGGCGTCCGTTGCGCAGTATTGTCATCGATTGGCAGAAGGCCCGCACTTCCGGCATCCGGTGCGAGATGAAGAGCACGGTCAAGTTGCGCCCCGTCGCGTCGGCGATGATGCGGCCGAGCCAGTCGACGTCGCCGCCCGCCAGCGCCGAGGTCGGCTCGTCGAGAAGAAGGATGCGGGGATCGCGGTAGAGAGCGCGGGCGATCTCGATCTTCTGGCGCATCGCGAGATCGAGCGTGCCCGCCTCCGCATGGAGATCGACGCGCATGTCGAGCCGCTCGAAATGGGCGGCGACCCGCTCGGCCACCGCTCCCCGGCGCAGGGTGCCGAGCCAGCCGGTGGGGGCGCTCGGCAGGAGCATGTTGTCGAGAACGCTGAGGTCGCGCACCAGCGTCAGTTCCTGGAAGGCGGTGCGGATGCCGGCGCGATGCGCGTCGCGAGGGCTGGCCAGCCGCTTCGCCTGACCGTCGATCAGGATGTCGCCGCTGTCGGGCACGATCAGGCCCGACAGAAGCTTCATCGTGGTCGATTTGCCGGCTCCGTTCTCGCCGAGCAGCGCGTGGGCCGCGCCGGGGGCGACGGAGAAGCTGACCTCGCTCACCGCCTTGGTGGCGCCGAAGGCCTTCGACACGGACTGGAACGTAATGGCGGGCGCCGGGGCGAACCGGGTCATGGCACTCTCGTCGCACGGATGAGGAGGGCCGCGCGGCGGGTCGCCGCGCGTCGGATGTTGGGAGCGGGACGCGCGGGGCTAAAGCCCGGCGCGCGTCCTCGTCCGGTTCTTCAGCGCTCGGGCTGGCCAACCAGCGCTGCGTTCAGGCCGACTTCCGGCGTCTCGGCTGAGAAAATCGAGGCGAACCAGCCGGGATTGGCGACGATGGACGGCTTGAAGGCGTTGCAGCCGTTCTTCATCTCCTCCCACGTTCCCGTCTCGCAGAGCTTCACCGTGTCGTTGGTGACGATGGGCAGCGGCAGCGTCGTGTGGTGCGGCACGTCGGTCTTGCCGTCCAGCATCTGGACCGCGAGCTTCAGCGCATAGGCGCCCGAATAGGGCGGCGAGGCGTAGGAGAAGCGCGGCGCGCCCATCGGGGCGTAGGTGCCGTCGGCGCCTTCGACCTCGGTGCCCTTAGGCAGCATCTGGATGCGGCCGCCGTTGGAGCCCTCGCCCGCGCAGGGTTTCAACTGCTCGGCCGTGTGGCCCGCCTCGATCTGCATCGAGTTGGCGGTGTAGCAACCGACCTGCATCCAAAGGCCGTCGATGCCGTCCCAGTTGCGCGTGGCGAGCAGCTTCGAGAGCTCCGTGCGCGCCACGGCCTGGCTCCAGAGGCCGACGGCCTCGCCGACGATCTTGATGTCCGGGTGCTTGGCGAAAACCTCCTTCGCCGCAGCCGTGCGGGCCGTATCGACCGAGGTGCCCGGCACGCCCGTGACCATGACGACGCTGCCCTTGCCGCCGAGCTTGTCGGCCAGCCATTCGGCCGTGCGCCGCCCGGCCTCGGCCTGATCGATCGTCACGTTGTAGGCGCAGGGCTCGGTGATCTCGGCGTCGTAGGCGACGATCTTGACACCCTTGGCGCAGGCGTTCTTGACGACCTGGTTCAGCGCCGTCGGCGAGATCGGGTAAACGACGATCGCCTTGGCGCCGGCCTGGACCATAGCGTTGATCTGCTGGATCTGGCGTTGGGCATTGGGCCCGGCCACCTGCACTTCCAGGTCGATCTTGTCCTTCATGTCGGCGGAGGCGGCCATGGCCTTGACCATGTTGGAGGCCTCGGCCTGCCAGTCGTTGCCGATGTAGCTCATCGACAAATAGACCTTGTGCTTCTCCTGGGCGTTGGCCGACAGCGCCATCAAGGCCGATAGGCCGAGCGCCGTCGCCAGCGTCCCGCAGCGGGTCGCAAACGTCATCATATCCTCCCACGAAGCGCCGCGAACCGTCTCTCCATCGGTCTTTCCGGCGTCGTTTTGATTTTAGATCAAAAATCGAAACCGGCTTCAAGGGGACTCTCGAACGCTTTATGCTGGGTGGCGAAACAGCGTAGGCAGGGGTTCGGCATGTCAGCTATTCGAGGAAGTGTATCGCCGTTGCGTCGGGAGACTCTGCAGGACGGCGTGTTCCGTCGTCTGTCTGGTCTCATCCTCGAAGGTGGCATCGCCCCCGGCGAGTCGATCACGGTGGCCAGTCTCGCCGAGGCCTTCGACGTCAGTCCCATGCCGGTGCGCGAGGCCCTAGTGCGGCTTCAGGCGATTGGTGCGCTGACCGTTGTCTCCGGCCGCACGATAGGCATTCCGAAGCTGACGCGCGCGCGCCTCGACGATCTCACGCGTGTGCGCCTCGAGGTGGAAACGACGGCTGTGCGCTGGGCGGGCAACCTTGTGAACCCGGAATTTCTCGGCGATCTCGCGTCCAATTTGGAACGCCTGCGCGAGGCCGAGCGCACGGCTGACGCCAAGCTTTATGTCGGCGCCAATCACGACTTTCACTTCCACGTCTATCGCGCAGCAGGCTCGCCTGTGCTCACAGGTATGATCGAGGTTCTTTGGCTCCAGATCAGCCCCTATTTCCACCTTTTGCGCGGGTCGGGGAACTTTCACATCTCAAATGAACGGCATGAGGAATTGTTCGAGGCGTTCAAGGGAGCAAACGTAGATCGCGCCGTGAACGCCTTGCAGGCCGATATCACTGGTGCATATCGCGTGTTGTGCGATTTGATCTGAGCTGCACGCTCCGAAGGCAGGGAACTCCCTTCTCGATACGAATGATCGCCTGTCCTGGTTTAATCCTTGGCCCCGACGCGCCGGCCTCCTACGCAATTTTGGTAAGGATGTCGGAGCGGTTGATGGCCACAATCAGGAAATTGCGGGGACGTTGGCAGGCTCAGGTGCGCCGTCGCGGAATGAAGCCGAGGGCAAAGTCATTCGATTCTAAATCCGAGGCTGAGCGTTGGGCGCGTGAACTTGAGACCCAGGTCGACCGCTTCGGTGCCGCGCCCGATACTAAGGTCCTCGAGACGACGACGCTCGGCGATCTCATGAGGCGCTACCAGAGCGAGGTGACACCGAAGAAGCGCGGATATGTCCAAGAGGGGCAGCGTATCGACGTGCTCTTTCGACACGAACTCTCTCACCGCACCCTGATCGGCCTAAGCGCGTCTGACCTAGCCGGATATCGCGATGAGCGGCTCGCGATCGCAGCACCATCGACCGTGCTGCGTGAGCTCGCTATCGTAAGCCACGTCCTCGAGGTCGCCATGAAGGACTGGGGCTACCCGCTCGCCCGTAACCCAGCGAAGGCGATCCGTCGCCCGCAGGTAAACGATGCCCGCAGCCGTCGGCTGCAGAATGATGAGGAGGCTCGACTGCTTTCCGCATGCGACGCTGGGCGGACGCCATGCTTGAAGGCCCTCATCATTGTCGCCAGTGAGTCAGGGATGCGCCGTGGCGAGCTTCTTGGGCTCCGCTGGGGAGACGTAGCCTTTGATCGCCGGATCGCGTCCTTGAGCCTTACAAAGAACGGCAGTGCACGTCAGGTGCCGCTTACGGGGAGGGCGGTCGAAGCGCTACAATCGCTGAAGAGTGCTGAACCCGAGGCTGTGATCAACGATCACGTCTTCCCCATCTCGGCCGGCGCGCTCGAGCAGGCGTGGCGGCGCCTTTGTCTGCGTGCGGGAGTGACGGATCTTCGCTTCCATGATCTGCGTCGAGAGGCGGTCAGCCGCTTGTTCGAGAAGGGGCTGAATGTGATCGAGGTCTCCGAAATCAGCGGCCATCGCGAGCTGAAAATGTTGAAGCGCTACACGCGCCTCAATCCGGCAGATTTGGTCGCGCGGCTAGGATAGT
This sequence comes from Aureimonas sp. SK2, assembly GCF_029813115.1. Lineage (GTDB taxonomy): Bacteria > Pseudomonadota > Alphaproteobacteria > Rhizobiales > Rhizobiaceae > Aureimonas. Next base: position 34,954 of record NZ_JAPZDS010000026.1, read on the forward strand.
CTCGATGATGTGTTCAATGTCCAACTGTCGATCGTGCATCAAACCTCCGTGTGTCGCCTCGAAGCTGGCAAGAATGCGATCGATGTCCGTGAGCTCGTTATCAACCTGGACAGCAGTAGGCTTCTGCCGGCGCCGGGAAGCCTGCTGACGTGACCCCCGTTTTTCATCCAGCGGGAGCGAGAGTCCTGTCGTGAC
>NZ_JAPZDS010000027.1 GCF_029813115.1 Aureimonas sp. SK2
TGGTCTCTTCCGCGCCACGGTCGGCAGCGTCCTCGGCGAATTCCTGTCTGAGGCCCGGCCGAGGATCGCAAGGAACGACGGTGAGGACATGGAGGCTTACCTGAACCGGATCGCGCTCAACCTCATCGGATCCGCCATCCGAGAAGACATCGTGGCTCTCGACCGACTGATGGTCTCGATGATCCCGAAGTTTCCCAACTTGATGAAGACCTACGAGGAGGCGCGGCGCTCGGTGGCCGATCTGATCGTCCCCGTCGTAGCCGAGGCGCAGCGACGTGGGGAACTTCGGGTGGCCGATCCTCAGACCGTCGTGGACCAGTTCCTGGCTTTCGTTGTCACGGAGCGGATGAGGGCGGCGAGCTTCGGTCTCGAGCCCCATCACATCACCGAGTCCGACCGATCCATCACGCGCGAACGTGTTGTGATATTTCTCTGCGGCTATCGTCCCAGATGAGACGGCGATCTCATCTGCATCGTGCCAGTGTCTATGTGGACTTGCCCCGGGAAAGTGGAGAGCTCTTCTGACGGAATGAGGAGCATTTCATGGGCAAGCCGCAGCGCCGGTTCGGGAAGGAGTTTGAGGCGGAGGCCGTTCGTCTGGTGGAGACGAGCGGACGCACGCAAGCCAAGAGATCGCCGAGGATCTTGGCATCGGGCTTTCGACGTTGCGCCGCTGGCTCGACAAGCGTCGGGAGCGCGATCTAAAAGCGCCGCCTCCCGAGCGTCAGGAAGACATGGCGGCCGAGCTGAAGCGGCTTCGGCGCGAGAACGAGATCCTGCGCCAGGAGCGCGAACTCTTGAATAGAGCCACGACTTTTTCGCCAAGGAGGATGTCGATGAGGTTCCGCCCCATCGATGCGGCATCGATCAGAGTTCCCCGTCCAGCGTCTGTGCAAGGTCCTCGGCGTCAGTCCGAGCGGCTACTTCGCTTAAAAGGAGCGCCCGGCCTATCACCGTTAGCGTACCGACTTGATGCTGCTCGCCCATGTTCGCGCGGCCTTTGCCCTATCGAACGGGACCTATGGCAGCCCGCGCATGGTGCACGAGCTACGCGACGCTGGCTTGACGATCGGGCGTCGGCGCGTTGCCCGCCTGATGCGCCAGAACGGGATGAAGGCGCGGCAGAAGCGGCGCTTCAAGCGCACCACCGACAGCCTGCATGCCTTCCCCCTCGCACCGAACCTCTTGGAACAGGATTTTACGGCGACCACGCCGAACCAGAAGTAGCCGATCGGCGCATGCTTGCATGCGCCTGTCGGCTGAGAGGGCGCAGACATCTCCTACGGCTGGACGGGGGAGGGCTGGCTGTACCTTGCCGTCGTGATCGACCTCTTCGCCCGACGCGTCGTCGGCTGGGCCACCAGTGATCGCGTGCACAAGGAGCTGGCCCTGTCGGCGCTGCGCCGTGCTATCGCTGTCCGATGTCCCGCTGCTGGGCTCATTCACCACGCGGATCGAGGCAGCCAATACTGCTCGATCGAGTACCAGGCCGAACTGCGGCGGCACAGCATCCGGATCTCGATGTCTGGCAAGGGAAACTGCTACGACAACGCGATGGTCGAGACCTTCTTCAAGACGCTGAAGGCCGAACTCGTCTGGCGCTCCGTCTTCAAGAACCGTGCCCAGGCGACCGCCGCCATCGGCCGCTACATCGACGACTTCTACAACCCCATCCGGCGCCATCCAGCGTTGGACTTCATCAGCCCGCTTCAGTTCGCGCGACAGGCCGCGTAACATCGAAAACGCTCTCGGCTCCGTTGCAAACCGCCGAGTGGGGTGCGAACGTCTTCCCTTCGGCAGCGACGGAAGGGGGCCGGCATGAGCGCAGCGTTCAAGGGCCGGCACTTCGCCCCTGACATCATCCTGCTCTGCATGCGCTGGTACTGCCGCTACGCGCTCAGCTACCGCGACCTCGAGGAGATGATGGCCGAGCGCGGCCTGTCGGTCGATCACACTACGATCTACCGCTGGGTCCAGCACTACGCGCCTGAACTCGACCGGCGTGTCCAGTGGTGCCGCGACCGCAACAGTGGCAGCTGGTACGTCGACGAGACCTACGTGAAGGTCAGCGGGCAGTGGATGTATCTCTACCGCGCGATTGGCGATCGCGGCGAGACACTCGACTTCCACCTGTCGCAGAAGCGGACCAGCAAGGCGGCCAAACGCTTTCTCGGTAAGGCTCTGAGCCGGTCCCCGCACCATCGTCCTTCCGTTATCTCGACCGACAAGAACCCGGCCTACAACGAGGCGATCGCCGCGCTGAGGCGGGAGGGAAGGCTCGCACCCCACTGCCGACACCGGCAGGTCAAGTACCTGAACAACCGTCTCGAGTCCGACCACGGCAAGCTGAAGCAGCGCATCCGTCCGGTGCGGGGCTTCCAGTCGCAGAAGACGGCGCACAACGCGATCCGCGGCTTCGAAACGATGCGCATGTTCCGCAAAGGTCAGTTCCGCTCGATGGTCGACAGCCTCGCTGGAGGATCGGAGGCGCGCTTCATCGGACGACTGTTCCAGGTGTTCATCGCCTGAGAAAAGAACAGAAGGGGATCATTGCGGCCTGATCATCGGTTTGCAACGGAGCCAGACCGAGCAGGATTGCAATGATCTCGTCGGCGTCTTCTTCCATTGGAACCGAGAAGGCGATCTGAACACGGCCGAGCGGATTGGCGAGCGTCATGTTGCGCACGCTTTTGGTGATAAGCTCGGAGTTCGGGATGATCAGCGTCGAGCGGTCGCCGATCTGGATCTCGGTGGAGCGAACGTTGATGCGCTTCACGTCTCCCTCGTCTAAGCCGACCCTGATCGTGTCGCCAATCTTCACCGGACGTTCGGCCAGGAGGATCAGTCCCGAGATGAAGTTCTGGGTGATTGCTTGGAGTCCGAAGCCGATGCCGACCGAAAGGGCGCTGGCGAGGAGCGCGAAGCGTTCGAGCCCGATGCCAAGGGTCGAAACGGTCCCGAACACCACAACAACAATGCCCACATAACGCACAATGGTAGACGCTGAATTGCGTGCCCCAGCGTCGAGGTTCGTCGCGGGTAGAAACGTGCCGTTCATCCAGCGGTCGATCAGCCGTACGGCGCCGAGCCCGATGAGAACCACGGCGACTGCGCGCAACACCGCGCCGGGTCGGATCACGACATCCCCGATCCCGATCGACGTGATGCCCGCCAGTTGAGTGTAGGCCGGGGCCGTGCCGCCTCCCACGGGTGCAAGGACCGCAGACGCCGCCAGCAGCCAGATGGCCACGCGCAGGATCACCGACAGAACAAGGCCGACCTGCTCGACGGTGTCGCCCCCAAGTCCGAACGCGCGCGCGACGGACCGACCGACGCGGCTGTCCCGTGACAGGGCGGTGGTGATGAGGTCGTCCGCCGCGGTGGCGACGAGGTAGGCACCCGACACGACCACGACGGCCCATACCGTTTCGCGGCCGATCAGCAAGGCAAGGTTCACGTTGCCGCGGGCGATCGCCAGGATGCTGACGACGACCGTGACCCATCCGGCCAAGAGCGCGACCGTGGCAAGCGGCTGCCTTGGCGTGGCCTCGCACTGGTCACGGTCTTGGTCTCGGTCGCCCCGGAGGCTTTGGACGGAGACCAAGACGTAAACGAGAAGGGCGGCGTTGAGGATAGCCGTGAACAGGTTCGCGGTGACGTTCGCGGGAGGGCTGGCCCCGACGATCCTGTTCAACTCGATCAAGCCCGTACCGATGACCGCAACGATCGCGGTCGCGACCGGGATCGGGCGTAGCCGCCCTGCTGTTCGGTCGTCGATCGGCATGAGGCGCCAGGAGGGCCGATCGACGAGGAGAAGCGCCTCGCCCATGGAGACGGCCACCGCCCCAAAGACGGACGCCAGCGCAAGGCTCCAAGCCAGTGACGACGCTTGCGGCGTCAATGCATCCGCCCATTCCAAGCCCTGGACGAGGATGCTGAGGCCTATGGCGCTCCCGAGCGCCCCGACGACGAGGAACCAAAGGGCGAGACCGGATCGGCGTGCCCGTGTATGCGGGGCGCGGTCGCGTGCGTAGCGTTCACCCGCTTTCCTCAAGGATATGCGCAGCGGCAGCACGACCAGGAGAGCAAGAGCGGCTGTCGCGCCGAAGACGGCCGCTCCCCCGGCGCTCATTGCCCCCGCGAGACGGGCGCCTGCGGCGGCGAAGAAGTCGGACAGCCTAGCGAGGTCGAACGGCAGGTTCTCGTCCACCGCTTTCCAGTAGGTGGCTGTGAAGGGCGACGCGACACGCTCGAGCGTGTCGCGGTTGAAAATGTCCGTCACCGTGCGGTTCACGGTCTCGACCGTTTCCCGGGCCGTGGTTGCGAGAAGGCGCGCGCGCTTGACATCGGAGTCCAGCGTGTCGCGATCCCGTGTCAGGTCGGAGCGCTGCTCCCGGACGTCGGGTGCCTCGCCTTCAGCCGGTTCTCCGAGTGTTGCGAGCGTTGCCTGCGCAGCTTCCAACTTGGGTGCCAAGGCATCGGCCGAAGCGGTCGCGGCAACCACGACAGCTTGGGCACGCGTTCGCAGTGCATCGTAGTCCTCGTTGGGCACCGCCGACTGGAGTGACGACCGGATCGCCTCAAGCTCGGAAGCGCCCTGGTCGAGGACCACGACCGCATCGGTCGCATCGGTGTGGACCTGCGCCACAACGATCTGAGGTGTGCAGACGAACAACATCGCGAACAGCATGTCGCGGAACGAGCGGTGCAGGGATCTCGCGACAGGCCCGCGTCTCCACATTGCCTCACGGGACCTCACGAACGAGTTCATTGTCCGCCCAGAGCTCGACCTGCAAGCGTGAACGGACTGGCGACGGCCGCGCCTGCCGTATTGAACACGTAGGCTCCGGCCCGTCCGATCGATCCCAAGGGACTGCCCTCTGTTGCCATCTCACGTGATTGGAGCGTCGCGAACCGAACAAAGCGGTCGTGGCGCGTCCCGTCGCTCGGCTCTACCGACGAAATGTCGATGATTCGAATGTCCGCCCTCCTTGCAACCTCCTCCAGGTGGGGATCGTCCACGTCAACGGATCCGACCCGCTGTCGGCCTCCGGAAAGGCGTTGCGAGACGGCGAGCGCCCTGTCGTCTTTGGCGACCAGAATCGTCAGGGGCGGATCGAGGGCGCCGACGACGGCAATCTGCCTCCGGAACACGTCGACATCGATGTCGGGTGCGGCAAGGGCGACCTCGAAACGGTCGACGAGACGGTCCCGCCCTTCGAGACGAAGCTGACGCAAGCTCTCCATGACAAGCCATCCTCCCATGCTGTGCCCAACAAGGAAAATCCTTCCCTTCGTCCTGAGCTCGCCGACGATGCCGAGCAATCTCGCCAGATCGTCGCGAGCGTAGGTCACGGCATCCCGATCCGCGACGTACCCCGCGACCGCCGCTTCGGACGGCCAAGAGAACAGGATCGGGACCCTGACGCTGGTCGCGTCGGCGGACAGTTGCGCAACCCGGAAGACCGCCTCGGTCAGGGTGTAGTTGTAACCATGGACGAAAATCCCCGTCGTGCCGTTGCCGCCGCTGCGCAATGCGACCGCCCTTCGAAACGCTTCCTCGTCCAACGTTCGCCGCCGCGTCACGACGAAACTCTTAGCGGGGTTCCGGGCCGCCGCCTCGGTCCACTCGATGTTTCCCGGCTGGTGACCGGGCGGCACGGATACCGTCAGTTCCTCGTAGCGCAGCGCTGCCCGGCCGCTTCCGTATCCAACCTGTCGCACGCCATCCGGCGCGCGGTCGGTCGCGACGAACACGGTGACCGGCTTCGCTCCCGGTGCCGATCCTGCGGTGGGAACGAGAGTATCCGCTCCCGGCCGGGCGGCGCAGCCAGCCACCATGGAACCAGCCAGGAGAAGGAGCGCGAGCATAGCTGTGCGCCAAGTTGGGCATGTGCTGCGTTTAGACGACAAGGCCGGGGTAAAGATGATCATGCTGCACCCTTCGAGGCAGTTGGTCAGCGTTGAGACATCAGCGACGGGCCGACCGATCTCGCCCTGCCTGTCGGCGGCGGTGATCGGAACAGTGCTCGCTTTATCAGTTGGCGGTCGGGTTCTTGCCCAACATGAGCGTCGGGCCAAGGACGTCGAACAGCCAATCGATGCGTGCATGGATCTCGTCCTGCGTCGGCGCCGGCGTCCGGCCCAGAAGCGAAGAGAAGAACTGCGGCCCGAGCAAAGTGCCGATCAATAGGTCGGCGAGGTGCTCCGAGTGTCGGACATCGGTTGAAACGGGCGATCCGATGCGTCGTATCGCCTCTGCAAGCATGGACTGACCCCTGACGACGGCCGCCTCGTAGAAAATGGAGCCGAGTTCAGGAGAAGCGGGACTCTCCGCCAGGACCAGCCGGGTCAACGCGACCTGTCGAGGGCTCAGGATGAATGCAGCCATGGAGCGCAAAACATTGCGCAGTAGCAGCTCCCCTTCCAACGTTTGCCCGTCTTTCCAGTCTAGACTAGGTGCGCTTTCCAAAGACAGTGCGACGACCTCGTTGAAGAGTTGCTCCTTGGTGTCGAACATCTCGTAGACGGTCTTCTTCGACATGCCACAGGCCCGGACGACGTCGTCCATGCTGGCAGCCGAGTATCCCCTGGAGGTGAACGTCTCCTCTGCTGCCGCGACGATCCGGCGGCGCCGTTCTTCCTGGGACATGCTGGGTGGGCGGCCACGACGCTTGAGTTCCGTCTGTTCCATGCTACTCCACAAGCGCTTGACATTAGGAAACGCTTCAGTCTTCTGATGCAAATCAGAGACTGATCAGTTTTGCAAGTCTGCGGCAATGGCCGCCCCGGAGCGTCCCGCGAGATGCCACGCACATCGCACACAATCGCAGCCAGTCTTGTCTGCCTTACCCTCGTCGGCTGCCAAGCGGAGCAACCGCCGGCGCCTCCGCCGCCGCGCCCCGTCGCCACCGCCACTGTCGAAGCGGTGCCGTCATCGGAAAGTGTCACCCTGACCGGGTCCATTGCCGCTCAGGTCGAAAGCAACCTTTCGTTCCGCACGAGTGGTCAGATTATCGAACGATCGGTGGATGTCGGCGACCGGGTCCGAAAGGGGCAGGTCCTCGCCCGCATCGATCCGAAGGTTCAGCAGGCCGACGTGGAGTCAGCCAGGGCAGGTACGACGTCCGCGGACGCCGACGTCGAGCAGGCAACGGCTGCCTTCGAACGATCGAGAAGCCTTTTCGATCGAGGCTACACAACGCGACGCGAGTTCGATGCCGCCGACCAGGCTTTGAAGGTGGCAGGGGCCAACGCCCTCTCGGCGAAGGCCCGCCTTCAAAGCGCGGAAGAGTCGCTGTCGTTCACCAACCTGACGGCCGAGGCTGACGGCGTCGTCACGGCGAGGGAACTGGACGCCGGCGAGGTAGCGCAGGCTGCCGCTACGGTCTTTACCGTCGCCCTGGACGGACCTCGCGACGCGGTGTTCGACATCTATGAGAGCCTCCTTCTGGCAAGCAGTGAACCGCCGCAGGTCAGGGTCGCGCTTGTCGCCGATCCTTCTGTCAAGGCATCAGGCCGCATCCGACAGGTCTCGCCAACGGTCGACCAGCAAAGCGGGACTGTCAGGGTCAAGGTCGGACTTGAGGCGACGCCGGACGCGATGACGCTGGGCGCGGCAGTCGTCGGAACAGCGGAGTTGCCATCCGCAGGCGTCGTTATAGTCCCTGCCGCCGCGGTGACTTCGCTCGACGGGAGCCCTGCGGTCTGGGTCCTCGATCATGACAGCGGCGAGGTCCAGCCTCGGCGGATCGCCGTCTCATCCTACCAAGCGTCGACCGTGACGGTCCGCGAGGGCTTGAACGACGGCGATCGCGTAGTCGTCGAGGGCACCAAACTCCTGCGTCCCGGCGAGAGGATCGCCACGTCCAATGAGGAGGCCCCCTCCCGATGAGAACCCTTTACATCCTTCCCTGCCTCCTCCCTCTCCTCACCGGATGCCAAGGCGAAGAGGCTGCACCCGCCCTGACGGTCCGTCCCGTGAAGTCGATGGTGGTTCAGCCCTTCGGCGCGCAGCCCGTCAGCTTTTCTGGTTCCGTCGAACCCCAGATCAGCACGGACTTCAGCTTCCGCATTCTCGGACGGATGGTCGACCGACGGGTCAACGTCGGCGACAGCGTCGCTGCCGGCGCGATTCTCGCCACGCTCGATCCTTCCGTGCAGGAACAAGACGTACAAGCGGCGGAAGCCGCTGTCGTCAGTGCGCAAGCTTCCCTGTCGAACGCGACGGGGGTCGCCACCCGCCAGCAAGCGCTCAAGGCATCCAACGTCTCGACGCAGGCCGAGGTGGACCAAGCGGAGCAATCGCTCCAATCGACGAGCTCAGCCGTCCTCCAGGCCGAGGCCGCGTTGGGGAAGGCCCGTGAACAGCTCGGCTACACCCGGCTAGCCGCCGGAACGCCGGGCATCGTAACGGCCGTATCGGCGGAGGCCGGACAGGTCGTGTCGCCGGGCCAAACCGTCTTGACGATCGCACGGCCCGACCTTCGCGACGCTGTTGTCGACCTGCCCGACAGTTTTGCAACCGCCCTCGATCTCGGTGCGACGCTTCGTGTCCGCCTCGAACTCGATGAGACGGTGACAGCCGAGGGAATCATCCGCGAGGTCGCGCCGTTGGCCGACCCCGTGACCCGGGCCCGGCGCGTGAAGATCGCGCTGCGCGATCCTTCCGATGGCTTCCGCCTCGGCTCCATCGTGCAGGTCGCGCTGCCCATCGGGGCGGAGGAGGCCTTGGCCCTGCCGGCATCCGCCATCCTGCGCCGAGACAGCAAGGCGTTCGTCTGGGTGGTTCCCGATGGAAGCGACACGGTCTCGCTGCGTCCCGTCGACGTGCGCCAGGAGGCCGACGGCCGCTTCGCTGTCCTGAACGGCCTGAAGGCTGGCGAGCGTGTCGCCGTCGCCGGTGCCAACACCCTTGCCAATGGCCAGCGCGTGAAGATCGAGGAGGCGTCCCGATGAAATCCTTCAACCTCTCCGAATGGGCACTGAACCACCGTTCCCTGCTCTGGTACTTCATGATCGTCTTCTCGATCCTAGGGTTCTTCTCCTACTTGAACCTTGGACGTGAGGAGGACCCTGCCTTCACGATCAAGACCATGATCATCAGCGCGCAGTGGCCCGGCGCTACCGTCGACGACACGATCCGTCAGGTCACCGAGCGGATCGAGAAGAAGCTGGAGGAACTGCCCCAGCTCGACTACACGCGCTCGATGACGACCCCGGGATCCACCGTGATCTTCGTCAACCTGCTCGACACGACAAAAGCCAAGGATGTCCCGGGAACCTGGGTACGTGCACGCAACCTCGTCGGCGACATCGTCGGCACCCTGCCGCAAGGGGTCGTCGGCCCGCAGTTCAACGACAACTTCGGCGATGTCTACGGCAACATCTATGCCTTCACCTCCGACGGGTTCTCGCAACGCGAGCTGCGCGATTTCGTCGAGGATGCCCGCTCGAAGGTCCTGACCGTACCCAACGTCGGGAAGGTCGACATCATCGGGGCCGAGGACGAGGTCATCTACCTTGAGTTCTCTCCGAGGCGCCTCGCCGCCTACGGGATCACGCAGCAGAACGTCGTAGATACCCTTCAGGCGCAGAATGCCGTGACCCCTTCCGGGGTGATCCAGGCGGGTGCCGAACGCATCAGCATCCGCGTCGGCGGACAGTTCACCTCCGAGGCTAGCCTTCGCGACCTCAACCTGCGGGTCAACGACCGCTTCTTCCGCCTGTCGGACGTGGCCGAGATCCGGCGGGGCTACGTTGATCCACCCTCGAACCTCTTCCGTTTCAACGGCGAGCCGGCGATCGGCCTTGCGGTCGGCATGAAGGCGGGTGCCAATCTCCTGGCGTTCGGCGAGGAGCTCGGGAAGGAGATGAACCGGGTTGAGGGCGAACTTCCCGTCGGCATCGGCGTCCATCTGGTTTCCGACCAGCCGCTTGTCGTCGAGGAAGCGGTCTCAGGCTTCACGCACGCTCTCTTCGAGGCCATCGCCATCGTGCTCGTTGTCAGCTTCGTCAGCCTCGGGCTTCGGGCGGGCCTTGTGGTCGCTGTCGCCATCCCGCTGACGTTGGCCATGACCTTCGTTGTCATGGAGTACCTGGGCATCTCGCTCCAGCGCATCTCGCTGGGCGCCCTCATCATCGCGCTCGGCCTTCTTGTCGACGATGCGATGATCGCGGTGGAGATGATGGTGGCTCGGCTGGAGGCCGGAGACTCGATCCAGAAGGCGGCGACCTCGGTCTGGACATCCACTGCCTTCCCCATGCTGACGGGCACGCTCGTCACCGTGGCGGGCTTCATCCCGGTCGGGCTCAACTCCAGCGCGGCTGGCGAGTTCACCTTCACCCTCTTCGTGGTGATGGCCGTGTCGCTGATCCTTTCCTGGATCGTTGCCGTGCTGTTCACGCCGCTGATCGGCGTCGTGATGCTTCCGAAGACGATGAAGAAGCACCACGAGAAGAAGGGCTGGTTCACCCGGGGCTTCGGGGCGCTTCTGCGACTTTGCATGCGGTGGCGCTGGGTCACGATCGTGACGACGGTCGCCGTATTCGGGGTGTCGCTTTACGGCATGCAGTTCGTCCAGCAGCAGTTCTTTCCCTCCTCGGACCGCACCGAACTCATCGTAGACTGGAGCCTGCCCCAGAACGCGTCCATCTCGCAGACGCTGTCGGAGATGTCCCGCTTCGAGCGGGAGCAGCTTGCTGGCAACGAAGGCGTCGACCATTGGTCGAGCTATGTCGGCCAGGGCGCCCCGCGGTTCGTCCTCTCGCTCGACGTCCAGCCCGGCACGCCAGCCTTTGGCCAGACCGTGATCGTCACGAAGGACATCGAGACCCGCAACCGCCTGCGAACCGAGTTCTCCAGATACCTCGTGCGCACGTTCCCTAACACGGATGCCTACGTGAAGCTTCTCGACATCGGCCCCCCGGTGGGCCGTCCCGTCGCCTATCGTCTCTCCGGGCCCGACATCCAGAAGGTCCGCTCCCTGTCGTTCGAACTCGGAAGCGTCCTTGCCACGAACACCAATCTTGGCGAGGTCGTCTACGACTGGAGCGAGCCGTCCCGCGTCGTGCGCATCGACGTGATGCAGGACCGCGCCCGCCAGCTTGGCGTCTCCTCAGAGACGATCGCCTCCACCATCAACGGCATCGTCGGCGGTTCCACGGTGACCGAGGTCCGCGACGACATCTATCTTGTCGACATCGTCGGGCGGGCGGTCGCCGCGGAGCGCGGCTCCATCGAGACCTTGCGGGACCTTCAGCTTCCGGCTGGCGACGGGCGGTCCGTGCCACTCGCGGCGGTTGCCAACTTCCGATACGAGGTCGAGCAGCCGCTCGTCTGGACCCGCTCACGCATCCCCACCGTCACGGTGCGTGCCAGCATCGTCAGCTCTCTACAACCCGCGACCGTCGTCCAGCAGGTAACCCCGGCAATGGATGCGTTCGCTGCGAAGCTCCCGGCGGGCTACCGGATGGAGATCGGCGGCGCGGTCGAGGACAGTGCCAAGGGTCAGGGACCGATCGTCGCCGTCGCGCCACTCATGCTGTTCGCGATGGCGACGATCCTCATGGTTCAGCTCCAGAGCTTCAGCCGACTGTTCCTCGTCTTCGCCGTCGCGCCGCTTGCGGTCATCGGCGTCGTCGCAGCGCTCCTGCCGAGCGGGGCACCGATGGGCTTCGTCGCTATCCTCGGCATCCTCGCCCTGATCGGGATCCTGATCCGAAATTCGGTCATCCTCGTCGTCCAGATCGAGGACCACATACGTGACGGGTACGACAAGTGGGACGCCGTCGTCGACGCGACCGAGCATCGGATGCGACCGATCCTTCTGACGGCCGCGGCGGCCTCGCTCGCCCTGATCCCGATCGCCCGCCAGATCTTCTGGGGGCCAATGGCCTTCGCCATGATGGGCGGCATCATCGTGGGAACGGTCCTGACGCTCCTGTTCCTGCCGGCCTTGTATGTCGCTTGGTTCCGGATCAAGGCGCCGCCGCGCGACGGCCGCGCCACCTCATCCGAAGGCACGCCCGCCGCTGTGCCCGCCCATTGAGCCGAGCGCGGGCGGTAGCGACCGCCTGCCCATCCACCCGACGGGAACATAGATGACTCAGGAACATCGCATTGTCGTCGTTGGCGGCGGCGTCGCAGGGCTCGACATCGCGAGCCACCTCGGCGGGAAACAGTTCGGCGACCGCCGCTTTTCCGTCACGCTCGTCGACCGTGAACCTGCGCACGTCTGGAAGCCCATGCTCCATACGATTGCGGCCGGAACGCAGGAAGTGACCACGCAACAAACGTCCTACCTCGTGCAGGCACACAACCGTGGCTTCGCCTACGAGCCCGGCGAGGTCACCTCAGTCGACCGTGAAGGGCGCTCGGTCCGCGTCGCCGCGCTACGCCTAGGAGGCGACGACGTCCTGCCCGAGCGTTCCGTCGTTTATGACACGCTGGTGCTCGCCGTCGGGAGCGAAGCCAATGACTTCGGAACACCGGGTGTCGACGAACATTGTCGCACAATCAATTCGCGGGGCGAGGCCATCGCCTTTAATGACCTGCTCCGCACGCGAATGCTCAAGGCCTTCGCCGCAGGCAAGGCGTTCTCGGTCGCTATCGTCGGAGGCGGCGCGACGGGCGTGGAGCTTGCTGCCGAGATTGTCCAGCTCGTCGACCTCGTTGAGCACTATGGGATTGCCGACGCCGGCGAGAAGCTGCGTGTGACGCTGATCGAGTCTGGCGACAGGCTCCTAGGCTCCTTTCCGGAGAGGGTCTCGCGGGAGGTGCGCAAGAGCCTCGAGCAGATGGGCGTGCATGTGCGGACGGGTGCCCGCGTAGCCAGGGCGGACGAATGCGGGTTCAGCCTGCCTGATGGAGGATACGTCGAGGCCGACCTGAAAGTATGGGCAGCGGGCGTCCGAGCGCCGACTCTCATTCGCTCCATCGAGGGCATCGAGCGGACCCCGGCTGGCCAAGTCGTCGTCGGACGGGATCTGGTCTGCGTCAACGACCGCAGCATCGTTGCCGTCGGGGACTGCGCCAGCATCCGCGGCGATCCGTTGGGGAAGACCGTTCCGACCACCGCCCAAGCGGCGTCGCAGCAAGCGGCCTATGTCATCGATCACTTGGCCACGATACTCGATCGCAAGCAGGTGTCGAACTTCGACTACCGAGACTTCGGATCGCTCGTTTCTCTCGGCGGGTACGACGCCTACGGCACGCTTGGCCGCTTCGGCCTCTTTAAGGGCGGGTTCCTTCGCGGTCGCGTGGCGCAAATCGGCCACGCTATGCTCTACCGTCGCCACCAGGTCCGCTTGCACGGCTTGCGACGGGGCAGCCTACTCTGGATCTCCGACATGATCGGTTCGCGGGTCCGTCCTAGAGCACGCCTGTCGTGATGGGCACAGACGTTGATAAGCAAAAGCGACTCACGCGATCGACGGACACGCGAATGGCATCACCAACTCGCCACCAAAGCAAGTGCGATCGGGAGACGAGGCTGGTGGCAGACGCTCCCATCGAACGGAAAGGAAGGGCCGATCCGGCCCTTCGCGCCGAGCGCAAGAAGCGGCAGATCATGGATGGAGCCCGCCGCGTGTTCCTCGACCGGGGCTATTCGGAGGCGTCCATGGACGAGGTCGCCGCAAGCGCGGGCGTGTCGAAGGGTACGGTCTACAAGCACTTCGGAGGCAAGGAAGCGCTGTTTGAAGCCGTGGTGATCGCCGAGGCCGAGGAGATCGCAGGTTTGCTGCCACAAGACCTGCATGGTCGGGCTGGGGTTCCTACGGAAGTACTAGAAAGCGTGTGAAACGAGGTCGTGGCGGCGTTTCAAAGCCCTACGGCGCAAGCCTGCCTACGGCTCGTGATGGGCGCCGCCAAACAGGTCCCCGAACTGGAGGATACGTTCCTCCTGCATGCCGTTGAACCTGTCCTGCGGTCGCTCGTCAATTACTTGGAAGCCGTAGACGAGCCCGGGAGCATGTCGGCGAGAGAGATCCGGATGGAGGCCGAACGGTTAATACTGAATTGTCTCGGCCTCGCGCTCGCCGATCTCCTAATAAGGAATGTTTCGCCTGACCGCGGTCCCGGTTCAAACCGCCTGTTCGACCGAGCCGCAGTACACGTTCGCGAGGCATCTTCATCGCCCGCTAGCGACCGTTCCAGCGTCCGCAAAACCTGAGCTGCGTTTTGAACCTTTAGAGTATCGTGCAGATAAGTGGACTCGGCAGTATCGCGGCGTCGAGTTGAGTGATTCACTGGCTCTGTTGCGAACAGGCGATCGGGACGCAATTATCCCGTTCTGTTCTTCTGTCAGGCGATAAAGACCTGGAACAGCCGCCCGATGTACCGAGCCTCCGATCCGCCAGCGAGGCTGTCGGCCATCGACCGGAACTGTGCCTTGCGGAACATCCGCATGACCTCGAACCCGCGAATGGCGTTGTGCGCCGTCTTGCGGGACTTGAACCCACGCACAGGGCGGATGCGCTGCTTGAGCTTCCCGTGGTCGGACTTAAGGCGGTTGTTCAGGAACTTCACCTGCCGATGCGGGCAGGTCGGCGGAAGGCGTCCTTCCTTGCGCAGCGAGGCGATCGCCTCGTTGTAGGCTCGGTTTTTATCGGTCGAGATGACCGAGGGCCGATGGTGCGGCGAACGGTTCAAAGCCTTGCTCAGAAATTGTTTGGCGGCCTTCGTCGTACGGGTTTGCGAGAGGTAGAAGTCCAGCGTCTCGCCGCCGTCGCCGATCGCACGGTAGAGATACATCCATTCGCCGCGAACCTTCACATAGGTCTCGTCGACATACCAGGTTTTGGTCTGCAGGGGTTTGCACCACTGGACGCGGCGGTCGAGCTCGGGCGCATAAAACTGGACCCACCGATAGATCGTCGTGTGATCCACCGAGAGATGACGCCCGGCCATCATCTCCTCGAGGTCGCGGTAACTCAGCGCGTAGCGGCAGTACCAGCGCATACAAAGGAGGATGACGTCGAGAGCGAAGTGCCGGCCCTCGAATGCCACACTCATGCCTCATAACCCCAACTGCAGCCGCCTTCAGCACCGAGGCTCGCATCCGCAATGGCTATTCGCAACAGACCCGTCCATTGCGTTCAGCGAGCTGGTGACGCGCCGAAGGTAGGGCGAGTCCAACATTCCAATGAGACGCATCTCTCGCTTTCCCTTCAGTTCCAAAATGGCTCGAGTGCGTCGGCGACCTGGCGCCTGGCGTCCGATCCAAGACCCCGGACCGGCAACGGCGGCTTGGCACTGCTCAGACCCATCAGGTCCAGAAGCGCGTACATGACCCTCAGGCTTCCGTAGGCCTTGAACATGTCCCACAAGTGGGCCAGCGCCGCATCGAAACGCCGGGCCTCCTCAACGTTGCCGGCCTGCGCGGCTCGGGCGAGTTCTTGGACCGGACGGGGCAGCGTGCCGGCCAGAACGCTGTAGAAGGCGTCGGCTCCCGCAAGGAACGCGTCCGCAGTGCCCCAATCGCCGCTGTAGCCGATGGCAAGGTCCGAAGCCTCACGCAGACGACGCAACTCACCGCTGTAGTCGCCGTCCGAGGGCAACGGCATCTTGATAGCTTGGATGGTCTCAATCCGGGATAGGCGTTCGATCAGCTCCACGGAGAAGGTGAAGTGCGTGGTGCCGGGATTGTTGTAAATGCAGAAGCGCAGCGGCGTCGTGGCCGACACAGCGAGGTAGTGTTCGTAGGCCTCTTCTTGCGTCAGCGGCGTGTAGGAGACCGGCGCCATGAGGAGAGCATCGGCTCCCGCTCTCGTGGCATCGCGTGCGAGTTCCTGCGCATGATCCGTTCGAAGGGCGCCAACACCGACCATCAGGGGAACGCGGCCGTCGACGCATTCGACCGCGGCCTCCACGGCTCGGCGCCGCTCCTCTCGCGAAAGATAGGCATAGACGCCAGTCGAACCGAGGAGGCCGATCGAGTCAACACCAGCCTCGCACAAACGCTCAAGAAGGTGGGACAGCGTGTCGGTATCGACGCGGCCATGGTCGTCAGCCGGCGTGATCGGGAAGGCCAAAAGGCCATGGAAGGGGGACGAAGACGGCATCGAGAGTTCCCAAGACATGTCAGCGAGACAGGAGCAGGCGAATGCCGGCTGCGGCGAAGAAGACGGCGAGTACGCCCTCGAACCACCGACGCGCCTTTGCATAGGCACGCACCATCGGCGCTGTTGAGAACAGAAGGGCGTAGCCCGAGAAGATGAGGATGCCAAGGAGGATGCAACCTGCCAACGCGATCCCGACGGCAGTAGGCGTAGCGTTGGGGCTTACGCCCAGCGACATGATGGCAACCCAGGAGAGAACCGCCTTAGGATTGCCGACATGCATAAGCACGCCACGGCGATACAGGATACGGGCGCTCGGTGCGGCGATGACGACGTCGATTATCGGCGGGCCTGGCGCAGCGGCCATGCGGGCCGCCTTCCAGGCGAGCCACAGGAGATACAGTCCGCCGCCGATCTCTAGGACCGTCAGCGCATGGGCGTAGCTGGCCAAAAGCGTCGATACACCCGTGGCCGCGACGCCCCCCCAGACCGTCGACATGGTGATGACACCTGTCGCCATGGCCAGCGCAGCAGGGCGCCCATGTCGCATGGCCGTGTTCATGATCGCCATGTTGCTAGGTCCGGGGCTCGCAACGGCGATGACGTAGGCGGTCCAGACGAGAAGAAGGTCGTGAAGGGTCATGGAAGACCTCGCAGCGGCTAACCGACCACGCCAAGGAGCAGCGAGGCGGCAAGGGTCAACATGACGACGCCAACCAGAGCGTCCAGCATGTGCCAGGCGGCGGGTCGCGTGAAGACGGGTTGAAGGAGACGCGCACCGTAGCCGAGCGCGGCGAACCAAGTGAAGCTCGCGGTCGCAGCACCCAGGACGAAGATCGGGCGTAGGGCCTCGGGCTGGGCTGATCCGGCGGTCCCCATCAGCAGGACCGTGTCGAGATAGACGTGCGGGTTGAGGTAGGTAAAGGCGGCGCCCGTCGCCATGGCGCGACCAAGCGACAGGCTGTTACCAGCTACCGCGGTCATCGCCGAGGTCGAGGCCATGCGGCGGAATGCGGCGATGCCGTACCAAGCGAGAAACGCCGCGCCGCCGAGGGCGAGGAGCGTGGTCAATTGAGGGGCGGCCGCGAGGAACGCCCCCATGCCGCCGACGCCGGCCATGATCAGGAGTGCGTCCGACAAACCGAAGAAGAGAACGATGGGACCGACGTGCTCACCCCGCAGTCCTTGCCTCAGAACGAAAAGGTTCTGCGCCCCGATCGCCATGATGAGGGCGGCCGATAGTGCGAAGCCGGAGAAGAAAGGGGGAGCGAGGTTCGTCATGGCAACGCCCATGCCACCATGAAACGAGGAAGGGAAACTTGTTTTTCTAACACTAATGAAGCATGTCTTCATTCGTGATGGACTATCCAGCCCTTGCCGCCGTTGCGGCCGTCGTTCGTGAGGGCAGTTTCGAGCGCGCTGCCGTATCGCTCGGCATCACGCCCTCCGCCGTCTCGCAGCGCGTTCGAGGTTTGGAGGAGAGGGTTGGTGCAATGCTAATTGTACGCGCGCAGCCTTGCCAGCCGACGGACCTCGGCCATCGCCTCTGTGCCCATTTCGACCGCGTACGCCTGCTGGAAACGGAGCTCACACCCGATCTGCCGGAACGAGCTGAAGCTGAACCGCCCCGGGTCTCTTTGAAGGTGGCAGTCAACTCCGACAGCCTCGCCACATGGTTCCCGCAGGCTATGTCGGCGTTCAACCTTACTACAGGCATTCCGCTCGACCTGACGCTGGACGACGAGTCCCACACGGCCGATCGTCTGCGCTCGGGCGAGGTCATGGCGGCGGTAACTGCCGATCCTAGTGCCGTGCCAGGATGCCGAACGTATTCACTCGGCGCCTTGCGCTATGCCGCTTGTGCCAGTCCGGCCTTCGTCGACCGCTTCTTTCCCGACGGCGTGACAGCTGTAGCTCTGGCACGAGCACCATGCCTTCGCTTCGACCGTCGGGACGCGCTGCAAGCGCGATGGGTTAGGGAGACACTCGGGATTGAGCTCAACGCACCCACCTATACCGTCGCCTCTACGCACGCCTTCCTCGACCTAGCGGCGGCCGGGTTGGCGTGGGGCATGCAGCCGGTCGCGTTGGCGCATCCTTTGCTGGCAAATGGCCGCCTCATCGAACTCAAGCTAGGCACTCGGATCGACGTCAGCCTCTATTGGATCGTTGCCCGTCTCCCGGTGGCATCCCTCGATCGCCTGACGAACGCCGTGCGGCAAACGGCAGACATGCTATCGTGAACGTCCGCTTGATTGGGTTGGGTGTTCAGAAACCGAAAGTCCGTAATTCACCCATTCTGATCGTTGTTCGACAGCTGGAGCCGGGCGTGATCGAGGCGACGAAGGCGAAGGTCACGGAGTGACGTGCTGCCCATTTCCTGGACCGTTTTGAGATTGAAAATTCCAGTTATGAAGGGGGGCCAGGAAGAGGAGCTTGGAATGAAGAGGTCGAAGTTTTCCGAGGCGCAGATCGCGTTTGTGCTGAAGCAGGCCGAGGACGGCACGAGCGTTGGCGAGGTGTGCCGCAAGACCGGGATCAGCGAGGCGACGTTCTACGCCTGGCGCAAGAAGTATGCGGGACTGATGCCGTCGGAGATGCGGCGACTGCGCCAGCTCGAGGAGGAGAATGCCAAGCTGAAGCGGCTGGTCGCCGACCTCAGCCTCGACAAGGCGATGTTGCAGGATGTCGTCTCGCGAAAGCTCTGAGGCCTGACCGGCGCCGGCAACTCGTCGACGACGTCAGGAGCACGTGGCAGGTCAGCATCCGGCGGGCCTGTGGTGTGCTTCGGGCGGAGCGATCGAGCTACCACTATCGTGGGCGCCGCGCCGATCAGGCCGATCTGAAGAAGCGAGTGAAGGAGATCGCCGAGACGCGCGTGCGATACGGTTATCCCTCTGGCCGGCAGGCGATTGCTTGCAATCGCCGAGAGGCGTCGTATCCATGTGCTGCTCCGACGGGAGGGCTGGGATGTGAACGCCAAACGGATCTATCGTCTTTACAAGGAGATGGGTCTGCAACTGCGGCACAAGCCACCCAAGCGCCGGGTAAAGGCCAAGCTGAGGGAAGGCCGCTGCGTGGCGTCCTGCTCGAACGAAGTGTGGGCCATGGACTTTGTCCATGACCAGCTTGCGACAGGGCCGAAGCTGCGGATCCTGACCGTCGTGGACACCTTCAGTCGGTTCTCGCCCGCGGTGGTGCCACGCTTCAGATTCCGGGCGCCCGACGTTGTGGATGTGCTCGAACGTGTCTGCGGTGAGATGGGCTATCCTGCATCGATCCGGGTCGACCAGGGAAGCGAGTTCGTCTCGCGCGAGTTGGACCTGTGGGCCTATACCCGCGGTGTCGTGCTTGACTTCTCCCGGCCCGGAAAGCCGACGGACAACGCCTTCATCGAGACGTTCAACGGCAAGTTCCGGGCAGAGTGTCTGAACCAGCACTGGTTCATGAGCCTGGACGACGCGGTGCGCAAATGCGAGGCTTGGCGTAGAGACTACAACGAGGTGCGACCTCATAGCGCCATCGGCAACAAACCGCCGATATCGCTGGTGAACCGGTCAGCGGCACATGGCCCGCCGCCACCGGTCGAAGCTGGATGACGACCAGCCAAGTGGTCCAGGAACGGGTAGTAGGTCAAGGCTCTCAAAGCCATACTTCAGGGCGGACCATTTCAATGGGGGGGATCAGTCGTTTTCGCTTAATGCACAGGCGTTCGTATGGAGCTGTGTAGGCGACGAGTCTAATCTCAGTTCTAAGACCGCCTAACAAAACCGCGTTTCGCGCGTTGGTAGGCGATGGGAAGACCTCTTGTTTGCGATGATTTGTGGGCGTCGATCGAGCCTCTGTTGCCGCCGCCGCCGTCTCGACCGAAGGGCGGGCGCCCGCGCCGCGACGACCGGGCCGCGCTGGGCGGGATCGTGTTCGTTCTGCGGTCGGGCATTCCTTGGGAGATGCTGCCCGCCGAGATCGGTTGCTCGGGCATGACGTGCTGGCGCCGCTTGCGCGACTGGCTGGCGGCCGGGGTCTGGGATCGGCTGCACCGCGTGCTTCTGGAACGGCTGGCCGATGCTGAACACCTCGACTGGGGCCGCTGCTCGCTTGATAGTGCGAGCGTTGCGGCCAAAAGGGGGGATCGCAGATCGGCCCGAACCCGACGGATCGCGGTAAACCGGGGTCGAAGCGCCATCTCGTGGTCGACCGGGAGGGCACGCCGCTCGGCGTGACGCTGTCGGGCGCCAACCGGCACGACAGCATGATGCTGGCACCGACCCTGGACGCCGTTCCTGGTGTACGGCGCGGGCGCGGTCGACCGCGTCGTCGCCTCGTCAAGCTGCACGCCGACAAGGGCTACGATCACAAGCGTTGTCGTCGGGAATGCCGGGCCCGCTCGATTACGCCCCGCATCGCCCGGCGCGGCGTGGAAAGCAGCCAGAAGCTTGGACGCCATCGCTGGGTCGTGGAGCGGACCTTCGCTTGGCTCGCCCGCTTTCGCCGCCTTGCCGTCCGCTACGAACGCCGCGCCGACATCCACATGGCCTTCCTCAAACTCGGCTGCGCCCTCGTCTGTCTCAACCAGATCAAACGGTTTTGTTAGGCAGTCTAATACTGCCGTGATAATAAGGGGTGATACCTATTTTGGGCTGCCTCGAATGACGTTAGAGTAAGGGGCGTCATTCGGCGCTGCCCGAGCGAGCGCGCTGATCGCAGCTTGCCGACGCAGTTCAGGTTCAGGCAATTTCGAGACAAGGACATTTTGATCTATAAGGTATCCTGGAAGATAGCCGGACAGGAGGATCCGCCAGTCGGTCGGAAGGCCCGGCTCGATCAGCTGGGCCAAGTCGAAGATCACCGTGGTGCAGTTGGCGGTCAAAGTGTTGTAGAATGCCGGCTCGCGAGCCAGTTTGTTGCCTGTCTCAACGTAGCGGAGAAACAAAGCGCGCATCGCTTCCGGCGGTAGGGCAAGCGGGTAGAGGTAGGTGTCTTCGCCCCGCATGTTGGTGCGGAGATACAGGATGTCGCTTTCCTCGGAAGCGATCAAAGCCAGTTCATAGACCTTAAAGAAGCCCGCGATCGAGGAGAACACCTCGTCCCGCTCGCGCCGGATCTCGACCGAGAAGACCACCCGTCGGCCATCCGAGAAACCGAAGCTGACGAGCGTGTGCGCGATGGCATCGATGCCCCAGTAGGACAACACGAGGTCGGTCTCGACGAGTTTTGAAAGGTCGTACTTGCGCCAATCCCAGCGTTCGTCCGCTTCACTCTCGCTTGTCCAGCGGAAGTCTCGGACATTTAGAAGGGTGACGACGTCGCCCGTCGCGCTCCCGGTAACCGTTCGCGCGACGTCCGGTGCCCAACTGCGATCCAGTCGTGGCTTGATGGACCACCACCAACCGCTGAAACCAACGGCAAGCAACGCCAGCAGCGCGATGCCGAGACGCGGCCGCCTTGTCGATAGCCAGCCCGCAGCGAACAGCACGAAAACCCAAAACACGACTGCCGCGGTCCGCCCTGATATGCTTTCACCGGCGTGGAACCACAGACTCATGCAGCTCCAGATCGACAGCGACAGAAAAGCTAGGAGGAGGACCAGCTTGCCTATCGTTCCAAGGATTGCTGTTAGCGAACTTCTCATCGCCCCGTCACGGTCTGGAGGGATCCGCCGAAGTTCCGTCCGGAGTCTTCGATCCGTTCGCGCAGCCGTCGGCGCCCTTCCGGATCCACGATTGCGGACGGGATGGTCGCCGTTGCCCCGATTGCCGAACCGACGCCCTGCGCGGTGCCAATGGCGGTGGCGCCGATCGTCTCAGCCACGCCGATGCGCGAGTCGGAGATGTTGTCGCCCGCGATCAGCCGACCACCGATGGCCCGGACGACGTCGGCACTCTCGGCGAACTTCGTGTGATTCAGGCCGTCACCGGCCTGCACACCACTCAGGTCGACGACGTCGATGCCGCGAGCGGCGTAGAATGCCTGGACCTCGGGTCGCGTCAGGTCGACCGTGCCTAGACGCTGCACCCCCCCCGCGAGACGACGCGAAACAAGTAGCGCGCGGTCGTCCTGCGACGTGAAGATGGTGATACGGTCCTGGGCAGGCCCGATCTCGTCGAGTTGCTCGCGGAAGACGTCGACATCGAGATCGGGCGACGCCAGTACGATATTGCGAAGCTTCGCGGGCAGATCCCCTCGCCGGATGGCCATCTGCCTGATGGCCTCCATCGCCAGCCAGCTTCCCATCGAATGGGCAAGGATCGTGATTTCGTCGACGTCGGGCCTGTCGACCGCACTCTCGATGATCCGCTCGAGGCTGTCCCGGGAGTAGTTGGCCGATTCCCGGTCGTAGAGATAGCCGAAGATCGAGCCCTGCGAGGGCCAAGTGAAGAGGATCGGCGCCGCGTTGACGCCGGTGTCGTGGCTGATCTGGGCGAAGCGGAACACTGCCTCTTCGTAGGTCGTGTTGAACCCATGAACGAAAAGTAGGACACGCTTCTTAAGGCCGGCAACGCGACCGTACCAAGACTGCGACTGCGTGGCATCCATGGAATCGATCTTGAGGGCAACGAACTCGTGGGATGGCTCCCCCGGGTTCTGCTTCGGATAGATAACGGCGCCGGGTTTTCGGACTGCGTCGGGAGGGATCGAGACCACGATGTTCTCAACGGACAGTCCGATACCTCGATCACCGGCGAAGACGACGCCCGGGACCTGCGACGGGGCTCGCGTGGTAGCAACGAGCATATCGACGACATGCGCGCCTGGCACGGTCGCTGCGACCGGAAGCAGGGTCGCGTAGGGACGAGAGGCACAGCCGGTCAAACAAAGGGAGAGTAGGAGGGCAAGTTGAATCGTCTTCGTCACCGGCTGCCCATTTTGCAGAGTTCGGTATTGACCTTGCGGCGAGGCGCACGAGGCCAGCCATCGGCCTTCATTCAGTTCAGGCCTTTCGCAACTATCGATGCGCTCTGCATCAGCAATCGACCGACGCTCGACCATCGATCGATACGGTCATCTACAATGAGGTATCTCAGAGGCCAATCGTCTACTTGAGACCTGGTTTACGCTTATAACGCAAGCAAACGCCATGGCCCAAGGATTGATCGTGAATGAATGCGACACCAGCTTGCATGAATACTTGATACAAAGAATGTAGTTCTTCAACTGAAAGCAAGATTGCATTCTGTTCGAAACGCCGAACGTTATGTACGGGGACTGACGCGCGACGTGCTAGTTTCAGGATGGTCCAGTCCAAAAGGGCTCGAGCCCCTCTGCATTGCATACCGGTGAAAGGCGCATCGAAACCGGGATCAGTTCCAACCGCCACGGTCCCAGGCTGGCTGGCGACGAGCGCGTTGCTCACGACATGCTCAAGGTACTGGACTCGACCGGGAACCAGTACTGAATGATGGCGTATCCGAAGATGACAGTGCCAATAATCAGGACGAAGGTTGCAATAATTGTAAGGGCTTGCGAATTCGTGTGTTCGCTCAAACTTTTCACGGTTCAAATATATGGGTAAAAGGGGTGGTCCGCCGGACTGGAGTACGGCGGACCATGAGCGCCTGGACGAAAGCGCTAATGCGGTTGATCAGTTGAAGCGCAGAGACGCCTTTGCCCAGACCGTGTGGAAATCGAGATCGTCGTTCGACGTCGTCTTGAAGGTCTGCTGTCCGACCGGCAGCGACGGGTTGGTGTAGGAAACGTCGAGCTTCGTCTCACCGATGTCGGTGTAGAGGTATTCGATGCCGACGGAGAAGTTCTGGGTGACGAGATAGTCGACCCCACCGCCGACTGCGTATCCGACGTCATCGTTGTCGGACTCGACCGAGGTTCCGAAGCCACGCGTCGCGTTCAGGACGCCCGGCGTGACGAACTCAACGTCAGTGTCGGCATAGGCGACACCACCGGTGGCGTAGATGGCGAGACGTTCGGTCGGGACGAAGCCGATCTTGCCGCGGGCGGTCGCGATGAAGTTGATGTCCTGAGAGACGCCGAACGTATCGAATCCGGTGGCGGCGGTGCCGAGCGTGTAGCTCGAGACGGTCGAAGCGTCGATGTAGTTGATGTCGGCGACGACACCTAGGATCAGACTGCTGATCTGATAGTCAAAACCGACATGGGCACCGCCGACAAAGGCTGCATCGTCGGAGCTATCCTCGCCGGGCGCGAAGGAGGTGGACGGGAAGAACGCGCCGGTGGTCGGGTTATACTCGACATCACCGGACTCGTTGTTGAATGCCGCGCCTGCCTGTCCGCCGATGTAAAAGCCATTCCAGGTGTAGGCCGGCGCCAAGGCGACTACCGGTGCCGCCGGCTCTTCGTAGACCACATCGGCCGCAAGCGCCGGAACCGAAAGCGCAACCAGCGCCGCCGTCGTAAGAAGTGCATGAAGCTTCATGGTGGAACCCCTCTGTTCAAGCCCAAATGGACCTTTTGGTCTAATTAAAAGAGCGGCGGGGATGAGGTCAATCGCTCGCGACCGTTTCTCTGCAACTGTTGCATTTATGTCATGGGAGGAAGTGGGGGACTCTTCAAATTAAAGCCGAGCTCTATAACTTGGACAGCATGCTATCCTAATATATAAGCAACGTCCATAATTATAAAATATAGTAACGGTGCAACCCGATAGGACGCACCGTTACCAATCAGTCGGAATAGCCTAAGTCTAAAGACGAATAAAACCGGATGCGATAGGTAGGCATCCCTGTTTTAGCCAACACAAGAAGCTTTAGCTATTATACTGAGGAAGTTTCGCCAGTTCTGCAGCGGTGATGTCGACAGTGATGACACCGTTCGTGGTCTTGAAGCGCGAGAGCGGCACAATGAAAGCAGTTTCGCTGTTTTCAGCCTTGATGACGAGTGCCGTCGGGCCTTGCTCTGCCGTTCCAACGACCTTCTTGATGTCACCCAGTCGATTGCCGGCAGCATCGGTGATGGCCGTGCGCTCCAGCTTGCCAACGGTCAGGCCAAAAGGCTGGACGATGACATCGCTGCGCAGT
This sequence comes from Aureimonas sp. SK2, assembly GCF_029813115.1. GTDB lineage: Bacteria > Pseudomonadota > Alphaproteobacteria > Rhizobiales > Rhizobiaceae > Aureimonas. The sequence goes on from NZ_JAPZDS010000027.1 coordinate 25,056, forward strand.
TCAACCACTGTCACGACCTGGGCCGAAGCCGGGAGGGCAATGGTGGCCGTCGCGAGGGAAAGGGCGATCAGGAGAGCTTTCATATGGTGACTCCTCAGTTGATTGGTTCGGGCTTCTAATCGCTCCACATAGTCGCGCGTTCCACCCGGCCGAAAATAAATGGACCAGCAAGACCATTTTCCGGCGGAGCCGGCGCGGACGGTATGTTGCGAGGGGTAGGAATGCACGATCGAAGGGCGTAAAGTTGGATCAACCGAGGAGCGAGAACCTTTGCCTAGTAGGCCGACCGCCACAACCCGCCGCCGTGGAAGACCCTCAGCGCAGGAGACGCAAGAGATAACAGGGCATATCCTAACCATAGCGAAAAATTGCTTCCTTGAGTTAGGATACGAAGCAACATCAATTGATGAAATCGTTGATCGAGCAGGAATATCAAATCAGACATTCTACAATCGGTTTAGCAATAAGGCATCCCTGTTTGAAGAGATTCTGCGAAAATTCGCAGATTCGCTTTTAGAAGAACGACGTAGAGTTGATTCTGATTTACTCAATTTGCCCATCGATGAAGCTCTTTTGAAGTTTTCTGTTAGAGTCCTGCAGCAAATCTCGAACCCTGAACTGCTTGCGCTCGAACGCCTGCTGCTATCCACTTTAAAGCAGTATCCGGAAAATGCAGCGATCGTAGTATCTGCCGGCGACGCCCTAACCGAGATGGTTGAAACCCTTTTGATTGGAGCTGAAGTGCGAGGCGAGATCAAGGTTGAGAATAGGAGGCGCAGTTCTCGCTGGTTCATCGATGGAGCCATCGGTCCTCGCATGAAGCGAAGCTCGCTTGGGCTTGCGCAACTCAACCTGACCGATACGGATCTCGACGATATCGAGGCTTATGTTGGTTTCTATCTGCGCGGGCTCTGTTGCAAAGTCCCGAAGGCAGTGTAAGCCCTACCACAGGGAAGCCTGCGGTCAGCGAGGCCAAGGCATGAGTTTGGCGTCCAAGGCCGGCACTTTGTTGTTGCCCCCGAATGATCGGACAGGATCAGAGGGATTGCTGGGACGCCATGAACTCGCGGGGTGAGAGATAGCCGAGCGCCTTGTGCGGGTGAACGGCTCCGTTGCAAATTGCCGAATAGGCCACAATGATCCCGTTCTGTTCCATTTTCAGGCGACGAACACCTGAAACAGCCGCGCGATGAAGCGCGCTTCCGATCCACCGGCCAGGCTGTCGACCATCGAGCGGAACTGCCCCTTCCGGAACATCCGCATCGTCTCGAACCCGCGGATGGCGTTATGGGCCGTCTTCTGTGACTGGAAGCCCCGCACGGGGCGGATCCGCTGCTTGAGCTTGCCGTGGTCGGATTCGAGGCGGTTGTTCAGGTATTTCACCTGCCGGTGCTGGCAGCTCGCCGCGAGCCGCCCTTCTCGCCGCAGCGATGCAATCGCTTCGTTGTAGGCCAGGTTCTTGTCCGTCGAGATCACCGATGGCCAGTTGTGCGGCGACCGGTTCAAAGCCCTGACGAGGAGGCGTTTGGCGGCCTTCGTCGTGCGCTTCTGGGATAGCTGGAAATCGAGCGTCTCACCTCGGTCACCGATCGCGCGATAGAGATACATCCACTCACCGCGCACTTTCACGTAGGTTTCATCGACATACCAGCTGCCGCCGTTGCGGTTCCGGCACCACTGGCCACGCCGGTCGAGCTCGGGGGCATAGTGCTGAACCCATCGGTAGATCGTGGTGTGATCGACCGAGAGTCCGCGCTCGGCCATCATCTCCTCGAGGTCGCGGTAGCTCAGCGCGTAGCGGCAGTACCAGCGCATACAAAGGAGGATGACGTCGGGAGCGAAATGCCGGCCCTTGAATGCCAAACTCATGCCTCGCAACCCAACTGTAGCCGCCTTCAGCACAGAGGCTCGCATTCCAGATCGCTATTCGCAACAGAGCCAAGGAAAGTGGTCGGCGTATTTTGGAAATGGCCGGACGGGGTCGAAACTTGCCGGTTTACACATGCGTCATCGAGTGTGTTTTGAGTATGGGTATGGGTATGGCTCGCGTAAACAAGCTGATCGGGCCTTAAGGGATTATGCGCTATCTGTTTGGCCTGCTGGCGCTCGTGCCACTCGTACTGGTCGCGCTTTTGAACGCATACCACTGGTTGGCTGGCCGAGGGTTCGAACCAACGGCCGACAATCTGATTTCGTATGTCGTGCTGTTGGTCGTTCTGCTGCCGGCTGCGCTGGTTGTGGGCATCCGGTATCGGCTCATGAGAGCGCGGACATCGACCTTTCCAGATAGCTTCATCTACGGGGGAACCGCCGCGCTCGGATCGGGAGCACTTTTGACGGTTGCCGACTACGCGGACGAATATTTTACGCCAGGAGGCGTTGGGCTCGCGTGGCCTCTTGCAGGCCTGATCGTTGGCTCGGCTTATGGTCTTCTGTTCTGTTTGGCGCTGCGAATGTCCACCGTTCTGAGGCGGTCTAATTAGGGTGTGCCTTTCGCGGACCGAGCTATCCGCGGTCTCCTAAGCTTACGTGCAACACGTAAAGAGGACCAACGGCAAGGAGACGACCTTAAGCGGACCACACCGAAGGTCGTTCTCGTGCATGACTCGAATCCCTTGCACCGTTCAGCGAAATTCCGTGTGGCTGGCTCGATGTCCGCTTCCGGTGGCTCGACAATGCTGCTGCGAACGACCGGCATGGGCGCAAAGCTGCCATACGAGCCGGGTTGCCAGGACCGTAGTCAGCTCTCCCGTAGCGCCTCGTCCCTCTCGGCAGCCTTGGATCCTCTGCCTTCGTCCCTGGCGCGCTGGATCGTCTGCCGGCTGACGCCGTAGTCGCGCGAGAGCTTCGAGACCGAAGCCCCCTCCCCCAGCTTCTCGCGAACCACCTGCTTCTGCGCCTCGGTCAGGCTTCGCGGGCGCCCCAGAACCTTGCCCTGCTCTTTCGCTCGGCTCAGACCTGCCTGGGTACGTTCGATCAGAAGGTCGCGCTCGAACTCGGCAACCGCGTTGATGACGCTCATGGTCATGCGACCGGTCGAGCTTGTCAGATCGACACCGCCCAGCGCCAGGCAGTGGACCTTCACGCCCATGCCTGCGAGCAACTCGACCGTCGTCCGCACGTCCATCGAGTTACGGCCGAGCCGATCCATCTTGGTGACCACGAGGATGTCGCCCTCCTCCATGCGATCGAGAAGCCGAGCGAACCCTTCGCGCTGGGCAGCGGCCATCGAACCGGAGACCGTTTCGGAGACAACCCGCCGCGCGTGAATGTCGAAACCGGCCTGTCGGATTTCGCCGATCTGGTTTTCGGTGGTCTGACCGTTGGTGGAAACGCGGACGTACGCAAAAGTTCGGGACATTGGGGCTCGAAACCGACCGAAAACGCTTCGATCTTATAGGACATGTCCGATAAGACGGATACCTATTATTTGCGCAGAGGCGATGCGCCCTGTCCTAAACCGATCGATTTGGCACAGTCGTCTTTATAGATGACGGGTACACGATCGCTGATGCGGCCCCGCTCTCGATCGGGTATATTCGTGAATATGGGATGCGCAAGCCGTTTATGGATGGAAAATCGACGCTATGGAAAATCGGCACACAGCACCAGTGGCCGCAAATGGAAGGATGAACCTTCCTGCGCCGGTTCGCGCTAGGTTGGAGCTTGAGGGCGGCGGAAAGGTCGTCTTTATCGAGAAGGAGAATGGGGAAATCGAGATCACGACCCTTCGCCGCTCCCTGCAGCGTGCGCGTGACCTCGTTCGAAAATACATCCCGAATGGCGAAGGCATCGTAGACGAGCTGATCGCAGAACGGCGTGCTGAAGCCGCGCGCGAGGCGGCCGAGGACAATGGCACCCACGCTGCTGCTGCGCCCCCGGAGGCGAAATGACTGCTGTGGTGCTCGACACGTCCGCGATCCTTGCGTTCCTGCTGCATGAGCCCGGAGGGGACGCTGTTGGCTTGATGCTGGAAGACCGTGCTGTCGTTTCAGCGGTCAACGTCCAAGAGCTGCTGGTCAAGCTTGTGGGCAAGGGCATGAGCCCGATCGACGCACGTCGCACCGTGCGGTCGCTCCACCTCGAATGTCATGCCCACTCGTTGGAGGCGGCCGAAGAGGCGGCTGACCTCGTTGAGCACACAAAGAGCCGCGGCCTTAGCTTGGGCGATCGAAGCTGTCTGGCTCTAGCGCGAAGGCTCAATATGCCCGCCGTAACGGGGGATCGTGTCTGGTCCGAATTACAGGAACCACTCGCCATGGAGGTTATCGACATCCGATCGATTTCCCCGGAGGCTAGCTAGGTTCCACCACTTTACGGTCGTTAGCCGCCTCCCGCCGTTAGGACAGCTAGTCTCGCTTACGGTCTGCCTGCCAAATCAAACGACAAATCCACTTCGGCTGGCTTGGTCAGGGCGACATCGCCCGCAACGCCGCCGAAGTCCTCAACCGGCGCATGAGCGAATTTTGGAGCGCCGTTGACCGCGAGGTAGCTGCCAAGAACGCCACCAGCGAGAGCGACAAGCAAAGGTATCGTGAAAATCGGCATGGGCGGACCTGAGTTATCGTAAGGGATGCAACGTTTTGTCGTTCGCGTATGGTGCGACGACGGAGCGCTATATCAGTCCATCGCATCCCGTCCCTCAATCTCGCCTTCCGGTTTCCTTTGGAAATGTTCGATGATTACCTTAACGCGCGCTATTAACCACTTCCTTCACCGGCTCTGATGTCGGATAAGAGGGAATGGATTGCGTAACGTCAGGTTGAACGTATGAGTCTCTCTCCATTCTCGCAGACGACCGCAGATGGTGGTGATGAGGACGAAGCCGTTGCGGCGTTTCGCACTGAGTTGTCTCGGCGCGGCAAACCGGTTGCCCATCTCGAATGGTATGTCGATCGCGGGATGAACATCAGCGACTACATCGGGGAGTTCAGCCCGCAACCGACGCTATGGCGAACGGGTTGGATGGTCGGAACCCGTCCGATCTATCGCTTCAAGACCCAAGGCTTCAGCTCCTGGCTTTTTGAGCCATTCGCTCAAACCCGTGCGGTTATCGGTATATCTGCCGTCACCCGGACGAACGCGCCGCTCAGCACCCGCGAAATCGCCGAAGCAATCCTCGGTGTTCGATATGAGCACGCCGATCAAGTCAAGCAGGACGCGATCGACTTGGTGGAGGCCGAGGTCGAGCGCTTAGGCCAACGCAACAGCCTCTTTGGCATAGAGGAGCTGGAGATGGCGTTTTACTGCGAATACCGGTTCTATCCAGAACTTGGTCCCGGCATCTACGGCTTGCCGACTTTCACCCCGAAAGGCGCAGCCTATGCGGCCGTCAGGGGGTTCCGCGCTCAGCCCTTCGAGATTGAATGCCGTGAGGGGGAGTGGAGGTGGACCGAATGAACCCCCGCTAAGCAGCGTGCGTCGAAACACACGAGAGTAAGAGGCAGGGCCGCCCGTCTGACGGGCTTCCAAAGGGAGAGCGAGGCTTTCCGGCCCGTCGATGGAGATCGACATGGGCCTCGACCCGAAACGCTTCCCACGCGTCCCCGCACAAATCCTCGCCGGCATCAGCCAGCCCGACGTCCTTCTGACGGTCGGGCCGGGCTCGATCGCCATCCTGCGTGTCCCGACGCCCCAGGCGTCGAGCACCTGGTCCGGGTTCTCGCCCGATGACGCTCCCGAGCTGATCGAGCTGGCGAGCAAAGCCGGCGCCACCGTGATCGATGCCCGTAAGTGCTGCGAGGACGCCTATCGGCACCTCGTCATCACCGGGCCGATGGTCGAGGTTGGCGGCCTGAAGTCCCTTCGTATCACGGGCGAGCGCCATGCGATGGGAACCGTCTCGATCGCAGATTACGCGCCACTCTATGCGGCGATCGGCGCGATCGTCCACAACATGCCGGCTCCGACGGGCGAGCCCGCGGAGATCGCGGCATGAGCGAGATCCCCGACGCCCCGCTCCTCGATCCCGAGACCGTCGCGCGCATCGAACGCGAAAACTCGACCGTTGGCCAGTACGAGCGCCTCGCCGGCATCGGGCAGAGCCATGCGGAACGGCTCGCCTTCTGGCTCAAATACGGCAAGCACCCGGACGGAAGTGAGAGCATCCGCCTTGCGATGAACGAATGCCGGCGCCGCATCGGTTTGCCCCAGCGGCCGCCTCCAGGGACCAAGGCGAAGCCCCGGCGCACGAAATGACGGATCGCCGCTCCTTACAACTTTACGGATCGCGCGTGGCCCCGTCTGCGTTGAAGATGCCGAAACCCATTGGCGCTAGGCTCGAACTCGGAGCTTCGACTTCACCGCGCACATCGAGGAGATCAGCATGGGCACCTACATCGCATTCCTTCTCCTTGGCGGCCTGGTGGCCCTATTCAGCATCATGGGGCTGAAGGAGTTGGGGCTTCACCTGTCGGAAGGCGCATCGATGGCGCTGATCGCTGCCTCGACGCTCTACTCGGCCGAGCTGTTCAAGTTCCTCGAGCGCCGCATCGGCCGCTACCCGCGGCCTTAACGTAACTCTATAATATCTGGCAGAAGGCGTTCCCTTTTATGGGGGCGCCTTTTCTAATTCTCCATAAAGCAGGCCGGTATGCGGATTTGGGAGTCCATAAAAGACAAGTGGCTGGCAGTCTATACAGTCTGGGAGATTTTTCGGGACTCAAGTTGGCAAGTCAAGGCTAGCTTATTCGTTTGCGCCTTTGTGGTTGCATCGTTCTTCACTGTAACATTCCTGGCAGCGTTGGGTGTATTATTTGGTGGATTGGCGTCCATTTGCGCCATCCATGAAGAATACGATGCCTCCAAGGTGTTTACGGCAATTGGCACCGTCATTGCAGTCGCAGCGACAGCTTGGGGTGTCATAGTTGTAACACCTAAGATCAATCAGGCGCTTCGTATATATACGGAAACCACAGCATTTCAGGCAGCTCCAGAGTCTAGATTAGACCACCAACAAAGCGCAAGGGCTATCCGGGTTATTCAGGTATGCGGGAACAGCCAGTCACGACTGCTAATGGGCT
>NZ_JAPZDS010000028.1 GCF_029813115.1 Aureimonas sp. SK2
TCTCCGCGCGTTCTCTGAAGTCATGCAGCACGTGCCCATCGCTCGCGCAAAAGATCATCAGAAGGATGCGATCGATCTCCTGGTCGGCGTCCTGACGATGAAGACGAACCCCGCCCTTGAACAGCTCGTGAATGGCTTGGTCTACGAGCTCTATTTCCCGCAAGACCTCCACGCGCGCGGCCTGACGCTGTTCGAAGCGGCAGGCCAAGCCGGGCTCGGCCGGTTGAGCACTTTGGAAGGGGACGCGCTCACCGAAGCCGCTGAAGCCTTTACCAAAGCCCACCTTCCGCCCGGCCAGCCCTTGCGGATCATGCTCTCGGATCTCCAGACCCTCGACGTGGTCCGGATCATTGAAGGTCGGTCGTAGCCGAAACTGTTGGAGGGGGAATGGCTAAGAAACGTGCAGCCGCGGCCACCGCGCCGGCGCGGAGACCGCGCATCAAGAGAATAGAGATCAACGACTTCCGTGCTTTTCCTGGGCCGACACCCGTGGCGATCGACCTCGATGGCCAAAACCTGTTCCTCTACGGCGAGAACGGCGTCGGCAAGTCGACGATCTTCCATGCGCTGGACGGTCTGTTCGCATACGGCATGTCCAAGGCAGAACTGGCGGGCGCGCTCCGTGATCAAGCGAACCGCTTCACCCCTGAGGACAAGCGTGGCCACGGAACTGTGAGCGTCACCTATGACGACGGAAACGACGCGGCGGTTTGGTCGGCCGCATCTCACCCTATCGAAACGCAACCCGGTCCCGCCGATCCGAGGATCGTCAACGCCGCGTGGACGAAGGCGATCCTAAGTTACCAGTCTCTACTCGCGACTAATCACGACCATGGCGATGAGATCAATCTGTTCGACATCTGCGTCGACAGCCTACTTCGTGACTATCCGCTCGTCGGAGGCGATCGGCTCGGCGAGGTTTGGCGTCGGCTCACAGACATGCTGGAGCGCGGACAAATCCGCGACGCTCAGCTAGCGCAAATAAATGCTGATAGCCGAATGTTCAACGATGGCTTAACCGAAGCGCTTACAGCCATCCTGCCCCTGGTCGATCCCATTCTCGATCAGCTCGGGCACACAGATATCCGTGTCAGAGCACTTAGGCCCAAACGGATCGCGTATAACAACTCCGCCTCAAAAGATGGAAGGGGATACGACGACTGCGAAGTCATTCCGGAGATTACATTCCACGACGCCCCAGTCGAATATCCGCAATACTTTCTGAATGAAGCCCGCCTATCTGCGTTGGCGCTCGCCATTTACTTTGCGGGTCGAAAGTTGGCAGAGCGTCAGGCCGTAAATGACATGCCGCGCATCATGGTGCTGGATGACGTGTTGATTGGGCTAGACCAGGCCAATCGCATTCCATTGCTAGATGTTCTGGCTGAAGAGTTCCGAGATTGGCAAGTGATTGTCCTCACCCACGATCGAGTCTGGTTCGACATCGCGCGCCAATATCAGCGGGTCGGAAAGGCGGACAAGTTCTGGGCCTACTGGCAGCTTCACCAGCCGCGAGATCACAACTTCGCCCCCCTAGCTACTAACGTGGATTCCAGCGTGGCCGCGCAGGCGCTGACCACGGCGAGGCAATTTCTCAAAGATGGCCATCTGCACGCGGCTGGAAACGCTGCAAGGCTCGCGACCGAGTTCGCGCTCAGGGAATTCTGCGCCGTAAAGGACGTCATGGTGCCATATGTCGCGCCGCCCGCCTTCCTTCCGGCATCAAAATTCCTTGAATGCATCGAAGCACGGGACACCGAAAAGCACTACGCATCGATCATTGAATCGGTACGTATGTATACGACGATCCTGCTCAATCCCCTCTCTCACGGAGGCACTCCTGAAGGATTTCCGAGCGAAGTTCGAGGCGCCATTGAGGTCGTTGACAAGCTACTGTTTTCCCTAAAGGTCTTGCCAACATCAGAGTTGAAAAGACGAAGCCATGCAGCGAAGTGATCTCACGTTTCAGTTCAGTTCAGCTCTCGGCAGAGCATAGATACACTGGCTTGATCTTCCAGTAAGGCAATGCCGCCTTCACCTCTTCAACTGGATGGTGCGGTCCAGGTTCAACCAGGTCTCGTCGAGTCTGGGTAAGTCTTCGTTCGGCGCCTCTCCGATAGCGGCCGTCCAAACTTGCAGTGTCGAATGTCCGCCACGCGCCCATGCACGAACCGCTGCCGCGGAATGAGCGGCAGCGGTTCGTGTAGGCGTAAATCGGCTATGTATCGTTCCGAGCATGTTGCGATTTTATATATGATAATGTCCTTTATCAGACGCTGGAACCGCCGATGGCCGAGCCTCTTCCACCCCTTACCGACCCCGCCCGCGAAATGGCTGATCTGCTGACCGCACTCGTTAGCGGCGATCGCAACCTCACAGGTGATCGACACCTGGCCGCCAAGTTCGATGTCGAGCCGTGGAGCCAAGAGTTCTACCGCATCCTGGCAACGATCATGGATCGGCTGCATGCGCTGAAGGGGATCGTCCAGGACCTTCCCCTCGACGACGACTATCGCGAGGAGATGGTCGGGCACCTCAACGATATCGCCTTGGCCTTCGCGCCAGGCTCTTTCCAAAACCACTGGTCGCAGTCCGGCGCCGACAAGCTGAGCGCTCGCAACCTGCAGCCGCTCAAGGGTCTGTCCGGCCTCGTTCGTCAGCAGGTCTCCTATCGCAGGCTCTCGGACGACGAACGCGAGGAGCTAATCGGGCAGATCACCGAGCTGATGGCGTGGCTGCGCGAGCATCAGCTGGCCGAGAACGATTTTATCCGGCAAGCTCTGATCGAGGGGCTTGGCCACCTCCTGTTCCGCCTCGAGCGGTTTCGGTGGCTCGGTTGGGGCTACACGCTTGCCTCGCTCAGGGAGGTGATCGCGGCCTACATGCTGCTCGAGCGCCAGGACCTTGATGTCAACCGCAATCCGGACGCCGCCGCGGTGCTGGCGAAGGTTGGAGCTGTCATCAAGTCGGTTTATGCGAAGCTGGAGAAGACCAAGACGGCTTATGAGACCGGCGACTGGCTCCTGAAGGCCTATGGTGCGGCCTCGCTCGTTCAAACGGCGGCCCCCACCATCAAGGGGCTTCTGTCGGCGCCATGAGCCAGCTGACCGCCCTCTCGTCGTCCAACGTTCCGCGTGTCGTCGCTAGGGCTGGCGAGCGCGCGTCCATTCGCTTCCTCGAGTTCTTCGCCTCGCACATCCGCAACTCCAACACCCGGCGCGCCTATGGACGGGCCGTGGGTGAGTTCCTTGTCTGGTGCGAGGCGCACGGCGTCGCCTCGATCGCCGCCGTTCAGCCGCTACACGTCGCCGGCTATGTCGAGGAGCTGACCCGGGCGCGATCGGCGCCGACCGCCAAACAGCGCCTCGCCGCCATTCGCATGTTGTTCGACTGGCTGGTGGTCGGCCAGATCGTACCCGTGAACCCGGCGGCGTCCGTGCGCGGCCCCTCGCATAGCGTGAAACGGGGCAAGACGCCGGTGTTGGATCCCCACGAGGCGCGTCAGCTCCTGGACGCGATCGACGTTGCGACGCCGGTCGGCCTGCGCGACCGGGCGCTGATCGGGCTGATGGTCTACTCATTCGCCCGGATCGGGGCAGCCCTCGGCATGCGGGTCGAGGACGTCTACGTGCAGAACCGGCGCCTGTGGGTGCGCCTGCATGAGAAAGGCGGCAAGCGGCACGAGATGCCCTGCCACCACAATCTGGAAAGCTACCTTCATGCTTATATGGAGGGGACCGGGATCGAGGAGGACCGGAAGGGTCCGCTGTTTCGCACGATCGGGCGGGGCACGGGGCAGCTGACGCGCACCCCCCTGCCCCAGGCCAACGCCTATGCGATGATCCAGCGCCGCGCCCAGGCTGCCGGCATCGACACCCGGATCGGCAACCATACGTTCCGGGCTACCGGCATCACGGCGTACCTGAAGAACGGGGGCACGATCGAGAAGGCGGCGGCGATGGCGAACCACTCGTCGACCCGGACCACGCAGCTCTACGACCGCCGCTCGGACGCGGTGACGCTCGACGAGGTCGAGCGCGTGCTGATTTGATCCACCGGGCTCTACCAGCTTTGGATCAAAAAAGACCCTCAAATGGAATCCACGAATGCAGACGCGACGTAAGAGGCATACGACGACGGGCCGGCCCGGGAAACCCGGCCGGCCCTCGCTTTATTTCTCGAAGTTGCTCTCAGGCGGCCTCGTCCTCGTCGCTTTCCCAACCGGCTGTCGGGTCGTTGTCTTGGACATCGACCCCCGCAATGGCCTCGCGCCGTTCGGTAACCGTCGCCGCAGCGGTACCGTTGACGCGTTTATGCGTGCGCGACCAGACAACAAGCTCCTCGTCGATGTTCGACAGGATCCCGCGCCAGGCGCTGCAAGCCCGCTGATCGACGCCCTTGACGTCTACCATGGCACGCCCGTCGTCGGCTTCCACGCGCCCCAGGGCGTCGAAGGCCTGATTCATCTTGGCGACCGCGTCGGCGAATTCGCCGACCGCGTTATCATAGCGGTCGATCGCGGTGTCGCCCGGACGGCGGGCCTTCGACTTGCCGGGAGGTGGGAACTCGCCCCGGAGGAAGACGTCGTTGAGCGCCATCTCGCCCTCACCGCCTTCGAGGTGCCGGAGAGCACCGTCTTCGTCCACGGCCCGGATCGGTAGGCCCTGCGCGTAATCGCGCAGCGCCTGCCCGAGCTGATGGATTCCCTGCGGCGACTGCCGCATAGCGTCCAGGACCTCGCCGGGTGTGCGGCGGTCGGGCTGGTCGTTGCCGGAGGTTCCTCGGTCGGCGTTGAGCCGTCCGTCTACCACCAACGGGAATGCGGCGCGCACGGCAAGCTCTAGAGACGACTTCCCGGGCTCGTCGACCGTGCCCGCCGCGATCGAGGCGCGAACCTCGGCCATTGCGTCCTGCACCAACTGTTCAGTGGTCCGCGTCGTGGCCACCCACTGGCCACCATGGACCGACTTGCCGAAGGCGTGACGCATATAACGCCGAGCCTGATCGACCTTGGTCGGCTCGCCAGCGACAGCCCGCAGCGCCAAGGCGGTGGCAAGGTCGTTGAGCAGGCGCTGGTTGATGCGCTTCCGGGTCGACTGGCTGGTCACCGCTATCCTGACGGCCTCGCGGAAGCGCGGGTCAGGGTTAGTCAGCAGGCCAACGATAGCCGCCGCGCGCACTGCCGGGTCATCCGACAGGTGCGCTGCCTTGGCTTCAGCCTTGGTGCAAGAGCCGGCGTAATAGGCGGCCTCAGTCTCCGAGATCAGTGAGCGCCGGGCCAGTTCGTCAAGCACCTCGTCGGCTAGCGCCTCGTTCTCGGGCCCCTCCCCCCACGGCGTGGGCGGATCGACGTGCCGGAGCGCGACGAGCGACTTCAGCGCGGTTGGGAATGCGGTGGCGCTCTTCTCGTAGGGCTCGAACCCGACGATCACCAAGGCTGGGACCCGCTCGCAGCGCAGAGCTACGATGTCGTCCTGGTTCGGTCCCAACAGCAGCGCATCGTTCAGCTTCTTGATCCGCCCGCGGAACTTGGGACCTGCATCCTCGTAGGGAACGTCTGCGGAGCGCTCGCCAAGGATCGCGTGAACCGCTGTGATGCGGGACGAGCCCTCCGCTGTAGTGAGCGCCGTCGCTGGGTCGGACCCGTCGGTATGACGGTAGGTGGTCGGCACAACCCAGACCGCCTCCATGACGCCCTGGTGCCGGATCGAGTCGGACCAGTCGTTATGGTAGGAGACATAGCCGGCGACGTGCTGCGACGCCCAGTTCAGGTGGTGGCGGCTCTCGATGTCGACGACCAACTCGGCGGCGGTCGGCGAGGCGTCTTGCGGGGACCGGGGCTCCGGTACGGGTCGGAACTTGGAGTCCTCGGCGCCCGTACCGGGATCGACTGCGAAGGGATGCCGGCGGGAGGGCAGCGTGCGCGGGTTGCGCGGGTCGGGCATAACGCGGCGCGACCAGACGGTGGTGCGCAGGCCAAGTAGCGTACCGCCCGGGACCGCGATGCGTTCGGCGTTCGGCGAGGACTGATCGCCACCAAGACTCCTGCGGACGGCAGAGGGATCCACGACGGCGTTAGCGATGGCCCGCGCCGAGCGCTCGGTCAGGCCGAAGGCCTCGACGAGCCTACCGGCCAGCGTGTTGCGTGCGGACGATGAGGCGTATTCTGGAAGGGCCTCGACGGGGCGCGGCAGGACATGAATTTCATTGGACTTGATCACGTGCATGTTCCTTGGCGATGCGACCGAAGACCAGAATGCATCTTCGATACCTCGGCCGCGATTGTTGCGGGTCATTCCGAGGTGCCAAGGACCGCGAGGATCCGTGCGCTCCCTCCCTCCGCGTACCAATTGTTCCATTCCCCAAGGACAGAACACCGGCGTTGCGGCGGGCGGCCACGTTCGTGGAAAGGACCTTATCGAGGCGTGACAAACATGGGACCCAAAGGTCCTTTGTCCGAAGTTGCCGCCCCTCGCCCGCTAGGGATGAGGGTTGTGGGTCCCGATGATCGTGTCGCAGACGATGTCAAGATGTCCTCACCAGCCCTACTGGTCAAGGAGAAGGGTGAATTTTCTGCTTGAGATAGCCAGAATGGTGTTTCGGGAATGGCTCTGTTGGTCATGAGCAGCCGGCTCTCTCGACACGTCTTTCCGGTTCGCATTGGACACGCGGATCAGCCAAAAGGTGAACGCTACCGCCGCTATGGTGGACAGTTCGCTGCTCGACACGGCCGAGGCCAAGCCATCAATCGCGTTTGATGCTCAGTATCTCCCGGCGGTGATCCGGTAGAGTGGAGGTGCCGGACGCACCGACAAGATCGAGATTCGAAACGGTGGTTTCGGACTTTAACAGGATGGTGGAGCAGCGCGAAGGTGCGGCAGCAACAATCAAATCGCGTTGTTCGACCACCTTGGGGCCTCCGGAACGATCAGCTTTTTCGTTATCGTTGTCCGAGATCACGACCTGCCCGACGTCCGCGTCCTCAACGTAGTCCATAGCAACGACGCCTTGTCGGATACTGCCCTTGCCAGGTTGGGTTGCTCGCGCAAGACGCTGAGGAGGATTGAGAGTTCGTCCTGTACGGCGGACGGATGAACCGCCGCTTCCGACATCACAGCAAGGCAGGCTCTCGCACGTCCCGGCTGCGAGGATCGGGCCGTGTCGGCTTCGAGTTCCCAAAGCTGCTCCGCCAGGCCCACGACGTCGTCTTGGAGTCTTGCTGAGAACCAGCCGCCTTGTGGATGTTCCTGAGAAGCGATCGCGGCCTCCTTCTCGTTTAGAAGGCGGATTTTGCGTTCGATGGTTGCCACGATGGCGCTCTTGAGCCGGTCGGTGCAGCCTTCGACCTCTTCCACCCAACCGTCGGAGAGGGCTTTCGTCGCTTGTTCTCGGACCCATGCGGAGCCGAGCAGCGCGCTGGCACCGCCGACACCCCCGAGCACTAGGGCCCCGGCTGGCCCGAACAGCAGGAGACCCGCGATCTTGCCTGACATGCCGCCCACCGCCGAAAGGCCTCCCTTAACCGCGCCGTCGAGGACGATCGAGAACGGAAGATCGGAGAGGGGCGTCCTTCCCGACCACCATCCGAACAGGTTCCGTGCACCGGACACCGCGATAGCGAAAATTGGAACGTCAAGGTCTTCGAGTGAAGCGCCGGCATCCAGCGCCGTCCGGGTCATGAGGTCCGCGACCTCGCGACTGAAACCATCGAGGAAGAACACGTTGTCCGCCCACTCCACCGGCGCATCGGCAAGGGCAGCTGCCAGTTCCGAATTCGCGATGACTGGGATGTCAGGGTAGGTCTCAAAATGCTGGCGAAGTCCGCCAAGGTCCGTAAGGCACTTGACCTGAAAGGGGGCGCCATCGACGAGCAGGTCGGAGCCCGGATGGTTGGAGCTGGACGGGAACGAGACGACGTGCCCGTGCTCTACGAGGCAGGCGGCGACCACCTGCTCCGCGACGTAGCCGCGCAAGCTACTCTCTGCTCCTGCCGCCGCGTCCGCAGACATTCCCGACACTCGGTCGGCGAAGCCTGAGAACCCGAGAACTCCCGACAGATCCTCCGTTTGTGAGAAGTCGGCCGCCGAAAGGACCAGCGGATCGATTGCAACTGCGTCGAAGAGGACGTCGCCGACGGTGAAGCCTCCGACAACCGCAGCATCCGCTGCGCTCTCGTCTCGCTGAAACAGGATCCGTGACAGGCCTCCCGCCTCGACGTGCGCGACGGGAAGCGCCATCTTGCCTTCGGGTTCTCCCGGCATCCGGGGCAGCGATGGGCCGACGAGGGCGCGGACCTTCGCTAGCTTCGAGAGCACTTCCTTCCGACGTCCACCCGACAGAGACGGCAACTCCTCGTCGGTCAACTCGCGGAAGCCGTCGATCGCCGTTTGAAGCCCCGTCCTCCCGACCTCGACACCCTTCAGGGCGAGTTGCAACGTCATGGCGGAAGCGAGAGCCTTGGCCGCCGAACCCTTCACGTAGCGCCCCGCCACGTACGCGCCGCCCAGGAGTGCGGGTGCCGCGAACAGCGGGTTGGCGATGACGAACAGCAACGAGACGAGGGCGGGGCCGGTGACGAACGGTATGACCGCCGAAGCTTGCGCGGCAAGTATGTAGGCGCCGAACCCGGCGACCTGTACGGCAACCCCGGCCCCGACAAGCGAGGTGCCGGACGCGATCAAGGCGACGAGTGCCCGGTCACCGGACTTCAGGGCATCGTCCATGGCCTGAGTACGGACCTTGGACGGCAGGGCCTCGATCCGGTCCCTTACCCGACGAACGAACTCCTCCCTCCGGTCGTCTGCGAGGTCTCCCGCCCGAGCGGCTGCGGCGACCGCCCGCGCAATGTCTTCGGCGTGCGCGACGACGACGGCGCTAAAGTCCGGCGCCTCCCGCGAGACGATCGCCGTCAAGCGCGACCAAGCAACGACCGCACGCGACTTCCCTTCCCTTCCCTCGACGTTGTCTCGCCCCGGAAGCGCGGCGGCGGCCGCGAAGGCGACCGAGGCGCACCTGGCATTCGCCGTGCGGGTCGATAGCGGGACGGATGGGTCGAGGCCGAGGGCGGACGCGAGGCGATCCCACAACCACAAGCGAAGAGCAGCGTCGTTTGCCCCCGAACGATCCAGTTGCCCGGCCCGCTCTGCCAAAGCACGCTGAAAAGCGCGTTCGGCTCCTGGCTCGCGATTAGTCAAGCGATCTGCGATGCCTGCCGCCCTGTCCGCGGCGATATTGAGGAGGGTCGTCTCCTCGAAGCTGGCAAGATACCCACAGAGTTCACTGCGAGACAACGCGCCGAGGCCGGCAAGGATGGTCCACGGCGGAACGTACATCGAACCTCACGATCAGGCTGGCGACTAAGGAGCCATTTTTTGGGTTTAACACCGTCGATGAGCGGACAGATGTCCGTCCACCTGACGATCGGGGTCCTGCTGACGCCGATCGTAACCATCGCTGCTTATTGCCATAAGAAGGTTTGTAGTTGATAACCTATGTACCTTCTGAGGGCCGAAGGGAAAATTTGTTACCGCCTTGAGCGCCCGCTTGGGACGTTCGCTGACACTGCTTCCAACGGAGGTAGGCCGCGAGCCTCCAGCATCTTATTGAACGCCTCGTGTCCAAGCTTCTGAATGGAGAGACCCGTGTCGAGGCTCAGCTGGCGAAGCCTCTTCCGGTCCTCAGGCGAGACGAGCACGCTGATCGGGACGATTTTCGCGGCGGACGCCGATGCCGACACCGAATTGACAGGGGGTGGGCTCGCCGGTGGGCTCGTGTCGAGGTCTTCATCCAATCCGCCGATCATGTCGGCAAGGGTGCGACCTTTCTTAGTGCTCATGGCTCGCAGCCTCCGTTTTGATCCAGTCCCATACCCTGCGGATCTCGATCGTCGCTTCCTTGGCACCCTGCCCTTTCATCTCACCGACACCTCGTCCCTCCAGTGATGCATCAAGGTAGGCCGTCCGATCCGTGAGGTAGAATGGGCAGACAGGTATCGGATAGCGCGACAAGGCAGCGCGTGCTCCGGTCGCTCTCGCTTCGTTCCTAGCGGCGTTCACGATGAGAACGGCCCGCTTCTCCAAACGCTTCAGGATCCTCAGCGTATCGCCCACGGCCTCAATGTCATCGGGCGACGGGCGGATGGGGACGAGCACTAGGTCGGCAACGCGTGCGGCTTCCGCCTCCGGCTCCGTCACCGCAGGCCGGGTGTCCACGAACAGCACGCCCGCCTTGCTCTTCAGCGCAGACACCGCCCTCGGCAGGTCTGAACCTTCTAAGGTAAGAAGGTCTGGACGTTCTAGGGGTGGATCGATCTCCTGCCGGCGCTGCCACCACTTCGTGCTGGTGCCCTGTGGGTCGCGATCGATAATGATGGCTGGACCGTCTTCGGCCGCCAGGACAGAGAGCTGGCGGACCAAAGTGGACTTTCCCGCGCCGCCCTTCTGCGAAATCAATGAAAAGGTTTGCACCTTCACACCCCCGATACTGTGAACCTTTGAAGGTTTGAACCTAAGATAGTTCAGAGGCCCTGACCTTCAGGGCTCTGTAGGTTTGAAGGCGCAGACCACCTGCGAAGGCTTGCGTGGGCCTGTAGCCTTCGTGCGCTACCGCAGTGGCATTCCTTAATGGACTCGCGTACGCCTAGCTAGTTAGCGAGCAGAGGACCGCCCCATGAGTCGCACCAGAGCTTCCGAGCATGTCGAGCAGATGCGTGCGCGTCGCCGAGCTGCTGGCGTGCGCTCGGTCGAAGCCGTGCTTCACGAAAGCGAGATCGCCGAGCTGGATCGCTTGAAGGCGACGCTCGGCGCTGCATCCCGATCCGAAGTTCTGCGTGTTCTGATCGCGAAGACCCGCTCGCACACCATCATCCCGTCCGATCTCTCGTTGCTCGACCAGAGCGCCGCGTGATGACGGACACCTTCACCACACGGGAGACGCCATAGGCATAGAAAAAGGCCCCGAAGCGGGAGCCGCCGGAGCCTTGATCTGTGTGTGCGTCGCTGCCCGCAGATTTAAGCCTCCTCGCCTTCATCGTCAAATGAAAACGCGGCTTCCCGCCACGGCCTTGCTTTGCCTCGCGCAAGGAAGAGCCCATGACGGAAGAACGATCCCGTACGCCTCGACGCGTGCCTGTGCCGACGCGCGCCTTCGAGGGAGGCGTTGACGCCGGAACGGACCTGCTCGCCCTCATGCAGGGTATGCTCGAAGCGCCGCATCCCGATTTTGCGGCGCGCGCAGCGATCTGGCGTGACCAGCGTGCCGGACTGATCTCGATCGCCGAGGCGCAGCGCCGCTCGGCCGCGATCGGCGCGGTATCTGCCAAGGTGTCATCCTGTGACAGTGGGCAGGGCAGGAGAGGTGCAAGTCGCCCGCCCATTGCCAGACCGCGCCACGAGCGTCCCTCGCCCAACGATAGCCGTCAGTACGCTCAGCCGATGGCCACCACTGCTGCGCGTGACGACCGCCTGACGCCGAACGCCAAGGCCTTCCTCCAGGTGCTGCGGGCTCGCTGCGGCAAGGGCCGCACGACGTCGATCACCAAGGGCACGGCAGGCAACATCATGTCGCGCTCGACGCGCACCATCCGGCGCTACCTCATCGACCTCGTGCGCTTCGGCTATGTCGAGCTGGAGATCCTGCGCAACAGCCGTGGCCTGCATCTTGGGCTCACCGTGAAGCTTACGGCGCTGGTCGCCCCGTTCTACGAGGAAGCGAAAGGGGTGGCACGGTGGCTCGCCGAGACGCCGACAGCCGAGTTCCGTCCCTTCGAAGCGGTCTATGACCCCATGAGACAAGGGGTGACACTTCTGTCATCCAAAAACCAAACCCAAACCATCTCCTCACTCCCTTCGGTCGAATCTGTGGTCACGAGCCGCTTTGCGGCGCGTGGAAGGCTTTTGAGAGAGATCGGGGCAAGGATCGTGCCAACGGTTTGAGGCCTTTCGTCGGCCTTCCAACGCGTTCGCCATCGGTCTGTCTATCGTTCGCAATTAGCGATGGCTTCCGCTTGGGGAACTGTCTGCGCCGTTGGCTAGTCAATCACTTGCCGCCGATCGAGAAGCCGGCGTTGCCGCTATGCCGCCTGCCAGACCTGGTTCAGCACTCGTGCTGCGATCTCCGCCTTGTCCTGCGGCAAGAAGCGCCCGTAGTGCTGGGCCACCATCTCCGGCGTGTCCTGGATCGCGTAGCTCGCCTGCTCGTAGGAGCCGGTCTGCTTCAAGATGTGCGTCGCCAGCACGTCACGGATGTTGTGCGGCCCATGCGGCAGGAGCCCGACGATCACGCCACGACCTGTATAGGGGTTGTGGATGCCATAGCGCTGGATGGCGAGGCGCCAGGCTTCGAAGAACGTGGTCTGGTTATAGGCGGCGTTGGCGCTCGATCGCTTTACCGACTTGATGAAGAAGGTGCCGGGGTCCTCGGCGGGACCAAGTAGGCGCGCCCGATGGCGGTCGATCCAGGCCTCAATCGCGTCATAGAGGCCGCCAAGGTCAGGTAGGATTAGACGGAAGGGCTTGGAGCCGAAGAAAGACGAGGTGTGGTTCTTGAACGCCAGCGCCGGGATCAGGACCTCCCACCCGCCCTCCCTCGTGCTCCAGCGCAGCTCGCCCCGCCGGCGCTCTTCCAGAACGCGCTCGGCGGTCGGGATGCGGCCTCGTGGGCAGACCAGGAGTTCGCGCAGGTTTTTCTGCCGCAAACCGGTGTGGAGGCCGAAGCGCAAAAGCAGGAAGGCGCGCGCGGCCTCGGCGGTCGCCTTCGGATAGGTTCGTTCGTCCGGCATGCGGCGGGCGATCTCCTCGGTGATCCTGCGATACTCCCCGACCGGGCTCTTGGCTTCCAGGATGGGTAGGATCGGCTCGAAGGGATCGCGGTGGATGCGGGCGACGCGCTTCAGTTCGCGCGTGCGGTGGCGGCCGTGGGCGTGCAGGGTGTCGCACGCCGCGTTCCAGTCGGTGCGGGCGCTCGCGATGTCGGCCTCGTCGACAAGGCCCGGGATCGGGACGAGGTGCTGGCCAAGACGCGGGGTCTGGCGCAGCCAGCCCGTCTCCTTCTGGGTGAGCGACAAGCCGAGTGCCAGCATGTCGACCTCCCACTTGGTGTAGAAGCCACGCCGGGCTTCCCGCCAGGATAGGTACCAGTCCCAGACGCGGGGAAAGACCAGATGTGCGAAGGACAGGGATCCAAGCTCGGCCCCATGGCCGCGGATCTCGCCGTCCGGTGAGGCGACGAGGGCCCCGAACATGAGACCGAAGTGCTCGATCTTCTGCGAGGCGGTCTCAGCATTCCAGACACCGGAGCGGCGCAGGCCAAAGGCGGTTAGGGTCGCGGTCTTGAAGCGCAGAAGCTCGGTCATCTCGCGTTGAAGGCGCTCGGGTGCGTCCACCACCATGCTGACGATGGCCTCGCCGTCGTCGAAGTCGATGGCGGGGCGCGGCGCGTCCTCCCGCGCGGGCGCTCTAGTCTTGCGGGTGCCGGTCCAGCGTCCCGTTCCGTTCAGCGCCTTGAACCGCACGGCGAAGCGCTGGCGCTGGGCGGCGGCCTGGTAGCGGCGGTAGTCGGTGGAGCCGGAGATGATGGTGGTGCGCACCCATGCGAGGATCTCGTCCTGCTCGGCGGCGGTACGCCGGGCGAAGTCGTCGGGCAGGTGCCAGGCAAGGCGACGGCGCTCCGAGGCGGGGAGACCGGCGAGCGCGTGGCCTCTTGCTGCCCGGGCGGGATGGGGCAGCTTGGCACGTAGTGAGCCCTCGGGGAGCTTGTAGCGGTCCTCGATGCAGTCGAGAGCCTGTAAGCTGACGACGGAGCGCGGCGAAGCCTTCCCCTTGATCCAGTTGTCGAGGGTCAGGCGCTCGAGGCGGGTGCCTGCGGCGGTGATCGCGCGCGCCAGCATGGCCACGCTCTCGCCGTGACGGACGAGATGAAGGCGCAGCGCCGAGGCGAGATCGGCGGGATCGGTCCATTCGCTCCAGAGCGGTTCGGGATGGGCGACGATCGGGCGGGGCTTGGGGCCGGGCTTGCGCGGAGCGGCTCCAATGTCGGTAGTGTCGGTTTGGGCGGGACGCGGTGTCCGCCGTAACCTCGGTCGAGCGGGCGCCGGTTGCCGTAGAGGCTGGTCAGCCAGGGCCCGGCACAGGGCGTCGCATAGGGGCTGGAGGTGGGGCCTGGCGGTTCGCAGAGCCCGTGTCTCGATCCCGGTTTGCTCGGATAGGAGCACGGCGTCGACGGCATGGCCCCGGTAGGGCGGGAACTGCCCCTTGGCGAGGCAGAGTTCAAGATAGGCGCGCAGGCGCACGAGGTCATCGGGCGCGAGATGAGCGGCCAAGCGCGTGTGGCAGAAGAGGGCGATGCGGGTGGCGTCGAAGCGGTGCGGTGTCTTGGGCATGCCAGTTCCGTTCGGGTTGATGAACGGACGTAGGACATAGGGAAAACTGCCCGGTGCGGATCAGCCGACTAAGGTGAGGTGATCGATCGCCTCACCGAATGTCAGTCGTCCTAGCCGGACAGTTCGTCCATGAAGCGCTTTTGCTCTTCCCAGGTGGTCGGGGCATAGGGTCCCGCAGCCGCTGCCATCGCGAGCACCGACGCCAAGCGTTCGCGAATGCGGCGTGGGTCGGGTACCCAACGCGGCGTCATGACCAGGGTGTCGTCGAAGTCGATGTTGCCGAACCGCGTCCCTGCAGGATTGCATCGGATGACCGTTCCGCTAGGCATGGGCATGTCGACGCTGTGGTGGACATGCCCGTGCACCCAGAGATCGATCCGTCCGGTGTCGAGAAGCGCGGACAGGTCCGACGCGCCGTTGCCGGCGAAGAAGGTGCCGTGGTCCTCCGTGCGAATGCAGTCGAGATGGGGCGCGTGATGCGTCACGACGACGAGCGGCTCGGGTCCGGTATGGGCTTCGACCAGCTCGGTGAGGCGCGCGAGCTCGATCTGGTGCTGCCGGATCGTGGCACCGATTGTCAGCTTGGCCGTGCCGGTCGCGGTCTTGACCTGGATGGCTTCGCCGGTCTCGTCATCCAGCTCCACCGTGTCGCCTGCGAGCGCATAGTCGGTCCACAACGTCGTGCCGATGAAGCGGCAGCCCTGGAGCATCACCGCGTCCCCTTGCAGGAGGGTGACCCCGCACGCCTTAGCGGCCTTGCGCGCTTCGGGCGGCTGTTCGTTCAGCACGCTGTTCCAGTGCTCGTGGTTGCCGAGCACGCAGACCACGGGCTTCTTCCCGGCGAGGCGCCGCAGAGTGCGAAACCCACGCGTGGGATCGGCGCGCCAGATGTCGCCGGCGCAGACCAGGATGTCGAAATCGGGGGGCGTCGGCGCGAACGCGTCCGGATGAGGGACGGTCTCCAGATGGAGATCGGAGAGGATCCAAAGGCGCGGCATGGGGACCAAATGATCGCCTTCGGACGCGATTGAAGCCCCTCCGGCAAGACCGCGCTCAGCTGTCACTCGGCTCATCCCGTTTGGGGGCGGCGAGGAGATCGGCAAACAGCTCCTTGTCCTTCTCTCGGGTCAGGAAGGCCGGCAGCTCGCGACGCAGCCAGTCGCCGAGGCGACGGGTGAACTCGGGATCGCTGGAGGCTTCCAGGCGCTGCAGGACGAGAGCGCCGAGGAGCACCTTGCGACGGGTGTCGTTGGTGCGCTCCTGCGTCGAAAGACGCGCCTTCAGCGAGGCACGCTGCGCTTCGATCTCGGCCAGTCTTTGTTCGATCGTCTTACGCGCCAACGCTCATCTCCTGCGGTCTCATGTCCTGGGTCTGCCGTTCCGATCGCCTTCCGCCGAGGCGGCGTCCGGTGATCACGCCTTCGCTTCCTTCAAGCGCACCATGACGACCTTGTTGCCGTCGCCCTCGCGCTCGATGTCGAGGATGCCGGAGGCTTGGGCGAGGTCGATCAGGCGAGGGAAGCCGTAGTTGCGCGGATCGAAGTCGGCGGCTTGCTTGATCAGGAGCGACCCGACGCGGCCGAGATGCGCGCGCCCGTCCTCGTCGGCCGCCGCGGTGACTGCCCTGGTGATCATGGCGAGGGCGGCCTTATCAAGCTTGCTCCGCTCCGGCGCTGGGGCGGCAACCGCAGCCACTTGCGCAGGAATGGACCCGCTGCTTCCGAGCTTCGCTGCCGGGACTGCTTCCGCCTGACGGTCTTCCGGCACCGCCTGTGCGGTCGGGACGCCGAGCACATCGACATAGACGAACTTATCGCAGGCGGTGATGAAGGGGCGCGGCGTCTTGCGCTCACCGAAGCCGTAGACGGTTAGGCCCTGCTCTCGGATGCGAGCGGCGAGGCGGGCGAAGTCGCTGTCCGAAGAGACGATGCAGAAGCCGGTGAAGCGACCGGTGTAGAGGAGGTCCATGGCGTCGATCATCATGGCGCCGTCGGTGGCGTTCTTGCCGGTGGTGTAGGCGAACTGCTGGATCGGCTGGATGGAATGCTCGAGGAGGCACTCCTTCCAACCCTTGAGATTGGGTCCGGTCCAGTCGCCATAGATGCGCTTGACGTGGGCTGTGCCGTAGTTGGCGACCTCGGCGAGCAGTCCGGTGATGATCCGGGGCGAGGCGTTGTCGGCGTCGATCAGGACGGCCAGTGGTTCGGATGCCATCTCAAGCGGCCCGACGCGCGCGGCGCTGCATGCCCTCGATCAAGAACGCCACGAGAAGCGTCAAGCCCCGATGTTCGACGCCGAACTTGCGTCCCGCGTTCACAGCTGCATCGATCTCCTGCCATTCCGCCAAAAGCTCAGCTTCGGTCTCCGCGGTGAGATGCGTTAGATCCATGTCCCGAATGCCGCGTCGAAGGAACGCGAGGATCGTGCCCGCCTCGATCTCCCGTCGCACCGTGTCGATCGATATGTCCTCGAGTTCCCGATTGTCGATCGCCGCATTGATCTGGAGCGCGATGAAGCCGAGCGCTGCGACGGTCAAAGGCATGAGCGGCTCTCTTTGATTCGATCCGAATGAGCGCAGACGTCTGAACCCAAGATACCTCGGCTTGCAGCGATCACCAATCCGGCAGGCGGACCATCGTCAACGTCGTGGATCTGCCGTCTTCCTTCCAGGCCAACTTCCACTTCCTGGCCAGCACCCCGTCCGATGGTTGTGTGCTGACGGGCCATCCAAGGGGCCGACACCGTCGGAGCGAAGCGAAGACAAGGGCGCAGATACGGGAACCGTGTTCCCTAGCTTGGCGAAGGGAGGCACATCCGCTATCCCTGATCACCCGACGCGCACCGCATCGGCGGTTTGCCTGTTGCCTCGTCCCGAAGGAGTTCCCGACCCTTGGCGATCTTCCACTGCCAGATGTCGGTTGTCTCCCGCTCCACCGGACGCTCCGCCGTGGCGTCTGCGGCCTACCGATCGGCGACGCTCCTGGTGAATGTTCGCGATGGCGTCGCGCACGACTACCGCCGCCGCGAGGGCGTCGTGCACAGCGAGATCGTGCTGCCCGATGGTGTCGATGCGAAGTGGGCACTGGACCGTTCGGCGTTGTGGAATGCGGCGGAAGCGGCCGAGAAGCGCTGCAACGCCCGTGTCGCTCGGGAGTTCGTCCTGGCGCTACCGCACGAGCTGACAGCGCAGGAGCGGCTCGGGGTCGCGCGATCCTTCGCTCGAGAGTTGGCGGATCGCTACGGCGCGGCGGTGGACTTCGCAATCCACGCGCCCGGTCGCGAAGGCGACGTGCGCAATCATCATGCTCATGTCCTGATGACGACGCGGTCCGTGACGACAGATGGGCTGGGGCCGAAGACCTATCTGGAGTTCGCCAACAAGGACCTCCTGCCGCAAGGGTTGCCCTCGACGCAGACGCAGCTCGTGGACCTGCGCCGGACCTGGGAAGAGATCGCCAATACCGAGCTCGCCCGTGTCGGCATCGAGGTGCGCATCGACCATCGCTCGCATGCCGAGCGTGGCCTGGAGATTGAGCCGACGGTTCACATGGGCGTCCGGGCGACCAACGTCCATCGCCGGGGCGGCGAGGTGGAGCGCGGGCGGCTCGGGCGCGAGGACGCGATCCGCAACGCCGAGCTGATCGCTCGCCAGCCCGAACAGATCCTGGCGGTGCTGACGAACGAGCGCAGCGTGTTCGATCGGCACGACATCGCACGGACGCTGCACCGCTACTTGAACGACGACGTCACGGCGTACCAGAACGCCTTTGCGGCGGTGATGGCCTCGCCGGCGCTGGTGGAGCTGAGCGGTCCGGGGTCCGAGGACCTCGGCGAGCATGCGCAGCGCTACTCGACGCAGGAGATGGTGCGGATCGAGCTGGAGCTGGCGGACGCCGCCGAGCGGCTCGGAGGGGTGAGCGACCACGGCGTCAAGGCCAGGCTCGTCGCGGAGGCGATCGCCAAGCAGGACGAGGCCATGCGGACGGTGTCCGGCAATTCGGCGGCGCGCCTGTCGGCCGAGCAGGTCGCGGCCGTCGAACACATCACGGGCCCGGAGCGCGCTGCGGCAGTGATCGGGTTTGCGGGCTCGGGCAAGTCGACCATGCTGTCGGCGGCACGCGAGGCGTGGGAAGCAGAGGGCTACCGCGTCCATGGCGCGGCGATGTCGGGAAAGGCGGCGGAGGGGCTGGAGGAGAGCGCCGGCATCCGGTCGCGCACGCTCGCCTCGTGGGATTTGGGCTGGCGCAACGAGCGGGGGACGCTCGGTGCGAACGATGTGTTCGTGATCGACGAGGCGGGCATGGTGGGCTCGCGCCAGCTGGCGCGGTTCGTCGCGGAAGTGGAAGAGCGCGGCGCCAAGCTGGTGCTGGTGGGCGATCACGAGCAGCTGCAGGCGATCGGGGCGGGAGCGCCGTTCCGGGCGGTAACGGAGGCGATCGGCACTGCCGAGCTGTCGGAGATCCGTCGCCAGCGAAAGCCGTGGCAGTGCGAGGCGTCCGTCGCGCTCGCCACGCACCGGACGGTGGAGGGGCTTCGAGCCTATGCCGAGCATGGCGACGTCCGGTTCAGCGAGGGACGTGACGCGGCGCAGGCGGCTGTGGTCGCGAGCTACATGCGGGACCGCGCGGCGTATCCCGACGATGCCCAAGTCGCCATGGCGCACCGGCGCGTCGACGTGCGGGCGCTGAACGAGGCGATCCGGGGCGCGTTGCAGGTGGAAGGGGGTTTGCGCGACGAGCTTCGCTACGGGACCGTTGGAGGCGAACGAGCCTTCGCACCCGGCGACCGCATCGTGTTCGGGGAGAACAGCCGCGAGCTCGGGGTGAAGAACGGCATGCTGGGCACGGTAGAGGCCGTCGAACCGGACGCGATACAAGTTCGGCTCGACGGCCCGGAGAAGGAGGCGGGGGACCGCCTGCGCCATGTCAGTGTGACCGACGATGGTTACCGCGCCGTTGATCACGGCTACGCCACCACGATCCACAAGACGCAAGGGGCGACGGTGGACCGGGCCTATGTGCTCGCGTCGCCGACGATGGATCGGCATCTGAGCTATGTCGCCCTGACCCGGCACCGCGACGGGGTGGAGCTCCATGCCGATGCCGCTGAGTTCTCTCAAATCCTCCATAGGCCATCGCCGGAGCTCACCGGCGAGGCGCTGGCCATGGCGGGGTTAGAAGCGCGCCTGTCGCGCTCTGGCGCCAAGGAAACCACGCTGGACTACGATCCGGTGGAGGCGTTCGCCGAGCGGCGCGGCATCGCCGCCCTGTTCGGCCTCCGGAGCGAGATCGAGATTCCAACGGAGATCGCCATCCAACTGGTGCCGGCGCTGGACCCCGTGATGACGCTGAATGCGGCCGTGGCGCGCAAGGCGGCGATCTCGCCTTTGCCTGAGCTGTCGCTGAATGATTGGCCCCGCCGCGACACGCGCTTCGACGGGCTGCGGCTGCGCGTGGAGCCAATGCGGCACGATCCCGAACCGCGCGGGCCGGGAACGGGTCAGAACACCGACCTTGGCCCTCATCCTCAGGCCATCGCCAGCCCATTGGCGAGCATGAGCGTCCTGCCGGAGATCAGTGCGGATCGCGGGCTTCTGCGGGCAGCGCTCCATCGCTATGCCGAGGCGCGCGTCTCGATCGAGCGGCACGAGGCGGCGGGGCTTCCGGTTCTCCTGATGCAGACGCGCGAGATGGGGGCGGCCGCGGAGGCGCTCGACCAGGCGGAGCCTGGGACGCTCGCGCTTCTGCGGTCCGCGCTGCGCCACGATCCCGATTTGAGCCAGACCATCAAGCGCACGGGCGGGCGCGAGCGCGTCGAGGTGCTGCTGGACGGTCTCGGTCGGGAGCGCCGGGCGCAGGCCGATCCGGCGATCCGCGCCGATCGCGTCATCGGTGCCTGGCGCGCATTGGAGGTCGAGCTGCGTGGGATCGGCGAGGGTCGCAGTCGGATGCCCGAGGCTCGTCAGGCTAAGGCTCAGATGCACGAGCTCCTGGCCGAGATCGACCGCGATCCGGACGTGCGGCGGATCCTATGCGAGCGGCATAAGGAAATCGGCCTCGACCGGGCGCCTGCGACTGAGGCGAGCCTGACGACGGCGATGGACCGTGGGCTGGAGCGAAGCCGCCATATCGATACGGGCACCAGCATCGGTACTTAAGGACGGGCGCGAGGGGAAGCGACATGAACGACAGGACGGGACCGGGTCCGGGTCGAGGCGACGAGGACCTGGACGATCCCGCAGTGGCCTTCGGCAAGCTGACGGACACGATCAGCCGCCTTTGCGACGAGGTTCAGGTACTGACGCGCACGATCCTGGCTGACCGCGTCCAGCGCCAGGAGGAGCTGCAGGAGATCGGGAGACGGATCCAGGCCATCCAGGCCTCCGATCCGCGCGAGGATCTCGGCCATGTGGGACGCGAGCTCGGCGCGTTGCGGAAACACATCGACACGTTGAGCCGGCAGCCGCTGCTCGCCAAGGGTCCCGAGCACTTTGATGCCGTCATCACGCAAGCGAGCGCACGAGAGGCTCAGCAGTCGGGAGCGGCGCAGCGAGCGGCGGTCGGGGCGATGGAAGCAGCCACTCGCGACCTGGAGAGGGTGACGAAGGGCGTGCGCAGCCGCAAGCGCCAGCGATGGTGGGTCGGAGGCGCTGCGGCCACCGCGCTCGTGTTTGGCTTCCTGCTCTATCCGTTGGCTGCCACGACGCTGCCGGGCGGGAGCTATCTAGCGGCTGCTGCGACCGGGCAGTGGAGCCGATGGAACGCCGGATTGCAGCTGATGGAAGATGACCACGCGTGGGGTCGGGCCGTCACCGACTTCATGCTGCGCGTCTACAACGAGAACACATCCACTCTGACAAGCTGCTCGGATGCCCGTCGGCAGTCCGGTCGACCGCAGGCCTGCACGGTTCGGATCACGGAGCCTCTGCCGCAGCTGGAGCCGATCGACCTTCGGAATGTTGAGTAGCGGTCTGAGTTGGTGGCGGTCGTCAGACATTCGTGAAACTGCAATGGACGCATGAGGCTTGCATCGGCTGGCACACCATATTGCGCGCCGGGGCTGTTCAGGGTTCGCGGATTTCTTACTGGGAAGCGCCGCTTGCAGCTGACGTGCCGGGGCCATGAAGGTGGCCCCGTTCGTGAACTCCACGATGATCCGTCCTGATGGTCGATCGAACCGGACCGATGCAGGGTAGGTGAGCGCGAACGCTCCTCCTCGCCGCGTAGGTTCTCGGCGCGCGAAGGTGCGAGCACTCTGCCTCCCAGTCCATTTGAAACCCATCACCACCTTGTTCCCAAATGTGGAACGCGCTATTTGATCGAGGTGCAAATTCTCTCGAAGCGAGTGCTGAAACAGTTTTGGGAAACCCATCCCCAAGCCGAGGCACCGCTTCGAACCTGGTACGCCCTCGTCGATAAGGCTGAGTGGAGTACCTCCAATGAGATCAAGGCGCAGTTCGGAGCCAACGTCGATTTTGTCGCTGACAACCGAGTCATCTTTGACATCGGCGGCAACAAGTTTCGCCTGATCGTCCACGTCTCCTACGGGTTTCGCCGCGTCCTGGTGAAGTTCGTGGGGACGCATGCCGAGTACGACCGCATCAATCCGGAGACTGTATGATGGACATCCGCCCGATCCGCACCGAAGCCGATTACGATTGGGCCTTGGCTGAGGTGGAGCAGTATTTTGTCCGTGAGCCCGAGCCGGGCACCGAGGAGGCCGATCGCTTCGACGTGTTGTCCTCCCTGATCGAGGCCTATGAAGCGAAGGCTTGGCCGATCGAGGCACCGGATGCTGTCGACGCCGTCAAGGTGGTCATGGCTGATCGCCATATCTCGCGCGAAAAGCTCGCACCGGTGTTTGGCTCGAAATCGCGCCTGTCGGAGTTCTTAAACCGCAAGCGGGGGCTGACCATGGCCGTCGCGAACCGGCTTCATGACGAACTTCAGATCCCGGCTTCGGTCCTGATCCGACCCTACGCCATGGTGCCGCGTGCGGCGTCCGTAAGGAAGCGGGAGAAGGTTCGAGCTGGCGAGACCGGGGCATGATCGCCAACCAGCTCAAGAAGGACGATTTCTACCTTCCGATCATCCGGCTCCTCGACGGGCTCGGGGGGTCGGCTTCGATCGAAGAGATCGAGCAGAAGCTGATCGAGGAATTCGCGTTCACGGACGAGGACTTAGCCGCCGCTCACGAGAAGAGCGGCACGCCGATCATTCCCAACAAGATCGCCTGGTCGCGGAGCTACCTGAAAGAAGCAGGACTGCTCGCCAACGAACGCCGCGGCGTCTGGGTTCTAACGGAAGATGGGCGCAACGCTCTTGCTGGCGGCGAAGGGGCCGTTCGTGAACGCGTTGTAAACGCTATGCGCGAGTACCAAGCAAGGCGGAAGGCAGCGGCCGAGGCGAGTGCTGCGGAAGAGGTGCCGCCCGTCGAGGCGTTGTCCGAAGACGGCACCACGACGGAAGAAGTGACCGACTGGCGGGACCAGTTGCTGGCAGCGTTGAAGGCTATGGACCCTTCCGCCTTCGAACGACTTTGCCAGCGGCTTTTGCGTGAGAGCGGCTTCGTGAAGGTCGAGGTCACAGGGAAATCGGGTGATGGCGGGATCGACGGAGTCGGTGTCCTTCGCATGAACTTGATCTCGTTCCAGGTCCTGTTCCAGTGCAAGCGCTACGCGGGAGCGGTCTCATCTCCAATGGTCCGAGATTTTCGGGGCGCCATGCAGGGCCGTGCCGACAAGGGCTTGATCATCACGACGGGCAGTTTCACGGCAGACGCACGGCGTGAGGCGACGCGCGATGGCGCGCCCGCCATCGATCTTGTGGACGGCGAACTCCTATGTCAGCTGCTGAAGGAGCGTGGTCTCGGTGTCATCGTCCGCGAGGTTCGAACCGAGGAAGTGACCGTGGACAGTCACTTCCTTTCGTCCGTTTGATCTCGCCATTTCGGACAACGTCCCGCCCGCCGAGGTCAAAGCTGCATACTACGCCACGCTTGAGGCCGCGCCGATCGCCGCGTAGGACTCAACTCAATTAGCCTCCGGCAAATCCGGTGCGGTTCAAGGTAGGGAGCACGGGTGAATTTGAGCGTGGGCCAGTCGGGAATTCGGGACAATCGTCAAAGAGGCACGGTTCATCAATTCATTAGTGATCGTGCATCGTCCGACAGCCGGCTCTCGGTCGTCTCTGCTTACTTCACGACTTTTGCGTACGATCGCCTGCGCGAGACCTTGGACAAGGTTGGCCAGATGCGGTTCCTATTCGGCGAGCCGCGCTTCCTGAAAAACGCCGACAACGCGGGCCTCCAACCGCCTGCCTTCTCATTCGACGAGTCGGGTCTGCGCCTGACGGAGCAGATTCGTCAGCGGGCGGCGGCGCTTCGTTGCGCGCAATGGATCAGGGAAAAGGTCGAGATCCGCTCGGTGAAACGTTCCGGACTGCTGCATGGCAAACTGGTCCATATCGACGATGGCCGACGCCCCCATGCGGTGATCGGTAGCTCCAATTTCACGATTAATGGGCTTGGGCTGGGCAAGGCCCCGAACATCGAACTGAATCTCGTTGTCGACAGTGACCGCGATCGTGAGGATTTGCTCGCTTGGTTCGACGAACTGTGGAGCGACGAAAGTCTGACAGAGGATGTCCGGGACGAGGTGCTGCGGGCGCTGGAGGCCAGCTATGCGCACGCCTCGCCGGAGTTCATCTACTTCAAGACCTTGTTGCACCTGTTTGACGACTTTCTGACCGGCCAAGCCGCCGAAGATGCCCTGATCCAACAGACCGCCTTCGAAGAGACGGCCATCTGGCGCGCGCTGTTCGATTTCCAGCGAGACGGTCTTCGTGCGGTTCTGTCCAAGATCGAGAAGCATGGCGGCTGCATCCTCGCGGACAGCGTCGGCCTGGGAAAAACCTACACTGCGCTGGCAGTCATCAAATGGTTCGAGAAGCGCAATAAAAACGTCCTCGTGCTCTGCCCGAAAAAGCTGCGGGAGAATTGGACAGAGTATCTTGCGACCAACAACAGCGAGATGAACCCCCTTCGTGAAGACAGGTTCGGCTACACCGTCCTGTCCCATACCGACCTGTCGCGTGAACGAGGCCGCGTCGGCGACATTGATTTGAACCGGATCGAGTGGGGCGCCTACGACCTGGTAGTGATCGACGAGTCCCACAACTTCAGAAGCGCAGCGCGGAACAAGACGGCCGGAGGGCGCCGCAGCCGCTATGAGCGACTTATGGACGACGTCATCAAGTCGGGACTGAAAACCAAGGTGCTGTTGCTCTCTGCCACGCCCGTGAACAACGACCTGAGCGACCTGAAGGCTCAGCTCGACCTGATCTCCGCGGATCGTGGCGACGGGTTCAATGACCTTGGCGTGCCAAACCTGGGCGCGCTCATCGGCGCCGCCCAACGCCAGTTTGCCGAATGGGCCAAGATCGGAAGCCGCGACGCGAGCCTGCTGCTGAACAAGCTGCCTCCCGCGCTCTTTGGCCTGCTGGATGGGGTGACCATCGCGCGCTCTCGAAAGCATGTCGAACGGCATTACGCAGCCTCAATGGAGAAGATTGGCGCCTTTCCTAAGCGCGCCGCGCCAGAGTCCGTCTTCGCCACCATCGACACGGCCGGCGCCTTCCCGGCGTTTGAGGATGTGGACGCGGCGATCAGCAAGCTGGAGCTGGCGCTCTATGGCCCCCTGTCCTTCGTGCTCGACCAGCATCGCGCGCTCTACGATAAAGGCGGCAACTTCGATCAGGCCAATCGCGAAAAATATCTGATCGCCATGATGAAGGTCGGCTTCCTCAAGCGGCTTGAGAGCTCTGTGAGTTCTTTCCGTCAGACCATGGACCGGATGATTTCGCGCATCGATCAGCGCCTGTGCGACCTCGAAACCTTCGAGGTGACCGCCGCGATCGAGGTGCCCACGCCGGATGAGACCGAGCTGGACGACGAGCTTGAGGACGCTTTCGAAGTTGGCGGCGCGCTCAAGTACAATCTCGCCCATCTCGACCGCGGAGCCTGGAAGGCTGCGCTTCTGCGGGATCGCGAGCGAATCGCGGCCTTGGCCGACGAAGCCCGGAAGATCACGCCGGATCGTGACGCGAAGCTGGATCGGTTGAAGGCTATTGTGCGCGCAAAGGCGAGCGTTCCCTCCACCAACCGGGACGGTGAGGCGAACCGCAAGGTCATTCTGTTCACTGCCTTCACAGATACAGCGCGCTACCTGTACGACGAGCTGCTTCCGCTCGTACGCGAGTACGGTATCCATGCTGCGCTGGTGACGGGCGATGGCTGCAAGACCACCCTCGGCTCGGCCCGCTTCCAAGACGTGCTGGTGAACTTCGCGCCACGTGCTAAGCGGCGGGCGGACATGCGTAACGCCCAGACGGGCGGCGAAATCGACCTGTTGATCGCCACCGACTGTATCTCAGAGGGCCAGAACCTTCAGGATGCAGACTTGCTGGTGAACGTCGACATCCACTGGAATCCGGTCCGACTGATCCAGCGGTTCGGGCGCATCGATCGGATCGGTAGCCGCAATGCCTCGATTCGTATGATCAACTGCTGGCCCACGGAAGACCTCAACAAGTACCTGCGCCTGAAGGATAGGGTTGAGGCGCGCATGGCCTTGGTCGACCTCTCGGCCACGGGCGAAGACGATCTCCTCAACGCCCGAGCGGAAGCCGAGGGCGATGCGCGCTGGCGCGACGATCAGCTCATCCGCCTCAAGGACGAAGTCTTCGAGCTGGAAGAGTCCACCGGCGGCATCACTCTCTCCGATTTCGCCCTCGACGATTTCCGTGCAGAGCTTCTCGGTTTCGCCCGCGCCAATGAACAGGCGCTCCGTGACGCGCCGCTTGGCCTGCACGCCCT
The DNA here is from genome assembly GCF_029813115.1 of Aureimonas sp. SK2. Lineage (GTDB taxonomy): Bacteria > Pseudomonadota > Alphaproteobacteria > Rhizobiales > Rhizobiaceae > Aureimonas. The sequence goes on from NZ_JAPZDS010000028.1 coordinate 26,252, forward strand.
TGTTTCTAACGAAGTTGAAGGCGGCGCCATCGACCCCGGGGTCATCTTCTGCCTGCGGCGGCGGCCGGCCGATCCGAACCCGGAGCAGGCCAAGATTAATCCGCTCGATCCGCACTATCTCGTGCAGCTGAGGGATGATGGCTCTGTGCGGGTCGGCTTTGGCCAGCCCAAGCCAATCTTGGGGGCTTACCGCGCCCTATGCTTGGGCCGGAGCGAGCCGTTCGAAGCGCTCTGCAACGCCTTTGACGACGAGACCGACTATGGCGAAGCGATGGACCGCTACGACGGGCTGATCCGAGCGGCGGTCGCATCCGTCGGCGAGACTTCGGCCTCCCGAACCCTTGCGTCGCTGACTGGCGCTCGCGGCGCCCGCGTGCCGGACGAAGGTGCCCAGGCCCGCACCAGCCTCGACTACGATTTGGTCACCTGGCTCATCATCCGGCCCGGGAAGGTCGGGGCATGACCGATTTCCCGGCGATCGATGGAGCCGTTCGCGCCTTCTCGCACCTTCCGCTGGAGACAGCCGGACGCGAGCTGCTGGGGGTCCTCGGCTATCGTAGTGCCAAGACGATCGAGTTGGACGGACAGCCAAGCTCATTTGCGCAGGAAATCGATCCGGACCGCAAGCTCCAACACCCCTCGGCGCATCTGGATAAATGGCGCGAAGTTCGCTTCCTCTTCCAGCTGACCAACGATGAAATTCCCATGCTTGGCCTCGACGTCGGCGCCATGGATCTGGCCGAGCGCTACGGCAAGAGCATCGTCGACAGCTTCGTGTTTTTGGCCATTGACCTGAAGGGCGAAACTTGGAAGCGCGCGGCTCTCGCAGGAATCACGCGGGCGGTGAACAGCCTGTTTCCTATGCCGGTGATCATCCTGTTCCGGCATGGCCAGCGCTTCTCGCTCGCGGCTAGCGAGCGGCGCCAGCATAAGCGCGATGCATCGCGCGACGTTCAGACTGGCCGCGTGACCATCGTCCTGAACGTCTCCACCCAGCGACCGCACCGTGGGCACGTCACGATCCTAGCGAAGCTCGACTGGCGGGCGATGCGCTCGCGCCCGTCGAATTTCGGCGATCTCTACGCGGGATGGCAGGCGGCGCTTTCGACCAAGACGCTCAATGAAACTTTCTATCGAGAGCTCGCCAACTGGTTCTTTTGGTCTCGCCAGCTAATCACCTTTCCGCGTGGCGCGGGAGATAAACCTGAAGTCCCGCTGATCCGGCTTCTGACTCGCGTCATCTTCTGCTGGTTCATTAAGGAGCGGGGATTGGTGCCCGCCGAACTCTTCCGTTTGGAAGATATCCGGCCCTTGCTGAAAACCGATCCCGAAAAGGCGGCCGATAGTGACAACTACTACAAGGCCATTCTGCAGAACCTCTTCTTCGCCACCCTGAACACCGATATGGGCGAGGGCCGCAAATGGCGTAATCGAAGTGCAGTCGGCGGTCAGGACGGTCATCACCTGATCCACAGCGTTTATCGCTACGAGGAACTGTTCGCCAATCCAGAGGCTGCGCTCGCGCTCTTCCGACGGGTGCCGTTTCTGAATGGTGGGCTATTTGAGTGCCTCGATCGCGAGCTGACGGCGCGCGACTTGGAACGAAATCCTGACCTGGCGAAGATCAGCGACGGCAAGCGCCTTCGCGTTGATGGGTTCTCCGATCATCCGAAGAACCCGTTGCGTGTGCCGAACCGCATCTTCTTCGGCGACGAGCAGAATGTCGACCTGAACGCTGAGTACGAAACCAGCGGGCGGACCTACCAGGCATCCGGCCTGTTCACCCTGTTCGAGAACTACGTCTTCACGGTAGAAGAAAACACCTCGGTCGAAGAGGAGGTCGCACTCGATCCCGAGCTTTTGGGTAAAGTCTTCGAGAACCTGCTCGCCTCGTACAACCCGGAAACCAGCTCGTCGGCCCGCAAGATGTCGGGCTCGTTCTACACCCCGCGCTATGTTGTCGATTTCATGGTACGGGAGACGCTTGCGCACCAGTTCGATGCCGCGTTGAAGGGGCTCATACCTTCAGGCGATCAGAGGCTTCGCCCCCGCGTTGAGCAATTGGACTTCGGCCCCGCGCCAGGCGAGCTGGCCATGGAGCGACCGGCGGCGACATCCAGATCCGCGTCGATCGATGGCGTCGATGCGCGTCTCAAGGACTTACTGGACCCGACTGTGCCTGCCCCTGTCTTCTCTGAAGCGGAGCGGGATGCGTTGATTAGGGCGATCGAGGATTTGAAGGTGCTCGACCCGGCCTGCGGCTCTGGCGCATTTCCCATGGGGATGTTGCAGGCATTGATGGACGCGCTGAAGCGTCTCGATCCCAACAACGATAAGTGGAAGGTCGCCCTGCGCGCGCCGCTGGCGGACCGTGTTGCCCGAGCGCCGCAATACGACATCACGCGGCGGGAAGCGGAGATCGAGGAGGCGGAGGCCGCCCTCAAGGCTTTCGATGAAGAGTTCGCCGACAACGACCTGGCCGACTATGTTCGCAAGCTGCACCTGATAGAGCGCTGCCTGTATGGCTCGGACATTCAGGCGATCGCCATCCTCATCGCTAAGCTTCGGTTCTTCATCAGCCTGGCGGTCGAGCAGACACCCGATCCGGAAAAGCTCGACGACAATCTCGGCATCAAGCCTTTGCCGAACTTGGAAACCAAGCTGGTCGCGGCCAACAGCCTGATCCCCCTTCAACGGCCGTTGCAGGTTGATCTCTTCGCCAATCCGCGGATTGGTGAGCTGGAGCGCCTGATCGAGAACGCGACCCAACGCCACTTTGCCGCGCGAACCATGCGAACCAAGCGCAAATACCGCGAGCTGATCCAGCAGCACCGCGATGAACTGGCAGATATCCTAGAGACAGAGCATTCCCTGCCGCACGCGGATGCGCGGATGGCCGCATGCTGGAACCCATTCGATCAGCAGGCCAGCGCGCCGTTCTTCGACCCCCTGTGGATGTTCCAGCTCCACGACGGCTTCGACATCGTCATCGGCAATCCGCCCTACGTCCGTCAGGAAAAGATCACTTACCAGAAGACGGCGCTCCAAGCCCACTATGGCGGCAAGGACAAGAACGGCCTGCCGCTGGGCAGCTATGCCGGAACGGCGGACCTGTTCGTCTACTTCATCGAACGCGGCGTCAAGCTGCTGCGGCCCGGCGGCACGTTCGCCTACATTACCTCGAACAAATGGTACCGCGCCAAGTACGGCGAGAACCTGCGCCATTGGTTCAACATCAACGCCAAGATTGAGACCCTGATCGATTTCGGCGACGCTGACGTGTTCGATGCCATCGCCTACCCCACCATTCTGATCGCCGAGCGGCGTAAGTCGGCGCGGCGGGGGCCGACCTCGTCTGAACGGTTCCGCGCCCTGAACTGGCAAGACCTGGGCGAAAAGGCTGAGATCGAGGCCTTCCCGGAGCTGCTCAAAAGCGCCGGCTTCGACATGCCCCAGACGGCGTTGGAGAAGGGCGGCTGGCAGATCGAGCCGACCCTCAAGCGCGATCTTCTTGCTCGCATCCGCGCGGCAGGAGTTCCGCTGAGCGATTACGTCGAGGGTCGATTTTATTATGGCATCAAGACAGGCTTTAACGACGCTTTCGTCATCGACGGCGCGACCCGGGCTGCGCTGATTAAGGCTGATCCCAAGAGCCAGGAGATCATCAAGCCCTTCCTGCGTGGCCGTGATGTGAAGCGATGGCGGGTGCAGCCGCAGGAGCTGTGGCTGATCTTCACTAGACGCGGCACGGACATTGATCGCTACCCGGCCGTAAAACGGCACCTGGAGGGGTTTCGCGAAGCCCTCGAACCTAAACCGCGCGGTTACCGTGGGGCAAGTTGGTCCGGCCGGAAGGCGGGTTCATACGAATGGTTCGAGATACAAGACAACGTGGCTTACTGGAGGGAATTCGAGGGGCCGAAGATCGTCTATCCCGATATCTATGAGCACCAGAGCTTTGCTTGGGACGTGTCTGGCAGCTACGGAGGAAACACTTGCTATTTCATACCGACGACCGAGCGCTGGATGACGGCGGTTCTCAACAGTAATGTGATAGAGTGGTACTATCGGCAGGTCTCGAATGCGATCCGAGGTGGGTA
>NZ_JAPZDS010000029.1 GCF_029813115.1 Aureimonas sp. SK2
TAGACCGCCAAACTGCATCAGTTGTGAGTCAGACCCAGTTTTGCAGGCCGTTTGACAGTCGGAGTATGCATTCTACGTGTGACGCGAGACTCGTGACGCGTGAGTGCTGGTACCGAACGCACGCGTGGCGAGACTAAGGTCACGCAGGTCTGGCCCTACGACATTTCGACCTCAGTTCCGCGAACTTGTCCGAAGACCCATTCCTCGACAAACGCCTCCTCGTCCGAGCTCGGGCCGGCCGTCGGCAGGCAGTAGTTCGTCGGTCCGATCGCGTCGATCGCCGCCTCCGCGTCATCCCTGCGAATACCTCGTCGAGCAGAACGCAGATTTGGAACCCCCGGCGGCGCTCGAACTCGGCGTCGTCGACGTAGTCGTCCCCAAGCGACGCTTCCTCCGTACAGACAGAAGCCGTCAGTTCTTGCCAGTCGCGGAAGCCCATCATCTGCGCCATCAGTCAATAGCACTGGTCAACTTCACGTCGTATCCGGCAGCTTGAAGGTGCTTCTTCAGCCGCTTGCCTCTCATTGTAGGCCCGGTCATGGTGTCGACGTAGAACTGCATGGCGATGCCCCCGTAGGTCCCCGTTCCCGCGTTGTTGACCCAGGAGTCGAAGCCGCCGAAGGCATCGACCGCCGCTCCGACGACTTGTTCGGCAGCGCCATCGTCTGCCACGTCAACCGCAAGGGTCGCGACCCGCCCGCCTGAGGCCGTCAGTCGGTCCCGAATGTCGGAGAGCGCTTGCTCGTTACGTGCGACCACCACCACCGCCGCGCCCTCGCGGACGGCGCGCTCGGCGATCGCAAGCCCGTTGCCGCTCGTGGCCCCGGTGATGACGATGACCTGATCTCGAAGGGATTTGCGTCTCATGCCGCGTCCTTTTTCGCCGGCCCGGGATCGGGCGACATTCGCGGAACGGGTGCTGCGCAACATCGATCCAGCGAGATGTGTCGCTCCCAGTCGTCGGCCAACCAAATGGCGTGCACGCAAGCGGGACACGGGCGTTCCAAAGGACACGCGCCCGCCCGTGAATGAATTCTGTTGTTCGGTTGCGGCGAACCGATTTCAAGACGGTCTCCGACCGCCGGCCCGGAACCTCGACTTCGCGACCCGGGTTTCGTCCTTCCAATCGGGAGGATGCCCATGACTAAGGGTTTGAAGAATGCCTGGGAAATCGAGGCGGGCAAGATGCGGCGCCGAGATCTGACCAAGGAGGAGACCGCCGCGATCGGCGAGGAGATGCTGAAGGGCATGCTCGTCCCAGACATGGATCAGCGACGCCGCAAGAGCGTGATCCGCACTGCGATCGACAGCGTGCGGCCGGGCCGGAAAGTCCAGGCAGGGAGGTAGCGCAATGAACACCGCAAACCTCCAACTCGAGGGCCTGTATGCCGCTTTGTCAGCTCTGATGACGGCATTGCGCCAGAGCGGCGCGGTGAGCGAGGCCGACCTCGACGCGGCGCTCGCGGACGTCGAGGACACCGTGACGGCCGACCGGAGCCGTGCCGATCTCAGCTCTGCTCATCTCGACGCCATCGCCTTTCCCATCCGATACCTTCGCTTGGCGAACAAGCTAGGGGCCGAAGGATCGTACCCGGGCTTCGCCGAACTGACGGCGCGGGTCGGTCGGGAGAAGCCACAGCAGGCGGAACTCCGGTCCTTGGAGCGCGAGGAGATCGAAGCTTCGGAGGACGCTGATGTCCGGCGTCTTGAGGAGATCGACCGTTCCGCCGGACGTCCGTAGCCGTCCCCCATGGCTCTCGACCTCGTTCCTCTTCTCCACTGGACGACGCGCGCCATCGAGGTGTTCGGCATCCTGGCCATCGTCGTCGGCATCGTCGGCGCGACGATCCGATACCTGCGGGAGCGGAGCAATACCGCTTCCGGCAGCGACCCGTACCGGACCTACCGCTCCAGCATCGGCCGCGCGATCCTTCTCGGGCTCGAACTGCTGGTTGCGGCTGACATCATCAACACCGTCGCCATCGAGCCAAGCTTGGAGAGCCTCGCCGTCCTCGCTGGCATCGTCGCGATCCGGACCTTTCTCAGCTTCTCGCTGGAGGTTGAGATCGACGGGAGGTGGCCGTGGCAGAAGGGTTCGAAGGACCAGGCCGGCCCAAGGAGCGGGTGAGGTCGGCTCGCCGTACGATCACCACGGTTAGGCGTTCGCGGCGACCCAGGCAAACGATGTGGCCGTGGGGATCGAAAACGCGGGACGGGATCCGCAGCCCCGCCGTGAAGGGACGATGAGACGCATTCGATCGATCCCTCGCTCCGTCGCAAATTCGGCTTTCCGTTCCCATGTAGGGTTGCCCTCACCCAACCTCAGGACATTCCATGCCCGAAGGAGTTCCTTTCCGAGCCGCCACGGTGGCCCTGTCCATGCTTGGCGCCCTAGTGACGGCGGGCGGCGATGCCCGCGCCCGGTCCGCCCCTACGCCGGTCCGGATCGTCGCGTTCGGCGACAGCCTCGTCGCCGGCTACGGTCTGCGACCGGGCGAGGCGTTTCCGGCGCAGTTGCAGGCTGCGCTTCGGGCGAAGGGCTACGACGTGACGGTGGCCAATGCAGGCGTCTCGGGCGACACCTCGGCCAGAGCTGTGGCGCGCATGGAACGCGCCGTGCCGACGGGGACCGACCTCACCATCGTCGAATTCGGCGCGAACGACATCTACCGTGGCGTGCCGGCCAGCACCACCGAGCGCAACCTCGACGCCGTCCTCTCGCACGTCGCAAGCAAGTCGAAGGCCGTGATCCTTGCCGGGATGGTCATCCCGCCCGGCTTGGGCAACGAAGCCTCGCGTTCGTTCGCTCCGATCTACAAGCGTCTGGCGGAGCGGCACGCGGCGGCACTCTACCCGTTCTTCCTGAAGGGCGTCGCGGGCAACCGGAACCTGAACCTTGGCGACGGCATCCATCCAAACGCGGCCGGGGTCAAACGCATCGTCGACGGTATACTCCCGACCGTCCTCCGCGAGCTGGGCAAGCTCGAGGAGCGTCGCGCGGCAGCCGATTGACGAGATCGGCGTACAGAATCTTGTCGGCACCTTTCGCGAGTGGATAGGACTGTGCGCCGCGGGGGCCTCTATGGTCCACAGCCGGCCCTCCGGGCTCGGTTCCGGGCAGGGCGTCGACACTCGGAACGGTCTCTTGGTATCCCCTGCCGAACAACGGGAGAGCGAATGGCCGTACGCTTCGAAGATCTGACGCCCGTCCAGTGCCGGGCCATGCTCCGCCTGACGGGGTGGGCGTCGGACGGCGAGGCGATCGGCTGCCTGGAGAGTGAGTTGCCGGCGGCGATCCTCGAGGCCGTCGCGCAACTCGAGCGCCTCGGCCTCGCGCAGGTGGACGTCGGCTGGCGCGGCGCGCGATGGTGGCGCCTGACGCGGCGGGGCGAGCTCGTTCGGGATCGGGGTGAAGCATGACGATAAGCTTAAGGTCGGTGATTTCGGCTACGGTCATGGCAGGATGCGCATGAAAGCCGAGAAGCTGCCGAGGCGGCGCAAGGGTTCGCGACTGTTGGGCGGGCCCATGGATTTCCTCGTCTCCGTCGACACGCGGATCGATGGGGACATCGTGCTTCCGCCGGATCGCTACCGCGGAACGGTCGCCTGGAAGGAGACGGCGACACGGTCCGGTGTCGAGCGATCCAAGAAGCGCTACAAGATCGAATTGCCCGCGGCCGATGTGGTGCGGTGGGGCGGCGAGCCGGTCACGGGTGGCGAGACGTGCCTTATCGACATCAGCGCCGAGGTGGCGTCCGGAGAGATCCAGACCCTCTGACGGTCCACCGACCAGCCCGCTTGGGCGTGCGAGCAACCTCGTATCTCGTCATTCTGATGTCGAGCCGGCTTCCTCAAGCTGGAAGGCGGCCTAGGGGACACTCAGCCCTTGTCCTCGACGGCGTCAACCAGTGCCCCGGTGACGAGCCTCCTCGCACGATCATAGCCCCTCCACGGATCGGGGTCGTCGAGGCGGTCGAGAACGTCCCCAGCGAGAGGCCGTTCGCGGCTTGCAGTTGCGCGAGTTCCGTCCAAGACACAGGCGTCGCCACTGGAGCCCCTGCCCTCGCCCGCGTCGAGTAGGGTGCGACGGCCGTCTGCCCCCGCTCGTTGCGCAGCCAGTCGATGAAGATGCGACCCCGCCGCTTCGCCTTCGACATGGTGGCGACGAACCGGGCCGGGTCGCTCGCAGCGATTCGGACGGCCAGCCCCTTGGCGAAACGTGCGACGTCCTCGAAGCTCGCTTTGGGTAAGAGCGGGGCGACGACGTGGACACCCTTGCCGCCGGTCACCATCGGGTACGAGGTCAGCCCAAGCGCCTCCAGCGCGCCGCGCACGAGGTCCGCCGCCTCGCGCACCGTCTCGAAGCCGACGGACGGATCGGGGTCGAGGTCGAAGACCAGGCGGTCGGGCCGCTCGATGGCATCGTTGCGCGAACCCCAGATGTGGAGCTCCAGCGCCCCCATCTGCACGGCCGCCGCAAGGCCCGAGGGGTCGAGCAGCGTCATGTAGCGCGCCGGCTCGCCGTCGTGCTCGAGGAGGTCGACCGTTCCCATCTCGTCGGGAAAGCCCTCGCCGACATGCTTCTGGAAGAAGCAGGGATGAGCCATGCCAGACGGACAGCGCTTCAGCGTCAGCGGGCGGCTTCCGGCGTGGGCGAGCATCCGCTCGGCGATGCGCTCGTAATAGCGGGCGAGGTCACCTTTCGTGACCCCGCCCTCGCCATAGACGACGCGGTCGGGATGGGAAATGCGCACGCCCGACACGGTGAGCGTCCCGCCTTTCGGCGGAGCCTTCGCCGGGATGCTCTCCTCCTTGCGCTCGTCAACGACGGCTTCGGCTGCCTTGTCCGCCCGAAGGCCCTCGAAGACGCCATGGCGGATCTGCCCATCGACCGTCAGCTCGGCGAAGTCCACCTCGGCGACGAGGTCCGGTCGCACGAAGCGCGCCCCCTTGGCGACGGGCCGCGGCAGGTTGGCGAAGGGCGATGTCGGCGCAGCAAGTTCAGCGAAACGTCCCGCGAGATCGGCGAGGGTCTCCGCGCCGAAGCCGGAACCGACCCGGCCGCGATAGACGATCTGCCCCTTCTCCCGGACGCCGACGAGGATCGACGAGAACGGCCGGCCGGGCTTGGCGGACGGCGACCAACCGCCGATCACGAACTCCTGCCGCCGCGTGCACTTCACCTTCAGCCAGTCGCCGTTGCGGGTTCCGGTGTAGGGCGCATCGGCGCGCTTGGAGACGATCCCCTCTTGGCCGCCTTCGCAAATCCCATGGAAGACGGACGGACCGCTGCCGCGCACGTGCTCGCTGTAGTGGAGCGCCCCCTCCCCGCCCGCCTCGAGCAGAACCTTCAGGAGCGCCTTGCGTTCGACGAGCGGTGCGGCGGTCAGGTCGTTGCCGTCGAGTTCGAGGAGGTCGAAGCAGAAGCACGACAGGGGCGTCCCGGCACCGAGCGCTTTCTGAAGCGTCGAGAAATCGGCCCGTCCGTCCGCGTCGAAGGCGACGACCTCGCCGTCGATCAACGCGCTTTTGCAGGGCAGTGCGAGCACCGCGTCCGTCAGGCTTGCGAAGCGCGTCGTCCAGTCCTGCTCGTTGCGGGTGGAAAAGCGTACCGCGCCGCCGCCCAGCGCGATCTCGACGCGGTAGCCGTCGTACTTCACCTCATGCAGCCAGTCGTCGCCCTCGGGCGCCGCGTCCGTCAGAAGAGCGAGTTGAACTGGGCGGAATGCCGGAAGGCCGGCCTGTCCGCCTTTCGCCTTGCGCCGGCTCGCCTTCGGGCGCGCCGCCGGCACCGCCGCTTCCGCGGCCGGCGACACTGCCGTCCTTGGAGGCATTCGCTTCGCGATCTCGTCGAGGCTGCGTCCCGTCTTGACGCTCCGGTCGAGGGCGAGAAGGTCCTGCCTAGGCGCCGCGTCCTCGTCGCGCTCCTTGATGAGGAGCCAGTTCTCACGGGCGCCTCGGTCCCTGCCCTTCATCCGCACCAGCGCCCAGCGGCCGTCCATCTTCTCGCCGTGGAGCCGCATCTTAAGGTTGCCGCGCTCCAGTCCCTGCGCGGCATCGCCCTCCGGCTCCCACCATCCCCGGTCCCAGAGCATGACTGTGCCGCCGCCGTATTCGCCGGCCGGGATCGTACCCTCGAACGTGCCGTAATCCAGCGGATGGTCCTCGACGCGCACGGCAAGACGCTTGTCGGCCGGGTCGAGGCTCGGGCCGCGCGTCACCGCCCAACTCTTGAGGACGCCCTCCCATTCGATGCGGAAGTCGTAGTGCAGGCGCCGGGCGTCGTGTTTCTGAACCGTGAACGCAAGCCGCGTCCCCTTCTCCTCAGCGGACGGACCATCACCGTCGGGCTCGGTCGTGCGCGTGAAGTCACGCTTCTCGCGGTAGCGCTTCAGCAGCGTGTCGGCGCGGGAGCCCATGGCGGCGTCCCCAGTTCAGGCGCGCTTGCGCTTCGGCGCGGGCTTCGCCTTGCCTGCCGGCTTACGAGCGGGTGCCGTGTTGCCTTCGCCCTTACTGCGCTCCAAGCTCTTCTTCAGGCTCGCCATCAGATCGACGACGTTGGACTTCGCCTTGCCCTTGGGCGCCTCGTCCGGCTCGTCCTCGATCTCGACCTCGCCATGCTTGCGGCGCTTCTCCTCGACCAGTTCCTTCACCGCCGCGAGGTAGTGGTTCTTGAAGGCGCCCGGCTTGAACGGATGGGTCTTGCGTTCGATGAGTTCCTGCGCGACCGCGAGGAGATCGTCGTCGGTCTCGCCCTTGGCGATGTCCTCGAAGAGCTCGTCCGCCTTGCGGATCTCGTCGGCGTAATGAAGCGTCTCGAGAAGCAACCCCGTCCCGTAAGGGCGCAGGGCGGCGAGGTATTCCTTGCCGCGCATCGTCATCTGGCCGAGCCCGGTCTTGCCGCCCTCCTTGAGGGCATCGCGCAGCACGCGGAAGGCATCCTCGGCCAGTTCGTCCTGCGGCACGACGTAATACGGTTTGTCGAAGTAGAGCGGCGGGATTTCCGTCGCCTCGACGAACTGGACAAGCTCCAGCGTCTTCTTCGTCTCCAGCTTAACCGAGTCGAGCTCCTCGTCGGTGAGGATGACGTACTGGTCCTTCTTCACCTCGAAGCCACGCACGATGTCCTCGGGCGAGACCGGTCTATGCCCCTCGACGACCTTGTCGTAGTGGATGCGCTGGCCGCTCTTGCGGTCGATCTGGTGGAAGCTGACCGTGCCGGACGAGGACGTCGCCGGGAAGATCTCGACGGGGATTGAGACGAGGGACAGGCGGATCTGACCCTTCCAGATGGGACGCCGCGCCATACGAGAAACTCCGACAGAAACAGCGCCGAACGAACGCACGCATCAAGTTCGCCGTTCCGCCCAAGCCATGCCCTGAAACGGGTCACGGGAAAGGAGAGGGCGGAGGTTCGATCAGTCGCCTTCTTCCAACCGCTCCTCGACCCTGCGGCGGCTGTTGCCGACGTCCTTGACGGCCTCCTTCACGTCGGCCTTGGAGACGCCTTCCTTGCCGGCCTCGTAGCGGACCTCGTGATCCTGTCCGGCGGCGACCCGGGCGCGGTCCTGGGCGCGACCGCGAGATGTATGCTCGTTCGACATGGTGATCTCCCTCCACCGGTTCGGGCAGGCCGAGTTCACGGCCGTTCGCAAGATGATTTCAGGGCGGGAAACGGCAGGCGGGACGCCGAGTTGCTCCAATTCGAACCAAAGCGCTTCGTTGGCTCAACATCCAGCTCGCCTCGGTTGCACGACGCAAAGCCGACCGACGTCAGATCGCATAAAAGTCGCTTCAGCGCACAGTAACGCCCTTTAGCGGACCTGTGCGGACGGGGGAGCATGGGAGCGTCGGCGACAAGCCGCAGCCGACGCGCCGCCGAAAATGAGGTGTGGGCCCCGGCAGGCGGCTATGCCGACTGGGGAATGATGTTGATCATGTCCTCCTCGGTTGGCTGCTTCGCAGGCTTCAGCTTCAGCGCCTGATCCGGCTCGATGGATCGCTTGCGGGTTCGCGGCTCCAGCATCACCGTCTTGCCCGTGTCCAACGACCGCGCGACCGCCTCGAGGACTTGCATATCGAGGAGCCCTTCCTCGCCGTCGGCTTCCGGGTGGCGATCGTTGAGGATGCAGTCGGAAAAGTATTCCGTTTCGTTGCCGAACTGCTCGACCGGGTCGAAGCGGTGCTCGGTCTCCCCGTCCTCGGTCTTCTCGACATAGGCGATGCCGACCTTGGGCCCGAACATGAAGCAGGGCGAGGCGTGGATGCTGGCGTTCCGACCGACCAGGGTGAAGGATTCGGATGGGGCGGTCGCGTAGCTGACGGTGAACTGCGCCAGCCGCTCACCTGGGAAGCGCAGCGTGACCGCCACCGTGTCGTGGAAGTTGAAGCCGCGGCTCGGCGTCTTCGTGCCGACCGCGTGGACGGAAAGCGGCTCCTCCCCGAAGAGGTTCCGGACCGCGTTCAGCGGATAGGTGCCCATATCCGGCACCGGGCCACCCCAATAGCCGTTGTGGCCGCGTGAGTTCTCCTCGCGCACGTTCTGGGCGAAGGTCGAGGTGAAGTAGCGGAGTTCGCCGAACTCACCCTTCCGGGCTCGTGTGATCATCTCGACCGTACCCGGCTCGTGGTGCAGGCGGTAGGCAATCATCAGCTTGGCGCCGCCCTTGCGCTGCGCAGCGAGGATCGCTTCGGCCTCCTCGACGCTGGAGGCCATCGGCTTCTCGAGCAAAACGTGGATGCCGGCCTCCAGCGCAGGCACCGCGTAGTCGCGGTGGAGGAAGTTCGGCGTCGCGACGTAGACGGCGTCGATCTCGCCCGACGTCAGCAAGTCGCCGTACTGCTCATAGGTCCATGCCTTGATGCCGTAGAGCGCGGCGAGCTTGTCCGCCTTCACCGGGTCGCCCGTCACCAGCGCCGCCAGCTCCGAATTGCTGGTCCGCCCGATGCCGGGCATGAACGCCTGCTGCGAGATCTGCCCCCCGCCGACCACAGCGAAGCGAACCTTTTTCCTGCTTCCGAACATCAAGCCTTCCCGTGTATCGTCGCGATCGTGCCGCGTCCGGTAGGCAAAGCACGGGAGGCTTCGATGTTCCCCTCTGCGGATGCGGAAGAGCGGGGCAAACTTAGGCGGGGCCTTCAATACCCACGCCGGCCATCCGCTTTCGACCCACGCCTGCCTTCCAGCCGCGAGTATTGGCTCCCCGAAAGCGGGCATCGCTCCCGCTTACCCGGCGAACCCGACAGCGGTATCACTAGGATGATACGTTTTCGCCGAACCCTTGCTTGATCGCTTGGCGGCGTAGAGCCCGGCGTCAGCCTGACGCAGCAGACTGTCCCCATCACGCCCCACAGCGCCCGACCAAGCGATGCCGACCGTTCCTGAGACGCGGGCGATTTGGTCGCCATTCGAGGTGACGATCTCAATGTCACGCAGCAGACGATCGACCATCGGGGCGAGTTCGACACGCCCGACTTCGGTCGGGACGATGACTGCGAACTCGTCGCCTCCAAGGCGAGCGGAGAAGCAGCCATCGTGGCAGGGACGGCGAAGACGGTCGGCGACCCGCCGCAGCACGTCGTCGCCCGCGGCATGGCCGAGCGCGTCGTTGACACCTTTGAAGCCGTCGAGATCGATGAGAAGGACCGCGAGTTCCTGCGAGGCAGCATCGGCGTCGCGCAACCTGTCGTGCAGGACGCGGTGGAACTGGGCCCGGTTGGCAAGCTGAGTCAGGGCATCGGTCGACGCCTGCTGGCGCAAACGCTCCTCCAACGCGTGGCGTTCGGTGATGTCCTGGATCACTCCAACCAGCGCGACGGGTCTTCCCTTCGACAGTTCGGTCTCGCAGGAACACCGCACGCGGCGGCGCTGACGCTTGGCCGTCACGAAGTCGACCTCCATCTCGAACGGTTCGCCCGTATCCAGCGTGCGCATGACCCCGTCCAGGAAAGTGGATCGGTCGGGCTCCGGAAAGAAGGTCATGATCTCAGCGTTCGGCACGCCGCCGGATGCAGGCAACTCATGAATGGCGAAGACGCCGTCCGACCACGTCGTCGATCGGGCCTCGATGTCGTAGCGGTAGGATCCCATGTCGGCCATGCGTTCGGCCTGCTCGACCTGACGACGCTCTCGTTCGAGCCGCTCAACCGCCAGGCGTCGCTGCTCGGCAGATTCCGCGGCTCGTCGTGCGACGACACGTGCTTCGACTAGAGCCTCCGCCAGACAGGCGAGGTCCGGCAGAACCGCCATGTCCGAAAGGGTGGGTTCGCTCGGCTTGTCGTCGAGGACGCAGAGAGTCCTGATCGTCACCATCTCCCCGTCGATCTGGCGCACGCGGACGGGCACGCCGGCGTAGAAGCGGATGTTGGGCTCGCCGGTCACAAAGCGGCTGCCTGCGAACCGCGGATCGAGGCTTGCGTCGGCGACCGAGACGGACGCCTCGCTCTCGAAGACGGCGGCGCAGAGGGCTGGCCCGCGCTCCGTCCACGGCGCGAGAGGACCGCAACGTGCCTTGAACCACTGACGCTCGGGGTCGATCAGGGTGACGGAGGACATGCTGGTCGCGAGCATGGTCTGAGCGAGACGCGCCAGCGCGTCGAACTCGCGCTCCGGAGGCGTGTCGAGAAGGGCGATCTCAGCCAAGGCCTTCTGGCGCAATGCTTCGCGCTGGCTGTCCGGGATGCGTGAGCCCCGTCGACCGAGAATTGCAGGCGCGACCCGCGCTCGTTTGAACTCTCGTCTACGGGACAGGCCTTAACATCCCCTGATGTCGACACGGGCCCGCCCGGTCCAACGGGATGGGCTATGCTGGATGGGATTGAGGTCCACATGAAGGTGGCGTCCGGGAGGGTAACCTGCCTCGCCGGATGGCCATCCGCAGCCGACACGCCGCCGCCAGCACCGCGGCCGTCGAAACGAAGTCCGACCGATGATCTCCATCCTCGACATCTCCGCCTTGCTCCTCGTCCTGTCGGCCCTGTTCGGATGGCTGAACCACCGGTTCATCCATCTGCCGCACGCCACCGGCCTCCTTCTCATGGGCCTCTTGTCGTCGCTGGTTCTCGTCGGCATAGAGGCGATGTTCCCGAACGAGCTGCTCTACGACGAGCTCGCGAGGGCGCTGCGGCAGATCGACTTCACGCAGGTCGTCATGGACGGCATGCTGGCCTTCCTCCTGTTCGCCGGGGCCATCAACCTCAACGTCCGGCTCCTGCGCAGCCGCGCTTGGCAGATCGCGTTCCTCGCGCTCGTCGGCACGGTGATCTCGACCGCCATCGTGGGTATCGGCTTCTGGTGGGCGGCAGGCATCGCGGGGCTTTCGATACCCTTGGCTTGGGCGCTCCTGTTCGGCGCGTTGATCAGCCCGACCGATCCCGTCGCCGTCCTCAACGTCCTGAAGAACGTTTCCGTGCCGGACGACGTGCAGATCGAGATGCAGGGAGAGGCCCTGTTCAACGACGGCGTCGGCGTCGTCCTGTTCACCCTCCTCCTCGGCTTCGCGACGGGCATGGGAGCCGAGGACTTCACCGTCGCGTCCGCCTTCGAGCGCCTCGCCGTCGAGGCAGGCGGTGGGATCACGCTTGGCCTCGTTGCCGGATACGTCGCCTACCGCGCCATGCGAGCGATCGACGACTTCGCGGTCGAGGTGCTCATCACGCTGGCGCTTGTCGCAGGCACCTACGCCGTGGCGCAGAAACTGGGCCTGAGCGGCCCGCTGGCCGTGGTCGCCGCGGGGATCGTCATCGGCGACCTCGCCCCCCGGAAGGCGATGAGCAACCGGACACAAGGGTACGTCTCGGCGCTCTGGACGCTGATCGACGAGGTCCTGAACTCGGTGCTGTTCCTTTTGATCGGGCTCGAGGTGATCATCCTGCGCTTCGAGCCGACCGCGATGATCCTCGCCCTCGCCGCCGTTCCTCTCGCGCTCGCCGCCCGGCTCGTCGCGGTCTCGACTCCCGTCCTTCTATTCCGCTGGACGGGATCGCTGTCGGCCCGCAACATCCCGTTTCTCACCTGGGCGGGCGTACGGGGCGGCATCTCCGTAGCGCTGGCCCTGTCGCTGCCGGACGACCCGGCAAAGTCGCCGATCCTAGCCGCGACCTATGCCGTCGTCCTGTTCACCATCGTGGTGCAGGGTCTCAGCCTCGGCATGGTGGCGCGCAGGATCTAGTCGCGTCCGTCCGCGGGCTGAAACCGGGCGAACGTTGGCGGACGTGTCATCGCTCGCCGACCTCGTCAGCCAGTGCCCTCAAGCGCCGCTTGTCTGCCTCGATGGCAAGAGCTGCTTCGGCGCGCTCCAGCGCCTCCCGGGAATGGCGTTGCGCGTTCCCGGCGAACCCGTCCCGTCCGTAGCGCGCCAGGCTGCGGAAGGCCTTCTGGAGACGCACGCCGATCTCGACGGTGGAAGCCCCGTCGCGAGCGATCGGGGTGAACAGGTCGTCGAAGAGGTCGCCGATCAGGATCGGCGGCACGAAAACGTTCGGGTGCGCGACCTCGGCTTCCTTGTCGAGCGGTTCACCCCAGACGGTCAGAAGGCGCACCGCCCGCCCGATAACGTCGATCGCCGTGCCGGGATCGTTGATACCAGGCGACAGGGCACGGCTCGCGATCTCGGTGAGGACCGACGCACCGAAGCGCGGATCCTGGTCGTAGGAGCGGATGTCGCCGATGGTGAAGGCGTCCCGGACGTGCTGCTCGGGTTCGTCAACGTCGAGCCCCTTGACCATGGCGATCGGTGTTGTCGGATCGACGAGGTCGCCGGGAATGCTGCATAGATAGATCCGGCTCGGTCCATGGTCGGCGAGCGCCGCCAGGGCACCGACATCGACGTGCTGCACGTATCCGACCTCGTCGGGGAAAACCGGGCGGGCCGAGCGCGGAATGACGGACGGATCGTGAAGCGGCGAGCCGCCGAGATAGGGATTGCGGCGGCGCTCGCGCATCGCCTCGAGCGCGACGGCTTCGACCCGCTCCGTGGTTTGCGTCACACGTCCGAGGCTCGAGAGGTGATCAATCCAGCGAAGGAGCGTCACGACGATGGCGACGATGACGAGGATCGTCACGGCGAAGAGGACGACGCGGCCGCGATCGCTGTAGAGCCCAGTCGAGAGCGCGATGATGCCGACGAGGCTGAACAGGAACGACCCAATGAAGGTCGACAGGACGTTATGGGTGGTCGTGTCCTCGATCACGAGGCGGGTCGCACGGGGCGTCACGTTGGACGTCGCGGCCGAGTAGGCCGACACCATGGTCGACAGGGAGAAGGTCGTCACCGTCAGCATCGATGAGGCGATGATGCTGAGGATGTTGTCGACCGCGTCCGAGCCGATCTTGGTGGGCAGGTCGCTGGGTATGTACGGGCTCAGGACGATCGCTGCGAGCGCCGTGAGGACACCGGCAAGGGAGAACAGGGTCGCGCGCACCCAGATGCGTCGCGACAGGCGACGGAGCAGCCAGAACCAGCGCGAGGTCATGGGTGCCCCCCGCGGCCATCGGTACCCTCGGTCCCCTCGTAACGCTCGGGTCCGTCGGAGGGGCCGCCATCACGCGGCGGGCTGACCAGGCGGACGGGCTTGGGCGGTTCGCGTCCCGGGCGCCTCGGCCAGCCCTCGCGTTGCTCACCACGGATGCCGTCCGTCTCTTCCGTCTGGTCGTGAAAGAGGACGACCTGCGTCGGGTACGGCATGTCGATGCCGACGCTGTCGAGTGCGCCTTTGATGGCCTCGAGAACGGCGGCCTGAATGTGTACGACGTTGGTGCGCTTCGATTGGGTCCACCAGCGCACGCGCAGGTTCACGGCAGAGCCGGCCAGATCCCAGACGAGCACCTCGGGCGCCGGATCAGCTTCGAGGCCCGGCACCTTCGCGATCGCCTCGAGAATCGCCTTGCGAGCACCTTCGATGTCGTCGCCGTAGCCGATGCCGACGTCGTACTGGGAGCGCCGCGTCGGGCGCGCCGTGTTGACGGTGACGGCGTTGGAATAGACGTTGGCGTTCGGGATAATGGCGCGCCGTCCGTCATACATGGCGATGATGGTCGCCCGCGTCTCGATCCACTCCACGGTGCCTTCGTAGCCGTTGACCACGATCTGGTCGCCGACCCCGAACGGGCGCTGGATCAGGATGAGCAGTCCCGCCAGCCAGTTCTGGAGGATGTCCTTGAAGGCGAAGCCGATCGCGACCGATCCAATGCCGAGCCCGGCGATGAGGTCACCGGGGTTCAGGGATGGGATGACGATCGTCAGCGCCAGCAGGCCTCCGAAGAGGATGATGATCCACTTCACGAACGAGCCGATCACCGCGCCGAGGTTCGAGCGCTCGTGCTTGTCCGCCCAGCGCCGGAACGCGCGCTCGACAAGCCAGGCGACCCCGAACACCACCGCGAACAGGACCAGCGCCACGACAATGTTGGGCAGGAGGCGCTGGAAGCCGACGACCCAGGTCTCGATCTTGGAAAGGACGAAGGCCGGGTCGACACGCACCGCCTGGTCCACGGTCTGGGGCGCGTTCGCAGCTAACGCGTCGACGGCTGCGGGGTCGGCGGCGGCTGGCGCGGTGCTCTGCGCGAAGGCTGGCGACATGCGAGGAGGCTTTCGTCTGGCGTCGAGTGCATGGCCCCGACGGAAGGTCCGTGCACGATTAGGTGGGGCAGCGTCCCGGAACGGCACCCCTTGGCAATGGGCAAGTGCCGCGCCTTCCCCCGCCGGTCGCAGGCCCTACCTGCGGAACACGACCCAAGCCGCAGGCCCTCCCGATGACCTACACCCGCTTCGCAGCAATGATCGCGACCTCTACCGTCGTGATGTTCGGGTTGATGTACCTGAACACCTTCGCGCTGGACCACGTGTTCTTCAGCCAGACGCGCACCTGGATGGCGGTGGTGATGGGCGCGACCATGGCCGTCATCATGATCGGCTTCATGTGGGGGATGTACCCCAAGCGCGGCGCCAACGTCGGCATCGTCGTGGCCGGCGTCCTCGTCTTCGCCGGGGCGCTCTGGCTCGTGCGCAGCCAGGAGACCGTGTCGGACGTGTCCTACATGAAGGCGATGATCCCGCACCATTCGATCGCCATCATGACCAGCGAACGGGCTCACATCCGCGACCCGCGGGTGCGCGAGCTCGCCGACGGCATCATCGCCGCCCAGGTCCGCGAGATCGGGGAGATGGAGCGCCTGATTAACGACCTCGAGGCCAACCCGCCCGCCGACGGGGCGCCGGACATTGCGCCGAACATGTCGGAGGCCGAAGCTGCGGGCGGCAACTGAGCGGCGAGACGGATCGGCAAACTCCCTTGCGCCCTGCGGTTCGCCGCATCCGGCATCTGGCGCGTCTCATGCTGTTGGGATCCGCAACAGCCCTTCTATCGCTGCCGATGTCGTTGTCAGAGCATCGCGATGCGCGCACCGAGGCCGTGAAGCAGCTTGCGGCAGTTGAGTTGTAAACATCCGCTGCCGGTCCATGGCGGTGCCATCACCACCGCGTTCGACTCCATTGAACGGTTCGATAGCTCGATTACCGAGCTTATGAAGCGGACATCAGACAACTTGGCGTGGGACGGAATAGACGTAGACGACGGCGGCCCATAAAATTCCCGATCGGAGGCGGAAGCCGTGTCTTCCGGAACCAAACCCGTGGCTGGAAGGCATCGTTTAGCTTAAGGACGAAGAACCGCCCCGAGACCTCGTAGTTGTCAAGCGAGGATCTCGAGCTTCACGCGCCCGACCCCGTCGATCCCGATCTTGCTGGCCGCGGCACGGGACAGATCGATCACCCTGCCGCCGTGATAGGGACCCCGATCATTGATGCGCACGATGACGGACTTGCCGCTATCCCGGCAGGTTACGCGAACCTTGGTGCCAAACGGCAGGCTCTTGTGGGCAGCCGTCAGGGCGTTCTGGTTGAAACGTTCGCCGTTCGCCGTCTTCCGGCCATGGAACCGCGGCCCGTACCAGGAGGCCGGGCCCGAGGTGGTTCGGACGACGACCGGATCCGCATGAGCCGACGAGACCGGGCTGCCCCCGAACGTCATGAGCGTCAGGGCAATGGCGGTTGTCGGCAGAAACTTCATGCGTGGAGGCCTCGATCGTTGAAGGAGGCCATCAACTCGCCGCTGGACATGGTCAGAATGGGAGCATGGGAAGGCGATACCTGGGTCTTTTCAGGATCGGGGAACCAAAGTGTGGTTCGCTTAACGCGGACTCCGCCGAACCCGTCATCGCAGCACCGAGTGTTCAGACGCCTACGTTTCCAACAGGGAACATGATTGGCCCCGACCTGTTGGCCAGAGGTAGTCAGAAGGGAGGCACACGATGCACACGTTGATCGCTACACTGCTGCTCACCGCGGCCACCGGCGGCGTCGCCTACGCGCAGACGACCCCGGCTCCGGCGACGACCGAGACGCGGGCAACGACGACCGCCCCGACCACGGAAGCCCGCCCGTCCTCCGACATGTCCGCGTCCGGCGGCATGATGCAGAGCCAGGGCGGCTTCTACACGTACCAAGAGGGCAACCAGATGCTCGGCTCGGGTCTCATGGGCGCTCGCGTCATGGGAGCGAACGACGCGGACATCGGCGAGGTCGACGATCTCCTCCTTGACCGCAATGGTCAGGTCATGGCGGTCGTGGTCGGCGTCGGCGGCTTCCTGGGGATCGGCGAGAAGGACGTCGCGATCGCCAACGACCAGCTCGAGTTCGTGCTTGCGCAGGACGCGGCAGCCAACAACGGCGCGGCCGCGACCGACACCACCGCAACCCCCGGTGCTGCGACGACGTCGCCAGCGACCGGCGCGACGCCAGCAACCGGCACCGCGATGGCCCCCGCGGCGGGAACCACTGCGGCCGGCACGGCAGCCGGAACCGCCACGTCGCCGGGCATGATGACGACGCCCGCTAACGGCCGGGCGAACGGCATGATGGGCTATGGCTGGGGCTGGAACGGAGCCGGCATCGACCACATCCGGGTGAACTTCACTCGCGAGCAACTCGAAGGCGCCCCGGAGTTCGAGTACGTACGCTGACGCTGGACGCCGGCGGGAGGGCCAGCCCCTCCCGCTGGAGCCCTCAGGGACGCCATCGTGACCGAACTCGACGTCTTCCTGCGCCTGGGACTGGCGACCGTTGCGGGCCTGGTGCTCGGCCTCGACCGCGAACTGCGCGGGATCTCTGCCGGAATTCGCACCCATGGACTCGTCGGGCTGAGTTCCGCCGTGATCACCGTGTCGGCGCTCCAGCTCTACGAGATCTTAAGCCTTGGAGGCGTTCATGATGTGGATCCCCTCCGCGTCATCCAAGGACTCGCGCAGGCCGTCGGCTTCGTTGCCGCGGGAGCGATCTTCGTGTCCCGTGGCGACGTCCACAACCTGACCTCGGCCGCTAATATCTGGCTTGCGGCGGCCCTCGGTATCGCCTCCGGGGCCGGCCAGTTCTGGCTCGTCGGCATCGGCGCTTTGTACGGCATCGTCATCCTGACGGTCGTGCGTCTGGCGGAGCGACGGATACCCGGCAGCGACAAGGCCGAGCGCGACTGACCAGTATCCGAACGTATCAAGGAGGCCGGCGATGGACTGGCAGAACATGTTCTTCCAGAACTGGCAAGGCATCGTGCGAACGCTCGTCGTCGGGGTGCTCGCCTACGTCGTCCTCGTCCTGTTCCTCCGGATCTCCGGCAAGCGCACGCTCGCCAAGCTCAACGCGTTCGACCTCGTCGTGACGGTCGCCCTCGGCTCGACGCTGTCCTCCATCCTCCTTCAGGAGTCGATCGCACTGACGGAGGGCGCCGTCGCTCTGGCGGTCCTCATCGGCCTCCAGTATCTCGTCGCCTGGACGTCCGTGCGTTGGCGGGGGTTCGCGAAGGCTGTGCGATCCGAACCAACGCTCCTAGCCCGCTACGGGCGCTTCAACGATGGTGCCCTGCGCAAGGAGCGGATCACGCCGGACGAAGCGATGAGCGCCGTCCGGTCGAATGGCGGACGGGATATTGTTGACGTCGATACGATGATCCTCGAGAGCGACGGAACCATCAGCGTCGTATTGAAGACGGACTGACGGTCAGCTCGACCGCTCTGAAGTCCGGTCTCGCCCGTCGCTCGTATGCTTTGGAGCGCTTACCTTCGAACGTTCGGCCTCGGCTTCGATGATGGCCCGGAGGGCGACCGCGAGCTCCGCAACTGCTTTCCGAAGACCGCGGCTACGAGCGCCTCAGCCCTAGTCAGTTCTGGATCTGCGCCGCGATCTCGTTGAGCGCTTTGATAATACCTCGCGGCGGATAGGGCTTGGCGAAGAACAGCCCGTTCTCCGGCATGTCCGTCGCCTCGACCTTCAGACGTCCGGACGTGACGATGATCGCGACCGGCGGCCAGCGATCGCGGACGGCTCGGGCAAGCTTCAGCCCGTCCATCGTGCCCGGCATCTCGACGTCGGTGAAGAGGACGCGGATGTCGGGATGGCGCTCCAGAAGGCGGATGGCCTGATCGGCGTTGCGCGCCTCGTAGGCCGTGAATCCCGCCTCTTCACACAGGTCCACGGCCTCGGCACGCACGAGCGCGTCGTCTTCCACGATCAGGACGGCGTAACGGGCGGGATCGAAGGACTGGGCCATGGTGTCTGGTTCAAGCGTTCGAGATGGCCACGGGCTGCTCCAGCGCCCCCGCCAGGGTGAAACGGATACCGGCAGGGTCGAAGTCGATGTGTCCCTCGCCGTCGAAGTAGCTGGCAACGATCCGCTCGATCAGCTTGGAGCCGAACCCGCGACGTTCCGGCGGGATAACCGGCGGACCGCCGCTTTCGATCCATCGGAACTCGAACGTACCATTCGCGGCCTCCCAGATCATGACGACGCGACCCGTCTCGTTCGACAGCGCCCCATACTTCGCCGCGTTCGTCGCGAGTTCGTGGATGGCGAGGCTGAGACCGAGCGCCCGCTGCGCCGACAGCTCGGCATGGGGCCCGGCCATCGCGATCCGGTCGCCGGCCAGGCGATGCGGAGCGATCGCCGCGTCGACGACCTCGTGGACGTCGGCTTCGGTGAAGTTCGAGCGTGTCAGGATGTCCTGCGCCCGGGCGAGCGCCGCAAGGCGGCTCGAGATCGCCTCCCGCGCCTCATCCATCGTATGGGCCTGCCGAAGTGTCTGCGTCGCGATCGCCTGCACCATGGCGAGCGAGTTCTTCATGCGGTGCGCCATCTCCTGGGTCAGGACACGCTGCGCGTCTTCCATCCTCTGGCGGGTCAGGGCCACACGAACCCGGTCTCCGACCTGCTCGACGAACTGACGCTCTCCGTCCGTCCATCGGCGAAGGTCCCGCGAGTGCGCGAAGACCACCGCGTACAGGCGACCATCGAAGCTGATGGGAAGGTCTAGGAACGAGCGGGTCTGGATCGCCTCAAAGCCTACCTCCCGACTGCTTGTGCGCGGATCCGAGCCGACATCATCGACGGCGACAAGCTCCCCGCGTCTGAGGTCGGCGATGTAGGAACCGTAGGACGAGAAGGCATGCCGACCGACGACGCTGGGCATCCCGGGCTCGGCCCATTCGGAGTGAACGTCGATCGTATCCTCGCGCAGGTTCACGATGCCCGAGCCGACACGGTCGACCTCGAGACCGTCGGCCAGGCAGCGCGCGGTCGCCGTGATGATTGTCTCCAGGTCCGACCGCCCACGCAGCTCGTCCGCCAGCGTCAGGAGCGTTGCCTGCCTTCGATCGCGCTTGATGCGCTCCGTGACCTCGATGAAGAACACCGTGAAGCGATCGCCGCCGATCGGCTGCGCGACGCCGTCGTACCAGCGGTCGATCGTGCCGACCCGGCGGGTAAAGCGCGCTGCCTTGCCCGTTTCGACCACACCTGCGAACTCGTCGACCCAGGCGTCCTCAACGCCGGGCATGAGTTCGCGAACGGTGCGTCCCATCGCCGTTCCCCGCGGCACGCCGACAAGGTCATGCCAGGCATCGTTCACCGCTTCGTAGCGCCAGTCAATGATGCGGCCCGCCGTATCCCGGATCACCTCGCCCAGGATGAACCCCTCGTGCAGCGTCTCGAAGACGTTGCGCCACTTCGCTTCGCTGCGGGCCAGCGCCCCTTCCGCCTCGCGGCGCGCCGTGGTGTCGGCGATCAGCATCGCGACGCGGCCGCCACCGACGGGAAAGAGATGCGCGTCGTACCAGCGTCCAAGCGGCCTCGCCTCGCCCTCGAAACGGATGGCTTCGCCGGTCTTGGCGACGTGCCCGTAGGCGTCGTGCCAGTGCTGCTCGATGCCGGGGGCGACCTCGCTGGCATAGCGTCCGACAGCATCCGACAAGCCGGTGTGGCGCTCGAAGGCAGGATTGGCCTCGATCACGCGGTGGTCGACCGGATGCCCCGCTTCGTCGAACTTCACCTCGCTGATGCAGAACCCGGCGTCGATGTTCTCGAACAGGGCCCGAAACCGTGCTTCGCTGGTGGCGAGCGCCGCCACCATCCGGTCGCGCTCGAGACCGGCGGCCCGCCGATCCTCGATGTCGATGAGAACGCCGGGGAAGCTGATCGGCGTGCCGTCCGGCGCATGGTCGACGCGCCCGTTGGCCTCCAGCCAGTAGTAGTTCCCGTCGAGGCGTCGCACGCGGTACTGATGCGCATAGGCGCCACCGCGGGCAACCGCCTCGTTGATCGCGTCGGCGAGGCCCGCCTGGTCGTCCGGGTGCACGGTCTCGACGATCTGCGCGAGCGGGATGCCCTCGCGGCCCAAGGTCGGGTCGAGCCCGAAAGCTTTGGCGAAGGGTTCGTCGACGGTGAAGCGATCGGCCACGATGTCCCAGAACCAGGTGCCGATGATGGCACCGGCTCCCAAGGCAAGCTGGACGCGCTGGATGTTCTCCTGCGCGACGGCCTCGCTGAGGCGCAACTTCTCAGTCGCCGCGGCACGCTCAAGCTCGGCGAGGATGCGCGGCGTCGCGTCGGCCGCGACGTTCAGGAGCCCGGCGACCGTCCCGGCCTCGTCACGGACAGGCGAGTAGGAAAAGTCCCACCACGTGTCCTCGGCGTAGCCGTTGCGCGTCATGACGAGTGGCATGGCCCGGAAGGACGTCGTCTCGCCGCCGAAGACACGGCTGACCAGCGGGCCGATGTCGTCCCAGATCTCCGGCCACACGTCAGCGAACGGTTTGCCGAGCGCTGACGGATGCCGGGCTCCGAGGAACGGCGCGTAGGCATCGTTGTAGAGGAACGTGCGCTCTGGCCCCCAGGCGAGACACATCGCGTGCCCGGAGCCCATCATGATGTCGACGGTCGTGCGAAGGCTTTGTGGCCAGCCGGCCCGTCCGCCGAGCGGCGTCGCGGACCAGTCGAGACCGGCCAACCGCTCCATCATCGTCGCACTTTGGGCTGGATGATCCATGACCTCAGGTTCGAGGGGCTGTGGCATGCCTTCGCTCGCTTCCGATCCGGCTCGACCGCCGAGCGAAACCATCCTGCGCTAGCCCTAAAATGTTCCTGCCTCAACTGAAACGTTCGGTGCGTCCGCTTCCTTAGGGAGGGACTCGTTACGCATTGATCCAGATGCGGACGGCTTCGAGTTTGATGGCGGCGAGGAAGTTGTCAGGCCTTCGGTCGTAGCGCGTTGCGATACCGCGCATCTGCTTGATGCGGTTGAAGAAGCACTCGACGAGGTTGCGTTGGCGATAGACCCATCGGCTGAAGGCGAAGGTAGCCTTTCGCGTCGAGCGCGGCGGGATGTTGGCCCAGGCGCCTCGAGTAGCCACGAAGCTGCAGATGCCGTCCGTGTCGTAGGCCTTGTCGGCGATCACGGTCGCACCGGGCGCGACGGTATCGAGCAGCTTGGCTGCCAGGGGTGCGTCGCCTGCCTGACCGGCGGTGAGTTCCAGACGCACGGGTCTGCCCTCGGCATCGACCAAAGCATGGATCTTGGTCGTCAGGCCGCCTCTTGAACGTCCCATGCAAGGATCGGCAGGCCCCCCTTTTTGCTCGCCGCCCCGTGCTGATGGACGCGGACGCAGGAGCTGTCGATCATCACGATGTCGCCGTCATAGGCCCGGCTCACGGCCTCCAGCAGTCGATCCCAGACACTGGCAGCCCGCCAGCGTGTGAAGCGGTTGTAGAGCGCGGTGCGTGGGCCGTAGCGTTCGGGCACGTCCCGCCAGGACGAGCCGGTCCGGAACCGCCAGAGGATGCCGTTGATCACCCGGCGATCGTCCACGCGAGGCACCCCGCGGCTGTTCCTCGGCAACAGCGGCTCGATCACCGACCATTCGTGATCCGTCAGTTCATGGCGACGCATGCCAACCTCCTTCGCAGGAGAAGGAAACACATCAGCCCAAAACCGTGAACTCCGTTATGGGACACCGT
>NZ_JAPZDS010000003.1 GCF_029813115.1 Aureimonas sp. SK2
ATGCGATATAGGGGGCGGGAGCGGTGGAGGTCAACAGGGGAATTCGAAAAAGTTCGAAAAATCGTCCGGCGCGTCTGAAAGGCCTTCCTAGCCTCGGGGGAGCCACATCAGGAGCGGACAATCCCCCTCGCCTCTTCCCCCTTTCTCCACCCTTCGGTCGTCTCGGCGACGAAGTCCGCCAAGGCCCCCCGTTCGATCGCCGCCCGCGCTCCCGCCATGAGCGACTGGTAGTAGGCAAGGTTGTTCCAGGTAAGCAGCATGGCGCCGAGCGCTTCCTGTGTCCGGACGAGATGATGGAGATAGGCGCGGGAGTAGTCGCGCGACGCCGGACAGTCCGACCGGTCGTCCAGGGGCGACGCGTCTTCGGCATGGCGCGCGTTCTTCAGATTGATCCGTCCGTGCCGGGTGAACGCCAACCCATGGCGGCCCGCGCGCGTCGGCATCACGCAATCGAACATGTCGATGCCGCGCATGATCGATTTCAAGATATCGTCGGGAGTGCCGACGCCCATCAGGTATCGCGGCTTCTCCTGCGGCAGGACGGGAACCGTCTCGTCCAGGGTACGCAGCATCACCTCCTGCGGCTCGCCCACCGCAAGGCCGCCGACGGCGTATCCCTTGAGGCTCATGTCGCGGAGCCGCTCGGCGGACCGGATGCGCAAGGGAATGTCGTCGCCGCCCTGGACGATGCCGAACATCGCCTTGCCCGGCTGATTGCCGAAGGCGACCGCACAGCGTTCGGCCCAGCGCAGGGAGAGCTCCATCGCCCGCTCGATGTCGGCGCGTTCCGCCGGCAGCCGGATGCATTCGTCGAGCTGCATCTGGATGTCGCTGTCGAGGAGCCCCTGGATCTCGATCGAACGCTCGGGGCTCAGCTCGTAGACCGTGCCGTCGATATGCGAGCGGAAGGTGACGCCCCTCTCCGACATCTTCCGAAGGCTCGCCAGCGACATGACCTGGAAACCGCCGGAATCGGTGAGGATCGGATAGGGCCAGCGGGCGAACTCGTGCAGGCCTCCGAGGCGCCCGACCCGCTCGGCTCCCGGCCGCAGCATCAGGTGGTAGGTGTTGCCGAGGATGATGTCCGAGCCGAGGTCTCGGACCTGGTCGAGATACATCGCCTTGACGGTCGCGGCCGTCCCGACCGGCATGAAGGCGGGCGTCCGGACCTCGCCGCGCGGCATGGAGATCGTGCCCCGCCGGGCGAGACCGTCGGTGGCGGAGACTTGGAAGGTGAATTCGGTCAAGCGGTTCGCTCCAGGAGACAGGCGTCTCCGTAGGAATAGAAACGGTAGCCCTCGGCGATCGCGTGGGCATAGGCCGACCGCATGCGGTCGAGGCCGCTGAAGGCGGAGACCAGCATGAAGAGGGTCGAGCGCGGCAGGTGGAAATTGGTCATCAGCGCGTCGACGGCGCGGAACGCGTAGCCCGGCGTGATGAAGATGTCGGTCGCGTCCGCGAAGGGCTCGATCCGGCCGGTTTTGCGCGCGGCGCTCTCGAGAAGGCGCAGCGATGTCGTGCCGACGGCGACGATGCGCCGGCCTTCGTCGCGTGCGGCCTGAAGACGCCGCGCGGCGTCAGCCGTCACGACGCCGATCTCGCTGTGCATCCGGTGCTGGCTCGTGTCGTCGGCCTTGACCGGCAGGAAGGTGCCGGCGCCCACATGGAGCGTCACGTATTCCTGGGCAGTGCCGCGTGCCAAAAGGGCGGCCAGCAGTTCGGGCGTGAAGTGGAGCCCGGCGGTCGGGGCGGCGACGGCGCCTTCCTCTCGGGCAAAGACGGTCTGGTAGTCCTCAAGGTCCGCCGCGTCGACCGCGCGCTTGGATGCGATGTAGGGGGGGAGCGGCAGCCGCCCGACGGCCGCGATCGCTGCATCGAGATCCGGACCGCTCGCGGCGAAGCGAAGGTCGACCTCGCCGCCCTCCCCCTTCTCCGCCACTTCGGCGGACAGCATGGTCCCACCCTCGCCCGGCGAGGCGAACTCGATCCGGTCGCCGACCTTGATCCGCTTGCCCGGACGCATGAAGGCCTTCCAGCGGTCGAGCGCGACGCGCATATGCAGCGTCGCATCGACGGCGACGCGCGTGGCGCCGTCCGAACCGGTGCGCAGGCGCTCGCCGGTCAGTTGCGCCGGGATGACCTTGGTGTCGTTGAAGACGAGGACGTCGCCGTCGCGCAAGAGCGCGGGAAGATCGCCGACGCGCCGGTCCTCGAACGGACCATCTGCCGCCACGCGCAGGAGTTTGGCCGATTCGCGCGGAAGAGCGGGCCGCAGCGCGATCCGCTCTTCCGGAAGTTCGAAGTCGAAGAGATCGACCTGCACGGCGCCCGAATCAGATGTCCGCGGCGACGCGCATGGTGGTGATCTGGTCGGGATCGCGCACGGGCTCGCCGCGCTTGATCTTGTCGACGGCGTCCATGCCCTCGATCACCTCACCCCAGACCGAGTACTGCCGGTCGAGCCAGGGCGCGCGCTCGAAGCAGATGAAGAACTGCGAGTTGGCGCTGTTCGGGTTGGCTGTGCGGGCGGCCGAGACCGTGCCGCGCTTGTGCGGCTCGGCCGAGAATTCGGCCTTGAGGTCCGGCTTGTCGGAGCCGCCGGTGCCGGTTCCGGTCGGATCGCCCGTCTGGGCCATGAAGCCGTCGATCACGCGGTGGAACACGACGCCGTCGTAGAAGCCTTCGCGAGCGAGCTCCTTCACGCGGGCGACGTGGCCGGGCGCGAGGTCGGGGCGCAGCTTGATGACGACCTGCCCCTTCGTCGTTTCCAGAACCAGCGTGTTTTCGGGATCCTCGAAGGCCATGGCCAGTCTCCTTATGAATGAACAAGGGCGATCCGGCTGGACCGGACCGCCCGTCTGCTTTGCTGAATGGATGAACCGCCCCGCAGTTGCAAGGCTGATGTCAGCGAGTCTCGACCTTGACCATCTTGTCGGGGTTCTCGACCGTGCCGTTGTTGGCCTCGTCGCCCTTCTTGATCTTGTCCACGACGTCCATGCCCTTGGTCACCTCGCCGACGACCGTGTACTGGCCGTTCAGGAAGTCGCCGTCGGCGAGCATGATGAAGAACTGCGAATTGGCGGAGTTCGGATCCTGCGCCCGTGCCATGCCGACCACGCCGCGTTTGAACGGCGCGTCGGAGAACTCGGCCTGGAGATCGGGCCTCTCCGAACCGCCCATGCCTGTTCCGGTGGGGTCGCCCGTCTGGGCCATGAAGCCGTCGATGACGCGGTGGAAGACGACGCCGTTGTAGAAGCCTTCCTTGGCCAGCGCCTTGATCTGCTCGACATGCTTGGGCGCGAGATCTGGGCGCAGCTTGACGTCGATCTCGCCCTTGTTGGTCTCGATTACGAGCGTGTCGCCGGCGGCCGCCATCTGTGCGTGGGCCGGCGCCAGCCCGGCCATCGCGACCGTGACGAGGAGACCAAGGGTCGGAAGAAGTTTCATCGGCGGACTCCGGACAGCTCTCAGGAGGATCGGGAGAGCTTGCGTTTCAGGGCGGCGGCGACGTGCTCCGGCACGAAGGGAGACACGTCCCCGCCCATCTTGGCGATCTGGCGGACCAATGTGGCCGTAATGGGCCTCGTGGCCGGCGACGCCGGCAGGAAGACGGTGGTCAGATTCGGCATCAGGGTCCCGTTCATGCCCGCCATCTGCATCTCGTAGTCGAAGTCCGTCGCGTCGCGCAGGCCGCGCACGAGCGCGCAGGCGCCCTGCCGCCGCGCCTCCTCCACCACGAGGTCGGAAAAGAAGGACACCCGCACCGACGGACCCTCCGCCGGACCGACGCAGGCGCGAACCAGTTCCGCCCGCTCCTCGGCGTCGAAGAGCGGCACCTTGCCGGGATGAACGCCGATGGCGACCACGACCTCGTCGAAGATCCTCATCGCCGACCGGATGATGTCCACATGCCCCGCGGTCGGCGGATCGAAGCTTCCGGGATAAAGGGCGATCCGCGACATCACGACTTCCTAACCATGCTGAGAGATCGGCTCCGGACCTTGCGAAAGGGCGGTCGGCGATACCATTTTACAAAGCATTCGGCGGGCAGACTTGGCCTTGTCCAACGTCGTGACCGAAGATCGACGAAGCCGCCCGGTTGTGGAACGATTCGTTAGGCATTCGCGTTATGGCGCTGTATTCAGGAGAGAAATCAATGATGTTCCTCGCCTTGTCGCTCGCAATGGTCGCCTCCCTCTCAACCGCAACGGTCATTGCGATGCATAACGAGGCGAGCAAGCAGCGCGCCCGAGCCATTGCCCGCAAGCCAAAGATCCTTGGCTGACAGGCTGAACGTCGCGGGACCGGCATAGCCGGCCCCGCTCACACTTCGTGTCGCCTCTATCTGGACGGCTCGTCCGACGCCGGCGGCGCGGTTTCGCCGAGTTCACTTTCCTCGGTTCCCTGATCGGGAATGCGCTCCACGGAAACGACCCGCTCGTTTTCGGCCGTGTTGAAGATCGTAACGCCTTTGGTCGCACGGCCCGCGATACGGATGCCCTCGACGGGCACGCGGATCATCTGCCCTCGGTCCGAGATCATCAGGATCTGGTCGCCCGGCTCGACCGGGAAGCCGGCCACGAGGCGCCCGATGTCGTTGACGCGCCCGATATCCGTCGCGCGGATGCCCTTGCCGCCGCGCCCGCTGGTGCGGAAGTCGTAGGACGACGAGCGCTTGCCGTAGCCGAACTCGCTCAGGGTCAGAACGAACTCCTCCCGCGCGCCGAGATCGGCATAGCGCTCGGGCGTGATCGAGACGCTCTCCGTCGCCTCCTCGTCGGTCGGCTCCTCCGAGACTTCGCCTTCCACCGCGCGTCGCTTGCGCAGATAGTCCGCCCGTTCCGCCGGCGTGGCCTCGACATGGCGCAGGATGGCCATGGAGATCAGCCGGTCCTTCTCTCCGAGCGCCATGCCGCGAACGCCGATCGAGTTTCGGCCGGTGAAGACGCGCACGTCGGTGACCGGGAAGCGGATGCAGAGACCGGCCGAGGAGACGAGCAGCACGTCGTCGTCCTCGCCGCACACGGCGACGGCGAGAATCTCGTCCTCGGCCTCTTCGAGCTTCATGGCGATCTTGCCGTTCCGGTTCACCTGCGTGAAATCGGATAGCGCGTTGCGGCGGACCGTGCCCTTGGTCGTGGCGAACATGACGTTCAGCCGCTCGGCCGCCTCCTCCTCGACCGGCAGCGGCAGGATCGAGGTGATGCGCTCGCCCTTCTCCAAGGGCAGCATGTTGACCAGCGCCTTGCCGCGCGACTGAGGGGTCGCCAGCGGCAGGCGCCAGACCTTCTCCTTGTAGACGATGCCGCGCGAGGAGAAGAACAGGACGGGCGTGTGCGTGTTGGCGACGAAGAGGCGGGTGACCGAATCCTCCTCGTCCTTCAGCGACATGCCGGAGCGGCCCTTGCCGCCGCGCCGCTGCGCCCGGTACACGCTGAGCGGCACGCGCTTGATGTAGCCGCCGTGGCTGACGGTGACCACCATGTCCTCACGCGGGATAAGGTCCTCGTCGTCGAGGTCGGCCGCGCCTTCGAGGAGCTGCGTGCGGCGAGGCGTCGCGAACTCCCCGCGGACGGCCGTGAGTTCCTCCTTGATGATGTCGCGCACGCGCACGCGCGACGACAGGATCTCGAGATAGTCGCGGATCTCGTTGCCGATCGCGTTCAGCTCGTCGCCGATCTCGTCACGGCCGAGCGCCGTCAGGCGCTGGAGGCGCAGGTCGAGGATGGCGCGCGCCTGCGTCTCGGACAGGCGATAGGTGCCGGCGTCGCTGATGCGGTGACGCGGGTCGTCGATCAGCCGGATCAGCGGCGCGACGTCCTTGGCCTCCCACTCGCGCTCCATCAACTGCTCGCGCGCAGTGGACGGATCGGGCGCATGGCGGATCAGCTTGATAATCTCGTCGATATTGGCGACCGCGATGGCGAGACCGACCAGAACGTGCGCCCGTTCGCGTGCTTTTCGCAGCAGGAACTTGGTGCGCCGCTGGACCACTTCCTCGCGAAAGGCGACGAAGGCCGTAAGCATGTCGAGCAGCGTCATCTGCTCGGGCTTGCCGCCGTTCAGCGCCACCATGTTGGCGCCGAAGGTCGTCTGCAGCGGGGTGAAGCGGTAGAGCTGGTTCAGGATGACATCGGACGAGGCGTCGCGCTTGCACTCGATCACAACGCGATAGCCCTCGCGGTCGCTCTCGTCGCGGATGTCGGAGATGCCTTCGATGCGCTTCTCGCGCACGAGATCGGCCATCTTCTCGATCATCGTCGCCTTGTTCACCTGATACGGGATCTCGGTGATGACGATGGCCTCGCGGTCGCCGCGCATGTCCTCGATATGCACCTTGCCGCGCATGAGGATCGAGCCGCGCCCGGTCGCATAGGCGTTCTGGATGCCGGCCCGCCCGAGCACGATGGCGCCCGTCGGGAAGTCCGGCCCGGGGATGATCTCCATCAGATCCGGCAGTTGGAGCGCCGGATTGTCGATCAGCGCGATGCAACCGTCGATTAGCTCGCCGAGATTGTGCGGTGGGATGTTGGTGG
This sequence comes from Aureimonas sp. SK2, assembly GCF_029813115.1. Taxonomy (GTDB): domain Bacteria; phylum Pseudomonadota; class Alphaproteobacteria; order Rhizobiales; family Rhizobiaceae; genus Aureimonas. The sequence goes on from NZ_JAPZDS010000003.1 coordinate 6,537, forward strand.
CCATGCCGACGGCGATGCCGCCCGAGCCGTTGAGGAGAAGGTTCGGCACCCGCGCCGGCAGGACGACCGGCTCCAGCTCGCGACCGTCGTAGTTCTCCTGGAAGTCGACGGTTTCCTTGTCGATGTCGGCGAGGATCGCGTCCGATACCTTCTCGAGGCGGCATTCGGTGTATCGCATCGCCGCCGGCGGATCGCCGTCGATCGAGCCGAAATTGCCCTGCCCGTCGATCAAAGGCGCGCGCAGAGAGAAGTCCTGCGCCATGCGCACCAGGGCGTCGTAGATCGAGGCGTCGCCGTGCGGGTGGTACTTGCCCATCACCTCGCCGACCACGCCCGCCGACTTACGGTAGGACTTGTTCCAGACAAGCCCCATCTCGCTCATGGCGAAGAGCACGCGCCGATGCACCGGCTTCAGCCCGTCACGCACGTCGGGAAGCGCGCGGCTGACGATCACGCTCATCGCGTAGTCGAGGTAGGAGCGCTGCATCTCCTCGATGATCGAGACCGGCTCGATACCCGTCGGACGCTCGGGCTGGGTAGAATCGGGGGGAAGATCGGACAAGATGAAATCCTGGGCAGAATGTCTTGCCCTTATATAGGAATCACGCTCGCAGACGCAAATCGTCGCCTATGAAATAAGGCAGAGAAAACAATACTTTGCGGTACTGCCTGCATTTTTCGCGTCGCTCGGCGCCGCGCTGTGGACGCAAGGGGCGTCGCCGCCTGGCTCTCACGGCGCTATGAAGGCGCAAAGTCCCGTCGCCGAAGGCCTGTGCATGCTCGAAACCCTTCTCAACGGCTTCGCCACGCTGTTCGTGATCATCGATCCGATCGGCCTTGCGCCGATCTTCCTCGGGCTGACGACGGGCCTGGCGAAGGCAGAGCGCCGGCGCATCGCGCGCAACGGCTGCCTGATCGCCTTCACGATTCTGGCGGTGTTCGGCCTCGCGGGCCTGAGCGTCCTCACGGCGCTCGGCATCTCGCTCGGCGCCTTCCGCGTGGCAGGGGGCCTGTTCCTGTTCTGGATCGCCTTCGAGCTGGTCTTCGAGAAGCGTAAGACGCGGAAAGAAAAGGACGCCCAGACGGCGATGACGGAGCACGAGGCCGGCGAGATCGCCGCGGTGCCGCTCGCCATCCCGCTGATGGCCGGACCCGGCGCCATCTCGGCCGTGATCCTCCTGTCGGGCGAACTGCCGAGCGCCGCCGGCCAGGGAAGCGTGCTGGCGGTGATCGCCATCACGATCTTCGTGGCCTACCTGTTCCTCATCGCGGCCGACCGGCTGGAGCGCCTTATGGGCCATACCGGCCGCGCCGTGGTAACGCGCCTTCTCGGGGTGCTTCTCGCGGCGCTGGCGGTCCAGTTCGTCAGCGACGGCATCAAGGCTTTGTTCCCTGCCGCCGTCGCCTGATCCCTCCGGTCAGAACGGTTGTGACGGGTACACAGCGCCACTGTGTGTGTTAGTCCCCTGTAGAATATTGAAGAATCGACTTCCGCTTCGATGGCGCCGTCAACGAGGCGGCTAAAACCTGTTTCCGAAGCTGAAGATCGCATGCTCCGACGCCTTTGTCGATCAGGTCGGTCGTTGCCGGCGGAACGGTCCGTACCGGCTGGATCCGACCGACCCGTCTCTACGCTTCGGGGGCTTCGCGCCGGATCGGCCTCCCGTTGTCTCGGGTTTCCCTGACACCCTTCGTTACGCTGCATGTCTACTTCGCTGGGCGGCGGGGCTTCGATGTACGCGACGTCGTCCTGGGTTTCGCCGGGGCCGATGCTCCTTTCGGCTTCCTGCCGGTCTCCATGTTGCGTGGTTTGGCAGCCGGCCTTGTCTTCGGCTTCTGGACCTTCGCAGCAGGCTTCCTGGTCTCGGCCTGCGACTGCGCGGATTCGACTGCTCTACCCTTGGAATTTCTTCTACTGGCAGCCGTAGCTCTCGCCTTGGCAACGACCTTCCGATCCGCCTCGGCCTGCTCCTTGCCCTTCTCCTGCCTTACCGCCCGAACCACCCGCCGTAGGCCCTGGACGATCTGCAGGTATGCCCTGTTCGGGCGTCCATGCTCCTCGACCGACTTGGCGTCGTCGGGCAGCATCTTCGACTTCGCCATCTCCGTGCTTGGCCAGTCGCAGATGCCGACGAGAGCGACGAGGACGCGTGGGCGTCCCTGCTTCGACCGACGCAGCATCACCTTGTACTCGCGCCGATAGCAGTAGTCGGAATGGAGGTAGTTCGAACTTCCGAGTGCCAGGAAGATGTCGGTCTGCCTGAGCTGCTTCCGGATCTCGGGCGTGATCTCGCGTCCCGGCTCGATGTCGCCATCGAACCAGACCACCACGTCCTTTTCCCGTTCGAGGGCCGCCATGTGCGTTGACAACCGCATCCGGTGAGCGTCGTCACGGTGGCTGTATGAAACGAAGATCCGGATTGTCATGGGGTCCGTCTGTCGCGCTGCATCCGAAGCGATTCGCCTCGTCGTTCACCCAGTGTTCTTTTCCATTGCGGAAAGCACAACCCAAGATCATCATCGATCCCGGCGACCGACGGGATGTTCTGGATCGGTAGACGCCTGCGAGTCTGGGAGGGCACCATGGGTAAGAACGAGAAGACGGGTCCGAAAGCGGCGAAGGCGGCTTCCAACGTCCTGAAGGACGGGCGGACGGGCAAGGACTCGAAGACCGCAGCCGGCTCCGCGCTGTCGCAGGCGCCGGACAAGAAGGGGGGAAAGTCGAAGAAGTAAGCCTTCTGACGGTACCGATCCGGTTCAGGTCTGAAGGCGCGTCCCCAATCCCACCGATCGCCTCGACGCGATCGGGCCCGCCTCGACTGCCTTTCGCAGCACGTCGGGATCATCCACAAACACGACCTGTTCGCTGGCCCTGTGATTACGGGATGTTGTCGAGAACCGTTCCGATTCGGACCGGTGACCAAGTGAGATCAACGAACGGGCATCTGTATGATGGTCCCGTATGCTCCGCGTATGCCTGTTCGAAGAAGCCTACCGCGGGTTCATGGAACACCTCCGGCATGACCAGGAACGCGACGTCGTCTTCCGAGAATTCGAAGTCGCGACTCGCGATCCTCCACTCGCGCTCCCACTCGAAGAAGCGCGGCTTGCCGGCGTAATGGCCTGGTGCGTCGACGAACGGCGTGATCCCCCACACGGGATCGTCTGCGGGGTGATCGTCCGCCAAAGCGCGATCCATCAAGCCGCGCATGCCCGCCTCCAACGGGGATCCCTGGTAGGCGTAGAGGATCGGGTTTCCGCCCTGGCTGATCAGGTGATCCTTCCGGAAGGCTATGCCGTGCCAACTCGACGGCCCGCCACGCATGCGCCGACGAGCCAGTCGCTCCAGCAGGTGGACCGGGATCTCGCTGAAGGACACGGCCATCTGGGTCGTCGCGGCCGGCGCTTCGAACCTTGCCATGCCGACAGGACCGGTAGCGCGGATGCACCGGGAGCTGAGGATGCCGATGATGTTGTGGTAGCTGTCCATCGGGTCATTGCCTCGGGCGAGATGGACGACGAACTCCGAAAGGTCGGACCACGTCCTCCGAGCACGGACGAAGCTCGGTCTCACTGAGGCGGCCACGCAGGTATCATAGCGCCAGTCGAAGCGGGATCGCGCCACCGTAGGCCGGCGAGGGACGGACCACCGTCCCCTCCGGAAAGGTGCCCCTGCGCCGGCGTGGCTTGGCGGCGACGACCTCCAACCTTCCGGCCTTCTCCATGGCCTTGAGGACGCCCTTGTAGTGGCTGTCGCGGAACGCGGTCTCGTCGATCACGAACGTCTCGATCTCCGACACGAGGCAGGCTTCTCCGGCGAACCTCCCGCAGATCTCCCGCTCGAGCCGGGCCAGATCCGCCTCGGCGCCGAACATCACCATCTGGTTCGGATCGGTGGCGTCCGAGAACGTGAAGGCGCCGGCAGGATCAGCCTTCCACATCGCCTCCTTCATCTTCACCAGCCCCTTACGTTTCCGGGTCGCAAAGAACAGGTAGTAGTCGACCTGGGAACGACGGTTCCTCATCTCGAAGTGGCGGACGTGGGTGGCCCGACCCACGGACTTGAGCCGCTCAGCGAAGTGGTCGCGGAGGGCGTTCCGACGGGCCTGCCCCTCCATGCGGGCGATCCTCCTCCACTCGTCGCCACCGAACAGCGTGTCGAAGTTCTCCACCTGGTCGGGATGGGCCAGGAAGCGGTTGATCTCCTCGAACATGAAGTTCACCAGCACCTCGGACGAGCCGAGCGCCATGATCCGGGCGATCGTCGCCATTGAGATCCGCCATCCGAAGGGATCTATGAAGGCGAACACCGGCACGCCCTGACCGAGCGTCGGGTGGATGTCGGCGTTGTAGACCTCGTCGAAACCGCGTCCGGAATGGATATGGACCTTCAGGCGCGGGCACCGGGGCGCAGACGCCAGCAGGGCATCGACGGCCTGCTTCAGCAAGGCGGCACGACCGGGATCGACCTCCACGAAGTGGAAATCCACCTCGGCCGAGATCGTCGCCGCCTGTGCAAGATAGGCGTTCAGGGCGATGATCGGCGATCCGTCCGATCCGTCGTCGTAGACGCCGGGCCCGGCGAAGCCGTCCACGAAGACGATGCGGGGGAACCCGCCGTGGCTCAGGATGGGGATCCAGGCGTCCAGATAGCGCCTCAGGATGGCATGCTTGGCTTTCGTGTGCTCCTCGAGGGCCCACGTTGTCGTCTTCGGCGCAGCCATCCGTCCCTCACTCGGCCGCGATCAGGGACGCCCTCGCGGCAGCGGGCCACTCGTTGAACACCTCACCTTCGAGCGTGCGACCGGCCGCCTTGGGCGTCCGCCCTCCCCACTGCTTGAAGAAGAACGGAACGCCGGCAGCCCGGCACCGGTTGCGGACGTCGAGGACCCAAGCAGGATCCATCGGCCTGGCTCGCGGGCCGCTCTCTCCACCGACGATCACCCAGTGGATGCCTGTCAGGTCCAGGTCGCCGACGGGCCCGATCAGCGGCTCGATCGAGAGGAAACGCACGCCAGCCCTGGCCTGACGCAAATGACGGACGCGCGTGAGCATGTGTCCGTCCTCGACCGAGACGCCGAGCCAAATATGCTCGGGCGGCGTCCGGTCCGCGTAACGCCTGTTGACGTAGTCCCTGAGCAGCGAACTCCGCTTCGTCAGGATCTGGTACTCGTGCCAGTCGGCCGCCTCCATGGTGTTGAATACCCTGTCGACGAAGTCTGTCGGTACGTCCTTGTGGAATAGGTCGCTCATCGAGTTGACGAAGATCATGCGGGGACGTCGCCACGACAAAGGCTGGTCTAGCCTTTTCGGCCGCAACGTCAGATCGAAACCATTCTCGAATGGGTGTCCCGGCACACCGCGAAACCGCTCAGAGAAACGCTCAGCATAGCAGAGGTCGCAGCCGGCGCTGACTTTCGTACAGCCCGTGACGGGGTTCCAAGTTGAGTTCGTCCACTCAATGTCCGAGGTCGCAGCCATGGAACGAAAATAGAACAATCGCCCGGAATGTGCTAGCGATTCCTCGGATCGCCAACTAGCCGAGAGCCTAGGCCCACCAATCTGCGAGAAGCCACTGGATCATCTCGAACGGCCTTTTCCAACACGTTCGGGTCACCCACAAGCACGACCTGTTCGCTAGCCCTCGTGATCGCCGTGTAGATCAGGGAGCGGTCTAGGATGCGGCTTGCGACGACGGGGACGATGACCCGCGGAAACTGCGATCCCTGCGCCTTGTGCACCGTCATCGCGTAGGCGAGCGACAGGTTCGCCCGATCGGACGTCGTGAACTGCTCAGGTCCATCTCCGAAGTCGCAGACCATCCCTGTTTCGCCGATCGCCGTGACGACGCCCAACGAGCCGTTTCGAAGCCCACGCTGATAGTCGTTCCGCAGATACATGACCGGTTCGCCGACGCAGAACCCATGCCACGCCGGCCGCCCACCCGAGACGATTCGATGGAAGGTGCCGTTCAGGCTCTCGGTCCCCCAGGCCGGTGAACGAACGGCCGACAGGATCCGCAGGTCGCCTCCTATCCCGCCGATCTCCGCCGCGAGATCGACGACGGTGTCCTTGATCCGCTCGGGATGACACGCGACGACCGAGACACCGGTGCCAAGTCCGTCGAAGGCCGGGGGCATCTCGATCCGCCCCTCACGGACCGCACGGGAGATCGCCGGAATGCCGGATCGCCCGGTCTGACGATACACGCGGGTCAGTTCGACCTTCGGAATGATCGGGATCCCGGCCAGCACGTGCAGTGTCAGACCGAAGCCGATCGGCGGAAGCTGACCAGGGTCGCCTACGAGGAGGAGCCGAGCTTCGTCGGGCATGGCCCGCAGGATGCGGTAGAGGGTCGGGAGATCGAGCATCGAAGCCTCGTCCACGACGAGAAGCGTCTCGGCGCCCATGGGCATGTCGCCGGCAGACCGCTTCTTCAGGAACGCGGCGATCGTCATCGCGGGACGACCTGTCGTCTCGGTGATGCGCATGGCGGCTCGCCCAGCCAGAGCCACCATGACCGTGGTCCGTCCGAAGGTGTCGCAGGCGGCCCCGATCGCCTTAAGGACGGTCGTCTTCCCGACGCCGGCGCCGCCGGTGACGATCGCGATCCGTTCCGTCGTGGCGACGCGGACCGCCCTCGCCTGGTCCTCGTCGAGGGAGAGCCGATGGCGTGAGGTCCAGTCATTCAGGAATGTGGCGATCTCGCCCGGATCGACGCGCCGGGCGACGAGATCGCCGGAGGGAGGCGTCGCCACCATCGTCCGGAGGCGGGCCGCCACGTAGTCCTCCATTGCGGCGCACCCGGCGCTCTGCCAGCCGTCCCCGAGGGCGAACGCCGCTCCATCGTCCGCTGCGATCCCGACCGCGTAGGAGGACAGGTCCTGGCCGATCGTAGCCGCGACGTCGTTCCGAAGATGATCGTCGGCGATCCACGTATGGCCGGCGTCGAGCCTCCTGTAGAGCACGTCCTCGACGGCCGCAGCCATCCTGAACGCGTGCTCCGGACGCCAGCCGAGCCGCATGGCCACCGCGTCGATCTTCCGGAAGCTCTCGAACGCCATCAGCGAATAGGGGTTCTCCGAGACGATGCGGGCGGCCTCCGCGCCCCACAGATCCACGGCGCGTGTGGCGAGACGCGGATCGAAGCCGTTCTCGGAGAGCCAGACGACAACGTCGCCTCGGGCGAGGTTCGTCCGCCAGGCTTCGATCAAGGATGTCGCGAGATCCGCACCGAGGATCGGCACCAAGGGCGTCGGATCGCCCGAGCCCAGCACGGACGCCAGTTTCTCTCCGAACGCCTCCGCGAGCCTGGATGCGCGAGCGAAGCCGATCCCCTCGAACTCCGGGCTCGTGGCCAGATGACGGGCAACGGCATCGGTCGAGGACATCGTCGGTTGGGAGGCCGAAGGCCGCGAAGGGCGGTTCACGGCTTTCCGGTCTTCTCGAGCGACGGTCCGAAGGACACGACGCGACGGCCTGTCTCGACCATGTAGTCCTCGAGATGCTGCAGTCGGCGCAGCTTCTCACGAAGGGCGACATTCTCGGCCCGGACGGCGGATAGCTGCTGTTCCAGTTGCTGGATCCGTCGGTCCTTCCGATCGTGAACGGGCTTCTGATCGTCCTCTGGGTCGTCAGGGTTACTGCTCGTCGACGCCGTCGACGGTTGCCGTTCGAAGAAGGCGGCCAAGAGCGATACCGCACCGGGGTTCTTGTAGAGCACCTGACGGTCGAAGCCGCACGCGATCGCGATGGCCGACAGGTTGGGCTTCCCGTTTCGCATCGGGAGGGCGTCACCGGCGGCTGTCACCGCATCGAGGTAAGCCTCGAGCCGCGCCACGTTCTCGGCCCCAAGATCCGTGCCGGACCGAGCGTTCACGTTCGACCCTGCCGATCGAACTTCTTCGGAAGCGGCCGTGCCATCTCCTCCTCGGACTGTGCGCCCAGCGCCTTGTTGTAGGTCAGGATCGAGAACCGTTCCTCATAGGCCGCGAGCTTCCGGCGAAGCTCCTCGTTCTCCTGCCGGATCGCGTCGCGTTCGCGGCGCAGCACCACCACTTCGGGATCGTGGTTCCTTCTCGGATTGCGATCCGTCCGGGTCTTCTCCGCCTGGAGTTGGGTGGAGCGAAGTTCGTACGCCTCCTGGATACGGAGGTGCCGGGCCAGGGCCTGACGGGTCCAGCCCTTGCCGTCCGATCCCAACCGAGGCTTCGTATCGTCGATCTTCTGGATGTCGCGGGCGACCCGCCGGCACACATCCGCCCAGGTCATCGGCAGGGCGGGCCATGCCAGGATCAGAGCCCTGATGGCCTCGACGTCCTTCTCCTCCAGGAAGCGCCGGCCGGCCGATCTCGGAGCCCCGCGAACCCTCCGTGCACCCTCTCCAGGCGGTTTTCTGGTCGCCACGCTCCGGCCCTTCACATGCAACTGGGGTGGCCGATGCCGACCTAGGTTCGAGGATTGCATTCGAAGATTGCATCCAACCTTTCAAAATTCGGTTGCGGTCCGGGCAAGCGTCGTCGGGCCGCCGCAGGGCGGCGGTCTTGGCTCTGGATGACGATCACGGGGGCGCGCAGGCGCCTGGAGGCTCGTTGCCCCTGGGATCGTCGAGACGAAGTTTGTCCGTATGGAAGATGGATATCGGGGCGCGATGCACATCAGCAAGTGCCTGGCAAGCGCCGACCGGTTTCATGGTAAACCGGTCGTTAACAGAGTGGCTCCGATCTCAGGCGCGGGCGGAGGTCGACGCACCCAGATGGACGAGCGTGCCATCGGGTATGCTGTCGTCGGCGTGGATCGCGATGACGGCCTCGAGGCCGGCCTGCTTCCGACGATGTGCCTCCTCCCACCGCGACGCGCCGTAGGTGCCGTCCGCCGCCTCGAGAGCCGCGATCTGCAGGGCCATGCCGATCTCAGCGGCCTGCCGTTCGGCCTCGTCCCGATGGGCAAGGTTTCCCTTGTCGACGACATGCTCGTTGCACGTCGAACAGTCGCCGTGGACCGGACAGGGGGCTAGGCTCCAGTCGTGGATGCAGAGGCCGATCTCCGTTACGTGCGCCGTGGCGATCTGTGCCTCTAGAAAGGCGGTGCGTTCGGCCGGCGGCAGTCGCTCGCGCACGGCGGCCAGGCCACCGCGCATCTCGCCCTTCTCGGCCAGGGTCCTGACATGCTCTGCGAGTGCACGGCCACTGACGTGGTCGTATGCGGCGTTCTGCGACATGTCCTTCCGGCCCGACCACCTCGCGACGAGTTCCTGGGCGAGACCACCCTCCTGGGCCAGGGTGTTGAGCCAGTGCCGGAACTGGTGAGTGGTCATCTCGATCGGCGATCCGTCCGGCTCGGTAAAGCCGAATGCGGCGAAGATCGACCGCTTGCCGTGGCGACCGGTGATGAAGTCGCTCATGGCCTGCGACTGGAGAAGGCGTACCGTCCGTGGGATCGTCGCTCGGCCGGGATGCAGGGCGTTCTCCCGTACGAGGAACATGTGCCGGTGAAGCGGAACGGGAAACCCTTTCGAGATCGTCGGTAGATCCGACAACATCGCATCGACCATGGCCTGTCGTGGAACCGATTGGACGCCCCCGGCGCCTGCGATCATCGTGATGCCTTTTCCGACGCACCACTGACGCCCGCCGCCCCGGCCGGCTAGACCGAGAACGTCGGCGACCTCACCGGTCGTGAGCGAAGCGTCCCCTTCCCTGTCAAGACGGTCGATCGGGATACGTCCTGGGTTCTGGTGCATCCACGAGGCGTCGTTCCGAACAGCCTCGGTGAGCCGGCGACAGTCCGCGACAGCCCGCCTAGCGACGTCGACCATGGCCGATGGAATCCACTTGATCGTGGCGCCGAACCCCTTCTCCGCGTGATACCGAATTCCGTATCGGATGACCGGTTCACCATCGTCTCCGATCAGCGGCTCACCATTTTCGTACGCCTCCTCCTCGACCTCGCAGTCGACCGGGATCGACAGCAGTTCGTTGATTCGCCATCCGCCACAGACCAGGAGTTCGACGACCCGCATCCGCAGGACGTCCATGTCTTCGGTCACCAAGGCCGAGATCCGCGGCAGTGCGTCCAGCGCGGCCTGCGATGGAAGGCGGCTCTCTCTGCGCTGCGCGGCCTCTACCGTGATCCGGTCGTCGCTGCTGGGGCGCGAGATTGTGTTCTTCCAGCCGATCCGAACCCGCGAGAGGTTATACGCATCGATCTCCCGTCCGATCTCCGCGAGCATCTTCCCGGTCGCGTAGGCGGACGCAGCCGCTTCCGAAGCCTTGGCTTGCCTTGCCGCCTCGTCGAAGTGTCGAGGTAGAAGTCGGCAGGGATCGTACTCGTCGCCAGCCAGGACATCGTGGAGGAATCGTCCGGCCCGGATCATCACCCGGTGATTTTCCGCGTACTGAGGTCGGGCGGCCTCACGAAGCCGTACGACAGCCTTCAGAAAGTCCGAGAACGGACGCTCGAGGGCGACCGAGGAATCGTTGCCCCTGGCGCCGCCCTTGCCCGCCAGAAAGTGCAGCGCCTTCGCGCCTGTCTTGCCTGAGGTTTCTCGGATTGCCTTGGCTAGCGTGACGTCTCGCCAGATGTCCTGATCCCATTCGACGGGGCCGAAGGCCAAGCACGCCTTGGCCTTCGCGATGTAGCTCGTCAGCGCGGCCGATGCGTCGAGAGTACGCGCCGATGGAAGGACGACGACGTTCATACCGACACTCCGTTCCTGGCGACCCCGATCCGCTCGATGACGTCGGCGACCGCGAGGATCGTGTCGTCCATGAGAGTGACCATCCGGCCGTCCTGCCCTGCCACGGCCCGCCGCTCACGGTCCTTCAGGAGATCGTCGAGAAGCAGATGATGGGGCCCGTCCATCCAGGGCTGGAAGGAGTCGCAGGTGTAACAGGCGACGGGCGCCATCAGCCTGCAGAACGAGAACGATCCGCAGGTTCCGACTGGCTTTACCGCACCAGCGTCCTTGTCGATCACAGCGACGCGGCTCGTCGGGTCATTCCCGCGCAGTGCATCACCCTCACCTGGAACGATCTTACCCATGAACGCCTGCGCGACCGGCGCGAGTTTTACCGCCATCGCTTTGTCGAGCTTGGGGACGATGTCCGACTTGATGTTGAAATACACCGCCACGTTTTGGAGGTCGGTATGATCTAGCAGATCCGCCACCTCGCGCTTCGGGACGCCCTCTCGGACGAGGCGCGATGCGAATGTGTATCGGAGCCGGCGTGGAGTGACGTGTAGCTGTTGACCGGTCCTGTGAGATTTCACGTCCAGCTTATCAACGGCCTTGGTGATCAGCCTCGTCACTTCGACCGAAGAAAGATGTAAAGCATATTGCTCCATCGGCGTGTTCAGCATGGAGACACGAGGCTTCTTCCGGCTGATCAATGGGGTTGCCACTGTAGACGGAACGTTCGTTAGTTCGCTACGTCGGCGTTCCGAATTTTGCGCAAGCTGAAGAACTACTTCGCCAATCTCCGCGGTGAGGCGTCGGGGCCGGAATTCGCTCCGGAGAAAAGCGGCGCGCTTTTTCATTCGAGGTAGGTCGATCTGAACGAACGTCTGAGTAGCGTCGCCGGTCTCGAAAATTTTGACATCGCACGTCCGTAGAAGTGCGATCTGCTCCGGGTTGGAACCGAATGCCACCAGAAGCCACAGTGCAGCCTCTTCCTCGATCGAGAGCACATTGCTCGACCTTGCGGTCCTCAATGCGTTGAGGAAGCAGGTGATCTCTAGATCGCTTAAGGGTCCTGATTCAGGATCAGCCGATAGAACGGCCTGACCCTTCGTATTGCCGCCAATGCGAAGTCGTTCGACTTCGAAAGCGACATCCTTGTCGAAGCGGGGATAGTCGTGGGCGGCGCACCACTGATACCACTGGCGAACGTAATGCACGCGATAGGTGTCAGTACGATCCTGACCGAGAAGTTCGGTGAACACCGTGAGCGGTATATCGCCGCCACGATCCAGGACGTCAAGAAACGCTGACGATCTGAAAATCAATCGAAGGGCGCTGAACGTGTTCGAAACCGACGCAGGACTTTGGCTTTCAACGACCGATTTCATGAAGCCGACCACCGCGCCTAACAGATCGTCGGGCAACTGAGCAAATGCCTGCCAGTCGAGGACCGCCCTGTTGGTGGACAGGAAATTGAGGCGCCACGTCGAGCCCACGGAAGCGACTTTCATACCGGCAAGGTCGAGCAGCGGCTCGCGCAGCCAATAGGCTCGTTCGCGAACTGGAAGAGTCTTCATTTCGCCTGCCCCTCCCAACTCCGTTTCTGCATGCGGAGGGAGGCCGCCGCAGCCTTCCGACGGGTACTGCGCGCCTGGTATGCTTCCCCCTGGTTCGAGGTCTTGGTCCAGCCGAACGTATAGTTCCTGCGCTGCTTCTCCTCCCCCTCACCCCAGCCTTCCTCGTCGGCCAGGTCGCTGAGCCTGTCGTTGGCGGTATGCCTGAGGTGGTGCGTGGTGAAGTCCGCCGGGAGGCCGTCCACGCGCCGACGAAGCAGTTCGAACATGTCGTTCACCGCCTCGAGAGAGAGCGGCCCGCCCATCCTGTTGATGAAGACGAACGGCGTCTTCTTGTGTCCCGGATAGGTCTTGCGATGGACGACGACCCATTCTCGCAACGCTTCGACGAGGGCCGGTCCGAGAGGCAGATCCCGTCCCTGCGTCTTCGCCCGTGGCTCGACCCTTCGCGGATCGTCGATCTCGTCCACGCGCACGACGATCCGGATCTTGGGCTCCGCACCTGTCAGGTAGAGATCCTCGCCCTTGACCTTGAGCGCTTCGGCCCGCCTCACGCCGAGGAGGAAGTAGAGGAGGAGAAGAGCGTAGTTGCGAGCTTGGTGCTGCGCCTGGAAGGGGTTGGTCGGGCTGCCTGGACGGATCGCCTCGAGGAAAAGCCGCTGGACCTCCTCGTCGACGCCTTCACGCGCCTTGGTGCGAGGCGACGGCAGGTTCGCCACCATTGACACCCGGAAATCCTCAAGGCGCCGCCTATGCTCGACGGCGCGTCCGTGCTCACGGGTCGGGATACGGCGGAGCACGTTCTCCGCGTGCCAGGTGACGTAGTCCCGCACGGCATGGCATCGATTGTAGTAGTGCCCCGAGCCCACCGTGACAGCGTCTTCGCCTCCGGACGACGCCGGGAGCTTCAGACGCAGTTCGCGACGGAGGCTGTGGATCTCTGCTGCCTCGAACAGGATGCCGGTTCCGAGACGCTCCTGAAGATCGATCCTCGGCTCCCGCTTCCATGCCCATTCCAGCATGATCGCGACGGCCTGCATCGAAAGATACATGGTGTTGGGCGAACAGCCTCGCTCCCGCAGAACCATGAGACCGTAGAGGGTCGTCGCTTCGAGAGCGATCCCGTCAGGCGGACCCTCGACGAGGACGAAACGCTCGCCCGTCGACGGGAATGTCGTTGTCTTTACGCGGAAGTTCCGTTTTTCCGTAACCAAATCAACGCCCTAGATGGTGGGAGTTTACAAAACCCATCTCCCACCATTTAAGAACGCGAAAAGTTTGCAGAAGATGTCCAGCCTCGTCGGCCAAACCATAATCGAATCAGTTGGTTACCGATTCGTGTTTACAACTGCAAACTACCCTTTTCTAGAACGGAATCTCGTCGTCCATGTCGTCGGACGGGCGACCTCCGCCCCCGCCACCGCCATAGCCGCCACCGCCGCCCGAGCCACGTCCGCTGCCGCCACCCGAACCGCCGCCGCGCCCGTAGTCTCCGCCGCCGCGCGAGCCGCCGCCCGACCGCTCGCCGCCGCCACCCTCGTAGCTTGAGCCGCCGCCATCGCCGCCGCGTCCGCCGAGCATCTGCAACTCACCGCGGAAGCGCTGGAGCACGACCTCGGTCGTGTAGCGCTTCTGGCCCTGCTGGTCTTCCCAGGAGCGCGTCTGGAGCTGACCCTCGATATAGACCGTCGAGCCCTTCTTCAGGTACTGCTCGGCGACCTTCACGAGGTTCTCGTTAAAGATCACCACGCTGTGCCACTCGGTGCGCTCCTTGCGCTCGCCCGAGTTCTTGTCACGCCAGGTCTCGGAGGTCGCGATGCGCAGGTTCGCGATCGCGTCGCCGGAATTGAGCCGCTTGATCTCCGGATCGGCGCCCAGATTTCCGACGAGGATGACCTTGTTGACGCTACCCGCCATTCTTCTTCTCCGTATGAACGCTCGTCGCGCGGACCCTAGTGGCAACGCGACGCCTTCGATACCGCCCGCGACACGCGATCCCCAACTCTTCGGGATCTTTCCAACCGGCAAGCGACTCGACCCGATTGCCGAGCTGCGACATTCCGTTTAGAACAAAGTAGGAACGGGGTCGAGTCGATGCCAGCCTGCCTGCGCGGCGTTTGATTCTTCGCCAGCTTCTTCCGATATGGGCGGAGGGTCCGGGGAAAACCGCATCGCTTCGGCCGAACCGATCCTTGCGGCATTCATTCAAGCTCTCGAATTCGACACAGCGCGGCGAACTCCATGAAGAACGTCATCTCGATCCGTGGTGCTCGCGAGCACAACCTGAAGAACGTCGATCTCGACCTGCCGCGCGACAAGCTGATCGTGATGACCGGCCTGTCGGGCTCGGGCAAGTCGTCGCTCGCCTTCGACACGATCTATGCCGAAGGGCAGCGACGCTACGTCGAGAGCCTGTCGGCCTATGCCCGCCAGTTCCTGGAGATGATGCAGAAGCCGGACGTCGACCAGATCGACGGCCTGTCGCCGGCCATCTCGATCGAGCAGAAGACGACCTCCAAGAACCCGCGCTCCACGGTGGGCACGGTGACGGAGATCTACGACTATCTCCGCCTCCTTTTCGCGCGCGTCGGTGTGCCCTATTCGCCAGCGACGGGCTTGCCGATCGAGAGCCAGACCGTCAGCCAGATGGTGGACCGCATCCTGGCGCTGGAGGAAGGCACCCGCCTCTACCTGCTCGCGCCGATGATCCGCGGCCGCAAGGGCGAGTACAAGAAGGAGCTGGCCGAGCTTCAGAAGAAGGGCTTCCAGCGCGTCCGCATCGACGGCACGTTCCACGACATCGCCGATGCGCCGGCGCTCGACAAGAAGTTCAAGCACGACATCGACGTCGTTGTGGACCGCATCGTCGTGCGCGCCGACATGAAGTCGCGTCTGGCGGATTCGCTCGAGACGGCGCTCCGTCTGGCCGAGGGTCTGGCTGTCGCCGAGTTCGCCGACGGGCTCGACGACAACGGCAAGCCCAGGCAGATCCTCTTCTCCGAGAAGTTCGCCTGCCCCGTCTCGGGTTTTACCATCCCCGAGATCGAGCCGCGACTCTTCTCGTTCAACAACCCGTTCGGCGCCTGCCCGCGCTGCGACGGCCTCGGCTCGCAGCAGCAGATCGACCCAAAGCTGATCGTCCCCGACGAGAACCGCACCCTCAAGGGCGGCGCCATCGCGCCCTGGGCGAAGTCCACTTCGCCCTACTACGGCCAGACGCTGGAGGCGCTGGGGCGCGAATACGGGTTCAAACAGACCGATCGCTGGTCCGCGCTTCCCGAAGCCGCGCGCAACGCGATCCTCAACGGCACCGGCAAGACCAAGATCGAGTTCCGCTACAACGACGGTCTGCGCTCCTATTCCACCACCAAGACGTTCGAGGGCATCGTCCCCAATCTCGAACGCCGCTGGAAGGAGACCGACTCCGCCTGGTCGCGCGAGGAGATCGAGCGCTACATGTCGGCGACCCCCTGCCCGGCCTGCGCCGGCTACCGGCTGAAGCCGGAGGCGCTCGCGGTCAAGGTCGCGGGGCTCCATATCGGCGAGGTCAGCGAGCAGTCGATCCGCCAGGCCGGCGCCTGGTTCGAAGCGCTGCCGGAGAAGCTGACGCAGAAGCAGAACGAGATCGCCGTCCGGATCCTCAAGGAGATCCGCGAGCGCCTTCGCTTCCTCAACGACGTCGGCCTCGAATACCTCACGCTGTCGCGCTCCTCCGGCACCCTGTCTGGCGGCGAGTCGCAGCGCATCCGCTTGGCGTCGCAGATCGGCTCCGGCCTCACGGGCGTGCTCTACGTGCTGGACGAACCCTCGATCGGCCTTCACCAGCGCGACAACGAGCGCCTGCTCGCGACGCTCAAGCACCTGCGCGACATCGGCAACACGGTGATCGTGGTCGAGCACGACGAGGACGCCATCATGATGGCCGACCATGTCGTGGATATCGGCCCGGCCGCCGGCGTCCACGGCGGCCAGGTCATCGCCTCGGGCACGCCGGCCGAGGTCATGGCCAACCCGAATTCGCTGACGGGCGCCTATCTGTCGGGCGCCCGTGGCGTGCCGGTGCCGCCCAAGCGCCGCAAGCCGCAGAAGGGCAAGGCGATCAAGGTCGTCGGCGCGCGGGGCAACAACCTCAAGAACGTCACCGCCGAAGTGCCGATGGGCGTGTTCACATGCGTCACCGGCGTGTCGGGCGGCGGCAAGTCCACCTTCCTGATCGAGACGCTGTTCAAGGCGGCCGCCCGGCGCATTTCCGGCGCGCGCGACGTGCCGGCCGACCACGACCGCGTCGACGGGCTGGAACTGCTCGACAAGGTCATCGACATCGATCAGTCGCCCATCGGCCGCACGCCCCGGTCGAACCCCGCCACCTATACCGGGGCCTTCACGCCGATCCGCGACTGGTTCGCGGGACTGCCCGAGGCCAAGGCCCGCGGATACCAGCCCGGTCGCTTCTCCTTCAACGTGAAAGGTGGGCGCTGCGAGGCGTGCCAGGGCGATGGCGTCATCAAGATCGAGATGCACTTTCTGCCCGACGTCTACGTCACCTGCGACGTCTGCCACGGCAAGCGCTACAACCGCGAGACGCTGGAGGTCACCTTCAAGGAGAAGTCGATCGCCGACGTGCTCGACATGACCGTCGAGGAAGGCGTCGAGTTCTTTTCGGCCGTGCCGGCCGTTCGCGACAAGCTCGTGACCCTCAACGAGGTCGGCCTCGGCTACATAAAGGTCGGCCAGCAGGCCAACACCTTGTCGGGCGGCGAGGCGCAGCGCGTGAAGCTCGCCAAGGAACTGTCGCGTCGCGCGACCGGACGCACGCTCTACATTCTCGACGAGCCGACCACCGGGCTTCACTTCCACGACGTCGCCAAGCTCCTCGAAGTGCTGCACGAGCTCGTGGACCAAGGTAACACGGTGGTCGTGATCGAGCACAATCTCGAGGTGATCAAGACGGCCGACTGGGTGATCGACATCGGCCCGGAGGGCGGCGACGGCGGCGGCGAGATCGTCGCGACCGGGACGCCGGAGGCATTGGTCAAGGTGCCCCGCTCCTATACCGGGCACTTCCTCAAGGAGCTTCTGGAACGCCGGCCGCTCGCCAAGGCGGAAGCGGCCGAATAGGCCGCTTCACCCGCCGCGAAGGGCGGCGATCTCGGCATGGACCCGCGGCAGCGCGCCGGGAAGGTCTTCGGAGATCAGCCCGGGACCGAACAGCTCGGCCCCGCGCCCGTGCATCCAGACGCCCGCGCAGGCTGCCTCGAAGGCCGGCGTGCCCTGAGCGAGCTGAGCCGCGACGATGCCGGCCAGCACGTCGCCTGTCCCGGCGGTGGCCAGCCAGGGCGTTCCGGTCGCGTTGACAGCCGCCCGCCCGTCCGGTGCGGCGATGACCGTATCGGCGCCCTTGTAGACGACGATTCCCCCCGCCCTTTGCGCCGCCGCCCGCGCCGCGTCGAGCTTCGACGGCGCTGCGTCGCCCGCCAAGTCGGGAAACAGACGCTTGAATTCGCCGTCATGGGGCGTCAGCACCACGCGCGAAGCGGCCGCGTCGCGGCGGAGCGCGAACAGGGTGTCCGGCTCCGCTCCGAAAGCGGTGATCCCGTCGGCATCCAGAACCAGCGCGCGGCCGGCCTCAAGGATCAGCCCGGCAAACGCGCGCGCCTTGTCCTGATCCCCGAAGCCTGGACCCAGCACGAAGGTGTTGAACCGTTCGTCCTCCAAGAGGGTGGCGAGGCCCGCCCCGTCGTCGCAACCGCGCAGCATGATCGCGGTCACTTGTGCCGATAGTCCCGCCAGCGCCGCGCGGGGTGCTGCTAGAGTCACTAGTCCGGCGCCGCCGCGCAGCGCCCCGATGGCCGAAAGTCGCGCCGCCCCGCTTTTCTCGAGCGCGCCGGAGAAGACCACTGCGTGCCCGCGATCGTACTTGTGTCCGGCATCGGAGGGATGCCGGAGTTCACCGAGCCAGAGGGGCGGCTCGTTCGCCTGAGCGACGGCTGGAACGCGCTCCCAGACGCTGTCGGGGATCCCGATGTCGGCGACGATCACTTGGCCGGAATGGAGCCGCCCCGGCATCAGCAGATGCGCGGCCCGCCGTCTCTGGAAGGTGACGGTGCGCTGCGCCCGCACCGCCGCGCCGAGGACGGCGCCGGACGCGGTATGGATTCCGCTGGGAACGTCGATGGAGAGAACCGGGGAGCCGCCGGCTTCGAGCCGTCGGATCGCCTCGCGGCATGTTGCGTCGAGCGGGCGCTGAAGGCCTGTCCCGAAAAGACCGTCGATCACGAGATCGAAGGGCGCGTCGGGAAACTCGTCCAGCGACGGTCCTTTGGCACCGCGCAACGAGAAGATTGTTACCTGGTGACGTTCAGCGAGCCGTTCCGCCGCGACGCGTGCGTCGGCGCCGTTCATTCCTGGGCCGGCCCAGACGGCGATGCGTGAACCTGCCGGCAGGCCCGCCTCGGCGACGCCGGCGATCGCGTGTCCGGCCGCGCGGATCAGTTGCTCCAACGTGAAGCCATCGGCAACCGCAAGCCGATCGGCCGCCTTGACACCGTCGCCGTCGATCAAAGCGATAAGCGGTCGCGCGGAGCTTACCATGTCCGATTTTTCATCAATTGCACAGAAGACAGGCAGAATTTGCCGTGGCTCTGTGCAGGCGTGATCGAGTGTTCGCTAGTTTTCGCATCAGTCATCCGCTACACCACCCAAAGGCATTTGCCGCATTGACACGGTCGGGTTTAGACGCGACACGCTGCGCGGCCGGCGCGAATTCGAAGTTCGCCGCAAGGCCGGGGTAGCTAGGGGGAGAGGGACTTCGGTGAAGAAGGTCGAAGCGATCATAAAGCCCTTCAAGCTCGACGAAGTGAAGGAAGCCCTTCAGGACGTTGGCCTCCAGGGCATCACGGTCATCGAAGCCAAGGGCTTCGGCCGCCAGAAGGGCCACACCGAGCTCTATCGCGGCGCCGAATACGTCGTCGACTTCCTGCCCAAGGTGAAGATCGAGATCGTTCTCGCCGACGAGGCCGTGGAGGCCGCCGTGGAGGCGATCCGCAAGGCGGCCCAGACCGGGCGCATCGGCGACGGCAAGATCTTCGTGTCGCATGTCGAGGAAGCCGTGCGCATCCGCACCGGCGAAATGGGCGTCGACGCGATCTGAAATCCGGCAATTGCCGGCCAGCCATACGAGTACAGTCGTCCAGGAGGAAAGGACACTCATGACTTCGGGCAACGACATTCTGAAGCAGATCAAGGACAACGACGTCAAGTTCGTCGACCTGCGCTTCACCGACCCCAGGGGCAAGCTTCAGCACGTGACGATGGACCAGTCCATCGTGGACGAAGACATGTTCTCGGAAGGCACGATGTTCGACGGTTCGTCGATCGCCGGCTGGAAGGCGATCAACGAGTCCGACATGACGCTCATGCCGGACCCCGAGACCGCGCACATGGACCCGTTCTTCGCGCAGTCCACGATGGTCCTTTACTGCGACATCCTCGATCCCGTCTCGGGCGAGAGCTACAACCGCGATCCGCGCGGCACCGCCAAGAAGGCCGAGGCCTACCTCAACCAGTCCGGCATCGGCGACACCGCCTATTTCGGCCCCGAGGCCGAGTTCTTCATCTTCGACGACGTCCGCTACAAGGCCGACCCGTACAACACGGGCTTCAAGCTGGACTCGACCGAGCTGCCGTCCAACGACGACTCCGAGTACGAGACGGGCAACCTCGGTCACCGTCCGCGCGTCAAGGGCGGTTACTTCCCGGTCCCGCCGATCGACAGCTGCCAGGACATGCGCTCCGAGATGCTGACCGTGATGGCCGAGATGGGCGTCGCCGTCGAGAAGCATCACCACGAGGTGGCGGCCGCGCAGCACGAGCTCGGCATCAAGTTCGATACCCTCGTCCGCAACGCGGACAAGATGCAGATCTACAAGTACGTGATCCACCAGGTCGCCAACGCCTACGGCAAGACGGCGACGTTCATGCCCAAGCCCATCTTCGGCGACAACGGCTCCGGCATGCACGTGCACCAGTCGATCTGGAAGGGCGGCAAGCCGACCTTCGCGGGCAACGAGTATGCCGGCCTGTCCGAGAACGCGCTGTTCTACATCGGCGGCATCATCAAGCACGCCAAGTCGCTGAACGCCTTCACCAACCCGTCCACCAACGCCTTCAAGCGTCTGGTGCCGGGTTACGAGGCGCCGGTGCTGCTCGCCTATTCCGCGCGCAACCGCTCGGCCTCCTGCCGCATCCCCTTCGGCCAGTCGCCGAAGTCGAAGCGCGTCGAGGTCCGCTTCCCGGATCCGACCGCGAACCCGTACCTCGCCTTCGCCGCCATGCTGATGGCCGGCCTCGACGGTATCAAGAACAAGATCCACCCGGGCGCCGCCATGGACAAGGATCTCTACGACCTGCCGCCGGAGGAACTGAAGGAAATCCCGACCGTCTGCCGTTCGCTGCGCGAGGCGATGGAGAGCCTGGATTCCGACCGCGACTACCTGAAGGCCGGCGGCGTGTTCGACGACGACCAGATCGATGCCTTCATCGACCTGAAGATGGCCGAGGTGCTGCGCTTCGAAATGACGCCGCACCCGGTCGAGTTCGACATGTACTACTCGGTCTGATCGGTTTCGATCGACCCGCGCATACAAGGCCCCGGCGGAAACCGCCGGGGCCTTTTTCGTTTGGCGTCGGCGACGTCCGCAGCCGCTGTGGTTTGCGGCACCGCCCGCCGTCAGGCCGTCGCCCCCCATACAGGACGAAAGGATCACGGGGGCAGCCGAAGGCCGGCCATTCCGCCAATCACATCCACCCGTCATCCTCGGCCTCGAGCCGAGAATCTACCACGGTCCGGCTGCTTCGACGTGGCAAATCCTCGACTTAAGCCCGAGGATCACGCTGCGGATGAGCAGGACGTTTGCTGTCCCCTGAACGCAAAAAGGCCCGGCGGATCGCTCCGCCAGGCCTTTCCTTGCATAGGATGTCGCGAAGGCTCAGGCCGCCGCGGAGACCTTGGCGCCGAGCGGCACTTCGGAAATCGTCTTCAGCACCTGGCTGGCGATCTGGTAGGGGCAGCCCTGCGAGTTCGGGCGGCGATCCTCGAGATAGCCCTTGTAGCCGTTGTTGACGAAGGAATGCGGCACGCGGATCGAGGCGCCGCGGTCGGCCACGCCGTAGGAGAACTTGTTCCAGGGCGCCGTCTCGTGCTTGCCGGTCAGGCGCAGGTGGTTGTCCGGGCCGTAGACAGCGATATGGGCTTCGAGGTTCTTCTCGAAGGCGCCCATGAGCTGCTCGAAGTACTCCTTGCCGCCGACCTCACGCATGTAGGCCGTGGAGAAGTTGCAGTGCATGCCGGAGCCGTTCCAGTCGGTGTCGCCGAGCGGCTTGCAGTGCCACTCGATGTCGATCTCGTACTTCTCGCACAGGCGCTGCAGCAGGTAGCGTGCCATCCAGATCTGATCGGCGGCCTTCTTGGAGCCCTTGCCGAAGATCTGGAATTCCCACTGGCCCTTGGCCACCTCGGCGTTGATGCCCTCGTGGTTGATGCCGGCGGCGAGGCACAGGTCGAGATGCTCCTCGACGATCTGGCGCGCGATCGAACCCACGTTCGAATAGCCGACGCCCGTGTAGTACGGACCCTGCGGCGCCGGGTAGCCGCTCTCGGGGAAGCCGAGCGGACGGCCGTTCTTGTAGAAGAAGTATTCCTGCTCGAAGCCGAACCAGGCGTCCTCGTCGTCGAGGATGGTGGCGCGGGCGTTGGAGGCATGCGGCGTCACGCCGTCGGGCATCATGACCTCGCACATGACGAGGACGCCGTTGGTGCGGGCCGGATCGGGATAGACGGCGACCGGCTTCAGCACGCAGTCCGAGCTGCGGCCTTCGGCCTGCATCGTGGACGAGCCGTCGAAGCCCCAGAGCGGCAGCTCTTCCAGCTTCGGGAACTCGGCGAATTCCTTGATCTGCGTCTTGCCACGAAGATTCGGCACCGGGGTGTAGCCGTCGAGCCAAATGTATTCGAGCTTGTATTTCGTCATCCCAACTCTCCAAAGCGCTGGCCGGTTCTCGTGCGCCTCACATGGCGCCCGACCAGACCCAGCCTGCCATACACCATGCATATCCCGTGCCAGTTGAGTGGCGTGCCGGATCGCAAGGCGGCTAAGGGCCGTGGATCAGCTCTCGCGCGCAGTCGTTATCGTCCCAAGTCGGCTTGAATCCGCCCGATCCTCCATCTCGTGCCACGCGACGACACGCGTAGAAAATTTTCGAAAACGAAATCCGATGGTGGGACACTTTCCTTTGCAGGACCAAGGTGGCCCTTCCATCTGATGAAATTGAGTGCATATTGAGTATGGAATGAACAGGTCGCGCTGCCGAAATGCGCGGCATATCCTCGGAGAGGAGATCGCAATGGAACGGACTGCATCGATCCAAGGCGCAACCATTCTGGCGTTTCCGGTCGGCGGGCGTCGTGGCGCCCGGGCCTGGGGCGCGCAGCCGGCGCAGGCCGACCTGCCGCAGGAGACGGTCGTCGACTATGACGCCTGGTATCACCAAGCCGCCATGGACGACGAGAAGCCGCGCGGCAACGCCTGATCCCCTCGTCTCAGGCGCCGAAGATCGAGACGCCGGACCGCTTCGCGAAGGCTTCCAGTGCGATGCGCCCGAGATGCGAATTGCCGGCGTCGTCGAGCCCGGGCGACCAGACGGCGATCGACGCCTGCCCTGGCACGATCGCGAGGATGCCGCCGCCCACGCCGCTCTTGCCGGGAAGCCCGACGCGATAGGCGAAGTCGCCCGAGCCGTCGTAATGCCCGCAGGTCAGCATGATCGCGTTGATGCGCCGCGCCCGCTCGGACGAAATCACCGAATGGCCGGTGTCCGGATTGCGCCCGGAATGGGCCAGGAAGCGCCCCGCCAGCGCGAGCTGGCGGCAGGACATGGCGATGGCGCAATGGTGGAAGTAGACGCCGAGCGTATAGTCCACCGGGTTCTCTATCACCCCGAACGACTTCATGTAGTTGGCGAGCGCCATGTTGCGGAAGCCCGTGCGCTGCTCGGACTCCGCCACGGCCTTGTCGATCGTCACGGTCTGGTCGTCCGACAGGAAGCGCATGAAGCGCAGGATCTCGCCGAGCGCGACGCTCGGCTTGTGACCCGCCAGGATCACGTCGGTCACGGCGATGGCGCCGGCGTTGATGAAGGGGTTGCGCGGCACGCCCTTCTCGCTCTCGAGCTGAACGATGGAGTTGAACGCGGTGCCGGACGGCTCGCGCCCCACGCGCTTCCATAGACGGTCGCCGGCGATGCCGAGCGCCAGCGTCAGCGTGAAGACCTTGGAGATGCTCTGGATCGAGAAGGGCGTCTCGGCGTCCCCCGCCGTCACCACCGTCCCGTCCGGCAAGGCGACGGCCATGCCGAAGAAGCCCGGATCGACCCGCGCGAGCTCGGGAATGTAGTCCGCGATGCGCCCGCGGTCGGTCCGCGCGCGCATCTCGTCCGCGATATCCGTGACGAGCGATCGAAGCTGTGGGACGGCGAACACGCGGAGCTCCTTGTCCAGAGGTGTCGCACGGGGTCCCGAACCCTCAGCGCGATGCGGAAGGGCTAACCTCGCCGGCGATCCAGTTCAACGTGTCGCGCCAGTCCACCATGCGGATGGGTGTGCCGTGGTTGCCGCCGTCGAACCCAACGAAGCGGATGGGGTAGGCCGGCGACTGCTTGCGCACCGCCTCGAAGAAGGTGAGCTGGCGGTCGAAGGCGTAGACCTTGTCGCGCGTGCCGTGGGCGAGAAGGATCGGCACGATGGCATCATGCGCCCGGCGCATGGCGGCGAAGCGTTCGGCGCTCGAATCGGAACCGAGGAGCACCATGGCGTCGAACATCTTGGCCCCCTCGCCCGTCGCCAGGGTCCAGCAGACCTGGCCGCCCATGGAGGCGCAGGCGAGCACCAGCATCGCCGCCGGGCGCTCGCGGCGGATCTCAGCCAGGAGATGGCCGATCCGTGCCGCGTCCGCCGCGGCGAGCTGCCCGCCGTCGACGGTCACATACTGGCCTCCCGCACGGACGAGGAGGTTCTTCAGCCGGTTGAAGTTGCCGCCAAACGAGCCGTCCTTCATCCCCAGCCGGTGGTCGCCGTTGCGGCCATGTACGAAGACGACCACCGGACCGCCCGGTGCGGCAGTCCCTACCGTGGCGTAGCGAAGCGGGCCGCCCGGCGTCGTGATCTCCTGTTCCCGCACCCGGCCGACGGCGCGAAGGTCGATGTAGACGCTCTTCACCTGCCGCTCGGGAATCGCGTCTCGCCGGTCGATGTCCCGCACCTCGTCGTAGGGCACGTCGAGACGGCGGCCGCCGTCGAGGCTGGCCACCGGCCCGGGATAGGCGAAGAGCATGTCCTTGTAGGGCGCGAAGGGCGCGGCCTGTGCCACGCCGCTCATCGCCAGCACCGTCATCAGGATCGCCAGCCGTCCGACCTTGCGCATGATCCGGCTCCCCTGCCGTGTCCGATGGCGCAGCATAGGCCGAACGGGATGGCTGCAGGCGTTGCGGCGATGCGCCATGTGCGGGATAAACGTCGCCGAGCGACCCGGGGCGCCCTGCGCGCCGGGTGAGAACACTTGCAGAACATCGACCGAGGGGTTACCTCGACACCATGCCGCAGCACGTCAGCGAGTGGCCTGTCCGAGGCCGGAAACACGTATGAGCCAGGATCTTTTCGCCGCAAATCCGGCGCGTGCCGCCACCTCCCGGACCGCCCCCGAGCGCGCCGCCCGGCCGGCTGCGCAGGCGCCTGCCGCCCCGACGGCCGGCGCCGACTACACGGCCGCCGACATCGAGGTGCTGGAGGGGCTGGAGCCCGTCCGCCGCCGTCCCGGCATGTATATCGGCGGCACCGACGAGAAGGCGCTGCACCATCTCTTCGCCGAGGTGATCGACAATTCGATGGACGAGGCGGTGGCCGGCCACGCCAACTTCATCGAGGTGGCCCTGGACGAGGACGGCTTCCTCGCGGTGACCGACAACGGGCGCGGCATCCCGATCGATCCGCACCCAAAATACCGCGACAAGTCGGCGCTCGAAGTCATCATGACGACGCTCCATGCCGGCGGAAAGTTCGATTCCAAGGTCTACGAAACCTCCGGCGGTCTCCACGGCGTCGGCATCTCCGTCGTGAACGCGTTGTCCGATGCGCTGGAGGTCGAGGTCGCCCGCAACCGCAAGCTCTACCGGCAGACCTATTCGCGCGGCATCCCGACCTCCGGCCTCGTCGAGGTCGGCGAGATCCAGAACCGGCGTGGCACGCGGGTCCGCTTCCGTCCGGACACGGCGATCTTTGGCGAGGGCGCGCGGTTCCTGCCCGCCCGCCTCTTCGCCATGGCGCGCTCCAAGGCCTATCTCTTCGGCGGCGTCGAGATCCGCTGGTCGTGTGCGCCCGCGCTCCTGACCGAAGGCGGGAAGGTTCCGGCGCGCGCCAGCTTCCACTTCCCCGGCGGCCTGAAGGACTATCTGGAAGCCTCGCTCGACGGGCAGACGCGGGTGACGTCCCAGATCTTCGCCGGACGTTCGGAAAAGGTCTCGGGCCACGGCGCGGTGGAATGGGCGGTGTCCTGGACGCAGGAGGACGGTGCGGTCCGCTCCTACGTCAATACCATTCCGACGCCCGAGGGCGGCTCGCACGAAGCGGGCCTGCGCGCCGTGCTCCTGCGCGGCCTGAAGGCCTTCGCCGAACTCCAGGGCAATCGCAAGGCCGCCGCGATCACCGCCGAGGACGTTATGATCACGGCCTCGGCCATGCTCTCGGTCTTCATCCGCGAGCCGGAGTTCGTCGGCCAGACGAAGGACCGGCTGGCGACGGCCGAGGCGCAGCGCATCGTCGAGAACTCGATCCGCGATTCCTTCGACATCTGGCTGGCCTCGTCGCCGCAGGACGCCTCGCGTCTGATCGACTGGGTGGTGGAGCGCGCGGACGAGCGTCTCCGGCGCAAGCAGGAGAAGGAAGTCAGCCGGAAGACCGCGACGCGCAAGCTGCGCCTGCCCGGCAAGCTGGCGGACTGCTCGCAGACGGGGGCGGCGGGCGCCGAGCTCTTCATCGTCGAGGGCGATTCGGCCGGCGGCTCGGCCAAGCAGGCGCGCGACCGAGCCCGTCAGGCCGTGCTTCCGCTGCGCGGCAAGATCCTCAATGTCGCCTCGGCGGGTCGCGAGAAGCTCGGCGCCAACCAGCAGCTTGCCGACCTCACGCTGGCGCTCGGCTGCGGCACGCGCGGCAAGTATCGCGACGACGACCTGCGCTACGAGCGCGTGATCATCATGACCGACGCCGACGTGGACGGTGCCCACATCGCCTCGCTTCTCATCACCTTCTTCTACCAGGAGATGCCGGAGCTGATTCGCGGCGGCCATCTCTTCCTCGCCGTCCCGCCGCTCTACAAGCTGACGCAAGGCGGCAAGACGATCTACGCCCGCGACGACGCCGATCGCGAGCGCATCACGGCGCGCGAGTTCAAGGGCAAGGGGAAGGTCGAGGTCAGCCGCTTCAAGGGCCTCGGCGAGATGCTGCCCTCGCAGCTCAAGGAAACCACGATGGACCCGCGCAAGCGGACCTTGCTTCGCGTCGAGATCGATGCTTCTCCCGAAGCCGGGACGGCGGGTGCGGTGGATGCGCTGATGGGCAACAAGCCGGAGGCGCGCTTCCGCTTCATCCAGGACCGGGCGGCCTTCGTCCGGGACCTCGACGTCTGACCATTCTTCTGCAAGCCGAGGGCACGACCATGTCTCGAATGATCCGCACCGCGTTCGCCTTGGCCATCGTGACCGCCGTGCCGGCGGCCGCGCAGGAAACCGCCCCGGCGGCCCCTGCACCCTATCAGGCGCCGGCCGCGTCAGCCGCCTCTGCGGCGCCGGCCGAGCCCGCCGCGCCGGCTCCGGAGGCGCCGCCCGCCGCACCGCCCGCTTCGTCCGCTGCCACGGTGGAGCAGAATGCCGATGTGATGGCGGCCATCGCCGGCCTGTCACCGCTGATCGGCGACGTGCAGATCGTCGGCCCCTGGGCGGACGGCGAGCGCAACGGCGTCTGGCGTACGATCATGACCCAAGCGATGGGCGAGACCAAGGGTAGCCGCTTCTTCTTCCAGCAGGTGCAGGAGCAGGACGGCAAGCCGGTGGTGATCGCGAGCACCGAGGTCACCGAGATCGCCGAAGTGAACGGCGCGATCGTCGGCTATCGCGCGGATGCGCCGGCCGAGGGCCAGGAAAGCAACCTCACGCTGTTCTTCGACATCGTGCCGCTCGATGGCGAGATTTCCGAGACCTACGAACTCTTCGTCGCGCCCGGCCAGCCCTATCGCTTCGGCCCGGCGTCCAACTGAGCTTTCGCCGCCCACGGCGGGCAGCAGAACCGGATGCTGCCGCTCTCGCGCTGCCAATAACTCGGCGCTGAAAGTCGATGCGTAGATTCGCCGCCGCCGAATTAGTCTTCGGCGGCGGATAACAAGCGCGCGCAATTGTTCTCTGGTTGACAGAGCGGACTTGGAAGCCTATCGCCCCCTAGGGGATACGAAGCTCCTTCGGACTTGCTCCCAAGTCCGGCAGCAAGAGACATCCGATTTCATGCCCTTTTCCGATCTTGGTCTGAGTGCGAAGGTTCTGTCCGCCGTCGAGGCGGCCGGTTACAGCGAGCCGACGCCGATCCAGGCACAAGCGATCCCGCATGCGCTCCAGCGGCGGGACGTCCTGGGAATCGCGCAGACCGGAACGGGCAAGACGGCATCCTTCGTGCTGCCGATGCTCACGCTTCTCGAGCAGGGCCGCGCCCGCGCCCGCATGCCGCGCACGCTCATCATCGAGCCGACGCGCGAGCTGGCGGCGCAGGTCGAGGAGAGCTTCGTCAAGTACGGCGTCAACCAGCGCCTGAACGTCGCGCTCCTGATCGGCGGCGTGTCCTTCGAGGAGCAGAACAAGAAGCTGGAGCGCGGCGTAGACGTCCTGATCGCGACGCCCGGCCGCCTGCTCGATCATTTCGAGCGCGGCCGCCTCTTGATGACCGGCGTCGAGATCCTCGTCATCGACGAGGCCGACCGCATGCTCGACATGGGCTTCATCCCGGACATCGAGCGCATCTGCAAGATGATCCCCTTCACGCGCCAGACGCTCTTCTTCTCGGCCACCATGCCGCCCGAAATTACGCGCCTCGCCGACCAGTTCCTGCAGAATCCGGTCCGCGTCGAGGTCGCCAAGGCGTCCTCCACGGCGCTCACCGTCGAGCAGCGCCTCGTCGCCACCCGCAAGGAAGACTACGAGAAGCGCGAGACGCTGCGCCGTGTCATCCGCGACCAGGGCGACGAGCTGACCAACGCCATCATCTTCTGCAACCGCAAGCGCGACGTGTCGCTCCTGTTCCGCTCGCTGGAGAAGCACGGCTTCTCCGTCGGCGCCCTGCACGGCGACATGGACCAACGCGCCCGCACCATGACGCTCCAGGCCTTCCGCGACAACAAGCTGACGCTTCTCGTCGCGTCCGACGTCGCCGCGCGGGGCCTCGACATTCCGATGGTGAGCCACGTCTTCAACTTCGACGTGCCGATCCACGCGGAGGACTATGTCCACCGCATCGGCCGCACCGGCCGCGCGGGTCGCTCGGGCAAGGCCTTCACGCTCGTCTCGAAGGCCGACAAGAAGTATCTCGACGCGATCGAGACCATGATCGGCAAACAGATCGAGTGGCTCGACGGCGACGTCTCGTCCCTGCCCGCGGTCGAGGAATCGGACGAGAAGCCGGCCGAGCGTCGTCGCGGCTCCAGCCGTCGGGGTAGCGGCGAGACGGAGGGGCGCCGGTCGTCCTCTCGCTCTGGCCGGACCTCGCGTCGCGGCCGCGAGACCGCCGTGGAGGCGATCGTGGACGACGAGAGCGGAAACAACGTGGAAGAGGCGGCGACCGACCTCCTGGCGGCCATTCCGCATGCGGAGCCGGCCAAGCGCGCGGAGCCCCGCGAGGAGGCCCGCCCGGCACCCCGCCGCAACGAGCGCGACCGTCCGCAGAACAACGGCCGCCGCTCGTCCGAGCGCGGCGGCTCCGGCCGCGAGGAGCCCTCGCCTGTCGGCTTCGGCGACGAAATCCCCGCCTTCATGCTGATCCGCACCAGCGCCTGACGCGTCTTAGATATCGTCTTCCAGACGAGCCGCCGTGCCCCTTTTGCGGGCCGGCGGCTTTTTCATGCCGTGGCGGATAGCCGCCTCCACCGCCAGCCGCGCCCAGTCGGCCATGAGATCCGGATCGTCAAAAGCCTCGTCGGGCAGCGTGTGATAGGGCATCGCGACCGGCGTGCGCCCTTCGCGCTGATAGGTCCAGCGCCGCCCGCCAGCCGCCTCGAAGCGTGCCGCGGTCTCGGCGTCTGTCTTCAACAGGAGTTCGTCGTCAAGGACCACGGCGACGATCCGCCCCTCGGCATAGATGCCCTTGCCGCCGAACATGCGGCGGATCGAGATCGGCTGGAGGGACGCGAAAAGCTCGTGGAGCGTCTCGTCGTCCACGGGCGGGTCAGGCCGCCGAGCGTGCCGCCGCGACCGCCGCGCCGTCGGCGGGTTTCAGCTCGATCGATTCGCCGCAGCCGCAGGCCGAGGTCTGGTTCGGGTTGGTGAAGGTGAAGCCCGAACGCAGCGTCGTCTCCTCGTAGTCCATCCGCGTTCCCAAGAGGAACAGGACGGCTTCGGGCGCGACGAAGACCTTGGCGCCCGCGTGCTCCACCAGGTCCTCGCCGGGCTTCGGCTCGGTCACGAGGTCGATCGTGTATTCCATGCCCGCGCAGCCGCCCTTCTTCACGCCGACGCGGATGCCCTGTGCGTCCCCGCCCCGCGCGTCCACGATCGCGCGAACGCGCTCGGCGGCGGCGTCGGACAGGGAGAGAACGGAGAAGCGGCCCATGGAAGGCTCCTCGAATGCGGTCTATGCTCGGAATTTGGGACGGCCGGCGCGTTTGCGCAAGCCGCCGGGGCGATCAGAACCAGCCGACTGCCACCTGTGCTTCCTCGCTCATGCGCTCGGGCGTCCAGGGCGGATCGAAGACGAGCTCGACCTTGACGACCTGGATGCCTTCCACCGAGCCGACGGCGTTCTCCACCCAGCCCGGCATCTCGCCGGCCACCGGGCAACCCGGCGCCGTCAGCGTCATGTCGATGTCGACATTGCGATCGTCGTCGATGTCGATCTTGTAGATCAGGCCGAGTTCGTAGATGTCGGCTGGGATCTCGGGATCGTAGACGGTTTTCAGCGCGGCGACGATGTCGTCGGTCAGGCGCGCCAGTTCGTCCGCGGGAATCGCGGATTCTTTTGCGGCGCCCGCCGTCTCGATATTGGCGCCGACGCGTTCGGCTTCCGTCGTCTCTGGCGGCTTGTCGGCCACCGTGTCGTGTGTGTCGGCCATCAGATGGCTCCTCAGGCGAAGAAGCGGCGCGCTTTTTCCAGCGCTTCGGCCAGGCGGTCCACCTCGGCCATCGTGTTGTACATGCCGAACGAAGCGCGGCAAGTCGAGGTTGCGCCGAAGCGCTTGAGCAGCGGCTGCGCGCAGTGCGTGCCGGCGCGCACGGCGACGCCCTCGCGGTCGATCACCATCGACACGTCGTGGGCGTGGATGCCCTCCAGGTCGAAGGCGACGATCGCCCCCTTGCCCGGCGCTTCGCCGTAGATGCGCAGCGAGTTGATGTCCTTCAAGCGGCGATGGGCATAGTCGCGCAATGCCTCTTCATGCGCCGCGATCTTCTCGCGTCCGACCGCGCGCATGTAGTCCAGCGCGGCACCAAGGCCGATTGCCTGCACGATCGGGGGCGTGCCGGCCTCGAAGCGGTGCGGCGGGGCGTTGTAGGTCACGCCCTCTTCGCTCACCTCAACGATCATCTCGCCGCCGCCGTTGAAGGGCTGCATCCGGTCGAGCATGTCGAACTTGCCGTAGAGGACGCCGATGCCGGTCGGTCCGTAGACCTTGTGCCCGGTGAAGACGTAGAAGTCGCAGCCGATATCCTGCACATCCACCGGCAGGTGGACGGCGCCCTGGCTGCCGTCGATCAGCACCGGAATCCCGCGCGAATGCGCCAGTTCCGTCACCGCCTTGGCCGGTGTCACGGTGCCGAGCACGTTCGACATATGCGTGAAGGCGACGAGCTTGGTGCGCAGCGTGATCGCCTTCTCGAAGTCTTCCAGCGCGATCGAGCCGTCGTCCGCCACCGGCACGAAGACGAGCTTGGCGCCCTTGCGCTCGCGCAGGAAGTGCCAAGGCACGATGTTGGAATGGTGCTCCATCACGGTGAGCACGATTTCGTCGCCCTCGCCGATCTCCTTCATCCCGTAGCCGTAGGCGACGAGATTGATCGATTCGGTGGCCGAGCGCGTAAAGATGATCTCGTCGTGGCTCTTGGCGTTGAGAAAGGCGCGCACCGTCTCGCGTGCCGCCTCGAAGTCCTCCGTCGCCTTGTTCGACAGGAAATGAAGGCCGCGATGCACGTTCGAATAGGTGTTCGCGTAGGCGGCCTGGATGACGTCCAGCACTCGGGCCGGCTTCTGCGCCGAGGCGCCGTTGTCGAGATAGACCAGCGGCTTGCCGTGGACCTCCCGTGCGAGAATCGGAAAGTCGCGACGGATCGCCTCGACGTCGTAGCGCTCGGTCGGCAGGGTCTGAATGTTCATCGGTCCGCTCTCCGGGTTCCCGGCGTCTCGCCGGCTCGGACGCTCACGCGGGATCAGCGATCCCGCGCCAGCCAGTCGTCGATCCGCGCTTCCAGCGCCTCGACCACGGCCTCGTCCTCCAGGTCTTCCACCACCTCGTCGACGAAGGCCTTCACGAGAAGCGCCCGCGCGGGGGCCTCGGGAATGCCGCGGCTCATGAGGTAGAAGAGGTGATCGGCGTTGATCTCGCCGGCCGTCGCGCCGTGGCCGCACTGCACGTCGTCGGCGAAGATCTCGAGCTCGGGCTTGGCCGAGAAGTCGCCGTCGTCGGCCAGGAGCAGCGTGTTGCAGGCGAGGCGCGCGTCGGTCTTCTGCGCGCCCTTGGCGACGCGGATCATGCCCTGGAACACGCCGTGCCCGCCGAACACGACGTTTCGGAAGATTTCCGTCGAGGTCGTATGCGCGACATTGTGGTTCAGCGTCGTGGTGACGTCCACGTGCTGCCCGGCCTCCAGAAGGTTCACGCCGCGGATCTGGATGTCGGCGCCCTCGCCGACCGTTTCCGCGTGCACCTCCTGGCGGACCACGGCACCGCCGGCGTTGAGCACGAAGAGCTTGAGCTTGGCGTCGGCCCCGAGCCGCACGTTGAGCTGGCCGAGATGCGTCTCGGCCGTGCCCTTCTCCTGCACCACGATCCACAGCGCTTCGGCGCCGTCGCCGATGTCGAGATGGTGGACGGCAGACGACAGATCGCCCGCCGCGCCCGCCGGCGCGCGCTCGACCAGCGTCGCACGCGCGCCCGCACCGACTTCCACGGTGGAGAAGGCGTGGCTGCCGCCGGCACCCGGCTGCGCGCGAAGCTCGGTTACGCTTTCCGCGCCGTCCGTCTTGGTCACGCGGATGCGCGAGCCCTTGGCGCCCATCGCCGTGTTGACGAGGCGCACCGTATCCACCGCGCGGTCGAGATGGTTCGCCACATGGTCGAAGGCAAGCGGTTCGTCGGTCGTCTCGACGGAAACGCCCGGCGCGGGATCGTTGCCGGCGCCCGCCGTCCCGAGTTCCACCACCACGCTATGCGGCAGGAAGGGTGTCAGGAAGGTCGGCTCGCCCCGCTCCGTTCCCGCCTCGACCTGACGGCCAAGAAGGACACGCAGGTCCGTGTAGTGCCAGGCTTCGACGCGGCGGCTCGGCAGGCCCTCGGCGGCCAGGACGTCGAGCGCGCGGCGCTGCGCGTCGGTGGCCACCGCCGTTTGTCCGCGCTCGATCAGCGCCAGTTCCGCCTTGGTGCGGGGCTGGGTGACAGCCGACATCACGCCGCCTCGCCGATGATCTGGGCGTAGCCCTCATTCTCGAGCTGCAGCGCCAGCGACTTGTCGCCCGACTTGATGATACGGCCCTTGTAGAGGACGTGGACCTTATCCGGCACGATATAGTCGAGCAGGCGCTGGTAGTGCGTGATGACGAGGAAGGAGCGGTCCGGCCCGCGCAGCGCGTTGACGCCGTCGGCCACGATTTTCAGAGCGTCGATGTCGAGGCCGGAATCGGTCTCGTCCATGACGCAGAGCTTGGGTTCCAGGAGCGCCATCTGGAGGATTTCGGCGCGCTTCTTCTCGCCGCCGGAGAAGCCGACGTTCAGCGGGCGCTTCAGCATGTCGGCTTCGATCTTGAGATCGGCCGCCGAGGCCTTCACGCGGCGCATGAACTCGGGTGTCGTCAGTTCGCCCTCGCCGCGCGCCTTGCGCTGCGAGTTGAGCGCCGTCTTGAGGAAGGTCATCGTCGCGACACCGGGGATTTCCAGCGGATACTGGAAGGCCAGGAACACGCCCGACGCCGCCCGCTCGGCCGCGTCCATCTCCAGGATCGACTCGCCGTTGTAGAGAATGTCGCCCTCGGTGACCTCGTAGTCCTCGCGGCCGGCGATGATGTAGGACAGGGTGGACTTGCCCGACCCGTTCGGCCCCATGATCGCCGCCACCTCGCCGTCCGCGACCGTCAGGTCGAGACCGCGCAGGATTTCGGTGTCGGTGTCCGCCACGCGGGCGTGCAGGTTTCTGATTTCCAGCATCTTCGTTCTTCTAAGCGTTGGTCGGCGCCACGACGGGCGCGGTCGGGTAAAGGCGATGGGGAAAGCGTCGGTCTTAGCCAACGCTACCTTCGAGTGAGATGCCGATCAGCTTCTGCGCTTCCACCGCGAACTCCATCGGGAGCTGCTGGATCACGTCCTTGACGAAGCCGTTGACGATCAGCGCCACGGCCTCCTCCTCGGGGATGCCGCGCTGCATGCAGTAGAAGAGCTGATCCTCGGAGATCTTCGAGGTCGTCGCCTCGTGCTCGAACTGCGCCGTCGCGTTCTTCGCCTCGATGTAGGGCACGGTGTGCGCGCCGCACTCCTCGCCGATCAGCAGCGAGTCGCATTGCGTGAAGTTGCGCGCGTTCGCCGCCTTGCGCATGGCTGTAACCTGGCCGCGATAGGTGTTGTTGGAGTTGCCGGCCGAGATGCCCTTTGAGATGATCCGGCTCGACGTGTTCTTGCCGATGTGGATCATCTTGGTGCCCGAGTCGATCTGCTGACGCCCGTTGGACACCGCGATCGAATAGAACTCGCCGCGCGAGCCGTCGCCGCGCAGGATGCAGGACGGGTACTTCCAAGTGATGGCCGATCCCGTCTCCACCTGCGTCCAAGAGATGCGCGAGTTCGCGCCGCGGCAGTCGCCGCGCTTGGTGACGAAGTTGTAGATGCCGCCCTTGCCCTCCTTGTCGCCCGGATACCAGTTCTGGACGGTGGAGTACTTGATCTCGGCGTCATCCAGCGCGACCAGCTCGACCACGGCTGCGTGAAGCTGGTTCTCGTCGCGCTGCGGCGCCGTGCAGCCTTCGAGATAGGAGACGTAGGAGCCCTTGTCGGCGATGATCAGCGTGCGCTCGAACTGGCCGGTGTTGCGCTCGTTGATGCGGAAATAGGTGGACAGCTCCATCGGGCAGCGCACGCCCGGCGGCACGTAGACGAACGACCCGTCGGTGAAGACGGCCGAGTTCATCGTGGCGAAGAAGTTGTCGGACACAGGGACCACCGAGCCGAGGTACTTCTGCACCAGCTCGGGATGCTCGCGGATGGCTTCTGAGATCGGCATGAAGATCACACCGGCCTTCGAGAGCTCCTTCTTGAAGGTCGTCGCGACCGAGACCGAATCGAACACGGCATCGACGGCCACGCGGCCACCGTAGCTGCCCTCGGAGGGCGGCACGCCGGAATCGTCCTCGCTGTCGAACTGCGAGGGCTCGTCGGCCCGTCGCACGCCGGCCAGGATTTCCTGTTCCTTCAGCGGGATGCCGAGCTTCTCGTAGGTGCGCAAAATCTCCGGATCCACCTCGTCCAGCGAGGCCGGTCCGGACATCGACTTCGGCGCGGCGTAGTAGTGGATGTCCTGGAAATCGATCGGCGGATAGTCGAGGCGCGCCCAGGACGGGCTCTCCATCGACTTCCAGCGCTCGAACGCGTCAAGACGCCACTGCAGCATCCATTCCGGCTCGTTCTTCTTGGCCGAGATCAGACGGATCGTGTCTTCGTTCAGCCCCTTCGGGGCGACGTCCATCTCGATGACGGTCTCGAAACCGTACTTGTACTGATCGACGTCGATCTGGCGGACCTGATCGATCGTCTCCTGGACTGCTGGCATCGTCTTTCTCCACACTCGCCGGAGTCAAGGTCCGGTGGTTGGCTTGTGCCCTGCCCTATAGCGGCAGTTCACAACGGTTCAAATGGGGGTCCGGCCTCAAAAGTTGAAGGCGCCGGACCAGATTAGATTCCGTCCGTCAGGCGACCCGTCGTGCAGGCTCTGCCGCGCCCGTCCGCTCCCAGAAGGCGCGAAATGCCGCAAGGAACCGGTCTATCGAGGCCTCGTCCGTCCGGGGTCCGAAACTGACGCGCAGTCCGCCCATGTCGGGATCGATAGCTGCCCCGGCACGCGCCATGGCGTCCAGCACGACCGACCCGCCGACCTTGCCGGACGAACAGGCCGAGCCTGCCGAAACGGCGATGCCCGCCAGGTCCATGGCGATCTGGGCGGTTTCGGCGCGCAGGGCCGGATGATGCAGCATTGCGGTCTGCGGCAGTCGCTCCGCGCCGCCGCCGAGCACCGAGAAGTCGGGCGACAGCGCGAGGACGCCTCTCTCCAGCCGCTCGCGAAGCCCGCGCAGGCGGTCGCTGTCGTCGATCGACCGGGCGGCCGCCATCGCCGCGGCTCCGAAGCCTGCGATCAGAGCCGTCGCTTCCGTGCCGGCCCGCTGCCGCGTTTCCTGCGCGCCGCCGGTCAGGAGCGGCGCCGGGCGCTGGCCCGTGGATCGTAGAACGAAGGCGCCGACGCCCTTCGGACCGCCGAGCTTGTGCGCCGAAAGAATCAGCGCGTCGGCTCCGATCGCCGCCGCGTTCAGCGGAAGCCGCCCGGCCATCTGGACGGCATCGCAAACCACGAGCGAGCCGGCGGCATGGGCGCGCTCGACGATCGCGCGCATCGGCTGGAGAACGCCCGTCTCGCTGTTGGCGGCACAGACGGCGACGACCCCGGGCGGGCCGGCCTCCAGCCAGGCGTCCAACGCGCAGAGGTCGAGAACACCGTCCGCCTTCACGGGCAGGCGCGTCACGCTGTCCGCCTGGAAGCGTCCGCCTTCGCGGATGCAGGGATGATCCGTATTCAGAACCGCCAGCCGGGCGAAGTTCGCCTCGCGGCCGTCTCGTGTCCAATGCGGCGTCAGGCAGGTGGCGGCGGCTTCGGTCGCGCCGCTGGTGAAGACGACGGTGTCCGGTTCGGCACCGACGAGGCCGGCCACGTCCGCGCGCGCGCGCGCCACGAGCGAGCGCACGGCCCGCCCCTCCGCGTGAACCGACGACGGGTTGCCCTCGACCGCCAGCGCGGCGACGATCGCGTCCCGCGCCTCGGGCAGGAGCGGCGCGCTCGCATTGTGATCCAAGTAAAGACGCGTCTCTCGCAACAGCCGGCCTTCGTGATTTTCCGATTGGCCCGTCGAGGGTTCGCTGGAGAGCCGACGCTCGAAAATGTTTGTATTCGGAGCGCTCGGCGGACTACATAGCGCCCCTATAGGACCCGTGTAGTTTTGAATCGTTCTAACCAAGAACTTTAAGAGGCTGCCCATTCCCCGTCAAGGTGCCCGGCCTCGCCGGATGCCTCTGCCCTCCTCGAGGTTTTGCAATGCCCGAAGTCATCTTCAACGGACCGGCCGGCCGCCTGGAAGGTCGCTATCAGGCGGCGAAGGAGAAGAACGCGCCGATCGCGATCGTTCTGCATCCCCATCCCCGCTTCGGCGGCACGATGAACAACCAGATCGTCTACCAGCTCTTCTACATGTTCGTGGAGCGCGGCTTCACGACGCTGCGCTTCAACTTCCGGGGCATCGGGCGCAGCCAGGGCGAGTTCGACCACGGCGCGGGCGAGCTGTCGGACGCGGCGGCCGCGCTCGACTGGATCCAGGCTTTGCACCCCGATTCCAAGCATTGCTGGGTCGCGGGCTACTCGTTCGGCGCCTGGATCGGCATGCAGCTCCTGATGCGCCGGCCGGAAATCGAGGGCTTCATGTCCATCGCCCCGCAGCCGAACTCCTACGACTTCTCGTTCCTGGCGCCCTGCCCCTCGTCCGGCCTGATCATCCACGGCGACAAGGACAAGGTGGCACCGCCCAAGGATGTCCAGGGCCTGGTCGACAAGCTGAAGACCCAGAAGGGCATCATGATCACGCAGAAGACGCTGGCCGGCGCCAACCACTTCTTCTCGGAGCAGACCGAGGAGCTGATGGCCGAGTGCGCCGAGTATCTCGACCGCCGCCTCGCGGGCGAGCTCTCCGACGCCCGCCCCAAGCGCCTGAAGTAAGATCGATCGTCGGCGGCCGCGCGAGGGCGCGCCGCCGCCCTCCCGACGGAACAGTTTCCATGAGCCGCTTCAAATCCGACTTCCTGCGCGTTCTCGACGAGCGTGGATTCATCCATCAGATCTCCGATCCCGAAGGGCTGGACGCTCTCGCGCACAAGGGCCGGATCACCGGCTATGTCGGCTACGACGCGACCGCGACCTCGATCCACATCGGCAACCTGATCTCGGTCACGATGCTCTACTGGCTCCAGGAAACGGGCCACCAGGCGATCAGCCTCATGGGCGGCGGCACGTCGATGGTGGGCGACCCGTCCTTCCGCGATAGCCAGCGCGGCATGCTGACGCCCGAGCAGATCCAGACCAATATCGACGGCATCCAGCGCGTCTTCGGCAACATCCTGCGCTATGACGGGCCGAACCCGGCCATCATGGTCAACAATGCCGACTGGCTGCTGAAGCTCAACTATGTCGAGTTCCTGCGCGACGTCGGCCGGCATTTCTCGGTCAACCGGATGCTGAGCTTCGATTCGGTGAAGCTGCGACTCGATCGCGAGCAGTCGCTGAGCTTCCTCGAATTCAACTACATGATCATGCAGGGCTACGATTTCACGGAGCTCAACCGGCGCTACGGCACGGTCCTGCAGATGGGCGGCTCCGACCAGTGGGGCAACATCATCAACGGCGTCGATCTCAGCCACCGCATGGGCGGTCCGCAGCTCTACGCGCTGACGACGCCGCTCCTCACCAAGTCCTCCGGCGAGAAGATGGGCAAGTCGGCGTCCGGGGCCGTCTGGCTCAACGGCGACCTCTTCTCCCCTTACGACTTCTGGCAGTACTGGCGGAACACCGAGGACGCCGACGTCGGCCGCTTCCTCAAGATCTTCACGCGCCTGCCGCTGGACGAGATCGCGCGGCTCGCGGCACTCGGCGGTGCCGAGATCAACGAGGCGAAGAAGGTTCTCGCCACGGAGGCGACCGCCATCGTCCACGGACGCACGGCCGCGACCCAGGCCGAAGAGACCGCCCGCACGACCTTCGAGCAAGGCGCGCTGGCCGATACGCTGCCGACGGTGCTTCTGCCGAAAGCCGAGCTCCAGGCCGGCGTCGGCATCCTGTCGCTCGTCGTCAAGGCGGGCCTTGCCGCGTCCAACGGCGAAGCGCGGCGCCATGTCGCGGGCGGCGCCGTGCGCCTCAACGACCAGCCGGTCTCGGACGAGCGCCTCACCGTCGACGCCTCCGCGCTTAGCGAGGGTGTCGCCAAGCTCTCGCTCGGCAAGAAGCGCCACGTTCTCGTCAAGGCCTTCGACTGAGGTCAGTCGAAAGCGAAGATCTGCCGGAAGATGCCCGGCGCGATGGCCGAGATCGGGTTCACCACCAGCGTCGGCGAGGCCATCGCCCCGCTGAGGCGGTAGGTGATCCCGATCAGCCCGCCTTCCTGCCCGTTGCCGAGGATCTGGCCGAGGATCGGGATCGCGCCGAACACTCGGTTGATCCCGTAGGCCGGCATGAACGATCCGGACACATCGATCTGACCGCTCGGATCGTAAACCACCCCGGCGAAGCTCGATCCGAAGATCGGGCCTCGGACGATGCCTTCAGCTACTCGCAGCGTTCCCCGATCGTAGGCAAGCTTGGCCGAGGCGTGGTCGAAGAAGGCGCGTTCGGTGCGCAGCTCCTGCCCGATCGCCTGCGACAGGCTCGCGGTGCCGGGCGCCGGTGACGAGCCCACGATGCGCGACAGGCGCGGCTCGTCCACCAGGTTGAAGTTCGTCAGCTTCAGCTCCCCCGCATAACCGGCGTCCGGTGACCCGGTGAGGGACAAGGTGCCCTGCCCGCCCTCCATGTGGCCGTAGAGCCCCGCGAAGCCGAGAAGACCGCCCACGTCCTGCGACGCGATGCGGATACGGCGTCCCTGGTCGCGCGGAGCGAGATCGCCGACCACGTTCGCTCCGCCGATCGAGCCGCCGAGCGCCAGCGCCGCCATTCGCCCGTCGGCCGACGCGTAGTTGAGCGAGAACCCGTCGATGCCGCGGCCGTTGAACCCGTCAAGCCGGCCGACATCGAGCGTCACGTCGAACGTGCCGCCGCCGACGCGGCCCTTCTTATCCTGGCCGACGCCGGCCTTGATCTCCGCCAGGATCGGCCGGGCGTCGAAGCGATCGCCGCTCACCTGGATGCCGAATCCGTCGCCGTGCCGCTCCACGTCCACCGCGACGGAATCGCCGGGGTTGAGCGCGACGCGGCTGAGGGCGGCCTTGCGCAGGCCGCGCTTGTCTACCGCGATCGTCCCGCTGGCCCGAAACCCGTCGCCCTTCAGATCGAGATCGCGAAGCTCCGTCACGTCGCCGTCGCGGCGCAGCGTGAAGGTCAGGTCCGCCGGAATGCCCGCGCCCTTCTTCCAGGCGACGGCGGGCAGGTCGAGCGTCGTCTGGCCGAGGTCGACGCTGGCGCGCATGCCGTCGGCGTCGTCGGTCACCCGCGCCGCCATAGGCCCCTTGATCACGCCGTCCAGCGCCGGGACGAGCTCCACGACCTTCGCCGAGGGCACCTTCAGGTCTGCCTCGATGCTGCGGGTGCCGACCGGGGTCTCGCCGAAGGGCAGCGCGAAGCTGAGCTTGGCCGGGATGCCGTCCAGCGTCCCGTCGAACGACCCGCTCGCTTGGCCGGGAATGGCATGGAACAGCCCGTCGAGACCGGAAAGCTGGCGCCCTTCGACGGGTTGCCCCGGATCGACGCCATCGAGATCGGCCTCGACGCTCCAGGTCTCGACCTGGCGGTCGCGGGGAATGTCGTCGCCCAGCCGCAGGGTCGCTCCGACCCTGGCGCTCGCCTTTCCCTTGAAGGGATCGATCTGGAGCGGCACGTTTCGGAAGGCATGGATGGGATCGCGATCGGCGATCGCGAGCAGCTGCGCCACCTCTCCGGAGGCCTGGAGATCCAGCACCAGGCCGAGGTCACGCGGATTGCCGTCCGCCGGGCGTTGCAGGACCAGTGTCGACGGCTGGATCGCGACGCCTTCCAGCCCCTCCACCGACGCCCGTTCGAGCGAGACTTCCGTGCGGATGCCGCGCACGGTGATGGTGCCGTCCGCGCCTCGAATATGCGGAAGGTCGCCCACCGTGGAGAGCGAAACGCCGCGCACGGGAATGTCGAGCTGCAGTTCGGTTTCGCCCGGGGTTCCGCCGATCTTGAACGCGTCGTGGATCCGGTCGCGCACGAGGTCGACCGCGATGGTGCCCATCGGCACCTCGCCCTCGTTCGACAGGTGCGCCAGCACCCATTTGCGCGCCTTGCCCGAGATGTTGAACGGCCAGAAGGCCTTGACCGAAGCGGCTGGAAGCGAAGTCGCCCGGAGGTTCAGGAAGGTCCGCGCGTCGGGTGCCGACCCGTCCCAGCCGGCGCTTCCCTCCAGCGTGCCTCCGCCTGCCGTCAGATGCGCGGAGGTCAGCTCCAGCCTCTTGGCGACTGGGGCGATCCGCCCCGAGAGTTCGAGGTCGGCGACCTGGGGCTTCGCCTCGGACCCGTCTTCCTGGCCGACGAGCGAGCGGATCGCGGGCGCGGCCAGTCGGAAGCCGAAGACAGGCGGCTCGCCCGGCGCGTTGCGATTGGTTTGCTCCACCGATCCCGACAGTTCGAAGGCCACGTCCCGGAAGCGGAACGGGCTCGGCTCGACGACCAGGCGCTCGTCGCCCTGGCGATAGGTCAGGTCGAGCTGGCCGCTCTCGATCCGCGTGCGGTTCAGCCCGAGCTGGAGGTCGCCGGCTCCCACATGGGCACTGGCGCGCAGGGTCGGCAGATCATCCGCGCCGGCACGGTCGAGCGACAGGTCGAACCAGGTCTCGGAATCGCTGCCGAAGGGCCGCTCGTCCTTCTCGTCGGCCGCATCGGCGGGCGGCAGGACCGCGCCGAGATCGATGCGGCCGGAACTGACGGCGAGGCGCGTCAAGCGGCTCGTGTCCTCGTCGAACTCGGCCGTTCCCGAAATCAGCAGCGGCATGCCGCCGGTTTCGACATTGGTCACGAGGCGCAACGTTCCGTCGAGCGCACGGTGCAGTTCGGCATGCCGGAGGGTGAGGTCGGACCACCGTCCTGCCGTGCCCGGCAAGCCGACGACCCGGATGTCCTGGAGGCTCAGCGTATCGAAATGGAAGGCCTGCAGGGCCTGCAGCTGCCGCTCCAGGGCGCCGACACCCTTGTCGATGGTCTGCGCCAGTACCGATCCGCCGGACGGCGCCGCCGCCTCGCCGCCGCTCGGCACCGGCGGTTGCGGCCGGCTTCCGGCGAAAGCCGCGAGGTTGAGGTCGGCACCGGCGATCTCCAACCGGCCGAATTCGAGCGAGCCGCCCACCAGCGGCATCAGCCGCAGCGCGACCGAGACCCGTTCGACCCGCGACTTGCTGTTCGGATCGTCTGTCCGTTGCAAGGCGGCATCGTACCAGTTGAGCGCCAGCGTGCCGTCGCCTCGGAATTCGAGCTGCTGGCGGCCGAGCGTCGCCTCGTAGCGGGGGCCGAGCAGACGCGAGAGCGCGGCCGTCGTCTGGGCCTGGACGAATCGCTCGCCCGGCTCCGTGCCGAGCAGGAACACGAGTCCACCGATGCCCACGACGAGCAGCAGGAACACGAAGCTGAGGATCGCACCGACGAGACGGGTGATTCTTCTCATCAGGTCCGATCGTTTCCCGAGTGGTGGAGGGCGCGCAGGGCTATGAACCCATCAAAGCCGCAACATTGCGGCCATAGCTTGCCTTCGACTTGCCGGCGCTATGATAGAGGGCGATTAAAGCGCGGACACCGGGCTCACGGGGCGGGCGGATCGCGGAAGCCGCAAGGAGGGCAGCATGGCGACGTTGACGGCGGGACAGGCATTTCCGAACTTCAACCTTCCAGCCGACGACGGAAGCCATGTCTCGGACGATCGATTGAAGGGAAAGCCCTTCGTCCTGTTCTTCTACCCCAAGGACGACACGTCCGGCTGCACGCTGGAGGCGCTCGACTTCACCGCTCTGGCCAAGGACTTCGCGGCTGTCGGGGTTCCCGTCTACGGCGTCTCGCCGGACCCAGTCGCCAAGCACTGCAAGTTCCGGGACAAGCACGGCCTCCAGGTGCCGCTTCTCGCCGACGAGGAGCATGCCCTTCTGGAAGCCGTTGGCGTCTGGGTCCAGAAGAGCATGTACGGCAAGACCTACTTGGGCGTCGAACGCACCACTGTCCTGGTGGACGCCGAGGGCCGCATCCACCGCGTCTGGCCCAAGGTGAAGGTGGACGGGCACGCGAAGGAAGTGCTCGCGGAGGCCCGCCAGCTCGCGGGTGCGAAAGCTTGAGCCGACTGACGACGCCGACGCTTCGCGGCCTCGCCATCGAGGCGCTGCGCGAGCCCGACCTCGACGAGAAGCGGCGGTTGACGCGGCTTGCCGGCGAGCGCTGGGCCGCGCGCACGCTCGGCCTGTCCGCACCCTCCGACCCGCCCCTGCCCGCGCGG
Organism: Aureimonas sp. SK2; assembly: GCF_029813115.1. Lineage (GTDB taxonomy): Bacteria > Pseudomonadota > Alphaproteobacteria > Rhizobiales > Rhizobiaceae > Aureimonas. The sequence continues at coordinate 49,798 of NZ_JAPZDS010000003.1, forward strand.
CCCGGCCGCCCGGTTGAGCCGCCGCTCGTATCGCCGCGGCATGTGCCGCGCCGCTCGGCCCATACGGTCGAAGGGCGCATCGCCATGATCCACGCGCTCGCCCATATCGAGCTCAACGCCATCGACCTCGCGCTCGACATCGTGGCCCGCTTCTGCGGCCAGCCCGTGCCGCGCTCGTTCTTCGACGGCTGGATGATGGTGGCGACCGACGAGGCGCGGCACTTCGGCCTCCTGGAGGACCGCCTCCACCGCCTCGGCTCGCGCTACGGCGCCATGCCCGCCCACGACGGCCTATGGCAGGCGGTGGAGGTCACCGCCCACGACCTCGCTGCCCGTCTCGCCGTGGTGCCGCTGATTCTCGAAGCGCGCGGTCTCGACGTGACGCCCTCGCTCCTCGCCAAGCTTCACGAGGTGGGCGACCCCGAAACGGCGGCTATCCTCGAGGTCATCTACAACGACGAGAAACGCCACGTCGCGGTCGGCGCCAAGTGGTTCCGCTTCCTGTGCGCGCGCCAGCGCATCGATCCGGCGCGCCGATTCCAGGAACTGGTGCGCGAGTGCTTCCGGGGCGAGGTCAAGGCGCCTTTCAACGACCGCGCCCGCGCCGAAGCCGGCCTCACCCCGACCTTCTACCGCAGCCTCTCCTCGCTCTCGCAGTAGCCGGCGCGCGCCGCTAACGCGCCCTTAACCTTAACGGTTTCTAATTCCTCTCCATGGCCGACGACCCGGCCGGCGTGGAGCGGGTGCATGAGTTCGCAGCTTCGCGGCTCGGTTTTCGGAAACCGGGCCAGATCCCATACGATCGTCATCGCCCGCGGCGAGCGCGTGCGTCACTGGACCGTGCCGTCCTGGCTTCTCGGCACGATCGCCGTGGGTGCGGTGGTCACGGTGATCGGCGGCGTCGGGGCCGTGGGCCTATCGCTGTCCGGCGACAGCGTCGTGCGCATGATGATCGACCGCGAAATCCGCGCCACCAACACCTATGAAAAGCGCATCAGCGGGCTGCGCCAGGAGCTCGACCGGCTCACCACCCGCCAGCACATCGAGCGCGAGCAGATCGCCAAGCAGCTCGAATCGCTCCTGTCGCAGCAGGCGCAGCTCGTCGGCCGCTTCGAGAAGCTGGAGCCGCTGCTCGACCAGGCGGCGAGCGAAGGCCTGATCGACGCGGCAAGCAACGGTTCGACCAAGCCCCAGACCGGCTCTCGAAGCGTTTTGGACAGCATCGGCGAGATCTTCACGCCGCTGAAGACGACAAAGGCCGACCCCGTCGATCATATCCGCGACGTCGTCCTCCCTTCGATCCGCGAAAGCGTCGGCCTCGTGGAAGGCCAGCAGGTGGCTGGCATCGCCAAGCTCTCGCAGGACGCGGCCGAGCGCGTCGATCGGATGAGCGAGCTCCTGCGGCCGCTGGGACTGGAGACCGGCGAAGGCGGCATCTTCGTCCCGCCGCCGGCGGACGCCTCGTTCGACGCCCAGATCCGGCAGCTCGGCGACATGCTCTCGCGCATGGACGACCTGCGCGGCGCAGCCGAGCGTCTACCCCTTGGTGATCCGAAGCCGGAAGGCACCGTGCGCACCTCCACCTTCGGCCTGCGCACAGATCCGTTTCTGGGGCGCGAGGCGCTCCACACGGGCATCGACTTCGCCGGCGCGTCAGGCACGCCCATCCGCGCCACCGGCGAAGGGCGCGTGGTCTCGGCCGGCGACCAGGGCGGCTACGGCCTGGCCGTCGAGATCGACCATGGCAACGGCCTCACCTCCCGCTTCGCCCACATGTCGCGCATCGACGTCAGCGTCGGCCAAACGGTGCAGCCGGGCATGCGCCTCGGACTCATCGGCTCGACCGGCCGCAGCACCGGCCCGCACCTTCACTACGAGGTCCGCGTCAACGGCGAGCCGGTCAACCCACAGCGCTACATCGACGCCGGCCACCGCTGGGCCGCTCTTTGAACGTCTCCCAAACGAAGAAGGGCCGCCCGGCGACGGCCGGCCCTTCTTCGTTGCGGCTTTCAACTTGAGAGTCAGTCGACGTCGCTGACCTCGACGTCCCCGCCGAACACGCGCTGCGCCAACGCCGCCTCGATGAAGCCGTCGATCTTGCCGTCCAGGACGTCGTCCGGAGCGGTGCTTTCGACGCCCGTCCGCAGGTCCTTGACCATCTGGTAGGGCTGGAGGACGTAGGAGCGGATCTGGTGGCCCCAGCCGATGTCGGTCTTGGACGCGGCCTCGGCGTTGGCCTTCTCCTCGCGCTTCTTCAGCTCCTCCTCGTAGAGCCGCGCGCGCAGCATGTTCCATGCCGTGGCGCGGTTCTTGTGCTGCGAGCGCTCGCTCTGGCACTGGACCACGATGCCGGTCGCCAGATGCGTGATGCGCACCGCCGAATCGGTCGTGTTGACGTGCTGGCCGCCCGCGCCCGAAGCGCGATATGTGTCGATGCGCACGTCGCCTTCGCTGACGTCCACCTCGATCGAATCGTCGACCACCGGGTAAACCCAGACCGAGGCGAAGGACGTGTGCCGCCGCGCCTGACTGTCGTAGGGCGAGATGCGCACGAGCCGGTGAACGCCCGATTCCACCTTCATCTTGCCGTAGGCGTTGTGGCCTTTCAGCAGGATGGTGGCGGACTTGATGCCGGCCTCTTCGCCGGAGTTCTGCTCCAGCACCTCGACCTTCATCTTCGCGCGCTCGCCCCAGCGCATGTACATGCGCAGCAGCATCGACGCCCAGTCCTGGCTTTCCGTGCCGCCGGCGCCCGAGTGGATTTCCACATAGGTGTCGTTGGCGTCGGCCTCGCCCGAGAGCAGGGTCTCGATCTGGCGCTCCGCGACGTCCTTTTCCAGGCCGCGGATGGCGTTCTCCGCCTCCGTTACGACCTCGGCGTCGCCCTCCTCCTCGCCCATGGCGATGAGTTCGATATTGTCCTGAAGGCTCTGCTCCAGCGCGCGGATGCCGGTGATGGCGGTCTCCAGGCGCTGGCGCTCCTTCATCAGGCGCTGGGCCTCGGCGGGATCGTTCCAGAGGGACGGATCCTCGGCGGCCGCGTTCAGGCGATCGAGTTCTCGGACCGATTGATCCCAGTCAAAGATGCCTCCTCAGCAGGCTTACGGCCTGCTTGATGTCGGAGACAATGGATTCGATTTCGGCACGCATGCCGGCATTCCCCTCGTAACGGTCTTGGGTGAGTGGCGCGGACCATAGGGACGGCACGCCGGGCTGTAAAGCGGATCGGCCCCGGACGGATGGAGCCGCCGGGGCCGGTAAATGAACGGTCGGCGAAGAGCCGGAGCGTCAGAACAAGCCGCCGGCCCCGCTCGCGATCGCCTGCGCGGCTTCGGGCGAGATCGCCTGTTCGGCCGGCGCGCTGGCATAGGTTCCGCCGATGACCTGATACTGGTCCGACGGGCCGGTGCCCGGCTTGAAGGCCTCGATGATCGAGCCCTCGGCGCCGGGCGCCGCGGCCATGCCGGTCGAGCGGTTCACCGCCACCTGCGTCATGCCGTCGGGGATGCGGAAGTCCACCACCGGCTTGCCGGCCAGCGCCTGCTTCATGAACTCGTTGAACACCGGCGCCGCGAAGCCGCCGCCCGTCTGGCCGTGGCCGAGCGGCTCGGGGTTGTCGTAGCCGAGATAGACGCCGGTCACGAGGTTCGGCGTGAAGCCGACGAACCAGGCGTCCTTCTCGTCGTTGGTGGTGCCGGTCTTGCCGGCCACGGGTACGCCGAGCTCCCGCACGACAGTGGCCGTCCCGCGCTGGACGACACCTTCCATCATCGAGGTGATCTGGTAGGCCGTCATCGGGTCGAGCACCTGCTGGCGCTCGTCCACGAGCTCGGGCTCGCTCTGACCGTCCCAGGCGGCGGCGTTGCAGCTTTCGCACTTGCGGTTGTCGTGGCGGTAGACCGTGCGCCCGTAGCGATCCTGCACGCGGTCGATCACCGACGGGTCGATGGAGCGGCCCCCGTTGGCCATGACCGAATAGGCCGTGACCATGCGCATGACGGTCGTCTCGCCCGAGCCCAGCGCCATCGGCAGATAGGGCGCCATCTTGTCGTAGACGCCGAAGCGCTCGGCATATTCGGCGACGAGCTTCATGCCCATATCGTCGGCGAGGCGCACGGTCATCAGGTTGCGGCTCTTCTCGATGCCGAGCCGCAGTGTCGAAGGGCCGGCCGCTTCGCCGCCGTAGTTCTTCGGCTCCCAGAAGCCGCCGCGACCGTCGGGGATCGAGACCGGCGCGTCGAGGATCACCGATGCCGGGGTATAGCCGTTGTCGAGCGCCGCGGCGTAGACGATGGGCTTGAAGGATGAGCCGGGCTGGCGCATCGCCTGCGTCGCGCGGTTGAACTCCGACTGGGCGTAGGAGAAGCCGCCGACCATGGCCAGCACGCGGCCCGTATGCGGGTCCATGGCCACCAGCGCGCCCTGCACCTTCGGCGGCTGGCGCAGCACGTAGCCCTCGCCGTTCGCCTTGGGCTCGACATAGACCACGTCGCCGCGCGCCAGGACCTGGTCGACCGCCTTCGCCGTGCTGCGCTTGCCGTCGCGGTCCTGCCGCATGGCCCACTTCATGTCGGACAGGTTCAGGGTCGCGATGTCGCGCTCGGGGCCGCGACGGCCCGAAATCTCGCGCTTGGGCTGCAGACCGATGCTGGCCGAGTTGTCGTCGGCCGACAGGACCACGGCGAGGCGCCATTCCGGCACGTCGGCATAGGGCTCGATCTTGTTGAGGGCCGGCCCCCAGTCGCCGGCCAGTTCGATCGACTCGACCGGACCACGATAGCCGCGCGTCTGGTCGTACTGCACCAGCGCGTGCTGCAGCGAGGTGCGCGCCTCGACCTGCATCTGCGGATCGAGCGTCGAGCGAACGGACAGCCCGCCCTCGTAGAGCGCGTCCACGCCGTAGCGCGCGATAACCTGACGCCGCACTTCTTCCGTGAAGTACTCGGCGGAGGCGAGATAGGTGCCGCCCGGGCGCGGGTTCACGCCAAGCGGCTTGGCGATCGCCTCCAGCGCCTCGTCCTGCGTGATGTAGCCGTTCTCGGCCATGCGCTGGATCACCCAGTTGCGGCGGCCGATCGCCTCGTCCGGGCTGCGGAACGGGTTGTAGTTCTCCGGCGCCTTGGGCAACGCGGCGAGATAGGCCGCTTCCTGGATCTCCAGCTCGTTCACCGACTTGTCGAAATAGGCGAGCGAGGCGGCGGCGACGCCGTAGGAGCCCATGCCGAGATAGATTTCGTTGAGATAGAGCTCGAGGATGCGGTCCTTGGAATAGGCCTGCTCGATGCGCAGCGAGAGGATCGCCTCCTTCACCTTGCGCTCCATCGAGCGCTCGTTGGTGAGGAGGAAGTTCTTGGCGACCTGCTGCGTGATGGTCGAGCCGCCTTGCATCGGGCCGCCGCGCACGTAGAGAAGCGCCGCGCGACCGATTCCTTCGAGGTCGATGCCGGGATGGTTGTAGAAGTTCTTGTCCTCGGCCGAGAGGAACGCGCTCTTCAGCCGCTGCGGGATGGCCTGGATCGGCAGGTAGAGCCGCCGCTGCTTGGCATATTCGGCCATGAGCGCGCCGTCGGAGGCGTGGATGCGCGTCGTGACCGGCGGCTCGTAGCGCTCCAGCACCTGATAGTCCGGCAGGTCCTGGCTCATGTCCGCCACGTACCAGGCGACGCCGCCGGCGACGATCAGCGCGAACACGGTTCCGATGCCGAACAGGTAGCCGAGAAGTCTGATCATCGTCTCTCCATGGGCCGCCGTCTGCACGGCGCCCGAACTGCCGTTCGGCATGGTCGGCCCGGCAAGGCGGGATCGACCCGCATCGCGCGAATTCCTAACGCATCGTGCATGCGCGGAGAATGCGGCGGACGGATGGTCGGGGGCCCTTGCCGATGCGACTGTTGCGCCCGTGCAACGATCTCTGCGTCAGCGGCTCTTGGCGAAGTCGGCGATCGAATGGGCGAGGATCCCGGCCAGACGCTTCTGCCAGCGTTCCGAGGTCAGGTCCTTCTCGTCGTCGGGATTGGAGAGATAGCCCATTTCCAGAAGGATGGAGGGCACGTCGGGCGCTCGCAGCACCCGAAAGCCCGCCGACCGCTTCGGGTTGTTGATCAGCCGGATCTGGCCGTTGCGCAGGTCCGTCACCAGCCGAAGGGCGAAATGCTCCGACAGGCCCTCGGTCTCGCGCCGGACGAGGTCGACGAGAATGTCGTGGATCTCCGGCGCGTCCTGGTCCCATTCCGGTCCGGCGAAGCGGTCCGACGAGTTTTCCGAGTCGGCGATTTCGCGCGACAGGCTGTCCGAGGCCTTCTCGGACAGGGTGTAGACCGTCGCGCCGCGCAGGTCCCGGTAGCGGATCGAATCGGCGTGCAGCGAAAGCATGAGATTGGCGCCCGCCCGCCGGGCGATCGCCGCGCGCTCGTTGAGCGGAATAAACGTGTCGTCCTCCCGCGTCATGAGTACCTTCACTTCCGGATACTCGGCCAGCGCGTCGCGCAGGGCGATCCCGAAGGCGAGATTGACTGTCTTTTCCTCCGTGCCCTTCTCGCCGGTCGCGCCGTTGTCGATCCCGCCGTGGCCGGGGTCGAGCACGACGACGAATTGCGGCCGGGCGCTGACCTTGGCGCTCGCCTCGATCTTCCGGGTCGTCGTCGCCGCGGCGGCGGCGAAGGCCGCGTCGTCGCCGGGCATCAGCCGCAGCCCGACGCGCGATCCGGTGGCCTGCGGCGTCACGGTCAGCTCGGGCCGCGCGGCGCCGGTGAGTGTCAGGATCAGACGGTAGCGGTCCGCGCCGATCAGGCCGTGGCGCATGTCCTTGACCAGCTTGTCGCCCTTCAGCTCCGGAAGCTTGGCGGCCGCCAGCGTGGCGTCGAAGTCCAGCGCGACGCGATAGGGATGGCGCAGGAGCACGAGAGCGGGCTTGGCCGGGCCCGCCACGTCGATGTCGAGCCCGAAGGCGCTTGCGTCGTCGGCCTTGGCGATTGCCGTGACGATCGACGGATCATCCGCCAGCGCCCGCCCCTGCGGCAGGCAGAAAAGCGCGAGCGCGAGCGCGAGGACGGCGAATCGGAAGGCGGAGGTGATGCGGTCGGGACGTCGGGTCACTGGGCGGCGGCCGTCGAAGGATGGAGGTTTCGTGACGAGGAACCGACCACGAGAGCGGCAAACCGGGACGCTGCCGCTTCGAAAGGCTTTCCCCTTGTTTGCGCGACTATAGCGCCTTACAAGCTTAATTGAGGCTCTCGCGTCATCAGAGCGGGTGCGTCGTCGATTTCATCGTCCCATTGGGCCGACCTCCTCGACCGTCGCACAATCCGCCCGGCGCAGGAAACTCGAACAGATTTCGCCGGAAGGGTCTCACACGCTCTCCGGTCGCCACGCGAACGAGGCATGGATAGGATTCCGCCGACTTCGCGCTTTCGTCGGCTGCGTGAGCAGCCATTCATTGTTGCAGGTCGTTCACGCGTGTCTTCGGCATACCGGCTCCCATCGATGCCTGCGCTCCGCCCCTCCGGGCCGGACGCCCGTGCGTCGCGGATGCTTGCCCCACCGCGCCCTGAACGAACCATTGCGGACCCCCACACGACAGCGCCAGGGCCGACGTTCCACGTCGCGCGATCCGGGCTGCGGCGGGTCCCGGAGTTGAGATTACATGGCAGACAAGATGCTGATCGACGCGGCCCACCCGGAAGAAACCCGGGTCGTCGTCGTCAAGGGTAACCGGGTCGAGGAGTTCGACTTCGAGTCCGAACACAAGAAGCAGATCAAGGGAAACATCTACCTCGCCAAGGTGACCCGCGTGGAGCCCTCGCTCCAGGCGGCCTTCGTGGAATACGGCGGCAACCGCCACGGCTTCCTCGCCTTCAACGAGATCCATCCCGACTACTATCAGATCCCGCACGCCGACCGTCAGGCGCTGATCGAGCACGACCTCGCCCAGGCCGAGGAGGACGAGGAGGCCGAGGAGCGCAAGCCCGCCAAGGCCGCCCGCACGCGCGGCCGCCGGTCGCGTTCGGGCGAGGCCAAGGCCGCCGAGGCCAGCGACGACAGCGTGTCCGAAGTGGTCGAGGGCGAGGCCGGCGACGACGCCGCGCCGGCCGAGGCCCCGGCGGACGTGACCGAGGGTGCCGTCGCGGAAGCGACGGACAAGGCGGGCACCGAGACCGAAGCGACAGCCGCGCCCGAAGGCGACGATGCCGGCGAGCCCACTGATGCGAAGTCCGAGGGCGACGAGGACGAGAAGCCGCGCCGCGGCCGCCGGTCGCGCCGCTCGCGCGAGACCGAGGAAGAGCCTGCCACCGACGAAGCCGACGAGGTGGACGACCTCGGCAGCGAGGACGCGATGGAGGAGGTGCCGGTCCGCAACCGCGCGCCGCGCAAACAGTACAAGATCCAGGAGGTCATCAAGCGCCGCCAGATCCTGCTTGTTCAGGTCGTTAAAGAAGAGCGTGGCAACAAGGGCGCGGCTCTCACGACCTACCTGTCGCTGGCCGGCCGGTATTCCGTGCTGATGCCCAACACCGCGCGCGGCGGCGGCATCTCGCGCAAGATCACCAACGCGGCCGACCGCAAGCGCCTCAAGGAGGTCGCGCGCGATCTCGAAGTGCCGAAGGGCATGGGCATCATCCTGCGCACGGCCGGCGCCAACCGCACCAAGGCCGAGGTCAAGCGCGACTACGAATACCTGATGCGCCTGTGGGAGACGGTGCGCACGCTGACGCTCCAGTCCACCGCCCCTGCCCTCGTCTACGAGGAAGGCAGCCTTATCAAGCGGTCGATCCGCGACCTCTACAACAAGGACATCGACCAGATCCTCGTGGCTGGCGAGGCCGGCTACCGCGAGGCCAAGGACTTCATGCGCATGCTGATGCCGAGCCAGGCAAAGGTGGTGCAGCCCTATCGCGACCCGAGCCCGATCTTCGCCCGCCAGGGGATCGAGGGCCAGCTCGACAAGATGATGCAGCCGCATGTGACCCTGAAGTCCGGCGGCTACATCATCATCAATCAGACCGAGGCGCTGGTCGCCATCGACGTGAACTCCGGCCGCTCGACGCGCGAGCACTCGGTCGAGGACACGGCCTACCAGACCAACCTGGAGGCGGCCGAGGAGGTCGCCCGCCAACTCCGCCTGCGCGACCTTGCCGGCCTCATCGTGGTCGACTTCATCGACATGGAGGAGAAGCGCAACAACCGGAACGTCGAGAAGCGGCTCAAGGATTCGCTGAAGGACGACCGCGCGCGCATCCAGGTCGGCCGGATCTCGCATTTCGGCCTGCTCGAGATGAGCCGCCAGCGCATCCGCGCCAGCGTGCTGGAATCCACGACGCAGACCTGCCCGATCTGCAACGGCAACGGCTTCATCCGGTCCGCGTCTTCGCTGGCGCTGCACGTGCTGCGCTCGATCGAGGAGCACCTGCAGAAGCACGGCACGCACGACCTGATCGTGAAGGTGCCGACCGCGACCGCGCTCTACGTCCTGAACGAGAAGCGCTCGACGCTGGACGAGCTGGAGCGCCATTACGGCCTGCGCATCCTTCTGGAGGCCGTGGAAGGCTTCGGCCATCAGCATGTCGCCATCGAGCATGGCGCCGAGGCGACGCGTCGCGTGAAGCCGGAAGCGATCGCGACCCTCTCGACCGTCGCGCCCGACACGGTGGAGATCGAGGACGCGGTGATCGAGGCGGACGCCGAAACGGCGGAGGAGCCCGAGGCTGCGTCGGCCCGGGCCAACGGTTCGGAAACCGAGGAAGCGCGCGACGGTTCGCGTCGTCGTCGGCGCCGCCGCCGGGGTGGGCGCCGGCACGAGGAGAACGGCAACGGCACTTCGGCCCGCTCCGATGACGAGAGCGAAGACGACGCCGTCTCCGATGTCGCGACCGACGAGGCTGCCGGCGAGTCGGTGACGGCCGAGACGTCGGACGACGAAGGCAACGGGGGCGATCGCAAGCGCCGCCGTCGCGGCCGTCGCGGCGGTCGTCGCAACCGCGACGAAGAGACCCGCAGCGAGGCATCGGACGAGTCCGAAGCCGACGGCACCGGGACGACCGCCGTCGCGGACGAGGACGCTGCGCCCGAACTGCCTGCTCTCGCCGCAGCCGAGCCGGATGCGTCCTTCGAGCCGGAGATGACGGAGGCCGTTGAGGCGATCGAGGGCGACGCGTCGGAGATCGACGAGGCCCGCACGAGCGCCGATGTTGCCGTGCCGGACGAGAACGAGGTGATGGCCGCGACCGCCGAGGCCGGCGCCGCGATCGACGGCAATCCGCCGCTGGACGCCGTCTTCCCCGGCGACGAGCCGGAGGCCGAAGTGGTCGAGGTCCGCCGCGGCCTTCGCCTGATCGCCAACGGCGAGGAAGCCTCGGACGAGGCAGCCGAGGAAAAGCCGAAGCGTCGCGGCTGGTGGTCGCGCAAGAGCGCCGAGTGACAATCAGGGGCGGCCGAAAGGCCGCCCTTTTCGTTTGGATTTAGCTCCCGAGGCCGGGCACCGCCCGCAGCCGTCGGACGGCTTCCGCGATCTCGTCGGGATCGCCGGCATAGGACAGACGCATGGTCCGATGGCCGCGTTGGAGGTCGAAGTCGAGGCCGGGTGTCGCGGCGACATGCGCCGTTTCCAGGATGTGCTTCGCCAGCGCCGTCGCGTCCTCGAAAGCTTCGGGAATGCGGGCATAGGCGTAGAAGGCGCCGTCGATCGGCGCGATGTCGCCGAAGCCGAGCTGCGGCAGGGCTTCCATCAGCAGCCGCCGGCTCCGCTCGTAGCCGAGCTTCACGGCTTCCAGCTCGTCCGTCGCCCCGAACACCGCTTCCGCGCCGACCTGGCTGAGCTCGGGCGCCGAGATGTAGAGGCTCTGCCCGACGCGCTCGGATGGCCGCACCAGATGAGGCGGCAGGACCAGCCAGCCGATGCGCCAGCCCGTCATGCAGTAGTACTTGGAGAACGAGTTCACCACGATCGCCCGTTCGGAAAACTGAAGTGCCGAGGCGGTCTCGCGACCGAAGGCGAGGCCGTGATAGATCTCGTCGGAGACGAAGACGATGCCTTCGGCGTCCGCGAATTCGATCAGCCGCCGCAGCTCGTCCAGCGGCGTGACGGTGCCGGTCGGGTTGGCGGGGCTTGCGATCAGCACGCCCTTCAGAGGCGCGTCCCAATGCGCGCGCTCCAGCGCGGCGGCGGTGAGGATGTAATCGTCCTCCGGGCCGACCGGGATCTCGACGGGCACGATGCCCAGCGCCTTCAGAATGTTGCGGTAGGCCGGATATCCCGGCGTCGAGATCGCGACGCGGTCGCCGGCGTCGAAGGCGGTGAGGAAGGCGAGGTTGAAGCCCGCCGAGGACCCCGTCGTCACCATCACCCGCTCGGGCGAAACCTCGACGCCATAGGCCTCGCCGTAGTGCCGGGCGATGCGATGGCGCAGGCTCGCGCGTCCCAGAGCGTCGGTATAGCCGACCCGCCCTTTCGCGAGGAAGGCACCGACCGCCTCGGCGACGACGGACGGCACCGGCGCCGAGGGCTGCCCGACCGCGAGCGAGATCACGTCCTCGCCGGCCGCGATCATCCGGTTCGCCGCCGCCATCACGTCCATGGCGCGGAACGGATCGACGTCGGAGCGGCGCGACGCCGGAATCGGCTGATTCTCGTACATGAAAGCCTCATAAACGCCGGAAAAGGATGTGCTTCCCAAAGGAGGGATGGCCGGCCGGGAACCCGCGTTCTAGAAGTCCGCGGACAAGCCTGGGAAGACTTGGGATGGTTTTTTTGTTCAAGCGCCTGTTCGCGAAGGGGATGACTGCCGTACTCGCGCTGACGATCGCGATGCCGGCGGCCGAGGCGCAGACCGCTCGGCGTTCGCTGCCCGTGGTGCGCGATGCCGAGATCGAGAGCCTGATCCGGGACTATTCGACACCGATCCTCAAGGCGGCGGGCCTGTCGCCGTCGCGGGTCGAGATCGTGCTGGTCAACGACCTCGCCTTCAACGCCTTCGTCGCTGGGCGGCGCATCTTCATCAACACGGGCACGATCCTCGATTCGGAAACGCCGAACGAGACGATCGGCGTGCTCGCGCACGAGGTCGGGCATCTGGCCGGCGGCCACCAGGAACGGCTGCGCGAGCAGATCGAGCGCGCCAAGACCATCGCCGTGGTCGCGAGCCTTCTGGGAGCGGGCGTCGCAGTGGCCGGCGCTGCCGGCGGCTCCAGCGGCGCGGCGGCCATCGGCAGCGGCCTCATGGGTAGCGGCGGCGGCATCGCGCAGCGCAGCCTGTTCGCCTACCAGCGGACGGAAGAGACCACCGCCGACCGCTCCGCCCTCACCTATCTCCTGAAGACGCAGCAGTCGCCTAAAGGTCTGCTCGACAGCTTCGCCGGGCTGATGCGCAAGAACATGCTGTCGGGCGTCTCGTCCGACCGCTACGTCTCGTCCCACCCGGCGCCGCAGGACCGGATCGGCTTCCTCCAGACGGCGGCCAAGGAAAGCCCCTATTTCGACAAGGTGGACCCGCCGGCCCTGCAGCTCCGCCACGATCTCGCCCGCGCGAAGATCGCGGCTTATAACGGCGGCGCCGGTCAGGTTCGACGCGCCTTCGGCCGCAACCTGACGAGCCTCCCCGCGCGCTACGGCGACGCGATCGCGACCCATCTCGCCGGCTCGCCCAAGGCGGCGCTCACCAAGATCGACGCGCTGATCGCCGAGTCGCCGGGCACGCCCTGGTTCCACGAGGTGCGCGGTGAGATCCTGATGGCCGCCGGCCGCTCGGACGAAGCCGCGGCGGCCTTCTCCAAGGCGGCCAAGCTCGATCCCTCGGATTCCGGCATCCTGGAGGCCGCGGTCGGCCAGGCTCTGGTGACGGGCGGCAAACCGGAGCGCATGAAGGACGCGATCTCGCAGATCCGGAAGGGCCTCGAACGCGATCCCGGCAATTCCACCGCCTACCAGTTCCTCGCGATGGCCTACGGCAAGACGGGAGACGTCGGCGCGGCCGAGCTGGCCACGGCGGAAGGCTACTGGGAGGCCGGCAACTTCCGGCAAGCCAAGATCTTCGCGGCGCGCGCCCAGCAGAAATTCCGTCCGAACTCCCCGCAGTGGCGGCAGGCGCAGGACATCATCACGACGAAGGTGAACCGCAAATGACCCCTGCCCGGCTGCGCGCGCTCGCGCCGCTCCTCCTTGGCGCCACGCTTCTGGCCGCACCCGCGCACGCGTTCGACGAGGCGCAGACGGGCGAGATCGAGACGATCGTCCGCAACTACCTGATCGCGCATCCCGAAGTGCTGCTCGAATCGTTGCAGGCGCTGGAGACGAAGCGCGCGGCCGAGGCGAAGGCCGGTCAGAGCGAGACGATCGCCCAGCTTCGCCAGCGGCTGGAGACCTCGCCGTCCGGCACAGTGGCGGGCAACCCGGAGGGCGACGTCACGCTGGTCGAGTTCTTCGACTACAACTGCGGCTATTGCCGTCGCGCGGCCAGCGACCTGCAGGTCCTTCTGGAAAGCGATCCGAAGCTGCGGGTCGTCTACAAGGAGATTCCGGTCCTGGGGCCGGCGTCCGAGGCCGCCGCGCGCGTCAGCCTTGCCTTCCGCGAGGCCAAGCCGGAGAGCTACCCGGCCTACCAGAAGGCGCTCCTCGCCTCCCGTGCGCAGGTGGACGAAGCGCGGGCGCTGGAAGTCGCCGCCGGCATGGGCGTCGATGAGGCGACGCTGCGCCCGCTGATGGCCGGCGCCGCCGTCAACGCGGCCCTCTCGGAGAGCGGCGAACTCGCCACGGCACTCGGCATCAACGGCACGCCGAGCTACGTCATCGGCGACGAGCTGGTGCCCGGCGCCGTCGGTGCCGATGCCCTGGCCGAGAAGATCGCGAGCGTTCGCGCCTGCGGATCGGCCACCTGCCCGCCCACCGCGAACTGATCGGGGGCGCATCGGCGCTTTTCCCGCCGCCCGCAAGTGTTTATACGGCACGGATCGAAACGGACGCGACGCTTCGGCGTTGGCTCCGTCACACGCCAATGCCGGGCAGGCCGACGCCCGAACCTCACGAGCCCTCCGGCTCGTCGTTGCATGATTGACCGACGGCGGCCGGGCCTTTCCCCGGACCGCCTGCTCGGCGAGTTCGAAGGACCATTATGGAAAAGGATTCGACTGTGGACCGTTCGCTGGTGCGCGAGCTCGCCGACATCCTGAACGACACGGACCTGACGGAGATCGAGATCGAGCAGGGCGACCTGCGGATCCGCGTCTCGCGCCAGAAGGAATACGTGGCCGCCACAGGCTACAGCTACGGCGCACCCGCTCCGGCCCCGATGCCGGCCGCAGCGCCCCAAGCGCCCGCCGCCGCGCCGGCCGCGCCCGCCGCTTCCAGCGGCCCCGAGGTCGGCTCCGTCCCCTCGCCCATGGTCGGCACGGTCTATCTGGCCTCGGCGCCCGGCGCCAAGCAGTTCATCGAGATCGGCCAGACGGTGAACGAGGGCGATACGCTCCTCATCATCGAGGCGATGAAGACCATGAACCAGATCCCGGCGCCGCGCTCGGGCACCATCAAGCGCATCTGCGTCGACAACGGCCAGCCGGTCGAATACGGCGAGGCGCTGGTGGTCATCGGCTGATCCTCGAAGATCGGTTCGGGCGGGCGAGGATCGGAAAGGCATTCATGTTCAACAAGGTACTCATCGCCAATCGCGGCGAGATCGCGCTCCGCGTGCTGCGGGCCTGCAAGGAGCTCGGCATCGCGACGGTGGCCGTGCACTCCACCGCCGACAACGCGGCCATGCACGTGCGCCTCGCGGACGAGAGCGTGTGCATCGGCCCGCCGCCCGCGCGCGACAGCTATCTCAATATTCCGCAGATCCTCGCCGCCTGCGAGATCTCGGGCGCCGACGCCGTGCATCCCGGCTACGGCTTCCTGTCCGAGAACGCCCGCTTCGCCGACATCCTGGAGGCGCACAACATCGCCTTCATCGGCCCGACGGCCGAGCATATCCGCGTGATGGGCGACAAGATCGAGGCCAAGCGCACGGCCAAGGCCCTCGGCATCCCCGTCGTGCCCGGCTCGGCCGGCGCGGTGACGGACGACGCCGAGGCGATGCGCGTGGCGACTGAGATCGGCTTCCCCGTGCTGGTCAAGGCTTCGGCCGGCGGCGGCGGGCGCGGCATGAAGGTCGCGCACACGCCGGCCGACCTGTCGCTGGCCCTCTCGACGGCGCGCGCCGAAGCCGGCGCGGCCTTTGGCGACGACGCCGTGTATCTCGAGAAGTATCTCGGCAAGCCGCGCCATATCGAGGTGCAGGTCTTCGGCGACGGCATGGGCAAGGCGGTGCACCTCGGCGAGCGCGACTGTTCGCTCCAGCGCCGCCACCAGAAGGTCTGGGAAGAGGCCCGCTCGCCGGCGCTGGACGACGCCCAGCGCCAGCGGATCGGCGAGATCTGCGCCAACGCCATGGCCAAGATGAAGTACCGCGGCGCCGGCACGATCGAGTTCCTGTACGAGAACGGCGAGTTCTATTTCATCGAGATGAACACCCGCCTGCAGGTCGAGCATCCCGTGACGGAGGCGATCACCGGCCTCGACCTCGTGCACGAACAGATCCGCGTCGCCGCCGGCCTCGGCCTGTCGGTGACCCAGGACGACGTGAAGTTCAACGGCCACGCGATCGAGTGCCGCATCAACGCCGAGGACCCGCGCACCTTCGCGCCCTCGCCCGGCCAGATCAGCTACTACCATGCGCCCGGCGGACTCGGCGTTCGCGTCGATTCCGGCGTCTACCAGGGCTACACGATCCCGCCCTTCTACGATTCGCTCATCGGCAAGCTGATCGTGCACGGGCGCACGCGCAATGAGTGCCTGATGCGCCTGCGTCGCGCGCTGGACGAGATCATCGTGGACGGCGTGAAGACGACGCTGCCGCTCTTCCAGGACCTCGTGGAGAATCCGGACATTCAGGCCGGCAACTACGACATCCACTGGCTGGAGCAGTATCTCGCCGCGGCCGCGAAGGCGGCCTGACACTCCATTGGCGCGCGGCACGCGGGACGGCGACGAGCCGCTGATCACACCCGAAATCCTGCTGCGCGCCTATGCCGCCGGCATCTTCCCGATGGCGGAGGATGCGGGCGATCCGTCGATCCACTGGGTCGACCCGACCTTCCGTGGCATCCTGCCGCTCGACGGGTTCCACGTGCCGCGCTCGCTGCGCAAGACGATCCGCCAGCAGCCCTTCGACATCCGCTTCGACACCGCCTTCGCGGCCGTCGTGGATGCCTGCGCCGAGCCGGCGCCCGGCCGCGACCAGACCTGGATCAACGCGCAAATCCGCGAGCTCTATCTCGGATTGTTCCGCATGGGCCATGCCCATTCGGTGGAGGCCTGGGCGGATGGCGAGCTGGTCGGCGGGCTCTACGGCGTCAGCCTGGGCGCCGCCTTCTTCGGCGAGAGCATGTTCTCGCGCCGCACCGACGCCTCCAAGGTGCCGCTGGTCTACCTGTGGGACAGGCTGAGGCGGGGCGGCTTCACCCTGCTCGACACGCAGTTCATCACCGGCCACCTCCAGCGCTTCGGCGCGATCGAGATCCGCCGCGCGCAATACCGTGCCCTCTTGGAGGACGCGATCGCCCGCGAGGCCGATTTTCACTGCGCAGGCGGGACGCTTGAATCGGTTTTGCAGTCCTTGAGCCAGACGTCGTAGACGGGATGCTCGACGGCGTTGAGGCCGGGCGAGTCCGCGAACATCCAGCCCGTGAAGATGCGGCGGATCTCGCGCTCCAGCGTAATCTCGTCCACCTCGACGAAGCCGTCGGTCTTCGGCGCCTCGTCCTGCGTGCGCGTGAAGCAGGCGCGCGGGGTCACCTGCAGGGCGCCGAACTGGACGGTCTCCCCGATCGCCACGTCGAAGGTGGTGATGCGGCCGGTGATCTTGTCGAGGCCGGAGAACACCGCCTCCCGGTTCTCGATCCGGGCGGCAGAGGCGACCTGCGGAAGCGCGCAGGCGAGCGCCGCCGCCACGAGGGCGGCCCGGCGGGCGGACATCGGAAAGCGCATGCGGATGCCCGGCCCCGTCAGGGCGTCCAGGCGTCGTAGTCGCCCGTCACGCGCGGCCGCTCGGCCGTGTTGAGGAGCGAGCCCTTGGGCCGGTAGGCGAAGCGCGTGCCGGTCTGGTTGGGCACGTGCGGCTTCTGCCAGTCGCGGGGCTTGTAGTTCTCGTCCACCGGCGGGGTGTCGACGCGGTGGTGCATCCAGCCGTGCCAGCCGGGACCGATCTGCGTGGCTTCGGCCTCGCCCGCATAGATCACCCACCGGCGCTTGCCGTCGGCGGACTGGTAGTAGACGTTGCCGCGCTCGTCCTCGCCCACACGCTTGCCGAAGCGCCAGGTGTGAAAGCGCGTTCCGATCGTCTGCCCGTTCCACCAGGTGAAGATCTGCAGCAGCCAGGGTTTCATCGCATCATGTCCGTAAGGAGCCGTCGCGGCGGTTATGCTGCCGGGGCGGGGAAAAGTCTAGGCGTCGAAAGCGCCCAGCGGACGCTCGAAGACGAGGGCCGGCAGGCCGATCCCGCCGTCCGACGTGCCGACCCGCGCGAAGCCCAGGCCGACATAGAAGCCGACCGCCTTGTCGTTGGCCTCTTCCACCTCGACGCGGATCCGGGTCGCCTGCGGAAAGCAGCCGGCGATCTCGGAGAAGAGGTCCGTGCCGACGCCCTGCCCCTGTGCGTCCGGGCGCACATAGAGGTGGTGCAGCACGAGCAGCGTCCGATCGTCGCTAGCCGCCCGTGCGAAGGCCATGCCGCCGAGGCGCGTTCCATCGTCGGCGACGAGAAACTCCGAGTCCGGCTGGCCGAGGCGGGCGCGCAGGGCCTTCTCGGTGTGCCACATGCCCGTGATCTCGGCGACGCGCTCGGCGTCGTAGATCGCCCCGTAGGTCGCCTGCCAGGTCTCGGCGAGAAGCTCGCTGACGGCGGCCATGTCGCGCGGCGTTGCCGTGCGGATGAAGAACGTGCTCATTCGAGCCCGAGCTTTGCCTTGACGAGATCGTTGACCGCCTGCGGGTTGGCCTTGCCGCCCGTCGCCTTCATCACCTGACCGACGAACCAGCCGGCCAGCGTCGGCTTGGCGAGTGCCTGGGCGACCTTGTCGGGATTGGCCGCGATCACCTCGTCCACGGCCTTCTCGATGGCACCCG
Source organism: Aureimonas sp. SK2 (assembly GCF_029813115.1). Lineage (GTDB taxonomy): Bacteria > Pseudomonadota > Alphaproteobacteria > Rhizobiales > Rhizobiaceae > Aureimonas. The sequence goes on from NZ_JAPZDS010000003.1 coordinate 67,943, forward strand.
TGTCGGTCACCTGTTTCAGGCCGCGGCTTTCGACCAGCTCGCGCGGGTCGCCGCCCTCGTTCCAGACGATTTCGAACAGGTCTTTCGCGATCTTGCCCGAGATCGTGCCCTCGCGGATCAGGTCGAGCACCGCGCCGAGCTGCTCGGCCGAGACCGGCGTCTCCTCGATCCCCTTGCCGCTCTTGTTCAGGGCGCCGAGAAGGTCGTTGATCACCCAGTTCGCCGCCTGCTTGGCGTCGCGCCCCTTGGCGACCTTCTCGAAGAAGTCGGCGATCGACTTCTCCGACACGAGGATCGAGGCGTCGTAGGCGGAAAGGCCCGCCTCGTTCATCAGGCGCAGGCGCTTGTCGTCCGGCAGCTCCGGAAGATGGGCCTTCAGTTCCTCCACGAAGGCGTCGTCGAATTCCAGCGGCAGCAGGTCCGGGTCGGGGAAGTAGCGATAGTCGTGCGCGTCCTCCTTGGAGCGCATGGCCCGCGTCTCGCCCTTGGCGGGATCGAACAGGCGCGTCTCCTGGTCGATGGCCCCGCCGTCCTCGAGGATCGCGATCTGGCGCCGGGCTTCGGATTCGATGGCCTGACCGACGAAGCGAATGGAGTTGACGTTCTTGATCTCGCAGCGCGTGCCGAATTCGCCGCCCGGTCGGCGCACCGACACGTTCACGTCGGCGCGCATGGAGCCCTCGTCCATGTTACCGTCGCAGGTGCCGAGATAGCGCAGGATGGTGCGCAGCTTGGTGAGATAGGCGCGCGCCTCGTCGGCCGAGCGCATGTCCGGCTTGGAGACGATCTCCATCAGCGCGACGCCCGAACGGTTGAGATCCACGAAGGACATGGTCGCGTGCTGGTCGTGGAGCGACTTGCCGGCGTCCTGCTCCAAGTGCAGGCGCTCGACGCCGACCTCGATCTCCTCGAACTGGCCCTTGGAATCGGGACCGACGGAAACGATCACCGTGCCCTCGCCGACGATCGGTTGCTTGAACTGCGAGATCTGATAGCCCTGCGGCAGATCGGGGTAGAAGTAGTTCTTGCGGTCGAAGACCGAGCGGTTGTTGATCTGCGCCTTCAGCCCGAGCCCGGTGCGCACCGCCTGGCGGACGCACTCGACGTTGATCACCGGCAGCATGCCGGGCATGGCGGCGTCGACCAGCGAGACGTTGTCGTTGGGCTCGGCTCCGAACTCGGTGGAAGCGCCGGAAAAGAGCTTGGATTCCGACAGGACCTGCGCATGGACCTCCATGCCGATCACGATCTCCCAGTCGCCGGTCGCGCCGGGGATCAGCTTCTTCGGATCGGGGGTGCGGGTATCGACGATGGTCATCGGGCGAACTCGTAAATTTCTGGGTCCAAGCGGATGGCAGGCAGCCTGTCGGTCCGGCCGGTCACCACCAGCGCGTCGGTGCGAGGCGGCCGGCGCTCTTCTCGATGACGGACGCGGTGGCGAAGAGCGTCTCCTCGTCGAACGGGCGGCCGATGAGCTGCAAGCCCAGCGGGGTACCCTCACTCGACAGACCGGCAGGCACGGCGATGCCCGGCAGGCCGGCGAGGTTCACCGTGATCGTGAAGACGTCCTGGAGATACATGGCGACCGGATCGGCCGCGAGCGCGGCGTCGCCGATCGGGAAGGCCGCCGAGGGCGTCGTCGGCGTCAGCAGGGCGTCCACGCCCTCGTTGAAGACGGTCTCGAAGTCGCGCTTGATCAGCGTGCGGACCTTCTGCGCCTTCAGGTAGTAGGCGTCGTAGTAGCCAGCAGAGAGCACATAGGTGCCGACCATGATGCGCCGCTTCACCTCGCGGCCGAAACCGGCGGCGCGGGTGTTCTCGTACATCTCGGCGATGTCCTTGCCGGGCACCCGCAAACCGTAGCGCACGCCGTCATAGCGCGCGAGGTTGGACGAGGCTTCGGCGGGGGCGACGATGTAATAGGCCGGCAGGGCGTATTTCGTGTGCGGCAGGGAGACGTCGACGATCTCGGCGCCGGCATCGCGCAGCGTCGCGATACCCTTCTGCCAGAGCGCCTCGATCTCGGCCGGCATGCCTTCGACGCGATATTCGCGCGGGATGCCGATGCGCAGGCCCCTCACCGAACGTCCGACGGCCGCCTCGTAGTCCGGCACCGGACGATCGACCGAGGTCGTGTCCTTCGGGTCGACGGAGGCCATCGATTTTAGGAGGATCGCCGCGTCCCGCACGTCGCGCGAGATCGGGCCGGCCTGGTCGAGCGACGAGGCATAGGCGACGACGCCCCAGCGCGAGCAGCGGCCGTAGGTCGGCTTGATGCCCACCGTGCCGGTCAGCGCCGCGGGCTGGCGGATGGAGCCGCCGGTGTCGGTGGCCGTGGCGCCGGCGCAAAGCCGCGCGGCGACGGCCGCCGCCGAGCCGCCGGACGAGCCGCCCGGCACCAATGCGACGTCCGAGCCCTGGCGGCGCCAGGGGCTGACCACCGGCCCGTCATGGCTGGATTCGTTGGACGAGCCCATGGCGAACTCGTCCATGTTGAGCTTGCCAAGCATCACCGCGCCGTCCGACCAGAGGTTGGCGGTGACGGTCGATTCGTATCGCGGCTTGAAGCCGTCGAGGATGTGCGAGGAGGCCTGCGTGCGCACGCCTTCCACCGCGAAGAGGTCCTTCACGCCGAGCGGAATGCCCTCCAGGGCACCGCCCTGGCCGGCGGCGAGCTTCTCGTCCGAGGCGGCGGCCATCGCACGCGCCTTGTCTTCGGTCACGGCCACGTAGGCATTGAGTGCCCCGTTGGCGGCCGAGATGGCGCCGAGATAGGCGTCGGTCAGCTCGGCGGCCTTGAAGGTCTTGGCCTTCAGCGCGTCACGGGCTTCGGCGATGGTGAGGTCGGTCAGATCGGTCATGGTCTCGCTGGGTCGAATGGTCGGGACGCGGCCTCTTCGGCCTCGCGTCGCGCGAGCGTCTTTCGATAGAAGGCGGCATAGCCGCTGTCGGGATAGTCCGCGAAGGCACCGCAGGTCGAAAAGCCGGCCTGTTCGTAGGTCCGGCGCGCGGCAGCGAAGCCGATGCCGGTTTCCAGCGCGAGTTCGGTGAGGCCTTGGGAGCGCGCTTCGGCCTCAATCCGATCGAGCAGGCGCGCGGCGAGACCGCGGCCGCGCACCGCGGGCCGCAGATACATGCGCTTCACCTCGCCGAGCCGGTCGTCGTGGCGCTTCAGCGCGCCGCAGCCGACCGCCTCGCCGTCGATCCGCACCAAAAACGTCACCGTGTCGGGGCGCGCCATCTCCTCGGCGGTCATGCGGAACTTGAACTCGTCCGGCGTTTCCGGCTCCTGAGCGTCGATCGCGTCGTTGAGTTCGGCGATCAGCGCGCGCAGATCGTCCTGCAGCGGCGTCTCGATGCCGATCGCGACGTCGCCGGCCGTCATTCCACGACCTTAGGCACCAGGAAGAAATGCTCCTGCGTGGCCGGCGCGTTGGCGACGATGTCCTCGGCCTTGTGGCCGTCGGTGACCGCGTCGTCGCGCTTCTTCATCGCCATGGGCGTGACGGAGGTCATCGGCTCGACGCCGGACACGTCCACCTCTCCGAGCTGCTCGACGAAGCCGAGAATGGCGTTCAGCTCGCCCTGCATGGTCGCGACCTCGTCCTCGGTGACCGCGATGCGGGCAAGACGGGCGACGCGACGAACGGTGGCGGTATCGACGGACATGCGCTTTCCCGAACTGATGGTCGAGACGGTGCTATATCGACGGGGTTGCCCGGAGGCAACGCCGTCGAAGGCCCGAGCGCGGCCGTTTCAGATGTCGAACGGCTGCCCGATCTCCGGCAGGCGCACGCGCGAGGCCTCGTCCTCCATCGCCTCGAGGAAGCGGCCGGGGTCGGCGTCGAGGATCGGCATCGTCCCGTAGTGCAGTGGGATGATGGTCTTGAAATTGAAGTAGCGGCGGCAGGCAAGCGCCGCCACCGCGCCGCCCATGGTCAGCCGGTCGCCGATCGGCACGAGGCCGATCTTGGGCTGGTGCAGCTCCTCGATCAGGGCCATGTCCCCGAAAATGTCGGTGTCGCCCATGTGGTAGACGCTGTTGCCATCGTCGAAATGGATCACGATGCCGTTGGGCATGCCCAGATAGGTGACCGTGCCGTTCTCGGAAATGTCGGCCGAGGAGTGGAAGGCCTGGGTGAGGGTGACGGAGAAGTCGGCGAACTTCACCGTACCGCCGGTGTTGGCGGGTTCGATATCGGCGACGCCCTTGCCCTTCAGCCAGCTCACCAGTTCATAGGTGCCGACAACCCGCGCGCCGGTCCGCCTGGCGATTTCCACCGTGTCGCCGACATGGTCGGAATGGCCGTGCGACAGGAGGATATGTGTCGCTCCCTCGCTCGCCGCTGCGACGTCGCCCTGGAAATGCGGGTTCCCCGAGAGGAACGGGTCGATCAGGATGACCGAGCGGCTCGTGTCGATGCGGAAGGCCGAGTGGCCGAAATAGGTCATCTTCATGCTAGGGATCTCCAGATTCGCCCGCCGACGATCGTATCGTTCGGCCGTGGAAGCTAGCGCAACCGCCCTCACATCAAGGATGCGACATGCCGATCTCCGATCTCGCGGATATCCTGCCCCTGCGCGCCGCCGGCGGAACGGCGGTGGGGCTCGACCTCGGCACCAAGACGATCGGCCTCGCCGCGTCCGACCTCGGCTGGCGCTTCGCGACGCCGCGGCCGGTCATCCGACGCGTGAAGTTCCAGGCTGATGCCCTTGCGTTGAAAGCGTTTCTCGACGCGATCGACGCGCGTATCCTCGTCATGGGCCTGCCGCTCAACATGGACGGGTCGGAAGGGCCGCGCGTCCAGTCCACACGCGCCTTCGTCCGGAACTACGAGCGCGTCGATCCCCGCCCCGTCGTATTCTGGGACGAACGTCTCTCCACGGTGGCGGCCGAGCGGGGGCTCCTGGAGATGGACGTCTCCCGCCGCCAGCGCGCCGAACGCATCGATTCGGCCGCCGCGTCCTTCATCCTTCAAGGCGCCTTGGACAGGCTCTCGAGACTGGCCGAGCCGCGCGAGTAGCGCTCCCGCAGAAAGCTTGCGATCGTCTTGCGGCGGCGGAACGCGTGGAGCGCCAGGACGATCAGGCTGTCGAGGAACAGCGCGCGGACCACGAGCGGCGGCAGGGATTCGGCAGGGACGCCGAGCACCCCGGCGTAGACGCCGAAGACCGTGTCGTACATGTCGCGCGAGAAGAAGTGGATGCCGAAGCTCCAGTCGTTGGCCCCGAGCGTCAGCCACAGGACCAGGAAGGCGATCGGCACGAACCAGAACGACAGGAGCCAGCGCATCAGCTTTCGCCCTGGCCGCGCTCGTCGCTCTTGCGAGGAATCGAGGCGTTGATCGCCGCGACCGTCCGACGGAAGGCGAGTTCGTCGTCCTCGTCGTCCGGGGCGAAGATGCAGGCGTCGAAGGCCAGGGCGAAGAGGCTCAGGCCGATCGCCCAGACGGCTAGGTCGATCCGGTCGAAGACGGCGGCGAAGGGCACGCCGAAGAAGGCGGCCGCGAACACCATGGCCGAGCAGATGCCGATCCCGGCAAAGCCCATCATCTCGCCTTGCCGGACGTCGGCATCGCTCGCGCCGTGCAGCCGGATCAGGCCGACCGCGAGGAGCGCCGCCGTGCCGACGCAGAGGAGCGCGACGCCCCAGCTTACAGCACCCGCGGCGGCAGGTAGTTCCAGGGCGACGCCGGCGATCGCGACGTCGCCGTTGAGATGGAAGATCTCGTTGGCGCCGGTCACGGCCAAGAAGCCGGCCCAGGCCGAGAGGGCGAAGGTCGTGGGTATGCGCTTCACGGGCCGCTCCTCCGAACAGTTAACGAAACCTTAACGCCAACATCCTCCCTTCGCTCCCGGCCCGCAACGCGAACCCTCCGGCATGGTTAATTCCCGAGCCCTCAGCCGCCCTCCGCTTGTGGCTCTTCTCGGTTTCTCCTATAGGCGGTGCTCGCCATGACAGCGTCCTCGCCCCCCTCCGCCGCCCCGCGTCGCCACCTTCTAGGGATCGCGGGCCTGTCGCTCCCCGACATCCACACGCTGATGGAGCTCGCCGAGCGCGAGATCGCCGTCAGCCTCGGGCGCGACAAGAAGAAGACGGCACTCAAGGGCCGAACCCAGATCAACCTCTTCTTCGAGGCCTCGACGCGAACGCAGGCCTCGTTCGAACTCGCCGGCAAGCGGCTCGGCGCCGACGTCATGAACATGTCGGTCGCCAATTCGTCGGTGAAGAAGGGCGAGACCCTGATCGACACGGCGATGACCCTCAACGCCATGCGCCCCGACATCCTGGTCGTGCGCCATCACGCGGCGGGCGCCGTCGCCCTTCTGTCGCAGAAGGTCGGCTGCTCGGTTGTGAATGCTGGCGACGGCGCGCACGAGCACCCCACGCAGGCGCTTCTCGACGCCCTGACGATCCACCGCCGAAAGGGTCGTGTCGCCCGCCTGACGGTGGCGATCTGCGGCGACGTCCTGCACAGCCGCGTCGCGCGTTCCAACATCCTCCTCCTCAATGCGCTGGGCGCCGACGTTCGCGTGGTCGGTCCCTCGACGCTCCTGCCGAAGGGCATCGAGCAGATGGGCGTGCGCGTCTTTCACGACATGGATCGCGGCCTGGAAGGCGCGGACGTCGTCATGATGCTGCGCCTCCAGCGCGAGCGGATGGAGGGCTCCTTCGTCCCCTCGGTGCGCGAGTATTTCCGCCTCTTCGGCCTCGACGCCCAGCGCCTGTCGCGCGCCAAGCCCGACGCGCTGGTGATGCATCCCGGGCCGATGAACCGGGGCGTCGAGATCGCGTCGGAAGTCGCCGACGGGCCGCAGAGCGTCATCGAGGAACAGGTCGAGATGGGCGTCGCCGTGCGCATGGCGGTGATGGAATGGATGATGGGCAACGAGGAGACCGCATCGTGACCGGCTCCGACGCCCGCCCCCTCCTCGTCCGCAACGCCCGCATCCTCGACCCATCGCAGGGGCTGGACGAGCGCGGCGACCTCCTGGTCGAGAACGGCGCCATCGCGGCCGTCGGTGCCGCCGCGGCCAACCAGGGAATCCCGGACGGCGCCGAGGTGGTGGATGCCGGTGGGCTCCTACTGATTCCTGGCCTCGTGGACGTGCGCGTCCATATAGGCGAGCCGGGCAGCGAGCACCGCGAGACGATCCGCTCCGTCAGCCGCGCGGCGGCCGCCGGCGGCGTGACCTCGATCCTCACCATGCCCGACACCGACCCGGTGATCGACGACCAGGCGCTGGTCCAGTTCGTGATGCGCACCGCGCGCGAGACGGCGTCGGTCAACGTCTTTCCGGCGGCGGCGCTCACCAAGGGCCTCAAGGGCAAGGAGATGACCGAGATCGGCCTCCTCGCCCAGGCCGGCGTCCGCGCCTTCACCGACGGCCGCCGCACGCTTCGCGACAGCGGCCTCATCCGCCGCATCATGACCTACATGCGCGATTTCGACGCCCTGTTCGCGCACGAGACCCAGGACGCCGACCTCGTCGGCTCCGGCGTCATGAACGAGGGGCTTCTCGCCTCTTGGCTTGGCCTGCCCGGCATTCCGCGCGAAGCGGAACTGATCCCGTTGGAGCGCGACCTTCGCCTCGCCGCGCTGACGGGCGTGCGCTACCACGCGGCGCAGATCTCGACCGAGCTTTCGGCCGATGCCGTGCGCGCCGCCAAGGCGCGAGGCGTCGACGCCACGGCCGGCGTGTCGGTGAACCACCTGTCGCTGAACGAGAACGACATCGGCGAGTACCGAACGTTCTTCCGCCTGTCGCCGCCACTGCGCCACGAGGACGACCGGCAGGCGATGATCGCGGCGCTCGCCGACGGCACGATCGACGTCATCTGCTCGGCGCACGATCCGCAGGACGCCGACGGCAAGCGCCGCCCCTTCGCTGAGGCCGAGGCGGGTGCCATCGGACTCGAAACCCTCCTGCCCGCTTCGCTGCGGCTCCACCATTCCGGCCAGGTCGGCCTCGCGCGCATCGTCGAAGCCTTGACCGTGGCGCCCGCGAAGCTCCTCAAGATCGACCGAGGCACGCTGCAGGTCGGTCGCCCGGCCGACTTCGCGCTGGTCGATCTCGATGCGCCTTACGTCTTCGACAAGAGCCGCATCCGCTCGCGCTCCAAGAACACCGCCTTCGAGAACGCGCGCTTCCAGGGCGAAGTCGTGAAGACCTTCGTCGGGGGCCGCGAGGTCTTCTCCCTCCAGCACGGGGCCGCCTGAGACCATGGGCATCTTCGCGGGCACCGAACCGACGATCCTCCTCGCCGCCCTCCTCGTCGGCTATCTCTGCGGCACGATCGCCTTCGGCCTGATCCTGACGCGGCTCTTCGGCCTCGGTGATCTCCGCTCGATCGGTTCGGGCAATATCGGCGCGACCAACGTCCTTCGCACCGGCAACAAGAAGGTCGCGGCGCTGACGCTGCTCGGCGACCTCCTGAAGGCCACCGTGCCGGTCCTCATCTTCTGGCGCTGGGGCGCGCCGGCCGCCGCCGTCGCGGGCTTCGGCGCTTTCCTCGGGCACCTTTTCCCCGTCTGGCTCGGCTTCAAGGGCGGCAAGGGCGTCGCGACCTATCTCGGCGTCCTGCTCGGCTTCGCGCCAGTCGGCGTCCTGGTGTTCGCTGCCGTCTGGCTCGGCGCGGCGAAGATCTGGAAATATTCCTCGCTCGCTGCGCTTCTCGCCACGCTGATCGTCCCGGTCGCCTACCTCCTCCTCGGCAACATGCTGGCGGCGGGGCTGACCGCGCTTCTTTCGGTGCTCGTCTATATCAAGCACGCTCCCAATATCCGCCGGCTGCTGGCCGGGACGGAAAGCCGGATCGGATCGAAAGGCTGATGGCCGAGCCGGCGACATCTTCGCCGGTCATGCCCGAGCCGGAGCGCCTTGCGGCCCTTCGGCTGATCCGCAGCGAGAATGTCGGCCCCGTCACCTACGCCAAGCTCGTCGCCCGCTTCGGCTCCGCCGCGGCGGCGCTGGAGGCCCTGCCCGAACTCGCCGCCCGGGGCGGCGCGCGGCGGCGGGTGGACATCGCCACGCCTAATGCCGTCGAGGCCGAACTCGCGACCGCCCGCCGCATGGGCGCGCGCTTCGTCGTCCGGGGCGAGGCCGACTATCCCCCGATGCTCCTGCGCACCGAGGCGGCGCCGCCGGTGCTCGCCGTCATGGGCGAGGCCGCGCTGTTTCGCCGACCGGCCGTCGCGATCGTCGGCGCCCGCTCGGCGACCGCCGCCGGCGCGAAGCTGGCGCGACTTTTCGCCGAAGGTCTGGGCTCGGAAGGCCATGCGGTCGTCTCGGGCCTCGCGCGTGGCATCGATACGGCGGCGCACGAGGCGAGCGTTGCCACAGGCACGATCGGCGTCTTCGCCGGCGGGCTCGACCGTCCCTACCCGCCGGAGAATCGGCCGCTGATGCGCCGGATCGTGGACGGCGGCGGCTGCCTCGTCACGGAGATGCCCTTCGGCTGGGAGCCGCGCGCGGTCGATTTCCCCCGCCGCAACCGTGTGGTCGTGGCGCTGTCCATGGGCGTGCTCGTGGTGGAAGCGGCGATGCGCTCCGGCACCCTCATCAGCGCCCGGCTTGCTGGCGAACTCGGTCGCCTGCTCTTCGCCGTGCCGGGCTCGCCGCTCGACGCCAAGTCCGCCGGCTGCAACGCGCTGATCAAGGATGGCGCGACCCTCGTGACCGAGCCGTCCGACATCATCGCCGCCCTCGCGCCGCTGGATTCGCGTGCCGCCCGCGGTTCCGGCCTCTTCGAGGAGACGTTAGAGGAGGAACGATTCGAGGAGCCCGGCGAGAGCGACTGCGCGCGTCTCGTCCGCTCCTTGAGCACGACGCCCGTCTCGCTCGACGATCTCGTCGCCCATTCCGGCGTCGAATGGAGCGCCGCGCAAGTGGTTCTCCTGGAACTCGATCTCGCCGGTCGGCTCCAGCGCCACAGCGGCGGACGCCTGAGCCTCTTGCCCTGAGCCAGATGCGACGCGGGGTTGACCGGCGCGTCCGGCCTGTCCATGTGAGCGAAGCTTAAAGTTTTTGGCGGTCCCCGTTCGCGCCCGCCCCGTTCCCCAGGACCGTCCGCTCATGGAAGTCGTTATCGTCGAATCGCCGGCCAAAGCGAAGACGATCAACAAATACCTCGGCAGCAACTACAAGGTGCTCGCCTCCTTCGGCCATGTGCGCGACCTGCCGCCCAAGGACGGCTCCGTGCGCCCGGACGACGACTTCGCCATGGACTGGGAGGTCGACAAGCCCTCGCAGAAGCGCCTGACCGAGATCGCGCAGGCCGTGAAGGGCGCCGACGGTCTGATCCTCGCGACCGACCCGGATCGCGAGGGCGAGGCCATCTCCTGGCATGTGCTGGAGGTGCTGCAGCAGAAGAAGGTCATTAAGGACAAGCCGGTCAGCCGCGTCGTCTTCAACGCCATCACCAAGAAGGCGGTGCTGGACGCGATGGCGAACCCGCGCGAAATCGACGTGCCGCTGGTGGACGCCTATCTCGCCCGCCGCGCGCTCGACTATCTCGTCGGCTTTACGCTCTCGCCGGTCCTGTGGCGGAAGCTTCCCGGCGCCCGCTCTGCCGGCCGGGTCCAGTCCGTCGCCTTGCGCCTCGTCTGCGACCGCGAGGCCGAGATCGAGCGGTTCAAGACCGATGAGTACTGGCAGATCGCGGCCCGGCTCTCGACCCCGCGGGGCGAGGACTTCACCGCGCGCCTCACCGCCTTCGACGGCGAGAAGCTGCAGCGCCTGTCGATCGGCAACGAGGCGCGCGCCTTCGCCATCCGCGACATGCTGAACGGCGCCTCCTTCAAGGCGGTGTCGGTCGAGGCGAAGCCGACGCGGCGCAACCCCTCGCCGCCGTTCACCACGTCGAGCCTCCAGCAGGCCGCGTCCGCCAAGCTCGGCTTCGGCGCCTCGCGCACCATGCAGATCGCCCAGCGTCTCTACGAGGGCATGGACATCGGCGGCGAGACGGTCGGCCTCATCACCTATATGCGAACCGACGGCGTGCAGATGGCGCCCGAAGCCATCGACGACGCTCGCAAGGCGGTGACCAAGACCTTCGGCGCCCGCTACGTGCCGGAGAAGCCGCGCTTCTATTCGACCAAGGCCAAGAACGCGCAGGAGGCCCACGAGGCCATCCGCCCGACGAGCTTCGACCGCCATCCGAAGGAGATGGAGAAGTTCCTGGATCGCGACCAGGCGCGCCTCTACGACCTGATCTGGAAGCGCGCGATCGCCAGCCAGATGGCCTCGGCCGAGATCGAGCGCACGACGGCCGAGATCGAGGCGACCGGAGCGGGACGCAAGGCGATGCTGCGCGCCACCGGCTCTGTGATCCGCTTCGACGGCTTCATCGGCGCGTATCAGGACCACCGCGACGATTCCAAGGCCCCGACCGAAGCGCCGGAGGAGGAGGACGAGAGCGCCCGCCTGCCCGAGATCGCGTCGGGCGACCCGCTGAAGCGGCTGTCGGTCGACCCGACCCAGCACTTCACCGAGCCCCCGCCGCGCTACTCCGAGGCTTCCCTCATCAAGCGGATGGAGGAACTCGGCATCGGGCGTCCCTCGACCTATGCCGCGACGCTTCAGACGCTGCAGGACCGCGAATACATCGTTCAGGACAAGCGCAAGCTCTTCCCCGATTCCAAGGGTCGGCTGGTGACGGCCTTCCTGCACAACTTCTTCGAGCGCTACGTCGAGTATGACTTCACGGCCGATCTCGAGGGCAAGCTCGACGGCATCTCGGCGGGCGAGCTCTCCTGGAAGGACGTGCTGCGCGAGTTCTGGCGCGACTTCTCGGCCCAGGTGGACGGGACCAAGGAACTGCGCGTCTCCGACGTGCTGGACGCCCTGAACGAAGAGCTCGCCCCGCTCGTCTTCCCCGACAAGGGCGACGGGACGGACCCGCGCGCCTGCCCGCGCTGCGGCGACGGACGGCTCAGCCTCAAGCTCGGCAAGTTCGGCGCCTTCGTCGGCTGCTCGAACTACCCCGAATGCGGCTTCACGCGGCAGCTCGGCTCCAACCTCCAGGCGGAGGGCGTCGAGGGCGACGGCGGGCTGAACGAGCCCAAGGAACTCGGCACCGACCCGGAGACGGGCGAGCCCGTGACCCTGCGCTCCGGACGCTTCGGACCTTACGTTCAGCGTGGCGAGGGCAAGGAGGCCAAGCGCTCGTCCCTGCCGAAGGGCTGGCAGGTGGCCGATATCGACTTCGAGAAGGCGCGACAGCTCCTGTCGCTGCCGCGCGAGGTCGGGCTCCATCCCGAGACCGGCAAGCCGATCCTGGCCGGCCTCGGCCGCTACGGGCCGTTCCTCCAGCACGACGGCGCCTATGCCAATCTCGAATCGATCGAGGACGTGCTGACGGTCGGCCTCAACCGCGCGGTCACGGTGATCGCCGAGAAGAAGGAGCGCGGCGGCCGCGGCCGCTCGACGCCGGCGGCGCTGGCGACGCTCGGCGAGCATCCGACGATCGGCGGGCCGATCACCGTGCGCGAAGGGCGTTTCGGGCCTTACGTCAACGCCGGCAAGGTCAACGCCACGCTGCCGCGCGGCAAGGACCCGGCCAGCGTGACGCTGGAAGAGGCGATCCAGATCCTCAACGAGCGCGCCGAGAAGACCGGAACCAAGGTTAAGAAGGCGCCGGCCAAGAAGACGGCCAAGGCCGCCAAGGCCGAAGGCGACGAGACGGCGGCCAAGAAGCCCGCCGCTCGGCGAACGGCGACAGCCAAGACGGGCGAGGCCAAGAAGCCCGCCGCAACCAAGAAGCCGGCCGCCAAGGCCAAGGCGAAGGCGGACTGAACGACATGGCAAGGCGAGCGAAACCCGGTGGAGAAACGCGCTCGCTGAGCCGGGAGGCGGTGCTTCGCTTCCTCGCCGAGAATCCCGGCCGCGCCACCAAACGCGACCTTGCCAAGGCCTTCGGCGTGAAGGGCGACGAGCGCTACGTCCTCAAGGACATCCTCGCCGACCTGCAGTCCGAGGGTGTCTTGGAAGGCGGGCGCAGGAGCTATCGCCGGCTTGGAGAGCTGCCGACCGTCGGCGTCCTCGAGATCCGCGCGCGCGACGCGGACGGGGGCCTCCTCGCCGACCCCGTCGGCTGGGACGAGGAGGAGCGCGGCCCCCGCCCCCGCTTCGCTCTGGCGGGCACGCAGTCCGGCCCGGCGGTCGGCATCGGCGACCGGGTTTTGGCTCAGCTTACCTATGCCGAAGACGACGAGGGCGCGAACGCCAAGGTCATCCGCAAGCTGGAGCGGCGCACGGCGCGCGCCATCGGCGTGTTCCGTAAGACGCCGGGCGGCGGCGGCCGCGTCGAGCCCGTGGAGCGGCGCCAGCTCGAATACATGATCCCGCCCGGCGCGACGCGCGGCGCGGAGGACGGCGACCTTGTGGAGGTCGAACCGGCCGAGCATCAGCGCCGCGGCCTCCCGACCGGCTCGATCGCCGACGTGATCGGCTCGATGGCGACCGAGCGCGCGATCTCCACCATCGCCCTCCACGCCCACTCGATCCCGCATGTCTTCCCGGACGCCGTTCTCACCGAGGCCGAGCGCGCCGGGCCGGCGACGATGGAGCATCGCGAGGACTGGCGCGACCTGCCCCTCGTCACCATCGACCCGCGCGACGCCAAGGACCACGACGACGCCGTGCACGCGCGGCCAGACGAGGACCCTGCCAATCCCGGCGGCTTCGTCGTCATCGTGGCGATCGCCGACGTCTCCTGGTACGTCCGCCCCGGCACCAAGCTCGACGCCGAGGCGCGCCTGCGCGGCAACTCGGTCTACTTCCCCGACCGCGTCGTGCCGATGCTGCCGGAGCGCATTTCCAACGACCTGTGTTCGCTGCGCGAAGGCGTCGATCGCCCCGCGCTCGCCGTCCGCATGGTCTTTGACGCGCAAGGCGAGAAGCGCAAGCACACGTTCTTCCGCATCATGATGCGCAGCCACGCCAAGCTCGCCTACGAGGAGGCGCAGGCCGCGATCGACGGGCGCGAGAACGGCGTCGCGCCGGAGATCCTCGACACCGTCCTGCGCCCGCTCTGGGCGGCCTATCGCACGCTGGTGACGGCGCGCAGCGAGCGCCAGCCGCTCGACCTCGACCTGCCGGAGCGCAAGATCCTCCTCAGCGGCGAGGGCAAGGTCGACCGCGTGATCGTGCCCGACCGGCTCGACGCCCATCGCCTCATTGAGGAGATGATGATCCAGGCCAATGTCGCGGCGGCCGAGACGCTCGAGCGGCAAAAGCAATCCCTGATCTATCGGGCGCACGATGCGCCCTCCATGGCCAAGATGGAGTCGCTGCGCGATTTCCTGCGCACGCTGGAACTGCCTCTGGCGAAGAGCGGCAACCTCAGGCCGGTCCATTTCAACGGCATCCTCAAGGCGGTGCGCGGCACCGAGCACGAGAGCCTCGTCAACGAAGTCGTGCTCCGCTCGCAGAGCCAGGCGAACTACTCGCCGGAAAATATCGGCCATTTCGGCCTGAACCTCATGCGCTATGCGCACTTCACCTCGCCGATCCGGCGCTACGCCGACCTCGTGGTTCACCGCGCGCTGGTCAAGGCGCTGGAACTCGGGCCTGGCGGCATCACGCGCGAGGAGGAGGTCGAGCTCGACCGGACCGCCGAGGAGATCAGCCAGGCCGAGCGCCGCGCCATGGCGGCCGAGCGCGACACGGTGGACCGGCTGATCGCCCAGCATCTGGCCGGGCGGATCGAGGAGGAGTTCGTCGGCCGCATCACGGGCGTCACCCGCGCCGGACTCTTCGTTCAGCTTCCGGCCTATGGGGCGGACGGGTTCGTTCCCATTTCCACCCTCGGCCGCGACTACTTCCACTATGACGAGGCCGCCCATACGCTGGTCGGCGAGCGCACGCGCCTCGGCTACCGGCTGGGCGACACGGTGGAGGTCCGGCTCGTAGAAGCGGCGCCGCTTTCCGGCGCCATGCGCTTCGAGATGCTGACCGAGGCGCGCGAGCTTCCGGGCACGACGGGCTCGTTCCACAAGACGCGTACCCGCAGCCGCCGCCCGGACCGCCCGTTCCGGGCCAAGAACGTGGCGGGCAAGGTGAGGAAGAAGCGATGAGCTCCGATTCCCAGCACACGGCGCCCGAGCGGCGCGACGTTCTGCCGGCCATGTGGCGCGGCTTTCGCATGCGCTGCCCCCATTGCGGCGAAGGCAAACTGTTCCGCGGCTTCCTGAAGAGCGTCGACCAGTGCGAGCGCTGCGGCGAGACCTATTCGCACCACCGCGCCGACGACCTGCCGCCCTATCTCACGGTCTTCATCGTCGGCCACATCGTGGTGGCGCTGTTCATGGGCGCGGAGACCTGGGGCGACCTGTCGCTCGCCGCCCATCTCGCAATCTGGATCCCCGTCACCCTGATCCTATCCCTGGTTCTCCTCCAGCCGCTTAAGGGCGCGACGATCGGCCTGCAATGGGCGATCCGGATGCACGGGTTCGGCGGCGCTCCGGCTGAAGCCGATCATTGAGCGGGGCGGCTCCGCGCGTTCGCATCCGGGACGCCGCGTCCCTCGTCCTGTTCGATCGGAGCGGCGGGCGCACGCGCTTCCTGATGGGGGTGCGCGCCAGCGGCCACCTTTTCATGCCCGGCCATCTCGTGTTTCCCGGCGGCCGCCTCGAAGCGTCGGACGTCGCGCTTGCCCGCCATCTGCCACTCGACGCGGCGGTGACGGAGCGGCTCATGCGCGGCAGCCCGAAGCTCGCGTCGCGCCGCCGGGCAGCGGCGCTCGCGCTCGCCGCCATTCGCGAGACGCAGGAGGAGACCGGGCTGCTCTTCGCCGAGCGCGGTGCCTCACCGCCGCTGCCGGATGCCTTCGCACCCTTCGCGCGGGCCGGCGCCGTGCCCTGCCCACGCGCTCTCGTGCCGCTCGCCCGCGCCGTCACGCCGCCCGGCATGCCGCGCCGTTTCGACGCCCGGTTCTTTCTGGCGCCCGCCGACTGTCTGCTGGAGCGGCCCGACCCGATCGCGCCGCCGTCCGACGAGTTCGAGACCGTCATATGGGTGGGATCGGAAGAGCTTAAGGCCTTTCGCGTCGCCGACATCACGCGACTCATCCTGGAAGCCGCCTTTGCCCGTATCGACGAGGGATCGCATGGAGACGTCTCGGCGCCGATTCCCTTCTTCCGCCGCCGCGGCCTGACGCACACGGTCGAGCATCTATGACGGCAGACGTTCAGGACCTTTCGGCCGGTGCCGGGCGCGAACGTATCGACTGGCCGGGTCTGATCGCCGCCATCGGGTCCATCGGCGCGGTCGGGCTGGCACTCGGCCTCGGACTGCCGCTGCTGAGCGTCGTCCTCGAGAATCGCGGCATCTCCAACACGATGATCGGCCTGAACACGGCGGTGGCGGGCGTCGCCTCCCTGCTGGCGGCGCCGGCCGTGATTCCCCTGGCGCGGCGGTTCGGCGTGCGCGGGACCATGTTCCTGGCGATCCTCGCCGGGGCCGCCTCGGCTGTCGGCTTCTATCTCCTCCAGCCGTTCTGGACGTGGTTCCCGCTGCGCCTCGTCTTCCACTTCTCCGTGACGCTGATGTTCATCCTGTCGGAGTTCTGGATCGGGTCGGTCTCGCCGCCCCACCGCCGCGGCCTGATCCTCGGCATCTACGCCACCGTCCTCGCGCTCGGCTTTGCCATCGGCCCGTTCCTGTTTTCCCTCGTGGGCAGCCGGGGCTTCCTGCCATTCGGCCTCGGGGCCGGCATGATCCTCCTGTCGGCGTTCCCGCTCCTCTTCGCGGGCCGGTCGGAGCCCGAACTGGAAGCGGAGCATCGGACGCCCTTTCACCGCTATCTCTGGGTCGTCCCGGCGGCGACGGGCGCGGTCCTGGTGTTCGGAGCGGTGGAATCGGGCGGGCTGGCGCTGTTTCCCATCTACGGCCTGTCGATCGGCTTCAGCGAAGGCGGGGCGGCGCGCCTGCTCACCGCCGTCGGGCTCGGCAGCGTGGCGCTCCAGATCCCGCTGGGCCTCCTCAGCGACCGGGTGCGGGACCGCCGGCACCTTCTCCTCGCATTCGCCGCGATCGGGCTCGCCGGCTCGCTGCTCCTGCCGCACCTGGAGACGAACTGGGTGCTCCTCGCGCTGGTGCTCTTCGTCTGGGGCGGCGTCGTGGCGGGCCTCTACACGGTCGGACTCGCCCATCTCGGCTCGCGCCTCAGCGGCGCGGATCTCGCGGCCGCCAACGCCGCCTTCATCTTCTGCTACTCGCTCGGCATGCTCGTCGGTCCGCAATCCCTCGGCCTGTCGATGGATCTGTTCGGCCCGAGCGGCTTCGCCTACGCGCTCGCGGTGTGTTTTCTGGCCTATCTCGTGACGATCGGGGCGCGCACCGTCGTGCGTCCCTCTTGACTTGAGCGCCGCCATGCGTAGTGTCCGCCGCGATAGTCGAGGCGGCTCGTCCGCCCCGTCGAGCATCGAGCCTGAACCCGGTCCGGTACTCGAATCTTCTCGAACCCCGAGTCCTGCATGCCCCGTGCGACGGTTGTCCATCGCACCGCCCGGCGCAGGATGCGACAATTGACAGACGGACGGACCGAAGACCATGGCCAAGGCAACGACCATCAAGATCAAGCTGCTGAGCACGGCGGATACCGGCTTCTTCTATGTGACCAAGAAGAACAGCCGCACCATGACCGACAAGCTCGTGAAGACCAAGTACGACCCGGTCGCGCGCAAGCACGTCGAGTTCCGCGAGACCAAGATCAAGTAAGCCCAAACCGGCTTCGACGATGTCGCAGCGCCGCCCTTCGGGGCGGCGTTTTGCGTTGGGCGATCGTCTCACGCCGGCTGCGCAAGTCCGGCCATGATAGAGGCGATGGGAGATCGGCGGGATAAGTGGCCGGCCGGCGATCGGGTCACGGTACGAGGAAACCGTTGAAGACCAGATGCCGGCCGACCGCCCCACGGGACCCAGGAGATGCGGCGGACCTGAGCATTCCATGGGGAAACTGGAAGGGAGAAGCTTGCCTGCGCCCTTTTTCCCACGCCCCTAGACTTGCCGAGAATCGTTCGGGAATCAATCCGAACGACAAAATGCCGACGTGATCTTTTCATGAATGGTTAACCTTGCGGCCGAGTCCGGCGCGCTAAGGTCGAGCGGTCCGCGAAGACTCGTCAGGACTCGCCGAGGAACGACTTGATCGTCTCGATGAACTTGGTGACGGAGATCGGCTTCGAGATATAGGCCTCGCACCCGCCCTGCCGGATGCGCTCCTCGTCACCCTTCATGGCGAAGGCCGTCACGGCGATGACGGGGATGCGCTTGAGATCCGGGTCGGCCTTCAGCATCTGCGTGACCTCGAGGCCAGAGATTTCCGGAAGCTGGATGTCCATCAGGATCAGGTCCGGCTGGCTTTCGCGCGCGAGGTCCATGGCGGTCAGGCCGCTGCGGGTCTGGACGGTGCGGTAGCCATGGGCCTCGATGAGGTCGCGGAAGAGCTTCATGTTGAGCTCGTTGTCCTCGACGATCATGACGGTCTTGGTCATTGTCGCAACCTTCCTGGCAGAATCCAGTCGCTTCCGCTCCTGTACCGGTTCGCAAAAGTACCCGACATTTGATTTAACAAAGGTGGAAATGCATCACCCAGGCGTGAGAGACATCATCATGGTTAAAAAAGGCTTCGGGATGGATCCTCCGTCGGAAGATCATGCGTCTTCCTTAGCGATCGATGCCCTGTCGTTCGTGGCGGCCGACACGGTCCTGTTCAACCGGTTCCTCCGCCTGACGGGACTGGAACTGGAGAACTTGCGTGCCGCCGCCGGCGAGCCGGCTTTCCTCGCCGGGGTGCTCGATTTCGTCATCGCGGACGAGGCGACGCTGATCGATTTCGCGACCGAAGCCGGCGTCGAGCCGCAGGCCGTGGTCGCCGCACGCCGGGCGCTCGGCACGGACTACGCCGAGTCCTTCTCTTGACGAAGTCTGCGCCCGTGACGCGCGGACCTTCACCGGCCGAAATCGAGCGGCGGCACGCTGGCCTCGCGATCCTCGATGTCGACGAGGTCGTGCTGCACTTCATCGCCCCCTTCTGCGAGCTGCTGGCCGAGTACGGCGCGCGCCTCCACTTCGACAGCTTCCGGCTCACGGGCAACGTGCGCTCGATCTCCACCGGCGCCGCGCTGACGGGGCACGAGCTCGACGGCGTGACCGAGCGGCTCTACGCCGAGCAGGAGCGGCGGCAGGCCCCGGTGGAGGGCGTCGCGCCGGCCCTGCGGCGGCTGTCGGAGACGGCCGATATCGTGTTCCTGACGGCGATGACGCCTTCGTTCTACGACCATCGGCGACGTCTCCTCGACGCGGCCGGTTTGCCCTATCCGATGATCGCGACGGAGCGCTCCAAGGGCGGACTCGTCGCGGAACTGGCCGAGCGCCAAGACGGTCCCGTCGCCTTCGTGGACGACCTGCCTCCGAACCTCGAAGGCGTCCGCCGCAGCCTGCCGCGCGCCCATCTCGTGCACTTCATGGCCAATGCCGAGTTCCGCCCGCACCTGCCGCCCATGCCGCCTGGCACGCTGCGTGCGGACGACTGGACGGGCCTGGAGGCGATCCTCGCCGACATCCTAGGCGATGGGGCGACGGTCGAGGACAAGTAGGGGCGCTGAGACGCGCCCCGCTTCGTTGGATCAGGCGAGCTCGACGTTGACGACGCCGGGCGCGGCCTTGATGGCGCTGGCGATCTGCGGCGAGACGCGGAAGCGACCTTCGAGGTCGATCTCGACCTCCCGCTCGCCGTCGTTGCGCAGCAGGATCAGCGAGACCTGGCTTTCGCCGCCGGGCTTCAGATGGGCCATGATCGCCGGCCAGGGCTTCGAGTCGCGCAGGGTGACGCGAAGCGCCTTCTGCATCTTTTCCGCCTCGCCCTCCAGCGACTGGACGGCGGAGGCCCGCAGCGAGATGCCCTCCGGGCGGTCCTCGGCCGAGACGGTGACGATGACCGAGGCGCCGGGCTCCAGCATGTCGCGGAAGTGGATCAGCGTCTCGGTGAAGAGCACGACCTCGTACTGGCCGGTGGAATCGGACAGCTGCACGATGCCGATCTTGCCGCCGCTCTTGGTCTTGCGCTCCTGGCGCGAGGTCACCGTGCCGGCGAGGCGCCCCGCCGTCTGGCCCCGGCGCACGCCCGCGACCACCTCGGCATAGGACTGCACCTTCAGGCGCTTCAGCGCGGCCTTGTACTCGTCCAGCGGATGGGCCGAGAGGTAGAAGCCGATCGCCTGGAACTCCTTCAGGAGTCGCTCGGCCGAGGTCCAGCCCTGCACCTCGACGAGGCGCAGCGGCTCAGGCCCGGCGTTGGCGCCGCCGAACATGTCGTGCTGGCCGGAGGTGCGGCCGGTCTGCGCCAGCGCCGCATAGCCCGCCAGCCGCTCGAGATTGCCGCAGAGGCGCGCGCGGTCGTGGCCGAAGCAGTCGAGCGCGCCGGCGCAGATCAGATGCTCCAGCGTCCGCTTGTTGACGATCTTCGGGTCGATGCGCGCGAAGAAGTCCTCCAGGCTCTGGAAGTCCCCGCCGTCTTCCCGGCGCTCCACGATGTGCTCGACCGCCTGTTCGCCGACGCCCTTGATGGCCGCGAGCGCATAGATGATCTTGCCGTCCCGGACCTCGAAGGCTTTGTACGAGGTCTGAACGGAGGGCGGAACGACCTCGATGCCCAGCCGCTTGGCGTCGAGGCGGAAGTCGTTGAGCTTGTCGGTGTTGCCCATGTCGAGCGTCATGGAGCCCGCCAGGAACTCCACGGGATAATTCGCCTTGAGATAGGCGGTCTGGTAGGACACCAGCGCATAGGCGGCCGCGTGGCTCTTGTTGAAGCCGTAGTCGGCGAACTTGGCCAGAAGGTCGAAGATCGTGTTGGCCTGCGCCTTCTTGATGCCGCCCCGCTCGCAGCCCTCGACGAAGCGCACGCGCTGGACGTCCATCTCGGCGCGGATCTTCTTGCCCATGGCGCGGCGCAGGAGATCGGCCTCGCCGAGCGTATAGCCCGACAGGACCTGGGCGATCTGCATCACCTGTTCCTGGTAGACGATGACGCCTTGCGTCTCGCGCAGGATGGGCTCGATCTTCTCGTGGATGATCTCGACCTCTTCCTCGCCGTGCTTGCGCGCGTTGTAGACGGGGATGTTCTCCATCGGGCCGGGGCGATAGAGCGCGACGAGGGCGATGATGTCCTCGAAGCAGTCGGGCCGCATGCCGATCAGCGCCTTGCGCATGCCGACCGATTCCACCTGGAAGACGCCGACCGTCTCGCCGCGCGTCAGGAGCTGGTAGGTCGCAACGTCGTCGAGCGGCAGCGCGCCGAGGTCGATGTCGATGCCGCGGCGGGCGATCAGATCGACCGCGGTCTTCAGCGTCGTCAGCGTCTTGAGGCCGAGGAAGTCGAACTTCACGAGGCCCGCCTGCTCCACCCATTTCATGTTGAACTGGGTGACCGGCATGTCGGAGCGCGGATCGCGATACATCGGCACCAGCTTCGACAGCGGCCGGTCGCCGATCACGATGCCGGCGGCATGGGTCGAGGCGTGGCGGTAGAGGCCTTCGAGCTTCAGCGAGATGGCGAGGAGGCGATCGACCACCTCCTCGGCCTTGCGCGCTTCCTGGAGGCGCGGCTCGTCCTCCAGAGCCTGGGCGAGCGTCACCGGGTTCGCCGGGTTCTGCGGCACGAGCTTGCAGAGCTTGTCGACATGGCCGTAGCTCATCTCGAGCACGCGGCCGACGTCGCGCAGCACGGCGCGGGCCTGCATCGAGCCGAAGGTGATGATCTGGGCGACCTGCTGGCGGCCGTACTTCTCCTGGACGTAGCGGATCACCTCCTCGCGCCGGTCCTGGCAGAAGTCGATGTCGAAGTCGGGCATCGACACGCGGTCGGGATTGAGGAAGCGCTCGAAGAGGAGCGCGAAGCGCAAGGGGTCGAGGTCGGTGATGGTGAGCGAGTAGGCCACCAGCGAACCCGCGCCCGAGCCGCGACCCGGGCCGACGGGGATGCCGTTGGCTTTCGCCCACTTGATGAAGTCCGACACGATCAGGAAGTAGCCGGGGAACTTCATCCGCTCGATGACGGAGAGCTCGAACTCCAGACGCTCGCGATAGATCTCGACGGTCTGGCCGGGTGCCGGACCGTGGGCGGCGAGGCGCGCCTCCAGCCCCTCCTCCGCCTGGCGGCGAAGCTCGGCGGCCTCGGCCAGCTCCGCCTCAGCGGCGTCGGCATCCGCACCGGCGAAGCGCGGCAGGATCGGCTTTCGGGTGCGCACGCGATAGGCGCAGCGCCGCGCGATCTCGACCGTGTTCTCCAGCGCCTCCGGCAGGTCGGCGAAAAGCTCGACCATCTTGTCCTGGCTCTTCAGGCAATGATCGGGCGTCAGGCGACGCCGGTCCTCGTGACTAACGAGGCGGTTGGAGGCGACGGCGATCAGGGCGTCGTGGGCGTCGAAATCCTCGTCGCAGAAGAAGAAGGGCTCGTTGGTGGCGACGAGCGGCAGGCCGAGCTCGTAGGCGAGCGAGACCGTCTCGTGCTCCGTGCGCCGTTCGCGTCCGCCGTGGCGCTGCAGCTCGACATAGAGCCGGTCGCCGTAGAGCGCGGCGAGCTTCTCCAGCCGGGCGCGGGCGAGACCGCCCTGGCCCGCCGCGATGGCCGCCCCGATCGGCCCGAGCGGGCCGCCGGACAGGACGATCAGCCCTTCGGTGCGCCCTTCCAGCCAGGCCACCGGCACATGCGGGCGCACGTTGCCGTCGTGCGCGAGATAAGAAAGCGAGACGATCTCGACGAGATTCTCGTAGCCGCGCTCCGTCGCCGCGATGAAGGCGATCGGGGCCGAGGGACCGAAGCCCGAGCGGTCGCGCGGGTTGACCTCGGCATCGGCGAAATCGACTTCGAGCTGGCAGCCGATGATCGGCTGGATGCCGGATTTGGCCGCCTTCTCCGAGAACTCCAGCGCGCCGAAGAGATTGTTGGTGTCGGCGATGCCGATGGCCGGCGCGCCGTCGCCCTTGGCGAACTTGACGATCTGGTCGATCCGCAACGCACCTTCGAGGAGGGAGAAGGCGCTGTGAACCCGAAGGTGGACGAAACGCGGCGGCGCGATCGGTTCGAGCTGGTCGGACACGGCGATCTCCTCGATCGTCGGCGCGTCGTCCTCGGACAACTCGCCGACCGGCCGGAGGTAGCCGATGTCGTCGTAGAACGACTCGGGTGCCCTCTCGGCGTCAGAAGATTCGTCAGTGTTCCAATCCATAGGGCGGAGTCCAGCCTCGGAATTCGGGATGGACCCGCCCCCGAGGACCCATCCCCAGATAAGATCAGAGAATGTGGATCACCAGCGCGAAGCTTCCGAAGAAGAGCGAGAGAGCGGTCAGCGAAGCGAGTTCCTTCAGGATCAGCATGTCGTTCCCCTTTCGTTCCTATGTTCCTTTTTTGTTCCATCGGGGTCGGGAGATCAAGGGGGGACGGCGCATATGGTGAAAGTTTTCTGAAAACTGGAACGGACGCGCGAAAGCGCCCGCACCGCTGATCGCGGCCGGGGTGATGGCGTGGTTCCGTCTTGTGCCGCCGTTCCTCGGAACGGGCGACGGGCCGCCGGAGGCGAACCTCCGTGGGTATGCGATAGAAGTGGTCCGCCTCCGGCGACCCGCGCGGTGGTTGCGGTTCCGGACCGGGATGCGAAGCCGGCCCTGGCCTTTTGTTCGGGGATTACGCAGGGCGTCTCGGCCCGATCTGGCGGCGGTCTGTCACCCCGCTTGCCTTGGGCTGTCTCCAACGCCGAGTTGTCGAAGAGCCGCCTCGTTTTGGGCAGCCAACCCCCATGTGCCGATAGGAACCGTCCGGGCCACGCCTCCTCCGGCAGGAGACGCATCGCGGACACCGCTCGCCACCCCTCCGAACGATCCGGTGATCATTCGCGCCCATTCGATGGGGGGCGATGGGAAGAGGTTAGGCGAGGCGCGGGAGGGCGGGGATAGAACGAGATTAAGTTTCAGCTTTTCCTGGGCTAAGCCGTCGGCCGAGCTGGAGGGAATTCTTCCGTCAGAGGCGTCTGGCATTGGCGGCGAGAAGCGCTTCCATCGTCTTCTCGCGAAAGCGTCGCATCGGGGCCGCATCGCCTTCCGCGCGCATTCGCACGGCGGCGCCCTCGTAGGCGTCGATGATAGCATCGGACAGAGCCACCGTGTCGGCCGTCGGCGCCAGCTCGCCGAACGCTCTCGCCTCGTCGAGAAGGCTCGTCATGTCGGAGCGCCAGTCGGCGAAGGCGGATTTCAGCCGCGCTCTCAAGGCCTCGCTGTGCGGGGCGCTGGTCTGCGACAGGACGCCGTAAAGGCACCCCGCCGTTTCGCCGGGCTGCTCCCCCTTGGCCTCCAACGCCTCGAAGTATCGCCGCATCCGCTGCAGCGGCGAGCCGGAGGATTCGAAGGCCGCCCGCCGAATCGCCTGGTATCGTGCCGCATAGGCATCGATCACCGCGATCGCATAGGCCTCCTTGCTCGGAAAGAAATTGTAGAAGGAGCCCTTCGGGACGCCCGCGCCTGAGAGGATGGGCTGAATCCCGATCCCTTCGAAGCCTCGCGCCAGAAAGGCTTTGACGCCTTCCTCAATCAGGATCTCGCGTGTGTCTCTTTTGGCCATACCAAAAAATAGACTGGTCGTCTTGGATAGTCAACGCTACCATTAGACCGGTCGTCTTAGATTCGTGGAGGAGAAGCATGCACGCAGTTACGCATCGACGCAGGTACAGGCTCCTGCTCGTAACGGTTGCGGCTCTTCTCTGGAGCTTGGCCGGCCTTTTCGTGCGCCTGATCGATCTACCGGTCTGGGATCTGATTTTCTGGCGATGCGCCTTCGCCGGAGCGGCACTTTTCGCGATCTCGATCTTGAGGCCTTCGCCGGGTGCGACGTTCGGTTGGATAGGGGTCGGCGCCTCGATCCTCGCGGCCGTCACAATGGCCGCCTATGCCGCCTCGTTGACATTGACGAGCGTGGCGAACGTCCTCATCGTCTACGCCACCCTTCCCTTCATGACCGCCGGCCTTGCCTGGATCCTGCTGAAGGAGCGCTGTACGGCGCGAATGCTCGTAGCCAGCGCCGTGTCGCTGGCGGGTGTCGTGCTGGTCGCTGGCCAGTCGCTTCGGTTGGCGGATTTGGCGGGGAACGGGCTCGCGGTCGTGATGACCGTCACTTTTGCCGGGCTTCTCGTCATGACACGCCGCTTCGGCCGTCTCCACCTGACGCGGGTCAATGCCGTTGCCGCGTGTCTCTGCGTCCTCGTGGCGGCTCCGCTCGTCTCGGGCACGGTGCCCGACCCCAGGACCCTTCTGTTTGCCGCCGGACTTGGCATCCTGACGACGGCCCTGTCCTTCCTACTGTTCCTGGAAGGGGGACGTCACATTCCGTCCACGGAAGCGGCGCTCATATCGCTGCTCGACGTGGTGCTGGGTCCGCTCTGGGTGTGGCTTGTAATCTCGGAGCGCCCGGGCATGGGAGCGCTCGTGGGAGGCGCCATCGTTCTGGCCGCCGTGATCTGGTACCTCAGCCCGGGTCTCGGACGGCAGCGGGATGTCACGGTTTCAGCGCCGTGTGGCGCGACGCACGCCTGCGTGGACAGCCGGACACGCGCGTCATGACTGGGCGCGGCGCGGGCTAGCGGAGGAGCGATGGACCCGCCCCCTACCCCAGCACGTGGTCCACGATCTTTCCGCCCTTGAGCGTCACCGCGCGGTCCATGCGGCGGGCGAGGTCGTGATTGTGGGTCGCGATCAGGGCCGCGACGCCGGACTGGCGGACGAGGGCCGTCATGGCCTCGAAGACGTAGGACGAAGTCGAGGGGTCGAGGTTGCCGGTGGGCTCGTCGGCGAGGAGCACATAGGGATTGTTGGCGACGGCGCGGGCTATGGCCACGCGCTGCTGCTCGCCGCCCGACAGCTCGGCCGGGCGATGCGTGACCCGCTGGCCGAGGCGCATGTATTCGAGCAGCATCCGCGCCCGGTCTGACGCGACCTTGTGGGGCAGGCCGCGGATGAGCTGCGGCAGCATCACGTTCTCCAGCGCCGAGAACTCGGGCAGGAGGTGGTGGAACTGGTAGACGAAGCCGATGGAGGAACGGCGCATCTCGGTGCGGCCGGCGTCGTCCAGGCCGGCGCAGGAGGTGCCGTTGACGAAGACGTCGCCGCCGTCGGGCTTCTCCAGGAGGCCGGCGATGTGAAGGAGCGTCGACTTGCCGGCGCCGGACGGGGCGACGAGCGCGACCATCTCGCCGGCGCCGATCTCCATGTCGGCCCTGTCGAGGATCGTCAGACGGGTCTCGCCCTGGCTGTAGTGCCGCTCGACCTCCGTCAGGCGAAGAGAGGGATTCGTGCTCATTCGTAGCGCAGCGCCTCGACCGGATCGAGCTTCGAGGCCTGCCAGGATGGGAAGATCGTGGCGAGGAACGACAGGCCGATGGCCATGGCGACCACGGTGACGACCTCGCTCGGGTCGATCTCGGCCGGCAGGCGCGACAGGAAGTAGAATTCCGGGTTGAAGAGCGTGGTGCCGGACACCCAGGAGAAGAACTGCCGGAGGTTCTCGATGTTGAGGCAGAAGAGCGTGCCGAGTACGAAGCCGGCGAGCGTGCCGGCGACCCCGATCGAGGCGCCGGTGATCAGGAAGACGCGCATGATCGAGCCCCGCGTCGCGCCCATCGTGCGCATGATGGCGATGTCGCGGCCCTTGTCCTTCACCAGCATGAAAAGGCCGGAGATGATGTTCAGCGCGGCGACCAGCACGATCAGCGTCAGGATGATGAACATGACGTTCCGTTCGACCTCCAGCGCCGAGAAGAAGCTCTCGTTCATGCGCTGCCAGGTGACGGTGTAGTTCGGGCGTCCGGCGGCCTGCTCGATCGCGGCCTGGATCGAGGCGACCTGATCGGGATTGTCGAGGAAGATCTCGATCGACTGCGCCTTATCCTCCGAGTTGAAGAAGAGCTGCGCCTCCGACAAGGGCATGTAGACATAGGACGCGTCGTATTCCGAGAGGCCGATCTCGAAGATCGCGACCACCGGATAGGCCTTCACGCGCGGGGTGACGCCGAGCGGGGTGACGTCGCCTTCGGGCGACACGAGCGTGATCGAGGCGCCCAGCGTCAGGCCGAGGGATTCGGCCAGCCGCGAGCCGATGGCCACGCCCTGGCTCGTGTCGAAATGGTCGATCGAGCCGAGCTGGATGTTGCTCGAGACAGGCGTCAGCTTCTGGAGGTCGGCGCCACGCACGCCCTTGACCAGTGCGCCGGTGGAGGTCGAGCCTGCGCCGGTCGCCAGCACCTGACCCTGAACGAGGGGCATCGTGTAGGCGACGCCCGGCACGCCCGCGACGCGTTGGGCCACCGCGTCGTAGTCGGTCAACGGCGTGTCGATCGGCTGCATGATCACATGGCCGTTCACGCCGAGAATGCGGGTCAGGAGTTCGCCGCGAAACCCGTTCATCACCGACATGACGATGATGAGCGCGGCGACGCCCAGCATGATGCCGATGAAGGAGAAGCCGGCGATCACCGACACGCCCGCGTCGCGGCGTCGCGAGCGCAGGTAGCGGCCCGCGATCATCCACTCGAAGCGCGAGAAGGGGCGGGTCTTGCCCGGCGCCTCCCCGCCGTGGACGGCGGCCTCCAGGGTCTCGCTGCGGTTCACGCGGACAGCCGGGCCAGGAGGTCGCCGACGGGCAGCGTCTCGCGGGCGCCTGTCGCGCGATCCTTGAGCTCGAGCTCGCCGGCCTTGGCGCCGCGAGGGCCGACGATAACCTGGGTCGGCAGGCCGATCAGGTCCATCGTGGCGAACTTGGCGCCGGCGCGCGTATCCTCGTCGTCGTAGAGGACGTCGTGGCCGGCGGCCTGCAACTCGGCATAGAGCCGCTCGCAGACGGCGTCGCAGTCGGCATCGCCGGGCTTCATGTTGATGAGGCCGACGTCGAAGGGCGCGGCGCCTTTCGGCCAGACGATGCCGTTCTCGTCGTGGCTCGCTTCGATGATGGCGGCGATCAGGCGGCTCGGGCCGATGCCGTAGGAGCCCATCTGCACGGGCACTTCCTTGCCGTCCGGCCCGGTGACCGTCGCGCCCATCGGCTCGGAATACTTGGTGCCGAAATGGAAGATGTGGCCGACCTCGATGCCGCGCGCGGCGAGGCGATCGGCTTCGGGCACGGCGTTCCAGGCCGCCTCGTCGTGCATCTCCTCCGTCGCCGCATAGGGCGTCGTCCACTGTTGGACGGTGGCAGCCAGCGCGGCGGCGTCGCCGAAATCGACGCCCTCGCCCGGCACGGCCATTTCCAGATAGTCCTTGTGGCAGAAGACTTCCGACTCGCCGGTGGAGGCGAGGATGATGAACTCATGGGAGAGTTCGCCGCCGATCGGGCCGGTGTCGGCGCGCATGGGGATCGCCTTCAGACCCATGCGGGCGAAGGTGCGCAGATACGCCACGAACATGCGGTCGTAGGCGGTCTTGGATGATTCGTAGTCGATGTCGAACGAGTAGGCGTCTTTCATCAGGAACTCGCGCGAGCGCATCACGCCGAAGCGGGGGCGCACCTCGTCCCGGAACTTCCACTGAATGTGGTAGAGGTTGAGCGGCAGATCCTTGTAGGAGCGCACGTAGGACCGGAAGATGTCGGTGATCATCTCCTCGTTGGTCGGGCCGAAGAGGAGATCGCGTTCATGGCGGTCCTGGATGCGCAGCATCTCCTTGCCGTAGTCGTCGTAGCGCCCGCTCTCGCGCCAGAGGTCGGCCGACTGGATGGTCGGCATGAGCAGCTCGATGGCGCCGGACCGGTCCTGCTCCTCGCGAATGATCTTCGTGACCTTGTCGAGCACGCGTTTGCCGAGCGGCAGGAAGGAATAAAGGCCAGCCGCCTGCTGGCGGATCATGCCGGCGCGCAGCATCAGCCGATGCGACACGATCTCGGCTTCCTTCGGGGTCTCTTTCAGGATCGGGAGGAAGTAGCGGGACAGACGCATGAAAACTCGCGAGGTTCGCGTTCGGACGGGAGACGAGACGTCAGCCTGCTCTTAACCACTCGCCCCGACCTTGGGAAGCGATCGGGCGCGGCGCCGGACGGTTTGAAGCAAGCCAAGCCGACCGAGAAACGAGCTTGCCGAGATTTAAGGCAGGGCGACGGAAAAATGTCACAAACGTCATCATTCGAGTCGACAACACCCCTTGCAGCCGCATAGATAGGGCCTGTCACGACAAGCGCTTTCAAGGCGCGACTCGCTCGGTCCAGTTTGGGAGGACGCGGTTTTCGGCGCGCTGTAGGCGCTGCCCCGATCTCGACATCGGATGAAAACCCGGACGGAGCACCTAAAAATGCGAAGCGCGAGCTTCGCATTTTTTTTGTGCAGATTTCCGGATCAGGTTCCGGGCACGATGTGCGGGAACGAGCCCGGGCCGATGCCCCAGACCTCCGTCACGAGATAGAACAGGGCGAAGACAGCGGTCGCCAGAAGCGTGTTGAAGAACGCCGTGCGGGCCAGGCTGAACTGCGCGGGCGCGCTGTGGGCGGTGCCGAGCACGATGTCGCCTTCGTCCGCCTGGGACCGCATCCGGATGGGCAGGACGAGGAACAGAACCGTCCACCAGATGACGAAGTAGATCGCGATCGCGGTAAGAATGCCCATGCGTCCCTCCCCTTCGAAACGCCCGGATCCGAGCGACTGCACCCGGATCAGGAAGCCGACCGATGCGGCTTTAGCGTGGCGTCAGCCGGCGCGGGTGACGAAGACGGTGACCGCCGGCTTCTTGCCCCAGACGTCGTAGGCTTCGCCGCGCACCGCGCGACGCACCGCCTCGCGCACGAGTTCGAGATCCTTGCGCCGACCGCGCGGGATGCTCTCCACCGCGCCGGCGGCCGCCTCCATCAGGACGTCGACGAACTCTTCGCCCTCCTCGTCTTTTTCGGGCAGCCCCATGGCGACGACCTCGGGGTCGATGTCGAGCTCGAGCTTCGGATCGAGCTCCACCAGCACGGAGACGTGGCCGGCGAAGGACAGGCGGCGGCGCTCGCCGATGCCCATCTGGTCGGCCGTGCCGACGAGGTGGCCGTCCTTGTAGATGCGGCCGACCGGCACCTCGTCGATCACGGTCGCGGCGCCGGGCGCGAGGCGCAGGAGTTTGCCGTTGCGGATGGTGACGACCTCGGACACGCCGAGTTCGCGCGCAAGCTGCGCATGGGCCATCAGGTGCGCCGCCTCGCCATGCGCGGGCACCGCGATCTTCGGCCGCACCCATTCGTACATCTGGCGCAGCTCGCTCCGGCGGGGGTGGCCGGAGACGTGAACGAGCTGGTCGTGGTCCTCGATCACCCGCACGCCGCGCTCGATCAGGGCATTCTTGATGTCGAGGATCGCCTTCTCGTTGCCCGGAATGGAGCGCGACGAGAAGATCACCGTATCGCCCTTGGAGAGCGCTACCGTCGGGTGCTCATCGCGCGCGAGCTTGGCGAGCGCCGCGCGCGGCTCGCCCTGGCTGCCGGTGAGGACGATGACGGCCTTGTCGGCCGGCAGGTAGCCGAAGTCCTGCTCGCTGACGAAGGGCGCAATGCCTTCGAGATAGCCGAGCTCCTCGGCCACATCGGCGACGCGCTTCATCGAACGGCCGAGGAGGAGCACCTGCCGGTCGGCGTCGGCCGCGGCCTTCGCGATCGAGCGCACGCGCCCGACATTGGAGGAGAAGGTGGTGATGGCGACGCGCCCCTTCGCCTCGCGGATGATCTGCGAGAGGGACTGCGTCACGTCCTGCTCGCTAGGCGAGACGCCCTCGCGCATGGCGTTGGTGGAATCGCAGACCAGCGCCAAGACCCCCTCGTCGCCGATCTCGCGCAGGCGCTTCTCATCGGTCGGGGCGCCGAGCGCCGGAGTCGCGTCGATCTTCCAGTCGCCCGTGTGAAGCACGGTGCCGGCCGGGGTGCGGATGGCGAGCGCCACCGGTTCGGGAATCGAGTGCGTGACGTTGATCGCCTCGATCGAGAACGGGCCGATGTCGAAGCGGTCACCCGCCTTGAAGATTTCCAGCGGCACCTTGGGCGCGCCGGGCTCGCCCTCGCGCTTGGCCTGGAGCAGCGCGGCGGTGAAGGGGGTTGCGTAGACCGGCGCCTTAAGGCGCGGCCAGAGCGTGAGGACGGCGCCGTAGTGGTCCTCGTGCGCATGGGTGATGATGATGGCCTTCAGCCGGTCGAGGCGCGCCTCGATGAAGGACAGGTCGGGCATCACGAGGTCGATGCCCGGAAATTCCGGCCCGGCGAAGGAGACGCCGCAGTCCACCGCGATCCATTCCCGCTGGCCCGGAGGGCCGTAGCCGTAGAGGCCGAAGTTCATTCCGATTTCGCCGATGCCGCCCAGCGGCACGAAAACTAGCTCGTTCAAGCGTTCACACTTTCCTTGTCGGCATGCGGACGCATGCCGTCTTTCGTCATTCACAGGCCGGGGGCTTCCCGGAGATTCGTTGCGGCGCGAGCCGGAAAGGCTCAAGCGCCGGGCGCGTTGCGCAGAAAGAACAGATCGCCGGCCGAAAAGTGGCGCCGCTCGCCCTGCCCCCGATCGAGCACCAGGCGGCCGCCGGCGTCGAGATCGACGAAGACGCCCTCGACCGCCGTTCCGTCTGGCAGGTTGATCCGGCAGGCTTCGCCGCGGCCGACCGAATGGCGCAGCCATTCCGCCCTCACCTCGCTGAAGTGGCGACCCGCGTCCCATAAGTCCAGAGCCGCCTCGACACCTTCCGCGACGCTAGCAAAAACCGCGTCCAGCGTGCCGGTGTAGCCGGCGGCGCGAAGGCTCGTGACGGCGTAGGGAGTCCCATCCGGCACGGTCGTGACATTGATGCCGCAGCCGACGGCAACGGCGCGGCGCCCATCGGCCCCCCGCTCGCTTTCCAGGAGGATCCCGACCGACTTGGCACCTGCGAACAGGATGTCGTTCGGCCATTTGATGCGCACGACATCGGGATCGAGGCCCGGGAGCTTCGCAAGGCCGTTGCGCACGCCCAGCGCGATCACCAGCGGCAGGTCCACGACATGCTCGTCCGACGCCGGATCGACGAGGAGCAGCGTGGCGTAGAGATTGCCCCGCTCGGACGCCCAACTGCGGCCACGACGGCCACGACCCGCCGTCTGGCGGGCCGCGGTGATCCAGAGCCGGCCGGGATCGCCCGACCGTGCAGCCTCCAGCGCGACGACGTTCGTCGAGCCCACTTCGTCCAGCGCGAGATGTCGCCTGAGCCCGGCGGGCCGCTTCATCATTCCCCGATCAGAAGAAAGTCTGCGCCGCCGCCGCAGCCGCCGCGAAGAGCGGACCGGCGAAGACGATGTAGGCGGGGAAGATGAAGAGCGTCGCGACGCCCGCCACCAGCTTCAGTTCCATGCTCATCGGCTCGAACCCGGCGAGCGGCTCGTCGAACCACATCACCTTCACGACGCGCAGATAGTAGAACAGGCCGACCGTCGAGGCGATCACGCCGATCACCGCGAGCGGGATCAGCCCGGCGCCGACGGCCGCGCTGAAGACGTACCACTTGCCCCAGAAGCCGAGGAGCGGCGGCACGCCAGCCAGCGAGAACATTAGCATCGTCATGGCGACCGCCATCGGCAGGTTGGTGCGCGACAGGCCGGCGAGCTGGTAGACGTCCTCCACCATGCCGTCGCGGCGGCGCATCGCGAGGATCAGCGCGAAGGTGCCGAGGGTCATGGTGATGTAGGTCGCCATGTAGATCAGGACGCCCTGGACGCCGGCCTGCGTGCCGGCCGCGAGGCCGACCAGCACGTAGCCCATGTGGCCGATCGAGGAATAGGCGATCAGCCGCTTGATGTTGCGCTGACCGATCGCGGCGAAGGAGCCGAAGAGCATCGAGGCGATCGAGAGGAACACCACGACCTGCTGCCAGTCGGCCGTCATCGGGCCGAAACTCTGGACGGTGAAGCGCGTGAGGAGCGCGATGGCCGCGACCTTGGGCGCGCCCGCGAGAAGCGCGGTGACCGGCGTCGGAGCGCCTTCGTAGACGTCGGGCGTCCACATGTGGAACGGCACGGCGGAGATCTTGAACGCGAGGCCCGCGAGGACGAAGACGAGGCCGACGATCAGGCCGAGCGTGCGGGCACCGTCCTGCGCGACGGCCTCGGCGATGGCGCGGAACTCGATCTGGCCGGTGAAGCCGTAGACCAGCGAGGCGCCGTAGAGCAGCATGCCGGAGGACAGCGCGCCGAGCACGAAGTACTTGAGGCCGGCCTCCGTGGACTTCACGTGGTCGCGGTGGATCGCTGCAATGACGTAGATCGCGAGCGACTGGAGTTCGAGGCCCATATAGAGGGCGATCAGGTCGCCCGCCGAGACCATGACCAGCATGCCCGTGGTGCAGAGCACGATCAGGACCGGCAGCTCGAAGTTCGCGAAGCGCTCGCGCTGCGCGTAGCCCGTGGACATCAGGACGGCGGCGGCCGCGCCGATCAGCACCAACGCCTTCATGAAGCGGGCGAACGGATCGAGAATGACCGAGCCGCCGAAGGCGACGCCGAGCGGAGTCGCGAACAGGAGCCAGACCAGCGCGAAGAGGATCGTGCCGACCGTCAGCGACGTGACGAGCCCGGCGCTCTTTTCGCCGAGGAAGGTTCCGATCATCAGCAGGGCCATCGCCCCGACCGCGAGGATCAGCTCCGGTCCGACGATGGGAAGGCTGTCAGCCACGAATTGCGAAAACATCGGTTCGCCCTGCCCGTTCTCTTAGTTCTGGATCGAGGCGACGCTGGACGCCGCTTCGATGGCTGCCGTGTAGCTCGACAGGAGCTGGTCGACGGAGGCCGTCGTCACGTTGAAGACAGGCATCGGATAGACGCCGAAGAAGATGGTCAGGACGGCCAGCGGATAGAGAAGCGCCTTCTCGCGCGGCGTCAGGTCGAGGATCGACTTGAGGCTGTCCTTGTCGAGCGCACCGAGGATCACGCGGCGGTAGAGCCACAGCGCGTAGGCGGCCGAGAGGATGACGCCCGTCGCGGCGAAGATCGCGACCCAGGAGTTCACGCGGAATACGCCCATCAGCGTCATGAACTCGCCGACGAAGCCGGACGTGCCCGGAAGGCCGACATTTCCCATGGTAAACAGCAGCATCATCGCGGCATAGGCGGGCATGCGGTTCACGAGGCCGCCATAGGCCGCGATGTCGCGGGTGTGCATGCGGTCGTAGACGACGCCGACGCAGAGGAACAGCGCGCCCGAGATGAGGCCGTGGCTGAGCATCTGGAAGATCGCGCCCTGCACGCCCTGCTCGTTGGCCGCGAAGATGCCCATGGTCACGAAGCCCATATGCGCGACCGAAGAGTAGGCGATCAGCTTCTTGATGTCCTCCTGCATCAGCGCGACCAGCGAGGTGTAGATGATCGCGACGACGGAAAGCACGAAGACGAAGGGCGCGAAGTCGGCCGAGGCCAGGGGGAACATCGGCAGCGAGAAGCGCAGGAAGCCGTAGCCGCCGAGCTTCAGGAGGATGCCCGCCAGAATCACCGAGCCCGCCGTCGGCGCCTCGACGTGCGCGTCCGGCAGCCAGGTATGGACCGGCCACATCGGCATCTTCACCGCGAAAGAGGCGAAGAACGCGAGCCAGAGCCAGGTCTGCATGGAGGCCGGGAACTGGTAGGCCAGCAGCTCGGGGATCGAGGTCGTGCCGGCGGTCCAGTACATCGCCATGATGGCGACGAGCATCAGCACCGAGCCGAGGAACGTGTAGAGGAAGAACTTGTAGGACGCGTAGACGCGCCGCTTGCCGCCCCAGACGCCGATGATCAGGAACATCGGGATCAGCGAGCCCTCGAAGAAGAGGTAGAAGAGCACGATGTCGAGCGCGCAGAAGACACCGATGACGAGCGTCTCGAGCACCAGGAAGGCCATCATGTACTCCTTCACCCGCACGGTGATGGAGTCGCGGCTGGCCAGGATGCAGATCGGCATCAGGAAGGTCGTGAGGATCACGAACAGCATCGAGATGCCGTCGACGCCCATCCGGTAGGCGATGCCGCCCGAAAGCCACTCGGCCTCTTCCACGAACTGGAAGCCCGCGACGGACTTGTCGAAGCCGATCCAGATGAAGAGCGAGAGGACGAAGGTGAAGATGGTGACGAGCAGCGCGACGTTGCGGATGTTGCGGCGCGCGAGCTCGGAATCGTCCCGGGTGAAGAGGATGATCAGCACGCCGACCAGCGGCGCGAAGGTGATGGTCGATAGGATCGGCCAGCCGGACATCAGAGCATTCCCCGGAACATCATGAAGGTCACCAGCGCGGCGACGCCGATCAGCATGACGAAGGCGTAGTGGTAGAGGTAACCGGTCTGGAGGCGCACCACCCAGCCCGAGACGTCGAGCGCCCGCGCCGAGATGCCGTCCGGGCCGAGCCGGTCGATGACCGCAACGTCGCCCTTCTTCCACAGGAAGCGGCCGAGCCACTTGGCCGAGCGCACGAACAGGAAGTCGTAGAGCTCGTCGAAGTACCACTTGTTGAGGAGGAACTGGTAGAGGCCCGGGTTTCGCGCGGCCATCTGCGCGGGGCGCTGCGGCTGACGGATGTAGAAGACGTAGGCGAGGACGAAGCCGAGCGCCATCGCGATCGTCGGCGACCACACTACCAGCGCCGGAACGTGGTGATACTCGTGGATGATGTGGTTCTCGGGGCCGGCGAAGAGCGCCGTGTGCCAGAAGGTCTCGTAGTTGTCGCCCAGGAAGAAGGGATAGAACACGATACCGGCCAGCAGCGCGCCGACGGACAGCACGTAGAGCGGCACGGTCATGACCGGCGGCGACTCGTGGACGTGGTGCATCACCTCGTGGCTCGCGCGCGGCTTGCCGTGGAAAGTGAGAAAGACGAGGCGCCAGGAGTAGAAGCTCGTCAGCGCCGCGGCGATCACGGTCATCATGTAGCCGTACATGGCAAAGGCGTTCTCGCCCGCGAACGCGCTCTCGATGATCGCGTCCTTGGAGTAGTAGCCGGCCGTGAACGGGAAGCCGGTCAGCGCCAGCGTCCCGATCATCATGGTCCAGTAGGTGATCGGGATGTGCTTCCGGAGGCCGCCCATGTTGCGCATGTCCTGCTCGCCGTCGACGGCGTGGATCACCGAGCCGGCGCCGAGGAACAGGAGCGCCTTGAAGAAGGCGTGCGTGAACAGGTGGAAGATCGCCGCGCCGTAGGCGCCGACGCCGAGCGCCACGAACATGTAGCCGAGCTGCGAGCAGGTCGAATAGGCGATGACGCGCTTGATGTCGTTTTGGACGAGGCCGATCGTGGCCGCGAAGAAGGCCGTGGTCGCGCCGATGAAGGTGACGAAGGTTAGCGCCGAATGGCTGAGCTCGAAGACCGGCGACAGGCGGGCCAGCATGAAGACGCCGGCGGTGACCATGGTCGCCGCGTGGATCAGCGCGGAGACCGGGGTCGGGCCTTCCATCGCGTCCGGCAACCAGGTGTGGAGGCCGATCTGCGCAGACTTGCCCATCGCGCCCATGAAGAGCAGCAGGCAGATCACCGTCATCGCGCCGCCGGCCGAGAGCGAGTAGCCCGCGAACTCGAGGATCGGCGCGGCGGCGTTGGCGGCCGCCTCTCCGCCTTCGGGATAGATCGTGCCGACCATCTGACCGGCACCGGCGAAGATGTCGTTCAGGTTGGCCGAGCCGAACACCACGAACAGGCCGAAGATGCCGAGCAGGAAGCCGAAGTCGCCGACGCGGTTGACCACGAAGGCCTTCATCGCTGCGGCGTTGGCCGAGGGCTTCTGGTACCAGAAGCCGATCAGGAGATAGGACGCGAGACCGACGCCTTCCCAGCCGAAGAACATCTGCACGAGGTTGTCGGCCGTCACGAGCGTGAGCATCGCGAAGGTGAAGAGCGAGAGGTAGGCGAAGAAGCGCGGACGGGAGTCGTCGTGGTGCATGTACCCGATCGAGTACACGTGGACGAGCGCCGACACGGTGTTGACGACGACCAGCATGACGAGCGTCAGGCGGTCGATGCGCAGCTGCCACGCGATGTCGAGGTTGCCGGCCTGCATCCACTGAAGAACGGGGATGTGCAGGGTCTCGCCGCCGAAGAACAGGAAGCCGATCCAGGACAGGACGGCCGCCGCGATCACGAGGCCGCTGGTCACGTATTCGGACGCCGCGGCGCCGATCCGGTTGCCGAACAGGCCGGCGATGAGGAAGCCGACCAGCGGCAGGAGGACGATCAGGGTATACATCGCCGCGCGCTCAGCCCTTCATCGTGTTGACGTCATCGACGGCGATCGAGCCGCGATTCCGGAAGAAGACGACCAGGATCGCCAGGCCGATCGCAGCCTCGGCGGCCGCAACCGTGAGGATGAACAGGGCGAAGACCTGCCCCGCCAGATCGTTCAGGAAGGCCGAGAAGGCGACGAGGTTGAGGTTCACCGACAGGAGGATCAGCTCGACCGACATGAGGATCGTGATGATGTTCTTGCGGTTCATGAAGATGCCGAAGACCCCCGTAACGAAGAGGATCGCGGCGACCGTGAGATAATGTCCGAGACCGACAGCCATGGTTCTTTTCCTATCCGCCTCAGATGCCCTTGCCGCTCTCGACCTTCACCACCTCGATCGCGGTGGCCGGGTTGCGCGCGACCTGGGTCGGGATCGACTGGCGCTTCAGACCCGGCTTGTGGCGCAGGGTCAGCACGATCGCGCCGATCATAGCGACGAAGAGGATCAGGCCCGCCATCTGGAAGAACAGGATGTAGCGGGTGTAGATCACGTGCCCGAGCGCTTCGATGTTGGAAAGCTGCTCCAGCGGCGGCGTCGGCAGGACGGTCTGTGCGCTCAGCTGCGGGTCGTAGTAGCTCCCCGTCACGGCGATGACGAGCTGGGCGAGCAGGATCAGGCCGATCACCGCGCCGATGGGCGCATACTGAAGGGCACCCTGCTTGATGCGACCGAAGTCGAGGTCCAGCATCATGACGACGAACAGGAACAGGATCGCCACCGCGCCGACATAGACGACGATCAGGATCAGCGCCAGGAACTCGGCCCCCGTCAGGAGGAAGAGCCCGGCCGCCGCCACGAAGGTCAGGATCAGGAACAGGACCGAGTGGACCGGATTGCGGGAGAGCACCACCATCATCGCCGAACCGACGGAGACGATGGCGAAGACGTAGAAGAAGAAGGCTTGCAGCCCCAACATTGTCGGGCTCCCCCTGAAATCGCGGTAGCATGACGCGGCGGGCGGACGGATGGCCCGTTCGCCGCCGGAAGATTCGGTTCGGAGCGCGGCGCCGAGCGGGGCGCCACACGGTGCGGATTAGCGGTACGGCGCGTCCAGCGCAATGTTGCGGGCGATTTCACGCTCCCAACGGTCGCCGTTCGCGAGCAGCTTTTCCTTGTCGTAGTAGAGTTCCTCGCGCGTTTCCGTCGAGAACTCGAAGTTCGGGCCTTCCACGATCGCATCGACCGGGCAGGCCTCCTGGCAGAAGCCACAATAGATGCACTTCACCATGTCGATGTCGTAGCGAACCGTGCGGCGCGTGCCGTCGTTGCGGCGCGGGCCGGCCTCGATCGTGATCGCCTGCGCCGGGCAGATCGCCTCGCAGAGCTTGCAGGCGATGCAGCGCTCCTCGCCGTTGGGATAGCGGCGCAGCGCGTGCTCGCCGCGGAAGCGCGGGCTGACCGGACCCTTCTCGAACGGGTAGTTCACCGTCGCCTTCGGCGCGAAGAAGTAGCGCATCGACAGGCGGAACGCCTTCACGAACTCGATCAGGAACAGGGATTTGACGGACTGAGCCAGAGCACTCATCGAACGATCCGATCTCCGAAAGCGGAGCTTGGTGCGAGGCGGCGCCTCGCCGTTGCATTCATAGGCGGGCGGCGGGGCCGATCAGGCCCCGCGCCGGATCAGGCGGCGCCCCAGCCGGTCAGCTGGAGGACGAGGGCGACCAGGACCACCATACCGAGCGAGAGCGGCAGGAAGACCTTCCAGCCCAGGCGCATGAGCTGGTCGTAGCGGTAGCGGGGCACGAAGGCCTTCACCATCGCGAACATGAAGAAGCACAGCGCGACCTTGGCGAGGAACCAGATGACGCCGGGCACCCAGGTGAACGGCGCGAAGCCGAAGGGCGGGAGCCAGCCACCCATGAACAGGATGGTCATCAGGCAGCACATCAGGGTGATGGCCGCATACTCGCCGAGCATGAACATCATGTACGGGGTCGAGCCGTACTCGACCATGAAGCCGGCGACCAGTTCGGACTCGGCCTCCGGAAGGTCGAAGGGCGGCCGGTTCGTCTCGGCGAGCGCTGAGATGAAGAAGATGATGAACATCGGGAAGAGCGGCAGCCAGTACCAGTCGAGGAAGCTCGACGGCAGGCCGACGGCCGTTCCGACGCCCGTGGACTGCGACAGGACGATCTCGCTGAGGTTCAACGATCCCGCGCAGAGCAGGACGGTGACGATCACGAAGCCGATCGAGACCTCGTAGGACACCATTTGCGCCGCCGAGCGGAGCGCGCCGAGGAAGGCGTATTTCGAGTTCGATGCCCAGCCGCCCATGATGACGCCGTACACTTCGAGCGACGAGATCGCGAAGATGTAGAGGATGCCGATATTGATGTCGGCGATCACCCAGCCGTCCGCCACCGGCACGACCGCGAAGGTTGCGAGCGCCAGCGTCACCGCGACGAGCGGCGCAAGCAGGAACACGACCTTGTCGGACGAGGCCGGGATCACCGGCTCCTTCAGCACGAACTTCAGAAGGTCGGCGAAGGATTGGAACAGGCCGAAGGGGCCGACGACGTTGGGACCGCGACGCATTTGGACGGCCGCCCAGATCTTGCGGTCGGCGAGCAGGATGTAGGCGATCAGAACCAGCAGGACCACCAGGAACAGAAGGCTCTGTCCGATGATGACGAGGGCGGGCCAGATATAGGCGGAGAACAGCTCCATGGGTTCGTACCGTCCTTACTCGGCCGCTTCGAGATGCTCGGCATGCGCGAGGCGCGAGCATTCCGCCATGACCTTGGAGGCCCGGGCGATGGGGTTCGTCAGATAGAAGTCGCCGATGCTCGGGCGGAACGCGGCGCCGGAAGGCGCCCCTGCCCGGTCGGCCAGCGTCGTGATCGCTCCGGCATCCGCGGCCTGGAGTTCGGCTCCGGCGAACACCGGATGCGCGGCCGCGAGGTCGCGACGCAGGGCACCCAGCGAGTCGAAGGGCAGCGCTTGGCCGAGAACTGCCGAGAGCGCGCGGAAGATCGCCCACTCCTCCCGCGCGTCGCCCGGCGGGAAGCCAGCACGCGAGCCGGTCTGGACCCGGCCTTCGGTGTTGACCCAGGTGCCCGACTTCTCGGTATAGGCGGCGCCGGGCAGGATGACGTCGGCGCGATGCGCGCCCTTGTCGCCATGGGTGCCGACATAGACCACGAAGGCGCCCGGCGCGATCTCGATCTCGTCCGCGCCGAGATTGAACAGGACGTCGACGCCACCAACCGCCATCTCGGCCGCCGTCTTGCCCCCCTCGCCCGGCACGAAGCCGATGTCGAGACCGCCGACGCGCGCGGCGGCGGTGTGCAGGACGTTGAAGCCGTTCCAGCCGTCGGTGACCGCACCGATCTCGCGGGCGAGCGCCGCGACGCTCGCCAGGACGTCGGCGCCGTTCTCGCCGGAGATGGCGCCCTGCCCCACGATGATCATGGGCTTGGCGGCATTCTTCAACGCGTCGAAGAACTCGCCGTTGGCGTTCTCGATGTCGGAAAGCGTCTGCGGGCCGGCGCCGAGATAGGTGGTCGCGTAACGCAGGTCGACCTTCTCGCCGATGAAGCCGACCGGGAAGTCGCCGCGGCGCCAGCGCTTGCGGATGCGCGCGTTGAGGACGGGCGCCTCGAAGCGCGGGTTGGCGCCGATGATCAGGAGCGCGTCCGCCTCCTCGATACCGGCGATCGTGGTGTTGAACAGATAGGACGACCGGCCGTCGGCCGGGTCGAGCTTCGCGCCGTCCTGGCGGCAGTCGAGATTCGCCGAGCCGAGCTGGCCCATGAGGCGCTTGAGCGCCCACATGTCCTCGACCGCCGACAGGTCGCCGGCGATGGCACCGACGCGGTCGGCCGCGACACCGGACAGCTTCTGGCGGATCGCCTCGAAGGCCTCCGGCCAGGAGACCGGCTGCAGCCGCCCGTCGCGGCGCACATAGGGCCGGTCGAGGCGCTGCGTTCGAAGGCCGTCCCAGACGAAGCGCGTCTTGTCGGAGATCCACTCCTCGTTGACGAGGTCGTTGATGCGCGGAAGGATGCGCATGACCTCACGGCCGCGCGTATCGACGCGGATGGCCGAGCCGACGGCGTCCATCACATCGACGGATTCCGTCTTCGACAGCTCCCACGGCCGCGCCTGGAAGGCGTAGGGACGCGAGGTCAGGGCGCCGACCGGGCAGAGGTCGATCACGTTGCCCTGGAGCTCGGAGGTCATCGCCTGCTCGAGATAGGTCGTGATTTCGGCATCCTCGCCGCGGCCGACGAGACCGAGCTCGGAAATGCCGGCGACCTCGGTCGTGAAGCGGACGCAGCGCGTGCAGTGGATGCAGCGCGTCATGATCGTCTTCACGAGGGGGCCGATGTACTTGTCCTCGACCGCGCGCTTGTTCTCCTTGTAGCGCGAGGAATCGACGCCGAAGGCCATGGCCTGGTCCTGCAAATCGCACTCGCCGCCCTGATCGCAGATCGGGCAATCCAGCGGGTGGTTGATCAGCAGGAATTCCATGACGCCCTCGCGGGCCTTCTTCACCATCGGCGTGTTGGTGAAGATCTCGGGCGCCTCGCCGTTCGGGCCGGGACGCAGGTCGCGCACGCCCATGGCGCAGGAGGCCGCCGGCTTGGGCGGGCCGCCCTTCACCTCGATCAGACACATGCGGCAGTTGCCGGCGACCGACAGGCGCTCGTGGAAGCAGAAGCGCGGAATTTCGGCACCCGCCTCCTCCGCCGCCTGCAGCAGCGTGTAGTGGTCGGGAACCTCGATCTCGTTGCCGTCGACTTTGATCTTTGCCATTGGCTTCTCTCAGTGCCCCGTCGGGCGCAGCGAGCCTTCCAGCGCCTCAACGCGGCGCTTCAGGGCTTCGAGTTCGGCCTCGATGGCCGTGTTGCGGAGGTTGGCGTGGGTAGCGAGGCCGAGTCGGGTGGCCGTCGTTTCCTGCCAGTCGTCGAATCTCTTGTTCAGTCCAGCAAGCTGGTTGTCGATACGACTGAAGCGAGAGTCGTGTTCGCCCTGCTTCGACCGGATCTCATGGAGAAGCCGGAACATGCTCTGGAGCGTATCGCTCTCGCTCACGGTCTTACTCCGCAGCCTGGAGGATCGGCTTGCGATCCGCGTCGGCGTTGCGGGAGAACTCGTCGATGCGGCGCTCGATCTCCGGGCGGAAATGGCGCACCAGGCCCTGGATCGGCCAAGCGGCCGCGTCGCCCAGCGCGCAGATCGTGTGGCCCTCGACCTGCTTGGTCACGTCGAGCAGGATGTCGATCTCGCGCTTCTGCGCGTTGCCGACGACCATGCGCTCCATCACGCGCCACATCCAGCCCGTGCCCTCGCGGCACGGCGTGCACTGGCCGCAGCTCTCGTGCTTGTAGAAATAGGCGAGCCGGGCGATCGCGCGGACGATGTCGGTGGACTTGTCCATGACGATCACGGCGGCCGTACCGAACGAGGACTTCACCTCGCGCATGCCGTCGAAGTCCATTGGCGCGTCGAGGATCTGCTCGCCGGGCACCAGCGGACAGGATGAGCCGCCGGGGATCACCGCCAGGAGATTGTCGTAGCCGCCCCGCACGCCGCCGCAGTGGCGGTCGATCAGCTCCCGGAACGGGATGCCCATCGCCTCCTCGACCGTGCAGGGCCGGTTCACGTGGCCCGAGATCGAGAAGAGCTTGGTGCCCGTGTTGTTGGGACGGCCGATGCCGGCGAACCAGCCGCCGCCGCGACGCAGGATCGTCGGCGCGACCGCGATCGACTCGACGTTGTTGACCGTCGTCGGGCAGCCGTAGAGGCCCATGTTGGCCGGGAACGGCGGCTTGAGGCGCGGCTGGCCCTTCTTGCCCTCAAGGCTCTCGAGCAGCGCGGTCTCCTCGCCGCAGATATAGGCGCCGGCGCCGTGGTGGACGAAGACGTCCATGTCCCAGCCGCACTTGTTGTCGCGGCCGAGCAGCCCCGCATCGTAGCACTCGTCGATCGCGAGCTGCAGCGCCTCGCGTTCGCGGATGTATTCGCCGCGAACGTAGATGTAGGCGGCATGCGCGCCCATGGCGAAACCGGCGATCACGCAGCCTTCGATCAGCGTGAACGGGTCGTTGCGCATGATCTCCCGGTCCTTGCAGGTCCCGGGCTCGGATTCGTCGGCGTTGACGACGAGATAGTGCGGCCGCTCACCGACTTCCTTCGGCATGAAGGACCACTTGAGACCCGTCGGGAAGCCCGCGCCGCCGCGGCCGCGCAGGCCGGACGCCTTCATCTCGTTGATGATCCAGTCGCGGCCCTTGCCAATGATGTCGGCCGTCCCGTCGAAATGGCCGCGCTTCATCGCGCCCTTCAGGCTCTTGTCCCGAAGGCCGTAGATGTTGGTGAAGATCCGGTCCTTGTCCTGAAGCATGTTCCGATCCTCGCCTATTCCGACGCCTTGGGCTTGGTGCCCCGGCGCCCCTTGGCCGGCTCGCCCTTGCCCATGTCCGGGCCGGGCTGAACGTCCGACGTCTCGGTGCGGTTGGCCTCCAGCGTGCCGGTCGCCGTGTGGTCCTTGCCCGAAAGGTCCTCCGAGCCGCTGGCCGGCGACGGACGACCCTCGTCGTCCACGCGCTTGTGCTCCTGCACCACGGCATCCTCGGCGGCGGCGCCCTTGCTGCTCAGCGGGCCGTCGGTGCGGGCTTCGCCGTCCACCGTCTCGGCCTTCTTCTGCTCTGCTGCGGCA
This sequence comes from Aureimonas sp. SK2, assembly GCF_029813115.1. Lineage (GTDB taxonomy): Bacteria > Pseudomonadota > Alphaproteobacteria > Rhizobiales > Rhizobiaceae > Aureimonas. The sequence goes on from NZ_JAPZDS010000003.1 coordinate 111,866, forward strand.
TCGGTGGACGCCGCGCCCGTCGGACCCTGCTGCGTGCCGCCGGTCCGCCCTTCGGCGGCCCCGTCGGTCAGATCGACGCTCTTGGCTTCCTCGGCGGCGGGATGGGTCTTCGGCGCGCCCTCGGGACCCTTGATCGTCGGGTCGGTCTCGGGCGCATGCGTATCGACCCGGCCGGCCTGCGAGGGCGCGACACCCGCGCCTCCGGCACTCGGCGCGGACGAGCCCTCGGACTGAGGCGCCTTGCGAGCCTCGTCCTCACCCTCGCCCTCTTCGTCGTCGAACGTGTTGAGCGTCGTCAGGCCGCCGACCGGCACCGACAGATGACGGTCGATCTGCGGACCCTTCTTCACGGAAGCGCCCTCGCCGCGATCGAACGCGTCGATGATCTCGGCCAGGCGTTCGCCCGTCAGATCCTCGTAGGTGTCCTTGAAGATCATCACCATCGGCGCGTTGACACAGGCGCCGAGGCACTCGACCTCCTCCCACGAGAGCGTGCCGCTCTCGTTCAGGTGGAACGGATGCTCGTGGATCTTCTCGCGGCAGACGCGCTTGAGGTCATCCGAGCCGCGCAGCATGCAGGGCGTCGTGCCGCAGACCTGGACATGGGCGCGGGTGCCGACCGGCGCGAGCTGGAACTGCGTGTAGAAGGTGGCCACCTCGAGGACGCGGATCATGGGCATGCGCAGCCGCTGGGCCACATGCTCGATCGCGGCCTTGGTCACCCATCCGTCCTGCTCCTGCGCGCGCATAAGCAAGGGAATGACGGCCGACTGCTGGCGCCCTTCGGGATATTTGCGGATCGTCGCCTCGGCCCATTCGGCGTTCTGCGCCGAAAAGGCGAAACCCTGAGGCTGAACGGCATCTTCCGCAAGACGTCTGACGGACATCGGACCTCGACTTCAGAACGGTTCCAACACACCCGTGTTGCGGCGCGTTCTAACACATTAAGCATGAAAGACCAGCGCCCGAACCCTTGCCGGACACTGTGTCTCCTCGAATTTCGAACGCCCCGGACCGGGGCGCTTCGGTCAGGCCGGACCGGCTAGCGATCGACCTCGCCGAACACGATGTCGCACGACCCCAGGATGGCCGAAACGTCGGCTAGCATGTGGTTGCGGCAGAGGAAGTCCATAGCCTGGAGATGGGCGAAGCCGGGGGCGCGGATCTTGCAGCGGTAGGGCTTGTTGGTGCCGTCCGCCACAAGATAGACGCCGAACTCGCCCTTGGGCGCCTCGACGGCCGCGTAGATTTCGCCCGCAGGCACGTGGAAGCCCTCGGTGTAGAGCTTGAAGTGATGGATCAGCGCTTCCATCGACCGGCGCATCTCGCCGCGCTTGGGCGGCACGACCTTGCCCTCGGTCGAAGCGAACGGCCCTGCCCGGTCGCGGCCTTGAAGCCGCTCGACGCACTGCTTCATGATGGCGGTCGACTGACGCATCTCCTCCATGCGGATGAGGTACCGGTCGTAGCAGTCGCCGTTCTTGCCGATGGGAATGTCGAATTCCATCTGGTCGTAGCACTCGTAGGGCTGCGACTTGCGCAGGTCCCATGCGGCGCCCGAACCGCGCACCATGACGCCAGAGAAGCCCCAGGCCCAGGCATCCTCGAGGCTGACGACGCCGATATCGACGTTGCGCTGCTTGAAAATGCGGTTCTCGGTCAGGAGCTCGTCGATGTCGGCGAGGCGCGGCAGGAACTCGTCGCACCAGACGCCGATGTCGTCGACGAGCTTCGGGTCGAGGTCCTGGTGGACGCCGCCGGGCCGGAAATAGGCCGCATGGAGGCGCGCGCCGGACGCGCGCTCGTAGAAGACCATGAGCTTCTCGCGCTCCTCGAAGCCCCACAGCGGCGGGGTCAGCGCGCCGACGTCCATGGCCTGGGTCGTCACGTTGAGGAGGTGCGAGAGGATACGGCCGATCTCGCTGTAGAGGACGCGGATGAGCTGGCCGCGGATCGGCACCTCGACCCCGGCCAGACGCTCCACCGCGAGGCAGAACGCATGCTCCTGGTTCATCGGCGCGACGTAGTCGAGCCGGTCGAAATAGGGCATCGCCTGGAGGTAGGTCTTCTGCTCGATCAGCTTCTCGGTGCCGCGGTGCAGAAGGCCGATATGCGGATCGACGCGCTCGACGTTCTCGCCGTCGAGCTCCAGCACGAGGCGCAGCACGCCGTGCGCGGCCGGGTGCTGCGGGCCGAAATTGATGTTAAAGTTGCGGACGTCGATCTTGGCCATGTCAGCCTTCCCTGCCGGCGAATGCGGCCGCCACTTCGGCCCCGGTCATCTTGTGCGTCGAGCCGGCGAAAGCGTAGCCCGACGGTTTCTCGTCGATGAAGATCTCGACGGCGAGCGGCAGGTCGAGCGGCGGATCGAAGACGGCCAGCGGAACGTTGGCCATCGAGCCGTCCACCATGCGCCAGGCGAGACCGCCGCCGCACCGCGCGCAGGAGATGCGCTCCGCCCATTCGGACGAACGGTAGGCGATCAGCGGCGCGCCCGGCGCGAAGTCGAGATCCTCGACCTCCACGCCGACATAGGCGCCGCCGGCCCAGCGACGGCACATGCCGCAATGGCATGCGTCGGCCTCGTTCTTCAGGACCCGCGCCTGGAAGCGGGACTCACCGCACAGGCATCGTCCGTTCAGGCGCTCGCCCATCGCGCCCTCAGTTCGCCTTGGCCTTCTCGTCGCCGGGCAGCACGTAATCGGTGCCCTCCCACGGCGAGAGGAAGTCGAACTGACGGAACTCCTGGCGAAGCTCGACGGGTTCGTAGACCACCTGCTTGAGCTGCTCGTCGTAGTGAACCTCGACGAAGCCGGTCAGTGGGAAGTCCTTGCGCAGCGGATGGCCCTCGAAGCCGTAGTCCGTGAGGATGCGGCGAAGATCCGGATGGCCGGTGAACAGGATCCCGTAGAGGTCGTAGGCCTCGCGCTCGAACCAATCGGCGCCCGGAAACACGCCGGTGATGGACGGCACGGGCTCGTCCTCGCCCGTGGCGACCTTCACGCGAATGCGCTGGTTCAGATACGGCGACAGGAGATGGACGACGACGTCGAAGCGCTCGACGCGCGCGGGATAGTCCACGCCGCACAGGTCGATGAAGGACTTGAACTGGCACTGCGGATCGTCGCGCAGAAGCGTCACGACCTCGACCAGATGTTGCGGCGCGACGGTCAGCGTCAGTTCGCCGAGCCGGATCTCCGACTGGACGATCTTGCCGCCGAGCAGCGTGCCGAGATTTTCCGCAAGCTCGTTCATTCCGACCTCAACGCTCGATCGTCCCGAGGCGCCGGATCTTCTTCTGAAGAAGCAGCACGCCGTAGAGAAGCGCCTCGGCGGTCGGCGGACAGCCCGGCACGTAGATATCGACCGGCACCACGCGGTCGCAGCCGCGCACCACCGAATAGGAATAGTGATAGTAGCCGCCGCCGTTGGCGCAGGAGCCCATCGAGATGACGTAGCGGGGCTCCGGCATCTGGTCGTAGACCTTGCGCAGCGCCGGGGCCATCTTGTTGGTCAAGGTGCCGGCGACGATCATCACGTCGGACTGGCGGGGCGAGGCGCGTGGCGCGAAGCCGAAGCGCTCGCCGTCGTAGCGCGGCATCGACATCTGCATCATCTCGACCGCGCAGCACGCGAGGCCGAAGGTCATCCACATCAGCGAGCCCGTGCGCGCCCATTGGATGAGATCCTCGGTGGAGGTGACGATGAAGCCCTTGTCGGCCAGCTCGTTGTTGACTTCAGCGACGAACGGATCGGCCGCAGGGGAGACCTGCAGGTCGGACCGCTCGGCGAAGGGCGCGGTACCGGGGTTCAATCCCATTCGAGGGCACCTTTCTTCCATTCATAGACAAACCCGACGGTCAGGACGCCGAGGAACACCATCATCGACCAGAAGCCGGCCCAACCGAGGTCGCCGAACGACGCCGCCCAGGGAAACAGGAACGCCACTTCGAGATCGAAGATGATGAAGAGAATCGACACCAGGTAGAACCGGACGTCGAACTTCATGCGCGAATCGTCGAACGCGTCGAAACCGCATTCGTAGGCCGAGAGCTTCTCGTCGTCCGGCGCCTTGAAGGCGAGGAGAAACGGCGACACGAGAAGCGCGACCCCGATAAGGAGCGCGACGCCGACGAAGATCACGATCGGCAGGTAGGAGGCGAGAAGCTCGTTCACAAGCGGGTCTTCCTCTTGGCCGGCTGCGCGGAACCGCGCATCGGCCGCGGCGATGCGGCTATGAGACCTGACGGGGACGTAAGTGGCTGGCGGACGGGTTCAATGCGTCCAACGGCCACGCTTCGCCCTTCGCATTGCGGCGAGGATTAGACCCTTCCTAATGTGGACGCAAGCAGCATCCGGACGGCTTGGACAGGCCCGAACAAACTTTGCGGCGACGGCAACGCAAGGGCACCGGGAGCACGATGCGACGCAGCGGTTGCGCTGCGAACTCGAGGAAGAGGAAGGAGGTCAGGCGGGGAGAATGGCGCGAGTGACGGGGCTCGAACCCGCGACCTCCGGCGTGACAGGCCGGCACTCTAACCGACTGAGCTACACCCGCGCATGTCGCCGCTACCGGATGCCGGAAACGACGTGGATCGTCAAAAGGCAATGGCGCGAGTGACGGGGCTCGAACCCGCGACCTCCGGCGTGACAGGCCGGCACTCTAACCGACTGAGCTACACCCGCGCATTGTGTCGCTGGCGTGTCCGTCAGCGGCATGAGCGGTCGTTTACGGGCTCCCTCGGCGTCTGTCAACGCGCTTTCGCAAGCGAATTGAAAACGGTGGCAGCGCAAGGAGATAGCGTGCCGCGCGCAAGCGGAATCACGTGCCCGCCGCGCTCCCTGTCCCGTCTACCGGGTCGAATCTTGCGGGCGATCGCAGCCGGCGGCAAGCGGCCACCTCATCCCCTTGACCCAAGATGGCAGAAACGCTTATTCCCCACCCGAAGGGCGATTAGCTCAGTTGGTAGAGCGCCTCGTTTACACCGAGGATGTCGGCGGTTCGAGTCCGTCATCGCCCACCAGCCCCTCCCATTGCCGACGCGATGGCTTCGGCTCCGCGGCGGCCAGGGTTGGAACTCCTAAGGTTGGAATTTCCGACGTGCCGGGCGCTTCCGCCTCCCCGTGACTCTTGGCTTCATTCGGGCGGCAAAGTGACGGGACTTCGGGCCCGAACCAGAGCGGGCAGTCGGACATCGCCGCTCGGGCTGACACGCCCGACCGCTGGCTCGGCGTAGGGCTCCAGCACATGGGTGCCAGCGAGCACCGGGTATCCGCCTCAGGCTCTCAGCTGCTCGGCCCGTACGCCGCCTACACGAGTGCGGTCGGCAGGTTTCGTCCAGCGAAGTGGGCATCGAGATTGGCGAGAACGAGATCCGCCATGGCCTGACGGGTTTCATGCGTGGCGCTCGCCATGTGAGGCGTCAGAACGACGTTGGGCATGGTGAAGAAGCGCTGGGGTACCCGTGGCTCGTCGACGAACACGTCGAGGGCTGCACCGGCGATCCCGCCCGATTCCAGCGCGTCGAGTAGTGCCGGCTCGTCTACCAGAGAGCCGCGCGCCACGTTCACAAGCACGCCCCTCGGGCCGAGCGCCTCGAGAACCGAGGCGTCGACAATGTTGCGCGTTTCGGCCGAGGCCGAGGCTGCGATGATGAGGACGTCGCTCCAGGCGGCCAATTCCACAAGGCTTCCGGCATTGCGCACATGCGTCTGGACCGGCGATCGACTGGCATAGGCGAGTTCGGCGTCGAAGCCTTCCAGTCGGCGTGCGATCGCTTGTCCGATCCGGCCGAAGCCGAAGATTCCATACCGGCGGTGCGAGACCTTGGAGCCGAGCGGCAAATCGCCGTCCGGCCAACGGTTCTGTCGGACATGGGCGTCGCCTCGCGGGATCTGGCGCAATACGGAGATGACGAGCCCGAGAGCGAGGTCGGCGACGTCTTCGGTCAGCACGTCCGGCGTGTTCGACACGCGAATGCCCCTCCCCTTCGCTTCGGCAAGGTCGACCTTGTCGAAGCCGACCCCGTTGATCGCCACGATCTCGAGCGCCGGCAGGGATGCGGCGATTTCGGCGGGAATGCCGATGTGGCCCCCTGTCACCACGCCCCGCACGCGTTGCGCGTGGTCGGCCAGAAACGCTTCGGAATCGGCCGCCTCGAAGAAGCGGTGCACTGTGAAACGCTCGGACAGCGCAGTCTCCAGGGAGGGCATGAGCGGGCAGAGCTGCAGGACTTCGATCGACATGAACTTCCTACTTGACGTCTGAGCGCACGAACTGGGCGAGCTCGGGGGTCCTGGGGCTCTCGAAGAGGTCCTTCGACGGGCCGGCTTCGTGAATGCGGCCCTGGTGCATGAAGACGGTCGTGTTCGCGACGCGCCGCGCAAAGCCCATCTCATGGGTAACGAGCAGCATCGTCATGCCACCTTGAGCAAGTTGCTCCATCACAGCCAGGACTTCTCCGGTCAGTTCCGGGTCGAGCGCCGAGGTCACCTCGTCGAACAGCATGACCTTGGGCCGCATGGCGAGCGAGCGGGCGATGGCGACGCGCTGCTGCTGGCCGCCCGACAGTTCGTCGGGATAGGCGTCGAACTTCTCCAACAGCCCGACGAGGGTCAGCACTTCCTCGGCGGTCGTGCGGCTCTCGCCCTTCGAGACCGATTTCACGATGCGGGGCGCGAGCATGATATTCTCGCCCACCGAGAGATGCGGGAAAAGATTGTAGCTTTGAAACACGATGCCCACGTCGCGCCGGAGAGCTCGCAGGCTTGCCTTATCGGTTCCCACCTTATGGCCGGCGATCTCGATCGAGCCGGCATTGATCTGTTCCAGCCCGTTGACGCAGCGAAGCAACGTGGACTTGCCGGATCCCGAACGGCCGATCAGCGCCGTCACCTCGCCGCGTCCGACCTCCATGGTGATGCCCTTGAGGACTTCGACGGCACCGAAGCTCTTGCGCACGTCCCTGATGGCAACCTCAGGCATGGAACCTCCTCTCGAGCCGCCGGGACAGGAGCGACAGCGGGTAGCAGACGACGAAGTAAAGAGCGGCGACCACAAGGAAGACGCGGAAGGGCTGGAACGTGGCATTGTTGACGAGCTGTCCCGCGCGGGCGAGTTCGACGAAGCCGATGAGCGAGGCGATCGACGTGTTCTTCACGACCTGCACGGCAAAACCGACGGTCGACGGAAGGGACAGGCGCACCGCCTGTGGCAGGATCACGTAACGGTACTGCTGAGCCCGGGTCATCGCGAGCGACTCCGACGCTTCCCACTGCTGCTTCGGCACCGACTGGATAGAGCCGCGCCAGATTTCGCCGAGATAGGCGGAGGCGTAGATCGTCATGGAAATGCCGGCGGCCACCAGCGGCGGCAGGCGATAGCCCAGAAGCGCCAGGCCATAGAAGGACAGGAACAGGATCATCAAGACCGGAATGCCCTGAATGATCTGAATATAGAGGCCCGCCAGGATTCTCAGTGCCTTGACCTGGGAGGCTCGCGCGAGAGCGAGGAAGAAGCCGACGAAGCCGCCCCCCCCAAGCGCAAGCGCGGTCAAAATCAGCGTCCACTGGAGGGATTCCAGTAGGAAGAGGAACTCCGATGAGCCGAAGGAGCGGAAGATCATGCCGACGCCTCCACCACGGGTTTCAGCGTCCGACGCGCCGTGCGCCGTCCGAACAGCCAGAGCCCTACCAGCGCGAGGATGGCGCGAAGCAAAAGCGCGAGGATCAGGTAAAGTCCGGTCACGGCGAGGTAGACCTCGAACGATCGGTAGCTCTGCGACTGCACGAAGGACGCGGCTGCCGTCAGCTCCCCGACGGAAATCGCCGAGCAGATCGAAGTGGCCAACATCATCAGAACGAACTGCGAAGAGAGCGCGGGATAGACCTTCTGCAGGGCCGGTACGATGATCACGTAACGGAAGATCTGCACACGGGTGAAGCCGAGCGCCTCGCCGGCCTCAATCTGCGACTTGTGGATCGCCTCGATGCCGGCGCGGATGATCTCCGTCGAATAGGCTGCGAGGTTGATCGTCACGCCGATCAGAGCCGCCGTAATGGCGCTGACGCGCACCCCGCCGGCCGGCAGCCCGAAATAGATGATGAAGAGTTGCACCAGGAAGGGCGTGTTGCGGATCAACTCGACATAGGCGTCGATCAGTATGCGCACCGGGCGCCCAGCAACGGAGCGGACAGCCGCGAGCAGAATGCCGACCGCCGTCCCACACACGATGGCGAAGGTGGAAATCTGGACGGTCAGCCAAAGCCCGGCCAGCAGCTCCTCCTGGTATCGCGCCAGGACGTCGAACTGGAACGTGTAGTTCATGAAGGTGACGATCCCGCGTGAGGAAGGGGGACGCCGGCGAATGCCGGCGTCCGAGCGGGTCAGAAGGAGGGAAGCGTCGGCGGCAGCGGGTCGCCCGTCCACTTCACGGCGATCTTGTCCAGCTCGCCCGACACCTTCATCAGGTAGATCGAGGTGTTGAGGTACTGCAGGAGTTCGAAGTCGCCCGGCTGCACCGCCATCGAGTTGCCCTGCCGGAAGAAGGTGAAGCCGACCTGAAGTCCTGCCTGCGGAGCCTGCGTGATGAGGGCCTGCGCAACAGTCGAGGGGAGCGCGGTCGCGTCCACCTGCCCTGCGACGAGCGCCTGGGCGGACGTCGAGTCGTCTTCGAAGACGACGATCTCCAGCCCTTCCACATTGGCGCGGCGCAGCGCCGTTTCCTGCGAGGAACCGCGATTGACGGCGACGCGCTTGCCCTTCAACTGGTCGAGATTTTCGAACTTCGCGTCCGGCCCCGACACGATCACCATGTTGAAGGCCGAATAGGGCGAGGTGAACATGACGGATTTGGCCCGCTCGCCGGTCGGTGCCAGCGTCGCCACGAGAAAGTCCACCTGCCCGGTCTGCAGCGCCGGGATACGAGCCGGAGGCGTCAGCGGCACGAGCTCGACCGGTAGGCCAATATACTGGCCGATCTGATTGGCGACATCCACGTCGTAACCGCTCGGGTTGCCGCGTTCGTCGATCATGCCCATCGGCGGAGCACCGGTCAGGACGCCGATCTTGACCGTGCCGCGTCCCTGAATATCCGCGAGCGTCACAGCGCCCGCCGGGCTCGGCAGACCTGCCAGGAGCACCGTTGCGGCGACCGTGCCGAAGAATGCCGCCTTCAATGCGCTGCGTCGTGTCGTGGTGGACGTCATACCCTTGCCTCCCATGGCATGTTTCGAAGTTTGAGCGAGAACCCGGGCAGCCTCCCAGCGGCCGGACGTCGCGGCGTTACAGCGTGGCCAACACCCCGCCATCGACATAGACGATCTGGCCGTTGACGAAGGTCGCGGCGTCCGAGGCGAGGAAGATGCAGGCGCCCTGGAGCTCCTCCACCTTGCCCCAGCGGCCCGTCGGCGTCCGCACTTTCAGCCATTCGGTGAATTTGGGATCGTCCACCAGCGCCTGGTTCAGCGGCGTCTCGAAATAGCCGGGACCGATCGCGTTGATCTGCAGCCCGTGCCGCGCCCAGTCGGTGCACATGCCTTTGGTGAGGTTGTGCACCGCGCCCTTGGTTGCGGTGTAGGGCGCGATGGAATAACGCGCGGCCTGCGCCTGAAGGCTCGCGATGTTGATGATCCGGCCGCGCTTCCGGGCGATCATGTGTTTCGCCACGGCCTGTCCGACGAAAAAGACCGAGTCGACATTGGCCCGCATGATCTCGGCCCACGTTTCCGCCGGATAGTCCTCCAATGGCGCGCGGCGCTGGATCCCGGCGTTGTTGACGAGGATATCGATCGGCCCGACCTCGGCCTCGATCCGATCGACGCCGGCTCTCACGGCCGCTTGGTCGGTGACGTCGAACACGGCGGTTTCCACCTCGATCGCCTCGATCCGAAGCCGTTCGGCGGCGGTATCGAGCTTGGCGCCATCGCGGCCGTTGAGGACCACGCGGGCACCAGCCCGTCCTAGTCCCTCGGCAAGCGAAAAGCCGATGCCTTGACCGGACCCCGTGACGAGAGCGGTTCGGCCCGACAGATCGAAAAGCTTCAGCGACATGTGAGTCTCTCCCAATCCGAGGAGCGTAGCATGATATCGATAACAAGACAACTCCAGGCGTTGGATGTCACAAGATCGTGGTCGTGGCACTGCCGCGATCCACGAACCTGCACGTCGAGCCGACCCGCACCTGCAGAAATGAGCGTCCCCTCACCCCGCAAGACAGTTGCTCAGTTCCGCTTTCCGAAGTCGAAGAGCTTCATGTAGGCGGCGCTGTCCTCGTCTCCGATGCCGGCGGCAACCATCATGCGATGAAGATCGGTGACGAGGTTCGTCAGCGGCATGGGCGTGCGAAGACCCACGGAGAAGCGCTGGGTGGCTTCCAGGTCTTTCAGCATATTGTCGATCCGGCCTGTCGGCGTCAGATCGAAGCGTGCCATCTTGCCCATGAACTCTTGGAGAATACGGCTGTCGGCTCGTCCGCCGGCGAGTGCCGCGGGAATTCGCTCGGCGTCGACGCCCGCGTCGAGAGCCAGGCGGGTCGCCTCGGCGACAGCCAGGAAGTTGCAGGCGCAGAGCACCTGGTTGATCAGCTTCGTCGTCTGTCCCGCACCGGACGGGCCCATATGCGTCATATTGGCCGCGATCGCCGAGAGCACCCGCTTCGCGCGCTCCACCTCGCCTTCTTCGCCGCCCAGCATCAATGTCAGACGACCCTCCTTCGCTGCCGGCGCTCCGCCGGACAGGGGCGCATCCACCCAACCCATGCCGGTCTCGGTGCGAAGGCGATGGGCCATGGAAGCGGTCGCCTTCGGGTCCGTCGACGACATGTCGATAAGGAGAAGATCCGGCCTCGCATGGGCCGCGACACCGTCTTCGCCGAACACCACAGCTTCGACGATTTCGGCCGTGTTGAGGCTCAGGATCAGGACATCGCAGGCTTCGGCCAGCGTCTTGGCGCTGTCGGCGACCGCTGCGCCCTGTGCCGCCAGGGGGGCGGTCTTTGCCGGATCGCGGTCGCGCAGGGTGACGTCATGACCCGTCTGGAGGAAGCGGCCTGCGATGGCGCTGCCCATCACGCCCACGCCCACGATCCCGATCCGCGCTGCACTCATGATCTTCGACCTTCGGATGATGTTTGATTTCGGTCATGGCTCCGGCCGGTTCCGGCCGTTGTGCCGCGTGGTACGACTTCGATCCCAAGGTCGATGGAAGGCGGAGTCTCCTGCCCCCGCCCTTCGAACAGATCGCGCAGAAGCAAGCCAGTTCTCGTGCCGATACCCTTCGCGTCGACACGGATTGTCGAAATGGCCGGCTCGCATTCGCGCCCCAGCTCGAAATCGCCGAACCCCATGATGCTCACGCGGCCGGGAACCTCGACGCCCTGACGGCGGCATTCCATCAAGGCGCCGAAGGCCGAGCCGTCCGAAACGGCGAAGACGCCTTCGACATCGGGCATCTCCTTCAGCAGGACCCTCATCGCCGCTGCGCCATGCGCATAGGAGACCGGCGCCGACCCGTGTCGCAGGATTCTGCCGGTCCCGATGCCCTCTTCCTTCAGCATAGCCGCGAATCCCTGCAGGCGCGCCTCCCCGCGCGCATCATGCGGGTCCTTGTCGGCTTCCGATCCGATCGCGGCGAGCCGCCGAAGGCCCAGGGACAGAAGATGACGCGCGGCCGCCCGCCCTGCCTCGAAATTGGAGAATCCCACGGCGCGGTCCAGTGGAGCGCTCGGGGCGTCCCAGATTTCCACGATCGGGATGCCGGCATTCATCAACATGCGCCGCGTGGCGGCTGTGTGCAGCGTACCAGCAACGACGAGTCCTTGCGGCCGGCGGGCGAGGAGCGAGCGCACCAGCCGCTCCTCTTCGCCGGTGTCGTATAGCGTGTAGCCGATCAAAAGCTGATAGCTCTGGCCAAGTGCCTCGGCGAGGCCTTGCGAGGTGTCGGCGAAGTTGGAGTTGGTCAGGGTCGGAAGGATCAATCCGACGAAGTTGGTCCGCCGGGACGACAGCGAACCAGCCACGAGGTCGGGCACGTAACCCAGTTGCTCGACGGCCCGCATCACGCGCTCGCGCGTTTCGGGCGCCACGATCGAGGGGTCGGCGAGCACGCGGCTGACCGTCATGGTCGAGACTCCCGCAAGGCGCGAGACGTCGCGCATCGTCGGCTTGGTCTGGACATCTGCGGATGGGCCTGCCTTCCTCTGTCGAGCCATCACTCGGGTCTTTCAACTGGAATCGAATCGACTGCGGATTTTACGCGAGGCGGCGGTAGACGACGTGCCGAAGCGTTCCATCGAATAGGGTCATGAGCCGTGCCATGATCGGCGCGCCTCGTGCGCGGACCGGGGAGGCCTCCGCCTCCGTCACGGCTTCGAGCGAGGGGTAATCGATCTCCTGCACCAGAACGAGCGCGGGGGCCCCTTCCTCCCGGCGTTCCATGCGCAGAACACGCATGTCGAGCGCGTTCGGCATCGCCTGCCAGACGGGCATGAGCTCGGCCATGACGAGATCGAAGAATGCCTCCTCGCAGCCTGGACGGATCGACCCTTCGAACAGCGCGCTCCGCGTATGGATCGCCATGTCAGATCCGAGCGCTTGCTGCGGCGCCACGTCTTATGCCGCCAGAAGTGCTGAAGCGCCGCGCCAATCCGCTTCCAAACACGCCGGTAGACATGACGTACTTCCAAGGGGAAAGGGGCGCGCGCGCGGCTGGAACTGCGCGTACCGACATGATCTACCCCCTCGACAAATCCTGAATGCGTATTCTGTTATCGGTATCACATCGATCCGCGAATGAGAAACGCCCGATCACTATCATTTCATTCCCGCCAGCCGCCCCCATGGGCGTTGACGTAGATCGCATAAAGGGACGTCTGGGCGGTGATGTAGAGGCGATTGCGCTTCGGTCCGCCAAAGCAGAGATTGGAAACCATTTCCTCCACCGGGATGGATCCGATATGCGTTCCATCGGGCGCGTAGACGCAAACGGCATCGGCATTGGAAGCCCAAATGTTGCCATTCGCGTCCGAACGAAACCCGTCGAAGAAGCCGTTCGGAGACTTCGCGAAAACCTGCCCCTTTCCGACGATGCGGCCGTCTTGCAGCGGATAGGACCTTATCACCGGCTCGCAGGACGCGTCATGCGTGCGACCGGTCTCGGAAACGTAGAGAATCGACTCGTCCGGCGAGAAGCACAGGCCGTTGGGCTTCAGCATGTCGGTCACCGCCGCCGTCAGCTCGCCCGATACGGGATCGAGCCGATAGACGTTCGAGGCACCGATCTCGGAAGGCGCACGGTGACCTTCGTAGTGGCTGTCGATCCCATATGTCGGATCAGAGAACCAGACCGTGCCGTCGCGCTTGACGACGACGTCATTCGGCGAGTTCAGGCGCTTGCCTTCCCAATGCGACACGAGGCTGCGCCAGACCCCGTCGTGGTCGAGACGCGAAACGCTTCGCCCGCCATGCTCGCAGGCGACGACGCGGCCCTGCGCATCCAGGGTATGGCCGTTGTGGTAGCCGCAAGGGCCTTCGAAGACCGAGACCGAGCCGTCGCATTCGTCGAAGCGCATCAGCCGGTCGTTCGGGATATCCGACCAGAGCACGGACTTGGCTGCCGGCACATGCACCGGCCCTTCCACCCAGCGCCCGCCCGTCCAGAGCTTCTCCAGTTTGGCATGGCCGATGATGAGGGAGCGGAACCGGTCGTCATGGACGATGTATGTCTCGGTCATGTCGCTCTCAGTCCGTGGGCAGGGCGTAGTCGTCGGCGCGGAAAACGGTGTGGAAGATGTCGCCCTCGTAGAATTCCAGAAGCCCTTTGGTCACCTCTCGCGACTCGTAGCGCACGTCGGAGGCAAGCGCCGTCTCGATCGCCTCGCGGGAGGGGTAGAGGACCTGCAGAACCATCTCGAAACGCGGGTCCGGAACGTCCGCTTCCTCCTGCCGGAGGACCCGCACTTCCTCGATGCCGGGAAACCGCGTCCAGAGCGGCACGAGCTTCTCGCGGACATAGCTGGTGAATTCGGCTTCGAAGCCGGGCTTGGCGCGGCCGCGGAAGAAAGCGCAGCGGATGAACATGGGAAGATCCGATCGGTGGGATTCAGGAGGCCGGTGCGGTCAAGGCGCAAGGGCGGGGCGATTTGGAACCAGGGACAAGCGCCCGCGGCAGCGGCCTGCGGGCGATCGTCCTGTGCGCGTCGCGGCTATTTCACGCCCCAGATCGTCTTGTAGGCTTCACGGTATCCGTTCTCAGGATCGAAAGCGTTCTTCGGGCCACCGTCGAACTCGACATTCTCCTTGGTGACGACGTGAAGCGGCGAGACATACCTCGACCATTTCTCGCCAGCGAAAGCGCGGTTCAACTCGTCCACGAGCTGCCAGCCTTGGAGCTGCAGGGGTTCGGCGACGGTGACCGCCTGATACTGTCCCGACCGAATGCGTTGGTAAGCCGATTCCGAGCCGTCGCCCGCCGCGACATTGACGGGCCTGCCGTCGCCGGCGATCCCCGCCGCGCTGAGCGAGGGGCCCATGAAGTCGAAGTAGAGGTCGTTGATGGCGAGCGAGTGCGTCCAGGCGTCGCCATGACGCTGTAGGAGCGACGTGGTGAGCTGAGGCATACGGGTGGAAGTCTCCGCGATCGGCGTATCGACATACTCGACCACGCTACCGCCAAGCTTCTCGATCTCGGCCTTCATAGCGTCCGCCTTGGCGATGGCGACGGCGTAGGTCGAGTCCGTGAAGATCACGACGCCCGGCTTGCCCTCCGCGTCGACGAAAGCCCAATCCGCGGCGGCTTTGGCCACCTGCATCGGGTCGGTCGTCACGTTGGCGAAGACGCCAGCGGACTCCACCGGTCCGACTTCCGGCGCGGTGTGCCAAGCGACGATGGGAATTTTTGCGTTCTTTGCCTGTTCCAGACCCGCCTGCTGCTCCACCGCGTCGAAGCCGGCGACAACGATGCCATCGGGATTGAGCGCGATACCCTGGCCGACTGCGGCGGTACGGCCGGAGATCGATCCTGCGCCGTCGATCGTGCGCACCGTCCAGCCGGCGGCCTTGGCCGCCTCCTCGATGCCCGAGACGACGCCGAGGATTCCACCGTTCTTCATGTCGCCGGCCAACACCACGATCGTCTTGTCTGCGGCGATCTTCGGACCGGTGGTCGGTCCGTCCCAGGTCGTGACCTTCGACGCATACTTGTCGACCGTCGCCTTGGCATCGGCCATCGCGTCGGCCCTGGCGCCGGGTGCTGCCGCGATGATGAGGGCACCGCCGAGGAGCAGCGCGGAAAGTAGCGTCTTCATGGTGGGTTCCTCCCAGAGTGTCAGGACCGCCCGCGTGGTTCCTCCCGGCGGGCGCATTGGGTTACGTCGTGCCGCGGCGGCGCTGGGCGTAGGCAGCGATGCCGATGGCGACAAGCAGCGTCATGCCGTTGAAGAGGGGCTCGACATAGAAGGAGCCGCCGAACTGCTGGATGCCGGAGATGCCGACGGCGAGAACGATCACGCCGATCACCGTGCCCCAGACATTGACCCGTCCGGGCTTGATGGTGGTCGAGCCGAGAAATGCGCCGACCAGGGCGGGAAGAAGATATTCGAGGCCGACACTCGCCTGACCAATCCGAAGCTTGGACGCGAGAAGCACACCGGTCAGTGCAGTCAGGAGGCCGGACACGACGAACGTCGCCATGGTGAAGCGGCGCACGAGAATGCCGTTGAGAGCCGCAGCTTTTGGGTTCGCGCCGATGGCATAGAGATAGCGGCCGACGGGCGTGTATTCGAGGACAAGCCACAGGAAAACGGCGAGACCGAGCACGTAGAAGCCCCCGATCGGAAGTCCGAAGACCATCGTCCCATTGAGCGACAGGAACCCGTCGGGCAATGGCGCCACGACCTGTCGTCCGCCCGTGTACCAGAGTGCGAGCGCGTAGAGCACCGTTCCCATGCCGAGCGTCGCAATGAAGCTGTCGATCTGCGCGACCTCCACCAGCAGGCCGTTCAGGAACCCGACGAGGGCGCCAAGGACAAGCACGATCAGCACCGCGACCGGCCAGGGAATGCCGAAGGCCGTCTGCAGGGAGATGGCCAGGATATGCCAGAGGACGATGCCGTAGCCGACGGTCAGATCGATCTTGCCGGCCGTCATCGGGATCATCGCCGCAAGCGCCAACAGCGCGATGATCGACTTGTCCGAAACGATGGAGCGCAGGTTCAGGAGCGTCGGGAAGGTACGTGGCAGAAGGACGGCAAAGAGGAGGATCAACGCCAGCGTCAGGATCGGCAGACCATAGACCGGCAGGAGGCGGAGGGTTGCCTGACCCGGTGAGAGACCACGCAGCTCGGCGCGCGTCGGCTCCAGCGCATTGGACTTGATGGAGTTCATGGCATGGATCTCCCGAGCTCGCTGGAGCGGCGGCCTTGCGGTGAGGACGTTAGGCGGCTTCCGAGGCGCTGGCTGCGGCGATGACGCGCTCGGTCGTGACCATCGGCCCGTCGAGTTCCGCTATGACGACGCCGCGATTGAAGACGAGGGCGCGGTGGCACAGCATGGCCACCTCTTCGAAGTCCGTTGAGACGACGAGCACGGCGAGACCGTCGGCCACGGCCGCTTCGACCAGCCGATAGATCTCGGCCTTTGCTCCGACATCGACACCTGCCGTCGGGTCTTCGAGGATCAGCAACCGACGTCCCGTTTCCAGCCAGCGGCCGACGATGACCTTCTGCTGATTGCCGCCAGACAGAGCCTCGATCGCAAGGTCCGGGTCGTTGGGCCGTAGACCGATACGGCTTCCAAGTGTTCGCGCTGCTTTGCGCTCGCTTGCCGGCGTGCGGAACGACAGGAGCTTGCGGCCGAAGGCGCCCGGGTTGAGAAAGGCGTTCTCCCGCACCGAGAGGGCAGCGGCGACGGATTCTTCCGCGCGGTCTCGCGCGACGAGGCCGATACCGCTCCGGAGCGCCGCCCGCATGGAAGAAAGGTCGGGCGCGGCGCCGTCGATCGTGACCGAGCCCGAATGCACCCGCGCCCCGAAGAGCGCCCGTCCGATGGCCTCCTGGCCCGCGCCGCGAAGTCCGACGAGACCAAGTATTTCGCCCTGACTAATGTCGAAGTCGACCGGCCCTGCCCCCGACGTCACGAGCCCGCGCACGGAAATGCGAGCCGCGCTCCGGGTCGCCGCAGGCGCCTTCTCGTAGAGTTTGAGGGCGCCCGTGCCGACGATCTGGGCGATCAGGTCGGCAGGCGACAGGTCAGCTACGCGCCCCTCCCCGGCCAGCGATCCATCTCGCAACACGACGGCGCGATCGGCGACGCGAAAGATCTCGTCAAGTCGATGCGAAACGTAGATGACCCCGACGCCATTGCGCGCGAGCCGGCGCACCGCCGCCATCAGCTTCTCCACCTCGTCGGCGGGAAGGCTCGCGGTCGGCTCGTCCAGAACCAGGAACTCGCAGTCGGTGGCGAGCGCACGTGCGATGGCCACCAGGGATTTTTCGGTTCGCGATAGAGATGCGATGCGGCTGTCGGGATCGAAGTCGCATCCAAGACGCGCCACCGCGTCGACCGCCTGGGCTCTTACCCGTCTCCAGTCCACGAGGCCGCGCTTGGCCCCGCCCCGCCGAGGGTAGCCGTTCCCCATGGCGACGTTCTCCGCGATCGTCATCCATTCGATCAGGCCGAGATCCTGATGAACGAAGGCGACCTTGCGCCCGCCACCTGCCGTCCCCTTGTTCTGGTGGGCGTAGGGAACGCCATCGATCGTCACCTGCCCGGCATCGGCCTTGTGGATGCCGCCCAAGATCTTGATGATCGTGGACTTGCCCGCACCGTTCTCGCCAAGCAAGGCCACGACCTCTCCTGAACGGACGGAAAAGCTGACGCCCTTCAGCGCTTGCGTGCCCCCGAAGCGCTTCGCCACGCCTTCGAACAGCAGCTCCCCCATGACAACCTCCCAATCATCATGGCTTGATGTTATCGATAACTACTTAGCTGTCAATCGGGCGTAATCGCTTTTGGTGTCGTAATTCTAGGTAGCGTCGAAAAGGCGAAGTGTTCTCGCGCCAAAGCCGCCTAGCCCAAACCGGAGGATGTCGGTTGCGCGCTCAGGGCCTATCGGCGGCTCGAACAACAGCGAAAGCTGCGACGGCTCGACCTTGAGCCCCAAACGGAACCGCCGCTCGCTCCGGCATGGAACAAGCGGCGGCCAAATCCGTGCGGACGGTCAGCGTCAGCTGCGCGGCTTCGCGTTCTCGGGGTCGTAAAGCGGCTTGTAGCCGACGGCCGCGATCTCGGCGGGGAACGTGTCGCCGAAATATTCGAGGTTCACCTTGCGGCCGACCTCGCAGTGGCTCTTCGGAATGTAGGCCAGTGCGATGTTCTTGCCGATCGTCGGACCGAAGGCGACCGACGTGGTGAAGGAGCGGCGGCCGAGTTCGTCCACCAGGGTCTCGCCCGTCGCGGGATCGATCACCGGCATGGTGCCGACGGGATAGCGCGCGACGCCCTTCGCATCCTTGTTGTCGGTCATCACCAAGGTGCAGAGCATGGCCGGCTGGTGGTCGCGCGCCTTGTACTCCAGATGCTTGGCCTTGCCGCGGAAGTCCGCCTCCTTGACCTTCGGGCGAGCCAGGTCCGCCTCCAGGAGGTTGTATTCCGTCAGGAGGTCGGCGTTCTGGAGCCGCAGGCTCTTCTCCATGCGACGCGTGTTGGCATAGGTCTCGACGCCGACGGCGATGACGCCGGTCGAGCGCAGCGCGTCCCACACGGCGAGGCCGTCCTCGTAGGCCATGTGCAGTTCCCAGCCCTGCTCACCGACATAGGAGATGCGGAAAGCGGCGACCGACTTGCCGGCGATCGTCAGGGGCTTGATCGCGGCGAAGGGAAAGTTCTCCGGCGCGAGCACGGACGGGTCGTCCAGGAGCTTGCCGAGATTCTCGCGCGCGTTCGGTCCCCAGATGCCGATCGTGATGTACTTCTCGGTGACATCGGTGATCGTCACGTCGAGGCCGCGGTCCTGCGCCGTGCGGCGCATGTAGTGGAAGTCGCGCGGGCCGGCGTCGGCGCCGTTGATCATGCGGATGCGGTCGGCCATGCGGATGACCGTGAAGTCGGCCCGCACCATGCCCTCGTCGTCGAGGAAGTGGGTGTAGATGCCCTTTCCGATATTGGCATCGCCGCCGATCTTGGCCGCGCAAAGCCATTCCATCAGCTCGACATGGTCCGGCCCCTCGATGTCGATGATGGCGAAATGCGAGAGGTTGATGATGCCGCAGTTCTCGGTCAGCTCGAGATGCTCGGCGTTGGACACGCGCCAGAAATGGCGGTTGTCCCACTCGTTCTCGCGCACCGGAATCCGGTCGCCGTACTTCTCCAGGAGGTGCTCGTTCGCGGCGTAGCCATGGGCGCGCTCCCAGCCGCCGAGCTCCATGAAGTAGCCGCCGAGCTCCTTCTCGCGCTCGTGGAAGGGCGAGCGGCGGATGCCGCGCCCGCCGGCGAAGGGCTCACGCGGGTGGACCGGCGGGTTGTAGATCTTCTTCGCCGTCTCGGTACAGCGCTCCTCGATGAAGCCCTCTTCGAGCTGGAAGGGGCTGAAGCGCGCGAAGTCGACGCGGTTGTGGTCGATCGAGGTGCGACCGTCCGTCATCCAGTCGGCGATCAGCTTGCCCATGCCCGGGCCGTCCTTGACCCAGATGCCGACGCAGTACCAGAGGCCGCGCACCTTCTGGCTCTCGCCCATGGACGGGCCGCCGTCGGTGGTGGTCTGAAGCAGGCCGTTGAAGGAGTGGCCCTCGTTGTAGCCGAGCTCGGCCAGGATCGGCGTCAGCTCCATGGCGCGCTCGAGCGGCTCGATCACCTGCTCCATGTCGAGGTCGCGCTGCGAAGGCGACAGGCGCGCCTCGTGCTTCTCCAGGAGTTCGCGCGGGTGGACGAGGCGCACGTTGTGCTCCTCGTAGTAGCCCCACTCGATCTGGCCGCCCTCGGCGGTCTTCGGGTCGCCCGTGTCGCGCAGGTAGGCCGAGTTGCCCTGGTCGCGCAGAAGCGGATAGCCGATCTCCTTGCCGGTGCCGGCGAACTCCGTATAGGGGCCGAAGAAGGTGAGCGGGTGGTCCACCGGCATGACGGGAAGGTCCTCGCCCGCCATCTCGGCGATGAGGCGGCCCCAAAGTCCCGCGCAGACCACGACATGGTCGGCCATGATCGTGCCGCGGTCGGTCACGACGCCCTTGATCCGCCCGTCCTCGATGACGAGCGACTTGGCGGAGGTGTTGGCGAAGGCCTGGAGCTTGCCGGCGTTGACCGCCCGATCCACCAGCTTGCCGGCCACCGTCTGGGAGCGCGGAATGACGAGACCGGCGTCCGGATCCCAGAGGCCGCCCTGGACCATGCTCTCCTCGATCAGCGGCATCTTGGCCTTGATCTCGGCGGGCTCGATCAGACGGGCGCGCGTGCCGAAGGCCTTGGCCGATGCGACCTTGCGCTTGATCTCGTCCATGCGCTCAACGTCGCCGACGCGGGCCACTTCGAGGCCGCCGACGCGGGCGTAGTGACCCATCTTCTCGAAGAAGTCGATGGAATAAAGCGTCGTCCAGCAGCTCAGGAAGTCGTGGCTGGTCGTGTAGCAGAAGTCCGACGCATGGGCGGTCGAGCCGATGTCGGTGGGAATGCCCGACTTGTCGAGGCCGACGATGTCGTCCCAGCCGCGCTCCACCAGATGATGGGCGATGGAGGCACCCACGATTCCGCCCAGACCGATGATGACGACCCGCGCCTTCTCGGGAAATGCAGCCATTCTAGTCGTCTCCAATCCGGGAAGCCTGATGTGGGAAGCGGCGGTCCCGAGCCTGGGACCGACCCTAGCAGATGTCCAGCGCCGCGCTCAGAGCTGGCGCTGCAGTTCGGGAACCAGTTCGAAGAGATCGCCGACGAGGCCGTAATCGGCGACCTGGAAGATCGGGGCGTCCTCGTCCTTATTGATGGCGACGATGACCTTGGCGTCCTTCATGCCGGCGAGGTGCTGGATCGCGCCCGAGATGCCGACCGCGACATAAAGGTCGGGCGCGACGATCTTGCCGGTCTGGCCGACCTGCCAGTCGTTCGGAGCATAGCCCGCATCCACTGCCGCGCGGGAGGCGCCGACGGCCGCGCCGAGCTTGTCGGCGACGGGGATGATCGTCTCGCGGAATCGCTCTTCGGACCCCAGCGCCCGGCCGCCGGACACCACGATCTTGGCGGCGCCGAGATCGGGGCGCTCCGACTTGACGATCCGGTTTTCGCGGATGGACGAGAGTTGCGAAGCCGCGGTCGGCGGCAGGGTCTCGATCGGCGCGGAGGCGCCGGTGCGCGCCGGAGCGAAGCCGGCGGTGCGCACGGTGAGCACGATCTTCGGATCGGTGGCCTGCACGGTCTGGATTGCGTTACCGGCGTAGATCGGGCGCTTGAACGTGTCGGCCGAGACGACCTCGACGACATCCGAGACCTGCATCACGTCGAGCAGCGCGGCGACGCGCGGGAATACGTTCTTGCCGGTCGTGGTAGCGGGAGCGACCAGCGCGTCGTAGTCGCCCGCAAGGGACACCACGAGGTCGGCCAGAGGCTCGGCCAGGCCGTGCGCCAGGGTATCGCCTTCGACCAGCAGCACCCGGCGGATGTCGGCGAGCGCGGCGGCGCTCTCGGCAGCGGCTCGCGCGCCCTGCCCGGCGACCAGGATGTCGATGTCGCCGCCGATCCGCCGGGCGGCGGTCAGGGCGCGCGCCGTCAGCTCCGAAAGGGAGGCGTTGTCGTGTTCGGCGAGAAGAAGGATGGCCATGGCTCTCGTCTCCCTGCGGCTTCAGATGACGCGGGCTTCGTTGCGCAGCTTGTCGATGAGTTCGGCCGGGCTGGCGACCTTGATGCCCGCCTTGCGGGTGCCCGGCTCCTCGGTCGCCAGCACCTTGAGGCGCGGCGCGACGGAGACGCCGTAGTCGGCGGCCGACTTCTCCTCCAGCGGCTTCTTCTTCGCCTTCATGATGTTGGGCAGCGAGGCGAAGCGAGGTTCGTTGAGGCGCAGGTCCGCCGTCACCACGGTCGGCAGCGTCACCTCGATCGACTGGAGCCCGCCGTCGACCTCGCGCTCCACGACCGCCTTTCCGTCGCCCAGCTCGATCTTCGAGGCGAAGGTCGCCTGCGACCAGCCGAGAAGCGCGGCCAGCATCTGGCCGGTCTGGTTGCAGTCGTCGTCGATCGCCTGCTTGCCGAGGATCACGAGATCGGCCGCCTCGGCCTCGACCACGCCCTTCAGGACCTTGGCGACGGCCAGCGGCTCGACGGCACCCTCGACATTCACGAGAATGGCGCGGTCGGCGCCCATCGCGAGGCCGGTGCGCAGCGTTTCCTGCGCCTGCGCCGGACCGACCGAGACGACTACCACTTCGCTCGCCTTGCCCTTTTCCTTCAGACGGATCGCCTCTTCCACGGCGATCTCGCAGAACGGGTTCATCGACATCTTCACGTTGGCCAGCTCGACCCCCTCGCCGCCGGCCTTGACGCGGATCTTCACGTTGGGATCGACCACACGCTTCACGGGCACCAGAACTTTCATGGCGGGTCCACCTCGATGCATGGCGACAGGGCGAGCGGGGCGACGTCGGGCGGTGCCGACGCTCGGCGGGTCGAGGGCTGATCTCGATCACGGAGGGTAGCATTGCGACAGCGAATGGGCCTGGAACAGAATGTTTGCGTCAAACACGGATTAGCACTACGACAGGAGATCCGGAGCGGGCGCCGCAGGGGAGTGCGATGGACCTGAGGAATGGCGAGGGGCGCGCGAGCGCGATGCCGTCGGCGGCCTTCAAGGTCCGCCGGAACGGAACGCGGCTGTCCGTCGGCTTCATCCTCGCCAAACGCTTCACGCTCTGCGCCTTCGCCAATTTCGTCGACGTCCTGCGTCTCGCCGCCGACGAGGGCGACCGCAGCCGGCCGATCATGTGCTCCTGGAGCGTCCTTTCCGACACGATGAGCGCGGTTCCCGCGAGCTGCGGCGTCTCGGTCCACCCGAACGAGCGCCTGGGGGACCCGACGAAGTTCGACTACATCGTCGTGGTCGGCGGCGTGATGGAGGATCTCGTCGGGCTGGAGGCGAGCTATGTCGCCTATCTCAACAAGGCCGCCGCCGCGGGCGTCAAGCTGATCGGCGTCTGCACGGGCGGCTTCTTGCTGCACAAGGCCGGGCTGATGAACGGCTACCGCTGCTGCGTGAGCTGGTTCCACCATGCCGACTTCTTGGAGCAGTTCGACGGGCTCAACCCGGTCTCGGACCAGATCTTCATCGACGACGGCGACCGGCTGACCTGTTCGGGCGGTGCCATCTCGGCGCATCTTGCGGCCTATCTGGTCGAGCGCCATGTCGGGCGCGCGCAGGCGAGCAAGAGCCTCCACATCATGATCATCGACAACGCCATGCGGCCGGAAAAGCCGCAGCCAGGCGTCTCGATGGACATTTCCACCCGCGACCCGATGGTGATGCGGGCTCTTCTGCTGATGCAGCAGAATATCGACACGCCCCTGTCGGTGGCGGAGCTGGCCCGCCGGATGGGTCACAGCAAGCGTCAGTTGGAGCGGCATTTCCGGTCTGCGCTGGGCGCCTCCCCCCAGGCGGCCTTCCTTCAGATCCGCCTCACCTTCGCGCGGCACCTGATCGAGAGCACCGACAAGCTGATCGCGACCGTCGCCGTGGAGTGCGGCTTCTGCGACTCCTCCCATCTCAGCCGCATGTTCCGCCAGAAGTTCGGCAGCACGCCGCAGGAGATTCGTCGGCAGGCCCAAC
This sequence comes from Aureimonas sp. SK2, assembly GCF_029813115.1. GTDB lineage: Bacteria > Pseudomonadota > Alphaproteobacteria > Rhizobiales > Rhizobiaceae > Aureimonas. The sequence goes on from NZ_JAPZDS010000003.1 coordinate 135,660, forward strand.
TGGAGGCGGGCGACCAGGCCTTCGAGACGCAGGCGGCCTGACGCTCGGAGCCCAGCAGTTCCGCAACGCAGCAAGCTGGGAAGATCGCGCGTGCGCCGCACCTTCGCGCAAGTGTCGCACCCGTGCCTATTCTTTCGGCAGGCATCTTGCCATGCCCATCACCGATGCTTCGATGTCGCGAAACGTCATGCCATGCGTCGCACTGGTCCTATTTCAATGGCCCCCCGCCGATAATCTTTCCAAACTGGCAGGCTCGGCGCTTGGGGGCGGAACAGCCGCATTCACCCCCTATCCGCCCGCCCCGCTGTTCGCGTCCCCGCCGGGTACGCCCCGATCGCATGCCGGGCTCGATCCGTTGGGCTCTTGATACCGACCGAGGAGCATGGGACGAAATCAGCGCTCGCCCGAGCTCTTACAAGGGGAAATCCGGCAAACGGCGCCGCCGGATGGTCCTCGTTCTCGCGCCGTGGGAGACAAGCCTCATGAATCGCATCGTGAAGACGACGTGCATCGCACTCGGACTTACGTCCCTCGGCTCCGTCGCAGCCTATGCTCAGGCTCAGGGCGACTGCAGCGAAGTCACCGTCGCCGCCATGAACTGGCAGAGCGCCGAGGTCCTCGCCAGCCTCGACAAGTTCATTCTGGAGAACGGCTACGGCTGCAAGGTCTCCATCATCTCCGGCGACACCGTCCCGACATTGACCTCCATGGCCGAACGCGGCCAGCCCGATATCGCTCCCGAGGGTTGGGTTGATCTGGTGCCGGAGGTCATCAACCGCGGTCTCTCGGAGAAGACCCTCGTGGCCGTCGGTCCGGCGCTGTCGGACGGTGCTCAGCAGGGCTGGTGGATCCCGCAATACGTCGCCGACGCCCACCCTGACATCAAGACCATCGCCGACGCCCTGAAGCATCCTGAGCTGTTTCCCAACCCGGAGGACAAGAGCAAGGGCGCCGTCTTCAACGGCCCGCAGGGCTGGGGCGGCACGGTCGTGACCGCGCAGTTCTTCAAGGCCTACGACGCCGCCAGCAAGGGCTTCGACCTCGTGGACACCGGCTCCTCCGCCGGCCTCGACGGCTCCATCGCCCGCGCCTACGAGAACAAGCAGGGCTGGCTCGGCTACTACTGGGCTCCGACCGCCATTCTCGGCCGGTATCCCATGGTGAAGCTCAACATCGACGCGCCGCACGACGCCGCCGAGTGGAAGCGCTGCAACTCCAACGCCGACTGCCCGGACCCGAAGATCAACGACTGGGTCGCCGACAAGGTGGCGACGGTCACGACCGCCAAGTTCGCCGAGCGCGCAGGCGAGCCGGTCATGACCTATCTCGGCAAGCGGTCCTGGTCCAACGCCACCGTCAACGAGCTTCTGTCCTGGATGACCGACAACCAGGCGAATGGCGACGACGGCGCCAAGCACTTCCTCGAGACCAAGAAGGACGTCTGGGGCGCCTGGGTGACCCCGGAGGCCGCCGCCAAGATCGAAGCCGCCCTCTAAGCGCAGTCGAAGACTTCGGTTCCCTCCTGCGCGCCCCTTCCGGGACGGCGCGCAGGGGCGACCGAGCGCTAGCGAGCCACTCGGACAGGGGAAGCGCAATGGACTGGCTGTGGACGTTTCCACACATGGACGACAACCGCCTGCGAATGCTTCGCGGGACGATCGACGACGCGTTCCGCAGCTTCACGAGAGCCTGGGGTGATCCGATCCAGGCCTTGTTCGAGCCGCTGCGGCTGCTCCTCGTTTGGGCGGAATGGGTGATGCTCAGCGCCCCCTGGCCGCTGGTCATCCTGGCGGTCGCGGCGCTCGCCTGGGTCGCCAGCCGCCGCTGGCCCATCGTGATAGGCTCGGTCGTGGTGCTCCTGCTGATCGGCTATTTCGACATGTGGGAAGACACGATGCGGACGATCTCCATGATCCTCGTCTGCACCCTGATCTCGCTGGTGGTCGGAATTCCCATCGGCATCGCGATGGCGCGCTCCAACCGCGTCCGCAACGTCATCAGCCCCATCCTCGACGTGATGCAGACGCTGCCGAGCTTCGTCTACCTCATCCCTGTGGTCATGCTCATGGGCATCGGCCGCGTGCCCGGCCTGATCGCCGTGGTGATCTACGCCATTCCGCCGATCATCCGCCTCACCGACCTCGGCATCCGCCTCGTCAACAAGGAGGTGCTCGAAGCCTCGGACGCCTTCGGCTCGTCGTCCTGGCAGAAGCTCGTCAACGTGCAGCTGCCGCTGGCCATGCCGACCATCATGACCGGCATCAACCAGACCATCATGATGGCGCTCGCCATGGTCGTCATCGCCTCCATGATCGGCGTCCAGGGCCTCGGCCAGCCGGTTCTGCGCGCCATCAACAACCAGTACTTCACGATGGGCATCTTCAACGGCTTGGCCATCGTCGGCATCGCGATCATCTTCGACCGGATCAGCCAGGCCTTCGGCCAGCGCCTGCAACGGCACAAGGAGCACGGGCATGCTTGACACCACGTCCCAGTTCCGACGCCCGGCGCCGGCCGCGAGCGCGAAGGTCGCCGAGCCCGGCATCGAGATCCGCGGCCTGTCCAAGATCTTCGGCAAGAACCCGGAAAAGATCGTCCCCCTCCTGAAGGGCGGCGTCAGCAAGAAGGAGATCATGGACGTCCACCGGCACGTCCTCGGTCTCAACGACATCAACATGTCGATGCCCGCCGGCGGCATCCAGGTCATCATGGGACTGTCCGGATCCGGCAAGTCGACGCTGATCCGCCACATCAACCGGCTGATCGATCCGAGCATCGGCGAGGTTCTCGTCGGCGGCGTCGACGTCTGCAAGATGTCGCCGAAGGAACTGCGCGAATTCCGCCGCCACCAGACGGCGATGGTGTTCCAGCAGTTCGGCCTCCTGCCGCACCGAACCGTCCTCGACAACGCGGTCTACGGCCTGGAACTGCAGGGCGTGCCGCGCGCCAAGCAGGTCGAGGCGGCCATGCACTGGCTGGCGCGCGTCGGCCTGTCGGGCTTTGAGCAGCACTATCCGCACCAGCTCTCCGGCGGTATGCAGCAGCGCGTCGGCCTCGCCCGCGCGCTCGTCAACGACGCGCCGATCCTTCTGATGGACGAGGCCTTCTCGGCGCTCGACCCGCTGATCCGCGTCGACATGCAGTCGATCCTTCTGGACCTTCAGAAGGAGATCAAGAAGACCATCGTCTTCATCACCCACGACCTGGACGAGGCGCTGCGCCTCGGCGACCGGATCGCCATCCTGCGGGATGGCGAGATCGTGCAGCAGGGCACCGGTCAGGAGATCGTCCTGTCGCCCGCCGACGACTACATCGTCGAGTTCGTGCGCCATGTGAACCGCGGCAAGGTGCTCCAGCTTTCCTCGGTCATGTGGCCGAGTTCTGTGGTGCCGAGCGATGCCGACGGCATCGAGCTGCCCGCCAACACGCTCCTCGAGACCGCCGTTTCCACCCTCCTCGAGTCCGGAAAGAACCTGATCGTGGTCACCGACGACCGCGGCGCGCGTCTCGGCACGCTGACCCTTGCCGAGGCCGTCGCCGCGATGGTCTCGCCCTGAGGGCGCAAAGCCGACTTCTCCCCATTGTTCCGCCGGGCGGCACAGGGTGCGCGCCCGGCGCCTTTTTTTGGTGACCCATGGCAGACGCCCGCGCAGACCTCGACGCTTTGTTCGCCCGGCTCGGCATTCAGCCGTTTTCGATTGACCACCCGCCCGTGCACACCGTGGAGGAGGCCCTGCCCTTCTGGGAGAAGCTGGAGGGCGTCCACACCAAGAACCTTCTTCTGAAAGGCGCCAAGGGCGGGTTGTGGCTGGTCTGCGTTCCAACCGATCGCCGGATCGACCTGAAGGCCCTGGCAGCCCATGTCGGCGCGAAGAAATTCTCCTTCGCCAGCGGCGAGACACTTCTGGACGCGCTCGGCGTTCAGCAGGGTTCGGTGAGCCCGCTGGCGCTGGTCGCCGACAAGGCGCAAGCCGTGCAGCTCGTCCTGGCGAAGGACATGCTGGCGCAACCGCGCATCACGGTTCATCCGCTCGTCAACACGTCCACCCTGTCGCTGACGAGCAAGGAACTCCTGAAGGTGGTCGAGGCCACGGGCCACCGTCCCGAGATCGTGGACTTCGACGCGCTCGGGGCCGAATAGGCTTCAGGCCGCCGGTGCCTTCCGCTCGGCCCGCGGACTGTGGCCGTAGCGGTCGAGATAGCTCTGCGAGAAATAGGACGCGGAGTTGAAGCCGCTGGCCATGGCGACGTCGAGGACCGACAGCCGCGTCTGCTTCAGGAGCTGGCGCGCGTGCTCCAGCCGAATGTTGACGTAGTGACGGCTCGGCGAAACGCCGAGATGCTCGGTGAAGAGCCGTTCCAGTTGACGCGGCGAGAGAGCGACCGCGCGCGCGAATTCGTCGATCCCCGCCGGCCGGTCGATGGACGCCTCCATCATCTCCACGACGCGCAGAAGCTTTGGATGCGCGATTCCCGACCGCTCGCCGACATCCGGTCGCTGGCGCTCGCCCGCTTCGCGAATGCGCTGGTGGATGAGCTGTGCGGTAACGGCCCGCGAGATCGCCTCCCCGTGCTCGCGCCGGATCAGGGACAGCATCATGTCGGCCGCGGCGACGCCGCCCGCGCAGGTGAAGCGGTCGCGGTCGATCTCGAACAGGTCGTCGCCGACCTGAAGGTCGGGGAAGTCGGCGCGCAGTCCCGGCCGGTTTTCCCAGTGGATCGTGCAGCGGTAGCCGTCGAGCAGCCCGCCCTTGGCCAGCACGTAGGCGCCGGTGCAGACGGCTCCGGCCGATGCTCCGCAGGAAATCTGCCGGCGCAACACCGAGATCAGGTCGTGATGGTCGATCCGCTGCACGTCGACGCCCGCGCACACCACGACCGCATCGACGGATGCAGCGTCGCGGAAGGCGCCGTCCACCCGCACACGTACGCCGTTGGACGCCTCCGCCTCGTGGCCGCCGGACGAATACAGCCGCCAGGCATAGAGATGGCGGCCCGCCGCCCGGTTGGCAAGGCGCAGGGGCTCCAGCGCCGCCGTGAAGGCGATCATCGAGAAGTGCTCGGTGAGCAGGAAGCCGAAGACGTAGGGATCGAAGTTGCTGTGCACAGCGGCGCCTGTCCGAAACAATGTCGGAAAATCTAAAATAGCTGTCGCAACGCTTCAAGACAGGCGATCGCTAAACAAGAATCCTTCCAGTCTACAGGGGTTCTCAAGAGCCCCGTTTGCGGAGGCGCGATCGGTCATGCTGAACACGTTGAATTCGCTGGAAGCGCTGGTTCACGGACGCAAGCCCGGCCATAGCCTGGACGCGCCCTTCTACACGTCGCCGGAGATTTTCCAGGCCGACATGGAAGCCATCTTCTATCGTCACTGGATCTATGTCGGCGTCGAGCCGGACGTGCCCGAGCCCGGCGACGTGATGACCGTGGAGATCGGCAAGGCGTCGATCCTGATCATCCGCGACGACGACAACGAGGTCCGCGCCTTCTTCAACGTCTGCCGACACCGCGGCGCGCGGCTGATCGACGACGAAAAGGCCACCGTCGGCAATCTCGTCTGCCGCTACCACTCCTGGACCTACGGCCTCGACGGGCGTCTCGTCCACGCGCCCCACATGGGCGCCGACTTCGACCCGTCCTGCAAGGGCCTGAAGCCGGTCAACCTCCGGTCGCTGGAAGGTCTGCTCTTCGTCTGCCTCGCCGACGAGCCGCCGGAAGACTTCGACCAGCTCGCCGCCCGCATGGGTCCCTATATCGCGCCCCACAACGTTCGCGGCACCAAGATCGCCTACCAGAGCGATCTGATCGAGGCGGGCAACTGGAAGCTGACCCTGGAAAACAACCGGGAATGCTACCACTGCGAGGCCAACCACCCCGAGCTGACGGTCCCGCTCTTCGCCTACGGCTTCGGCTTCTCGCCGGAGGAGATGGACCCGATCGACCTCGAGAACGCAAGGCGCTACGAAGCCCTGCGCCAGAAGAGCCACGCCGAGTGGGAGGAGATGGGCCTGCCCTCGCGAGAGATCGAGGAGCTCGACACGCGCGTCAGCGGCTTCCGCACCGAGCGTCTGCCGCTGGACGGCGACGGCGAAAGCCACACGATGGACACGCGCGCCGCGTGCCGCGTTCCACTAGGCCGGATCAGCAACGCCAAGCTCGGCGGTCTGTCCTTCTGGACGCAGCCGAACTCCTGGCACCATTTCCTTGGCGACCACATCGTCACCTTCTCGGTGTTGCCGCTGGACGAGGGTCGCACGCTGGTGCGCACCAAGTGGCTGGTCAACAAGGACGCGGTCGAGGGCGTCGACTACGAGATCGACCGACTGATCGAGGTCTGGACCGCGACCAACGCCCAGGACGCGGCGCTCGTCGAAATGTGCCAGCAGGGCGCGCTGAGCCCCGCTTACGAACCCGGCCCCTACTCGCCTAACACCGAGATGCTCGTCGAGAAGTTCATTCGCTGGTACATCGCCCGCATGTCGGACCATCTCGCCAAATGAGCGCTACGGCTACCGACGGGGCCGGCACGAACGGACCCCCCCCCTCCGCCTTCGAGCCGGCCGAGGCCATCTGGACCGGCGAGACGGACGACATCCTGATTTGCCAGGCGGTTCGGGACGAGACCCACGACGTGAAGACGTTCGTGCTCGCCCCCGCCGAGCCGGGCCGGTTCCGATACCAGCCGGGCCAGTTCATGACCTACGCCTTCGAGATCGGCGGCGAGACGATCTATCGCTGCTACACGATCTCCTCGGCGCCGACGCGGCCCGACCGCATCGCGCTGACCGTCAAGCGCGTGCCGGGCGGGCCGGTCTCCAACTGGCTGCACGACAGCTTCAAGCCCGGCATGCGACTTCGCGCCGCCGGGCCGATGGGCGACTTCACCTCCAGCGCGCATCCCGCCGCCAAGTATCTGTTCCTCTCGGGCGGGAGCGGCATCACGCCGGTCATGTCCATGGCGCGGACCTTCCACGACCTCGGCCGCGAAGAGGACGTGACCTTCATCCATTCGGCGCGCTCGCCGGCGGACATCATCTTCCGCGAGGAGCTGGAGGCCATGGCCCGGGTGAACCCGGCGTTCCGCTTCGTGCCGATCGTCCAGAACGTCGGGCCGCTCGCGCCGTCCACCGGTCTGCGCGGCTTCCTGACGCGCGAGATCCTCGATCTCGTGGCGCCGGACTTCCGGGAGCGGGAGGTCTTCGTCTGCGGTCCCACCCCCTACATGGCGGCGGTGCGCGAGATGCTGGCCGCGGCGGGCTACGACATGGCCCGCTACCACGACGAGAGCTTCAACTTCGAGACCCTGTCCGCAAGCGAACAGAGCGAGGCGGTCGAGGCGGAGGAACAGCTCGAGTCCGAGGCCGAGGCGCCGGTCAAGACCTACAAGGTGGAGTTCTCGAAGACCCGCCGGACCATCGACGTGCCCGCCGACATGACCGTCCTCGAAGCGGCCAAGCGGGCGGGCATGCGGCTGCCCTCCTCCTGCTCGCAGGGCCTGTGCGGCACCTGCAAATCTAAGAAGGTTTCCGGCACGGTGGAGATGGACCACAAGGGCGGCATCCGCCAGCGCGAGATCGACGCCGGCATGGTGCTCCTTTGTTGCTCCAAGCCGACCAGCGACCTCGTCGTGGAGCGCTGATCCGGCGATCGTCGGATCCCGGTAACGGCGGCGTCAAGCGTCTGCCACGCCGGACTTGAGGTCGCCCGGGACGTTGCGGAAGCTGCAGTTCCCGAGACCCGTGCCGAGCGTCACGGCGGCCCAGCGTTCGACGTCCCGCATCCGCGGAACGTCGCTGAGCGCCTGGATCACCGCGTCGTTGTGCAGCATCACCAGTGGCTCGCGCGCCTCAATCGGTTCCAGTCGCGCGGCAACCTCGTGGGGCAGGTCGAACCCGCTCTCGCTCCAGTCGCCCGGCAGATTCTGGCCTCCGCTCTCCAGCCGACCCTCGGGCCGGATGACGCCCGGACAGGACAGGCCGACGAAGGGCGCCAGCCGGATGCCGTCCGCCGCGGCCAGGGCGCGCATCGATCCGACACCGTCCGCGATCCGCCCCACCATGTGCTCGCGATCGACATCCTCGTCGGCGTGGCACCACTTCTCGTGATGCGCGACGGTCAGCCTGTCGCGCTCCGCCGGTGTGCGATCGATCCGGACGATGCCCCAGCGCACGTTGGTCCCGCCGATATCGACAGCCACGAACCCGTCGCCCTGTGCCAGGGCGTCGCGCGGTGCGGCATAGGCCCACCCGACCATCCCGGCGACATCGGGCGGATGGTGAAGCCTTCGCATCTCAAGGTCGGGATGGTGTCGACGCATACGCTCGTCCGCCCGCCGCAGCAGTTCGGCGCCGAGTTCGCCCTCCATCAAGCCCCCGCCGCAGACGATCCGGCGCGTGCCCTTCCAGGAATCCGTCACCAAGAAACGCAGGAGCACCGAGGCGAAATGGTCGGTGAAGGCGTCCAGCGCACGCTCGATCACGACCGCCTCGGCCTCGCCGTCTCGGGCCGTCAGCGCAGCCTCGAGATCGTTTCCGTCGATGTCCTTGGTGCGCTGCCAGCCGAAGGGCGGCTCGTCCTCCGCCGGGACCTTCTTGCGTTCGCGGCTGAGGATCCGCCGGAACTCCGATCCACTGGCAAGATCGCCGATAAAGGCTTCGCCTTGGCGCAATGGCAGGCTGTAGCTCCGGACCTCGACCAGCGGCAGCCGACATCGGCCGTGCTCGACCCGACCATGCGCCGACTTCCGCGAAAAATCGATTTTCCCGTGCATGGAGGGAGAATCAAGGCGGCTACGCGCCGGTTCCCCTTGCACCGGTCACAGCCGCGTGTAGTGCGGCTCTCATCGCGCGCTGCGCTCGGTGAGGAGGCGGAATGGCGACCCCGGCAGGATTCGAACCTGCGACCATCGGCTTAGAAGGCCGGTGCTCTATCCACTGAGCTACGGGGCCAACGCGGTGATGGCGCGGTCAGTGCGTCCAGGGCTGGGCGCGGTCGTAGCGGAAGTTATCGGAATAGGACACTTTCGGGCGACCGGCGATGTGCTGCTCTTCGACGCGATACGGAATGCCGTTGCGCTCGGCATATTCGATCGCGAGTTCCTTGGTCTCGAAGGACAGACGGATCTGCGAGCGCATGTCGCGCGACGAGGTGTAGCCCATCAGCGGCTCGACCGTCTTGGGATCCGCCGGCTCATACAGGAAGAGCCATTCGCGGGTGCGTCCTTTGCCCGACTGCATGGCCGTGCGGGCCGGACGATAGATGCGGGCCACCATGTTCGCGCCGTCTCCGAGTTCGATGTTGGTCGATCGTCCCGAGATGGTCGGAGCGGCAGGATTCGAACCTGCGACCCTCTGGTCCCAAACCAGATGCGCTACCAGACTGCGCTACGCTCCGACATATCGGAAACAACCGAAACAGGAGGGCTTCTAGACCATGCCCCCGTGCGGCGCAATGCGGCCGCGACCACACGGGGCGCGCTTTCGCCGGGCATGGCGAAGGTTTGCTTTCACCGTCCGATCGCCGGATGTTCCAGCTTGTCGCCGGCCTTGGCGCCGTAGCCGGCCGCCGCGCCACCGTTGATTTCCAACACGTAGCGGACGGGCTTGCCCGAGGAGATCGTCTCCAGCGAATGCGGCTGCGCGTTGCGCGCGATGCGCACCACCGTGCCCGACTTGTCGATGAACAGCATGTCGAGGGGGATGAGCGTGTTCTTCATCCACATGCTGACAGGACGTGTCTCGTGGAAGTCGAACAGCATGCCCGAATCGGCAGCGAGTTCCTCGCGGTGCATGAGGCCGATCTCTCGCGCCTTCGGCGTGTCGGCGATCTCCACCGCGATCGGATGTCGGCCGGACGCCGTCACAAGTGTGGCCGTCTCCGCTTCGGCCCAGGCCGCCGTCGCTACGAAAGCCGCGGCCGCGGCCGCGAGGCCGAGGATTCTGAATACCGGACGCTTCATCAATGCGTTCCCAGCCGGATCGGACCGGACAGGGGGTGGATTTCCGCCGCCATCAGCCCCTTCTCGCCTTGACCAAACCGAACCAGCACTTCCTGGCCCGGACGCAGTTCCGCCATGCCGAAGCGCCGCAGCGTTTCCATGTGCACGAAGATGTCCTCCGTCTCCTCGCCGCGCGAGATGAAGCCGTAACCCTTGCTGCGGTTGAACCATTTGACAGAAGCGCGCTCGAGGTCGCTGGTCGGCACAACCTGCACATGGGTCCGGCCGGACGAACTCTGCGTCGGCGCGACGGCGGTGGTCGTGTCCATGCTGAGGACCCGAAACGCCTGGAGGCCACGCTCTCCGCGCTGCACTTCGCAGACCACGGTCGCACCTTCCAGAGCCGTCGAGAAGCCATCGCGGCGCAGGCAGGTCACGTGCAGGAGAACGTCCTCGCCTCCGCCTTCCGGAACGATGAAGCCGAAACCCTTGGCGACATCGAACCATTTGATGCGGCCGGTGATCGTCTCGAGGTCCAGGCTCCGAGACGTGCCGTCCGCCTCCGGGGCGGGCATGATGGGAGCACGAGCTGTCATCGAACGTTCCGCCTTGCCGGCCACCGTGTCCCGCGCCGCGACCGGCACCGAACCGATCGCTCCGTATTTCCTGCGAGACACATCAGCATTCGCGATCCGATGCCATTCGTCAAACGATCACCTGAGGTTTCAGAATAGTTTGAATGGTGAGTTTGGGAATCCTCGAAGGCTCGGAATTTCGCGTTCCGCGAAAAAAAAGCGCGCCTGGCGCGATTGACGTAAGGCTGGCGAAAATTCGGCGCGCTACTCGGCATTGGGAAACCCTAGCCGTATTGGCAGACCGACGCCGGCCCCTAGTTCGCCTCCAAACCCTGTTCGGAGCAGTTTTCCATGCGTTATCTCCATACGATGGCCCGCATCACGGACATCGACCAGTCGCTCGACTTCTATTGCAACAAGATGGGCATGGTGGAGGTCCGACGCACGGAGAGCCAGGGCGGCCGCTTCACGCTGATCTTCCTGGCCGCGCGCGACGACGAGGGAACCGGCCGCTCCGAGGCCGCCCCCCTCCTCGAACTCACCTACAACTGGGACCCGGAGGAGTATTCGGGCGGGCGCAACTTCGGCCATCTCGCCTACGAGGTGGACGACATCTACGAGACGTGCCAGCGCCTCATGGAGCGGGGCGTCACGATCAACCGGCCGCCGCGCGACGGGCGCATGGCTTTCGTGAAGTCGCCGGACAACATCTCCATCGAACTCCTCCAGCGCGGCGAGGCGAAGGCTTCCGCCGAGCCGTGGGCCTCGATGCCCAATACCGGTTCATGGTGACCGCAGACCGGACTCGCCTCGGAAACGACACAGTGGTAACGAGTTAGTCACTTTTCGCGGATCGGCCTCCACGGAGGCTCTCGCTCTGGGGAAGCGGGCGCGAACAGGACGGCAGTCTGCCGAACGCCCATGCATGGGCGCTCGGTCATGACTTGGACGGCAGGCATTTCGCCTCGTCGTCGAGAGGGTGGACGACCGATTGACGCTAGATCTCTTCTCCATTCGCCGCGCCGCCGCGCGCAGGGGCCTCCTGGCCGCGACCGTCATATCGCTGCCGCTGGCCCTCGCGGGTTGCGTATCGGCGGTGGACGACACCAACGCCTTCGGCTTCGCCCAGGCGCCAGAGCCCAGTTCGGTCGAGGATGCGATCGAACAGGATGCGGCGCTCGCCAAGGCCGGTAAGGCGGACGGCGAAGGCGCGGAGACCGAGACCGCCGAAGCTTCCGTCGCCGATGGCAAGGACACGGGCAGCGAGGCGAAGGCCGTGGCGGCCCTGCCGGACGCTGCCGTCGCGGCGCGCGTGGCCGAGGCGGACAGCGCCGCGAAGCCCGGCCAGGCGAGCGCTCAGACGGCCCTGACCGGCGAGTCCGCCGGCGGCATCAAGGCGGGAAGCTTCCTGACCCGCGCGTCCAACCCGAGCGTCGCCGCCTTCGCGGAATCGAAAAGGCCTGTGGAGGCGGATCATTCCCTCTACGCCTCGCTCTACAACCAGTCCCAGGCGAAGACGCCCCTGCGCAATGCCGAGGCCGGCAAGAGCGGACGCGTCGTCGTCCACCAGCGGTCCGACGAGACGGGCACCAGCGACAACGCTCTCCCCGGCGTCGATCCGAAGTCGCTCTTCGAAATCGGGCAGCGGGCCTCCGTCGATTCGGAGCTGATGGACGACATCGGCAGCAGCTACCAGCTCGCCTCGCTGTCGGGCATCGCGCGCCTGGCGCCGAGCGGCCTGATGATCCAGCGCGAGGACGTCGTCACCAACTGCTTCGACAGCAGTCTGATGAACCTGATCGGGCAGATCGAGCGGCGGTTCAAGCAGCGCGTCGTGATCACGTCCGGCTTCCGCTCGCCCGCGCACAATCGCCGCGTGAACGGCGCCAAGGCCTCGATGCACATGGCCTGCAAGGCGGCCGATCTCCACGTGCCGGGCGTCGATGGCCAGGAGGTCGCCCGGTTCGTGCGCGCCCTGCCCGGCCGCGGCGGTGTCGGCACCTATTGCCACACGGCGGCCATCCACATCGACGTCGGCAAGATGCGCGACTGGAACTGGCCCTGCCGCCGCCGGCAGTCCACCTGACGGATCCGCAGGGTCACCGAACCCCGCCCGAAACCATCGAGCCCGGCCGTTTTCGGGTTGCGCAACCGGCCGACTCACCGTATAGACCCACTCGTCCGCGCCCGTCGTCTATCGGTTAGGACGCCACCCTTTCACGGTGGAGAGAGGGGTTCGATTCCCCTCGGGCGTACCACTTCCCTTTCGAATCCATACGCACTAGACCGACCGCAACGGTTGCCGTTCGTGGGCGAATCCTGCGATCTCAAAGCGGATCGAGCGCCCCGCCGTCCGTCAGCATGGCCGTGGCCCGAGCGTACTTCTCCAGTCGCTTTTCCTCGCGCTCGCCGATTTCGCCAAGCCGCGTTCGGTCCGAGTTGTCGGAAAGGTCCGCCAGCTTGACGATGCGTGCGATCGGGTGCGCACCGGCCCGGCGCACCGCGTCAAAATAGTCCTCGCCCTCGCGATGGGTCAGCGCGTCGACGGCTGCAACGACCTCGTCCGGGAAGCCCTCGACCTTCAGCCGATCCAGCGTCCAGCCCGGTCCATCCTCCACCACGTCGTGGAGCAGCGCCACGACCTTGGCGGTCGTTCCGTTCACCGTGGCCGAGACGCGGCGCGGATGGGATATGTAAGGGGCGCCCGCCTTGTCGATCTGGCCGGCATGAGCCTCGGCTGCGATGCGGTCGGCGCGCTCGATCATTTCGTCGTCGGTCATGTGAAGAACTCCGCGATGCCGGGCCCCGATCACCGGCTGGTTTCTTCCCAACCGTCGCGGCGCCGGTCCGGTTTCACATCCCGGGAATCGCGAGGTCGATGATGCGGAAGGTCACCTTCTCGCTGCCCTGGTAGCGGTCGATCGACACGCTGCCGGCGACATGCACGTCCGCTCCCCGCCGTCCCAGCAAGGCGTCGCCGAGCGGCGTCTCCGCAGCGCGGAAGGCAATCGCCGACGTCGTGGCGCCGTCCGCCGAACGCAGCGTCGCGCGGATGTGGCCGCCGGTTCCGACCGGGGCGGAGGACAGGAGCCTGTGTCTCGGCATCGCGAAGACGGGTGCGGGGTGGCCCGAACCGTATGGCCCGGCGCGCTCGATCGTCCGGACCAGATCCACCGTCAGGCCGCGCGCGCCGAGAGCGCCGTCGAGGGCCAGCGCCTCGTCGGCGCGCAGGGCGTCGATGCTGGCACGGGCCTGCGTCTCGGCGCGCAGACGGAAGTCGGCGAGCCTGTCGCGGTCGATTGTCAGGCCCGCCGCCATGGCGTGCCCGCCGCCGCGGATCAGCGTCCCGTCGGCCACCGCCTCGCGCACGAAGCGGCCGATGTCGAAGCCGGATATGGAGCGGCCCGAACCGGTGCCGCGTCCGCCCGCGTCGAAGGCGATGGCGAAGGCCGGGCGGCCGAAGCGTTCCTTGAGCCGCGCGGCGATCAGCCCGACAATTCCGGGATGCCATGTCGAGCGCCCGGCGACGAGGATCGGCGGGCCGTCCCCCTCGCCGATCTCGGCGCGGATTTCCTGCTCCGCCTCGGCCAGCATCTCGCGCTCCATGGCCTGCCGCTCGGCGTTGAGGAGTTCGAGCTCGTCGGCGATCTCCTTGGCGCTCGCTTCGTCGCGTAGCGTCAGGAGGCGGCTGCCGAGCGCGGCGTCGCCGATGCGTCCGCCCGCGTTGATGCGCGGCCCGAGCAGGAAGCCGAGGTGGAACGCCTCGACGGGTCCTTGCAGGCGCGCCGTCTCGGCCAGGGCGCGCAAGCCGGGATTGCGTCGGGCGCGCAGGATTTCCAGACCGCGGACCACGAGCGCGCGGTTGAACCCGACGAGCGGCACGACGTCGCAGACAGTCGCCAGAGCCACGAGATCGAGGTCGCCGAGAAGATCGGGCAGTTCGGACGCGCCTCGCCCCCGCCGCCGCAACTCGCGGGACGTGGCCACCAGCGTCAGGAACACCACGCCGGCCGCGCAGAGATGGCCCTGGCCGGACAGGTCGTCCTGGCGGTTGGGGTTGACCACCGCCTTGGCCGGCGGCAGCTCGGCCCCGACCTGATGGTGGTCGAGGACCACGATGTCGACACCCTGTGTGGCGGCATCGGCGAGCGCCTCGCGGCTTGTCGAGCCGCAGTCGACGGTCAGGATCAGGGACGCGCCACGGTCGGCCAGCTCGCGCAGCGCCTTCGGGTTGGGTCCGTAGCCTTCCGTGATGCGATCGGGGATGCGGATCTCGCAGGCCATGCCGAAATGGGCGAAGTAGCGGTGGACGAGCGCGGCCGACGCCGCGCCGTCGACGTCGTAGTCGCCGAACACGGCGACCCGCTCGCGCCTTTCCACGGCGTCGGCGAGGCGCGAAGCCGCCGCGTCCATGTCGGTCAGGGTCGAGGGGTCGGGCATCAGCTCGCGGATCGTCGGCGCGAGGAAGGCCTCCGCCGCGTCCGGCGCAACGCCGCGCGCTGCCATCACGCGGCCGACGATATCAGGCAGGCCGGAGAGCTGGGCCATGCGCGCGGCCGCGGCCTCCGCGCGCGGATCCAGCGCATGGACCCAGCGCCGCCCGCTCACCGAACGGTCGACGCCGAGAAAGGTCCGCTTCACGTCGGTCATGCGAAAGATCGTATGCCCGTCAGCGGGCGAAGAAGCTGGAGCCGAGGTGGCGCGTGCGCATGTCGCGAACCGTGCCGGTGCGCGAGTGCATGACCAGGGAGTGCGTCTCGACGCGGTTGGCGTAGAAGCGCACGCCTTCGAGCAGGTTGCCGTCGGTGACGCCCGATGCGGCGAAGATCACGTCGCCGGAGACCATGTCGGACAGGTCGTAGATCTTCTCGGGGTCGTGCAGCCCGAGCTTGTCGGCGCGATTGCGCTTCTCGCCGGTGTTGAGCTGGAGACGCCCCTGGATCTGCCCGCCGGTGCAGCGAAGCGCGGCGGCGGCAAGAACGCCCTCCGGCGCGCCGCCGATGCCCATATAGATGTCGATGCCGGTGCTTTCCGGATCGGTCGTATGGATCACGCCCGCCACGTCGCCGTCGCCGATGAGGCGGATCGCGGCGCCCGTCGCCCGGATCTCCTCGATCAGCTTGGCGTGGCGAGGACGGTCGAGAATGCAGGCGGTGATGCGGTCCACGGGCACGCCCTTGGCGGCGGCCAGCGACGAGATGTTGTCCCGCGCGCTCCGGTCGAGCCCGACGACGCCCTCGGCATAGCCCGGCCCGATCGCGATCTTTTCCATGTAGACGTCGGGTACGACGAGCAGCGAGCCGCGCGCGGCCACCGCCACGACGGTGATCGCGTTGGGTAGGCTCTTGGCGCAGATCGTGGTGCCTTCGAGCGGGTCGAGCGCCAGATCGACGGCCGCCCCGCCCCGCCCCAGCCGTTCGCCGACGTAGAGCGACGGCGCATCGTCGCGCTCGCCCTCGCCGACCACCACCACGCCGTCGACCGGCAGCGCATCGAGTTCGACGCGCATCGCGTCGACCGCCGCCTGGTCGGCCGCGCGTTCGTCGCCCCGGCCGCGCAGCATGGCGGCGGCAACCGCCGCCTTCTCCGTCACGCGGGCGATCTCGACCGAGAGGATCCGCTCGAGCGGATCGGCATCCCTGAAAACGTCGCTGCCCATCATGCCGTCGCCTTCCCTGTCGCCGTGACCGCACGCCTGCCGCGCGACCGCCGACGCCTTTCCGTTGTCAGTCGAGCGCCTCGATGCGGATCATGCGCGGGGCCTCCTTGAGGTGCCCGTCCTTGGAAACGGCGTCGAGAGCCTTTTTCACAGCCGCCTCGGTGGTCTCGTGCGTGATCAGGATGACCGGCGCGGTGTCGCTCGCGTCGTCGTCCGCGCGCTTGCGCTGGACGATGGATTCCAGCGAAATCTCGTTCTCGGCCATGCGCCGCGCGATGGACGCGAAGGCGCCCACGCGGTCGAGCACGCTGAGGCGGATGTAGTAGCCGCCCTCGTGCGCCCGCATCCGGGCGCGCTTGTAGGGGGTGAGCTGCTTGGCCTCCACCGCGAAGGTCGGCAGTCGCACGCCCTGTGCCATGTCGAGCACGTCCGACAGGACGGCCGAAGCCGTGGCGTTGCCGCCGGCACCGGGACCCACCAGGAGGATCGAACCGAGGAGATCGGTATCCACCGCCACCGCGTTGGTCACGCCGTCCACCTGCGCGAGCGCCGAGTGGGCCGGGATCATGGTCGGGTGGACCCGCTGCTCGATGCCGCTCTCGGTGCGCTGGGCGACCGCCAGGAGCTTGATGCGATAGCCGAGCTCGGCCGCCGCCTCGATGTCGGCATTGGTGACCGTCGAGATGCCCTCGATGAAGATCGATTCGAGGTCGATCTCGCAGCCGAAGGCGAGCGACGTGAGGAGTGCCAGCTTGTGCGCGGCGTCGAAGCCGCCGATGTCGAAGGTCGGGTCGGCTTCGGCGTAGCCGAGGCGCTGTGCGTCCCTGAGGCAGTCCTCGAAGGCGATGCCCTCCTTCTCCATGCGCGTCAGCATGTAGTTGCAGGTGCCGTTGAGGATGCCGTAGACGCGGCTCACTGCGTTGCCCCGCAGGGCCTCGCGCATGGTCTTGATGATCGGGATACCGCCGGCGGCGGCCGCCTCGTAGAAGATGGTGGCGCCCTTCTTCTGCGCGAGCTTGGCGAGTTCCACGCCGTGATGGGCAAGCAGCGCCTTGTTGGCGGTCACCACCGGGATGCCCCGATTCAGCGCCGCCTTGACGCTGGCGAGCGCGGCACCTTCGGCGCCGCCCACGAGCTCCACGAAGAGGTCGATTTCGGCCTTGGATGCCAGTTCCACCGGATCGTCGAACCAGGCCATGGCCGAGACGTCGAACCCGCGATCGCGCGTGCGGTCGCGGGCCGAGACGGCGACGATCTCGATCGGCCGCCCGGCGCGCAGGGCGTAGGTTTCCCCACGGCTCGAAACGAGGCGGGCGAGCGAGGCACCGACCGTTCCCAATCCGGCAAGGCCGATCCGCAGCGGGCTATTCATGGCTGTTCCTGAACCCTGATCGTCTTGAAGCCTGGCGCGCGGCGAACCGGCCGCGTCTCAGGCGGATGCCGCCTTTTGGACGGGATCGTTGCCCGACGCAAGGAAGCGGCGGATGTTGCGCGCCGCCTGCCGGATGCGGTGCTCGTTCTCGACGAGTGCGATGCGCACATAGTCGTCGCCGTATTCGCCGAAGCCGATGCCCGGCGCGACGGCGACATCAGCCTTCTCGATCAGGAGCTTGGAAAACTCCAGCGATCCCATGTAGCGGAAGCGCTCGGGGATGGGCGCCCAGGCGAACATGGTCGAGGATGGCGGCGGCACGTCGAAATGGGCGCGGCCGAACGATTCGACCAGCACGTCGCGGCGGTGGCGATACACCGAGCGCACCTCCTCGATCGCCGCATCGCCCGCGTTGAGCGCGGCGGTGGCGGCGACCTGGATCGGGGTGAAGGCGCCGTAGTCGAGATAGGACTTCACGCGGGCCAGCGCCGAGATCAGCCGCTCGTTGCCGACCGCGAAGCCGACGCGCCAGCCGGGCATGGAGAAGGTCTTCGACATGGAGGTGAACTCGACCGCCACGTCCATCGCGCCCGGAACCTCCAGCACCGAGGGCGGCGGCGCGCCGTCGAAGAAGATCTCGGAATAGGCGAGATCGGACAGGATGACGATCTCGTGCTCCTTCGCGAACTTCACCACCTCGGCGTAGAAGTCGAGGTCCGCCTCGTAGGCCGTCGGATTGGACGGGTAGTTGAGGATGATCGCGATGGGCTTGGGGATCGAATGGCGCACGGCCCGGTCGATCGCACGCAGGAAGTCCTCGTCGGGCTTGGCCGGTATCGAGCGGATCGTGCCGCCCGTCATCAGGAAGCCGAAGGCGTGGATCGGATAGGTCGGGTTCGGGCAGAGCACGACGTCGCCGGGCGCGGTGATCGCCTGCGCCATGTTGGCGAAGCCTTCCTTCGACCCCAGCGTCGCGACGACTTGGGTGTCCGGGTTCAGCTTCACGTTGAAGCGGCGCTCGTAATAGGCGGCCTGGGCGCGGCGCAGGCCCGCGATGCCCTTGGAGGCGGAGTAGCGGTGCGTGCGCGGGTCGCGGATCGCCTCGCACAGCTTGTCGACCACGAATTTCGGCGTCGGCAGGTCGGGGTTGCCCATGCCGAGGTCGATGATGTCGACGCCGCGGGCGCGGGCGGCGGCCTTCTTCTTGTTGACCTCCTCGAAGACGTAAGGCGGCAGGCGGCGGATCTTGTGGTACTCTTCGCTCATGGGGGCTAGCCTTCGGCTGGACGCATAGATTGGGCTGACGGCATGGGCCGACAGCCGAACGGGCTCAGGCGCTGAGCGTCCGCTGGAGCCGGGCGCATCGACCGATTTCGCGGTCGGCGGCGCTCTATTGCGCCCGGCTGCTGGCTGCGTCGGCCGTGGGCGCCGGCGCGAGCACCCTCGCCGCTTCGGCCTGCTGGCGCGCGGCCAGGGCTTCGAGTTCGGCCACGTCGCGACGGTAGGCGGCCTCCGGGTTGCCCCAGCTTCTCGATTCGGCGCGCGAAAAGCGCTGCTGGGTCTGGGCGACGGCATCGTCGGCGGCCTGCTCGCGCGCGGCGCGCGGCATGCGCCCGATGATCGGATACCCTGCTTCGTCCAGCTTCTGGCCGGAGGAGGCCACGCCGGGTGCGGCCGCGAGCGGCGGCAGGGTCGTCGGCGTCTCGTCGCGCGGCAGGAAGGACTGGCAGGCCGACAGGGGCAGGCCGAGCGACACGCACATCGCCGTCATCCGAACCGCTCGCATCGCCATGTCCATCAAGGCCTTCCCCAAAACGCGATCTTCCCGGAGCGCGGGACTGAACCTCGCGGGGTCGGCCGGCCGGATCCTTCCGCCGCTCGCTTCGTCGCGAATGCTCGCCGATGCCACCGGCATCGACTGCGCATCGCTCCTCGCCAGCGGTCGAAAGTCTCTCGCCCCTCCTCCGCCCGGAGGTCCTGTCCCACGCTCTTAACCGAACCGGCATGGCTTGGGAATGGCGCAGCGCGGCGCACGGGGATGCTGCGTCGCCGCGACGAAAGTCCCATGCAAGGCGCTACTCGCGGCTGCCCCCTGCGCGACATTGTGCTTTACAGGGGAACGAAGAGGAGGCCCGGCCATGGCGGATTCGCGATCCACGACCGAACCCCCCGCCGGGGAGGTTCCACCGTTCGCCGACTATGCGGTTCGAGATCCCGAGGCCTTCGCCCGCAATATGGCGCGGATGCTGGAGCAGGTCGGCAAGGCGGCCTCCGCCTGGGTCGAGCCGCGCGAACGGGGCGAAGTGAAGGACGGACCCCTCAGCTACGCCGACATGGTCGCCACGCTTTCGCGCGTCGGCGAGTACTGGCTGACCGACCCGTCGCGCTCCCTCGAAGCGCAGAGCGCACTCATGATCCGCTTCATGGGTCTGTGGGCCGATTCGATCCGCAAGGCGTCTGGCGCGCCGCCGGCCGAGGCGCCGAAGGGCGCGCCCGACAAACGCTTCACCCACGAGGACTGGAACCGCAACCTCTTCTTCGGTTTCCTGAAGGAGGCCTACGTCATCGCTTCCGACTGGGCCAACATGCTGGTCGAACGCTCCGAAGGGCTCGATCCGCACACGCGCCAGAAGGCCGCCTTCTACGTGAAGCAGATCGCCAATGCGGTCTCGCCGTCGAACTTCGTCCTGACCAATCCGGAGCTCTATCGCGAAACCGTGGAGCAGAACGGCGAGAACCTCGTGCGCGGCATGCGCATGTTCGCCGAGGACATGATGAAGGGCAAAGGCCAGCTCAAGCTGCGCCAGTCCGACCCGACGAAGTTCGCGGTCGGCGAGAACCTCGCCATGACGCCGGGCAAGGTCGTGGCCGAGAACGAGGTCTGCCAGATCATCCAGTACGTCCCGGCGACCGAGACCGTGTTTCGCCGGCCGATCCTGATCTCGCCGCCCTGGATCAACCGATTTTACATCCTCGACCTCAACCCGGAGAAGTCCTTCATCCGCTGGATGGTGGAGCAGGGGCATACGGTGTTCGTCATCTCCTGGGTCAACCCGGACGAGCGCCACGCCGACAAGAACTGGCAGGACTATATCGACCAGGGGATCGCCTTCGGCCTCGATATCGTGGAGCAGGCGACAGGCGAGCGGGAGGTCAACGCCGTCGGCTACTGCGTCGGCGGCACGCTTCTCGCGGCCTCCCTGCCCTATCTCAAGGCTCGGGGCGACGAGCGCATCGCCTCCGTCACGTTCCTCACCACGCAGATCGACTTCAAGCATTCCGGCGACCTGAAGGTCTTCGTCGACGAGGGCCAGCTCGCCGAGATCGAGCGCACCATGGAGAAGGGCTATCTCGATGGCTCGAACATGGCGACCGCCTTCAATCTCCTGCGCTCGGGCGACCTGATCTGGCCTTACTTCGTCAACAACTACCTGAAGGGCAAGGAGCCGCTGCCCTTCGACCTCCTGTTCTGGAACGCCGACGCCACGCGCATGGCGAAGGCCAACCACCTCTTTTACCTCCGCAACTGCTACCTCGAAAACCGCCTGTCGCGTGGCATGATGGAGATCGGCGGGGTCCAGCTCGACCTCTCGCAGATCACCTTGCCGGTCTACAATCTCGCCACCAAGGAAGACCACATCGCACCCGCCCTCAGCGTCTACGAGGGCAGCCGGGCGCTCGGTGCGCCGGTAACCTACGTCGTGTCGGGCTCGGGCCATATCGCGGGCGTCGTCAATCCGCCGGCCAAGAACAAGTACCAGTTCTGGGTCGGCCCTGCGCCGTCGGGCGAGATCGCCTTCGAGGACTGGTGGAGCCATGCGCGCGAGACCAAGGGCTCGTGGTGGCCGCACTGGCAGGCCTGGATCGAGGCGCAATCGGGCGATCGGGTGCCGGCGCGCGAGCCGGGCTCGGGCGGGCTGCCCGTCATCGAGGACGCGCCGGGCCGCTACGTGCGCCAATGACCGCGCGGGCTTGAAGCGCCGGCCCATCGGTGCGACATCACGGCCAAGACATTCTCCCGTTCGGGCAAGCGCCGCTGCATCCATGACAGTCTACCTCGAAGCCGAAGCCAATCCCCTGCGCAACACCGGGTCGATCCGCCTCTACGACGCGGAAGCCTTCGAGGGCATGCGGCGGGTCAGCCGCCTGTCGGCGACGGTTCTCGACCAGCTCGCCGACATCGTGAAGCCGGGCGTGACGACCAACGAGATCGACCGCTTCGTCTTCGAGTTCACGCGCGACAACGGCGCCCTGCCCGCCCAGCTCAACTATCGCGGCTACACCAAGAACGTCTGCACCTCGATCAACCACGTCGTGTGCCACGGCATTCCCAACGACAAGCCGCTGCGCGAAGGGGACATCGTCAACATCGACGTGACGCTGATCCTCGACGGCTACTATGGCGACACGTCGCGCATGTACCCGGTCGGCCCGATCAAGCGCGCGGCCGAGCGCCTGTGCGAGATCACCTACCGCTCGCTCCTGATCGGCATCGACGCCGTGAAGCCGGGCGGCCACGTCGGCGACATCGGCGCGGCCATCCAGGCCTATGCCGAAGGCGAACGCTGCTCGGTGGTGCGCGACTTCTGCGGGCACGGGATCGGCCGCCTGTTCCACGACGCGCCCAACATCCTCCACTACGGTCGACGCGGCGAAGGCGTCGAGATTCGGCCCGGCATGATCTTCACCATCGAGCCCATGATCAATCTCGGCCGCCCGCACGTGAAGGTGCTGGCCGACGGCTGGACGGCTGTGACGCGCGACCGCTCGCTGTCTGCGCAATACGAGCATACGGTCGGGGTGACGGAGACTGGCTGTGAGGTCTTCACCCTGTCGCGCAACGGCCAGGACATGCCGGGCTTCCCGCCGTCGGCCTGGGCGCCCGCGGTGGCCTGAAGGCCATGGGCGGCGGCGCGGACGGCTGGGACGACGGGTCGCTCCCCTTCTGGGAGCGAGAGAACGCGACGCCGCCGGCCAAGCCACGTACCCCGCCCAAGGACCACGACGGTCATCGCGACCGCCTGCGCGAGCGCTTCGCCTCCGCGGGGCCGGATGCGCTGGCGGACTACGAGCTTCTCGAGCTCCTGCTGTTCCGCTTCATTCCCCGCCGCGACACCAAGCCTATCGCCAAGGCACTTCTGGCGCGCTTCGGCACATTGGAGGACGTCCTCAACGCCCCCGCCGACCTCCTGACCGAAGTGGACGGGATCGGTGACGCCACGGCGCTGGACATCAGGGTCGTCACCGCCGTCAACCAGCGTGCCTTTCGTGCCTCGCTGCGTTCGCGCGAGATCCTGTCGTCATGGTCGGCCGTCGTCGACTACTGCCATGCCTCCATGGCGCACGAGACGCGCGAGCAGTTCCGCATCCTGTTCCTGGACCGCCGGAACGCGCTGATCGCCGACGAGGTGCAGCAGGTCGGGACGGTGAACCACACGCCGGTCTACCCCCGCGAGGTCATGGGCCGCGCGCTGGCGCTGTCGGCCAGCGCGCTCGTGCTGGTCCACAACCACCCGTCGGGCGACCCGAACCCGTCGCGCGCCGACATCGAGATGACCAAGACGCTGGTCGGCGTCGCCGAGGCGCTGGGCATCCAGATCCACGACCACCTGATCATCGGCCGCAACGGCCATTTCAGCTTCCGCGCCCAGCAGCTGCTCTGACCGGTCAGTTGAGGTAGCCGACGTCGCGCACCAACTGGATCTCGCGCGGCTGGATCAGACCCTGGTGCATGACCCGGACGGAATGGATCGTCGCCTCCACGTTCCGCTCCCAATGCGCCAGGAAGCGACGCAGGCGCGGATAGTCCGGCGCGAGGTCGTCGAACTGCCAGGAGAAGGTCTGGAGAAAGGTCGGATGGTCGGGCATCCGGTAGAGCACTTCGGCAAAGGTCAGGCCATAGCCGGAGAGCATCTTCAGGAACTGCGGATCGGGCGTACGTGCGGCAGGCATGTCGGCTCCTTCTGCATCCGGGGCCGAGGATACGGCCCTCGACCATCAGGCTGCGCCCGCAGGATTAACGAGCGGTTAACCCGAGCGGGACGCCTGATACAAAAGACGCCATCGCATTGCGCCGCAACAAACTTGTGCAGCTAGTCGGCGTCGAACCGACCGCCCGCCTCCAGCATCAGGTCCGGCGTGTCCACGTCGAAGGACGCCGCTCGTCCGATTTCTACCTCGCGGAGAAGGTCCGTGTTGGACTGCACGATGGATCGCGCGCCGATGTCACCTTCGAGCCGCGCCACCAGAGGCGCGAACGCTGTCGAGAGGATCACCGGGTTCCCGCGCCGACCCTGATCGGTCGCCATCACGATCGAACCGGGACCGGACGGTTCGAAAGCCGCGATCATCCGGTCGAGATCGCCGGCCGTCAGCAGCGGTTGGTCGGCCAGAAGGACCAGCACCCCGTCGCAGTTGGCTGGGATGGCGGCGAAGCCGGCGATGAGCGAGGCCGACAGTCCCTCCCCATAACGGGGATTCTGGAGGAGCGCGACGTCGAGGCCCGCCAGAGCGGCGGCGACGGCATCGGCCATGTGTCCGGTGACCACCGAGACCCCGGACGCTCCGCTCGCCAGCGCGGTTTCCACCGTGCGGCGGACGAGCGGCGTGCCGTCGAAGCGGGCGAGCAGCTTGTTCGGGCCGCCCATCCGGCTCGACCGCCCGGCGGCCAGGACCAGCGCATGGACGCGCTTGTGCGGTGCGCTTGCCGGCGCCTCGCGCAGATGGGGTCGAGACGCGATCTCCATCAGAAGTCCTCCGACGCCCAGACCGACGATGTCTTCCCGTCCGACATGAAGATCGGCGAGGATGCGATTGAGAATCCAGTCGAAACCGTTCTCGGCGGGGCTGCGTGCGCAGCCGGGCGCGCCGAGGATCGTGCGTTCTCCGATCCACCCGAGCAGAAGCAGGTTGCCGGGGTCCACGGGCATCCCGAGATGGACGATTTCGCCGCCCGCGCGCCGGATCGCCGCCGGCACGACGTCCGCCTCGTCGATCACGGCGGAGGCGCCGAACACGATCGTCAGGTCCTCGCCCGCCGGCGCCCGGGCGAGCCGCTTGGTCAGGTCCGCCTCGTCGTGCGCGCACCGCTCCTCGCGGCCGAGCGTCGAGCCGGACGGCTCGAGCCGCCGTTCGAGGACGCGCCGGGTCTTGTCGAGCGTCGCGGACTTTAGGCCGGGGAGCCGCGTCTGCACCAGTCCGACGCTCCGCGCGCGAAACGGCGCGAGGCGGAACGCCAAGCCCGACGACAGGACGCTTACGGCCGCATCGACGGCCTCGCCGGGCACCGCGAGCGGAACGATCTTCACCGTGGCGACCATGCGTCCCTCGCCGACCGGCGCGTGTTCGCCGAGCGTCGCGAGGGTGATGCCGGGATCGATTCCGTTCACCGCATCGACCAGCCTGCGGTCGGGCAGGAAGAGGCCGGACCGCGTGGCATGGAGGTTGGCGCGGCCGGTTCCCGGCGGCGCCATCTCCACCCCGGTTGAAACCAGTGCGCGGGCGATCCGCTCGGCTGCGAGGTTCTCTTCGATGTCGCCGGGGTCGAGGCGCGCGACGGTGATCTCGCGAACTCCGTCCGCGACGAGCGCTCGAACGTCGTCCTCCGTGAGCCGGCGCCCTTTCGGCAGGCGCCGCCCGCCGGCCGTCGCGGCATGCGCCAGGAGGGCGCCTTCCGCCTCCTCCGTCGGCACGGGGCCGAACCTCATGCGCCCGGCGCCTCTCCCCGGCGTTCGGCGTGCATCTTGCGTCCACGGAAGGCGGATATGACCGAGGCGAGGATCGCGACGGCGATCTCGGCAGGCGTCGCCGCGCCGATATCGACGCCGATCGGCGCCTCGATCCGATCGATCCGATGCTGCGGCACGCCGGCTGCCAGAAGCCGTTCGACCCGTCGCGCATGCGTCTTCCTGCTGCCCAGCGCGCCGACATAGAAGCAGCCCGTCCGCAGCGCCTCGATCAGCGGATGGTCGTCGATCTTCGGATCATGCGTCACGGCGACCAGTGCCGTGTAGGCGTCGAGCGGGCGCTCGCGCAGGACGTCTTCCGGCCATTCGGCCGAGAGATCGACGCCCGGAAAGCGCTCGGGTGTCGCGAAGGCGGTGCGCGGATCGATGATGGCGAGGTCGAAGCCGGCCAGACGCGCCATCGGGGCGAGGCTCTGGCTGATGTGGACGGCGCCGATCACCAGGATACGGGGCGGCGGCAGATAGGCGTTGAGAAAGGTCCGCGTGCCCTCGACCAGCCCCGAGCGCCCGCTCCGCAGCGCCCGCGCGATCGCCTCGTCCTCGCCTTCGATGTACGCCTCGCGCACCAGCCGCTGCGCGCCGCTGTCGAGATCGGTCACGACCACGCAGCCGCGCCGCGCCGCCCGCTCGGCGTTGAGCTCACGCAGGAGGTCCGCCCGCATCAGGCCACTCGTTCGAGGAAGACGCGGATGCGGCCGCCGCAGGAGAGGCCGACGCGCCAGGCCGTTTCGTCCGCGACGCCGAACTCCAGGATACGCGGCGCGCCGCTTTCGATCACCTCCAGGCTTTCAGCGATCACCGCGCCCTCGACGCAGCCGCCGGACACGGAGCCCTCGAAGCCGCCCTCCGCGTCGATCACGAGATGGCTGCCGACGGGGCGCGGTGCCGAGCCCCAAGTCTCGATCACGGTCGCCAGCGCCAGCCGGCGCCCCTCGCCGGCCCAGCGCTCGGCGACGCTCAGGATATCCGTCGTCTCGCTCATCGCCTGGCTCCTCATGCCGCCGCGCCGGCTCGCAGCCAGGCGCGCGGGTCGTTGTCGCGTCCGCCCCCTTCGCGCGACAGCGCGGCGCAGAGGTCGGACAGGGTGTTCAGGGAATGGGCCGAGCGGAACTCGTCGACATGCGGAAGAAGAGCCCGCACGCCACGGGCGCGCGCCGAGAAACCGTCGAAACGCAGAAGTGGGTTCAGCCAGATCAGTCGGCGGCAGGAGCGATGGAGGCGGTCCGCCTCGCGCGACAGGCGCTCCATGTCGTCGCGCTCCAGCCCGTCGGTCACGAGGAGCACGATTGGCCCGCCCGAGAGGACGCGCCGTGACCAGCGCCGATTGAACTCCTCCAGCGCCGCGCCGATGCGCGTGCCGCCGGACCAGTCCTGCACCAGCGCGCTGCAGGCGGCCACCGCCTCGTCCGGATCGCGCTGCGCGAGCTGGCGCGACACCGGCGTCAGCCGCGTGCCGAACAGGAAGGCACGCACCCGGCGGCGCGCCGACATGGCGTGCATGAAGTGCAGCATGAGGCGGCTGTACTGGCTCATGGAGCCTGAAATGTCGGCGATCACCACGAGCGGCGGGTGGACCGTCCGCGCTTCGCGAAAGCGCGGCAGGATCAGGTCGCCGCCGGTACGCAGCGAAGCCTGCAGCGTGCGGCGTGGATCGAAGCGGCGGCCCCGGTTCCGCGCCCGGAACCGACGCGCGGCCACCCGGTCGTCCGGCATCGCCATGCGGGCGATGGCGGCGCGAGCCTCTGCGAGTTCGGCCGCCGTCATCTGCGCGAAGTCCTTGGCGCGGAACACCTCCTCGGCCGAGACGGTCAGCCGCGCGTCAATCTCCAGCACGGGCCGCTCCTCGACCCGCCTCGCGCCACCCGCAGCCTCCAGGGCGTTGGCCACGCGCCGCGCCCCCGGCTTAGGTTCGGGCGGCGGCTTGCGGGCGGGGGTCTGCGCCGAGAACATCGCGAGCATCCGCTCCACAAGCTGGCGCGAGCGCCAGAACAGGCTGAATGCCTCGGCAAAGACGGCAGTGTCCTCGCGGCGCGATACGAAGACCGCATGCAGCGTCCAGAAGAAGTCCTCGCGCGAGCCGATGCCGCCCGCGCGCACCGCCTCGATGGCGGCCAGCGTATCCGCCGGGCCGACGCGCATACCGGCGCGGCGGAGCGTTCGCGCGAAATGCGCGACGTTGTCGGCGAGATGACCGCCGCCCGTCATGCGCTCGCGTGCTCGCGGCGGATGGCGCGCAGCATCTCGTCCGCCTCGCTCCGACCGATGCGCGCGATGTCGTCCTGATACTTGAGGAGGACGCCGAGCGTGTCCGTCACCAGCTCGGGGTCGAGCGCCACCGCATCGAGTTCCGTGAGCGCGGTCGCCCAGTCGAGGGTTTCGGCGACGCCCGGCGCCTTGAAGAGGTCCGCCCCGCGCAGCCGCTGGACGAAGGCGACCAGTTCGGCCGAAAGGTCGGCATGGGCCGTCGGCACCTTTCGTCGGACAATCTCCAGCTCGCGCTCCGCCGTCGGATAGTCCAGCCAATGGTAGAGGCAGCGCCGCTTCAGGGCGTCGTGGATCTCTCGGGTGCGGTTGGTGGTCACGACGACGATCGGGGGCTCGGCCGCCCGAATGGTGCCGAGTTCGGGAATCGTCACTTGGAAGTCAGATAGCACTTCGAGGAGAAACGCCTCGAAGGCTTCGTCCGCGCGGTCCAGCTCGTCGATCAGGAGAACCGGCGCCCGGCCGGCCTCGCCTTCCAGCGCCTGGAGCACCGGGCGGCGGATCAGGAAGCGCTCGGAGAAGATGTCGGAGCGCATGGCGTCGCGCGCCGTGTCGCCGCTCGCCTCGCGCAGCCGGATCTCGATCATCTGGGCGGCATGGTTCCACTCGTAGAGCGAGGTGGAGACATCCAGCCCCTCGTAGCACTGGAGGCGGATCAGCGGACGACCGAGCCGCTCGGCCAGGACCTTGGCCACCTCCGTCTTGCCGACGCCCGCCTCGCCTTCGAGGAAGATCGGCCGCCGCATGCGCAAGGCCAGGAACAGGACCGTGGCGAGAGAGCGGTCGGCGACGTAGCCGCCGACTCCTAGAAGCGCCTGCGTCTCGTCGATGCTGTGGGGAAATTGGGTCACCGACTCGGGGTCCATGCGAAGGGTCGACCCGAAGATAGTTCATGCGCGCGACGTCACAACCGCGTCACTCGGCCTCCGGGTGCTGCAGCGCATGGTAGCGGCGCGCGCGGTACAGGAGGCTGTGCCCGGCACGCGGAACGGACAGGCCGACGACTTGGCCGATCGTAACCTGGTGGGTCGCCACAGTCCGGCTTTCCAGACTGCGGCAGTCGAAGGCGACGATCGCATCCTCCAGAATGGGCGCGCCGCTTTCCAGCGTGGTCCAGCGGCCGGAGGCGAACCGCGCTTCCAGATCGAGCTTTCCCTCGCCGGAAAAGACTCGCGCCACCGACTCGCTCCGGTCGGCCAGGACATTCACCGCGAAAACGCCGTTCTCGGCGAAGCGCGCATTGGCCTCGTGCGAGCGGTTGAGGCAGACGAGCAGCGTCGCCGGGTCGTCCGAGACGGAGCAGACGGAGGTCACGGTCACGCCCCGACGCCCGGCCGGCCCGTCGGTCGTGACGAGGCACACGGCGGCTGCGAAATGGCTCATGGCCTCGCGGAAGGCCGCTCGGTCGATCTCGGCGCGGGTCACTAGCAAGGCGACTCCTTCGGGCTGGCGCAACGCATCCCAACATGGGGCGCGCCTTCGGATGGCGCACCCTGCGCCACGAATCTTTTCAAGTTCGTGAGCGACGTAAAGGTCAATGCGTTTGACATCGCGGCCCGGAGGCTTCAGGACGTGCCCGCTTCGGAATATTTTTCAATACGATAGGAAGTCGCTATGGCGCCGATCCTAGAGATCAGGGATGTGTCGCGCCGGTTCGGCGGCTTCGTTGCCGTGAACCGCTGCTCGCTGTCCGTCGAACAGGGCGGCATCACGGGCCTGATCGGTCCGAACGGCGCCGGCAAGTCCACGCTGTTCAACATGGTGGCCGGCAATCTGGCGCCGTCCTCCGGCAAGATCCTGTTCGAAGGGCGCGAGATCCAGGGCCTCAGGCCGCATCAGCTCTTCGGACGCGGCCTCCTGCGTACGTTCCAGATCGCGCACGAGTTCTCCCGCCTGTCGGTCATCGAGAACCTGATGATGGTGCCGGGCGGCCAGCCGGGCGAGAACGTCCTGGAGGCTTGGTTCCGGGGACGCAAGGTGCGCGAGTTCGAGAGACGCGTGCGCGAGCGCGCGGAGGACGTGATCGACTTCCTCAAGATCGGACACGTCGCACACGAGCTCGCCGGCAACCTTTCGGGCGGCCAGAAGAAGCTAGTCGAGCTCGGCCGGACCATGATGGTGGACGCCAAGATCGTGCTGCTCGACGAGATCGCGGCCGGCGTGAACCGGACGCTTCTCAACGACATCGCCGCCAACATCGAGCGCCTCAACCGGGAACGCGGCTACACGTTCTTCGTCATCGAGCACGACATGGACCTGATCGGCCGCCTCTGCGACCCCGTGATCGTGATGGCGGCGGGCGAGGTCATGCGCACCGGCACGCTCGCCGAGATCCAGGCCGACGAGGCGGTGGTGGAAGCCTATTTCGGCGGCTCGCCGACCGGCCACGCGACCGCCAAGACGGGAGCGACGGCATGAGCCTCCTGAAGGTCGAGAACGTCGTCGCCGGCTACGGCGAGGCGACCATCCTCAACGGCGTGAACCTCGAACTCGAAGCCGGCGAGATCGGCGTGATCGTCGGGCCGAACGGGGCAGGAAAATCGACGACGCTCAAGGCGATCTTCGGCCTTCTGCGCGTTTCCTCGGGTCGGGTCCTGTTCGACGGCCAGGATATCACCAACCGGCCGACGGACTCCTTGAGCGCCCTGCGCATGGCCTTCGTGCCGCAGGAGCACAACGTCTTCAAGACGCTCTCGGTCCATGAGAACCTGGAGATGGGAGCCTATGTCCGTCGCGACGACGTCTCCGGCCTTCTGGAGCGCGTCTACGACATCTTCCCGCCGTTGAAGGACAAGCGGCGCCAGCCGGCGGGCGAATTGTCGGGCGGCCAGCGCCAGATGGTAGCGGTCGGTCGGGCGCTGATGATCGACCCGAAGCTGATCCTCCTCGACGAGCCGACCGCCGGCCTGTCGCCCCGCTACATGAGCGAGATCTTCGACCGCATCCTCGCGGTCAACGCGGCGGGCGTGACGGTCGCGATGGTCGAGCAGAACGCCAAGCAGGCCCTCGGCATCGCCCACAAGGGCTTCGTCCTGGCTTCGGGCCGCAACCGCTTCACCGACACGGGCGCCGCGCTGCTGGCCGACCCGGATGTCGCAAAATCCTTCCTCGGCGGCTGAAGCCCTCCGCTTCGCCTTTCGATCGAACATTTCGAGATAGACATTTGGACGAGCTAGTCTTCTTCATCAACCGCGGCCTGATGGGCGGACTCATCATCGGCTCGATCTACGCGCTCGGGGCGGTCGGTGTGACGCTGATTTTCGGAATCCTGCGCTTTGCCCATTTCGCGCATGGCGACATGATGACGGCGGCGGCGTTCTTCGCCTTCATGCTGGCGAGCCTCCTCTCGGCTCTCGGCGTCTCGCTGCCGATCCCGCTCGCGCTCGCGCTTCTGCCGGTGGTCATGCTGCTGACCTCGGTCTTCGCGATCGGGCTCGACAAGGCCTTCTACAAGCCGCTGCGCGACCGGGGCGCGCGGCCCGTCGTCATGGTCATGGCGTCGATCGGCGTTGCGCTCATGCTGCAGGGCCTGATCCGCCTCTTCGCTGGCACGGGCTCGCGCGAGATGTATCTCGACGCGCCCAAGCAGATCTTCCGTATCCCCACCGGCGGCCGCCCGATCGTCATCACCGAGCCGCAGGTGGCGCTGATCCTCCTCACCGTCGTCTCGGTGATCGTGCTGCACCTCTTCCTTACCCGTTCGCGCCTCGGCAAGGCGATGCGCGCCGTGTCCGACAATCCGGACCTCGCGCGCGTGACCGGCATTCCGCTGGACACCGTGGTCAAGGCGACATGGGTCATCGGCGGCTCGCTCGCCGCCATCGCCGGCACGATGCTGGCCATGGACGTCCAGCTCAAGCCCGACCTCGCCTACAACATCCTGCTGCCGATCTTCGCCGCCACGATCGTCGGCGGCATCGGCCAGCCTTACGGCGCGATCGCCGGCGGCTATCTCATCGGCTTCGCCGAGACGCTGTCAGTCTTCAACCTTTCGGTGCTCTTGCGCCCGTTCCAGGGCTGGATGCCGGCCTGGGTCGAGATTCCGGCGAACCTCGCCTTCGTGCCGACGGAGTACCGGCTCGTGGTGCCGTTCTTCATCCTCGTCGTCGTGCTGATCTATCGGCCGACCGGCATCTTCAAGGGACGGGTGTTCTGATGGCGGCGGCATCCACGGCTACCAACCGCCTGCGCGAGCCGCTCCTGCCGCTGGCGCTCGTCGCCCTCGTCGGCCTGATCTTCTGGCTCCAGGGATCGGCCTACGCGACCCGCATGCTGGTCGAGGCCGCGGCCTATGCGATCATCGCGATCGGCCTGAACATTCAATGGGGTTACGCCGGTCTCTTCAACGTCGGCATCATGGGCTTCATCATCGCCGGCGCCTTCGCCTCCGTGCTCATGACCTTCCCGGTGAACGAGGCGTTCTGGGCCTCCAGCGGAGCGCCGCTCCTCGGGGTGGCCCTGCTCTGGCTGATCGGCGCCGTCGTCGTCGTCGGGCTGGTCTCGCAACTCCATCGCGTCGGCCTGCCCAAGGGGCTGGTCACGGCGCTGACGGTGATTTCGGGCGCCGTCGCCTTCATGGCGGTGACCGCGAAATTCGATCCGGCCACGGTCGCGATCGAGGCGGAGGCCGGCTTCATCGGCGGCTTCGGCCTCCCGGTCGGCGTCGGCTGGGCCATGGCGGGCGTCGTCGCCGGCGCCATCGCCTTTGTGATCGGCAAAATCTGCCTCGGGCTGCGGGCTGACTATCTCGCCATCGCGACGCTCGGCATCGCTCAGATCATCAAGACCTTCCTGCGCAACGCCGACTGGCTGACGCGCGGCACGCTGACCGTCTCGCCGCTGCCCTGGCCGGTGCCGACTCCGGCCGAGGTCGGCTTCCTGTGGGGGCGCAGCCTGTATCTGGCCGTCACCGCCGTCCTCCTCCTCCTCGTCTATCTCCTGATGGAGCGGGCCTACCGGGCGCCGTGGGGCCGCATGATGCGCGCCATCCGCGACAACGAGGCGGCGGCCGCATCGATGGGCAAGAACGTCGACGGTCGGCGCCTCGAGATCTTCGTGCTCGGCGCCATGCTGATGGGGCTCGGCGGTGCCATTCTCGTCCACTTCACCTCGATCTTTGACCCGTCCGGCTTCGTCGACCTCAACCACACGTTCCTGATCTGGGTGATGGTGATCCTCGGCGGCGCCGGCAACAATCGCGGCGCGATCTTCGGCGCCGTCTTCGTCTACATCGTCTGGACCATGTCGGAGCCCGCGGCGCTGACGCTCTTCTCGCTGGCGCGCGACTGGGGGCAGTCCTTGTTCGGCTGGGTCGCCCCGCCGGACCTCGATTCTCGCGCGCTTCAGATGCGGGTCTTCGTCATCGGGCTGACCATCACCCTCGTCCTGCGCTTCGCGCCGCACGGGGTCCTGCCGGAACGGCGGCGGGCGGACTAGAGGAACCGTCCACAAGGAGGAGTCGTTGGGCGCGCAACCATGAATTGGGAGCGCCCCATGAACGACGACAAGCGAGCCGAGGTCTATGCCGAGTTCAAGGACCTCGTGAACATGACGCCCAAGCAGATCGAGCACTGGCTCGAGACAGACGAGTCCAAACAAGTCGGCTTCAAGTCAGGCGGCAAGGGCGAGTCGGTCGGCCACAAGTCGGGCCGCGAGATCATCGAGATCAAGGGCATGAAGAAGTCCGACCTGACCGATGCCGAGTACGAGCACATGCAGAAGGTCGTCGGCTACATCAAGCGCCACATGAAGCAGAAGCCGAAGGGCGAGATCGAGGACACGCCCTGACGCTACTCGCTGATGAACTGGGGCCACGACCCCATGAAGAAGCACTGACGACAACGAAAAACCCCGGAGCCAACGCTCCGGGGTTCATGTGGCGTCGAGCGCGGACCCAAGGGCAACGGCGGCGGGAGCGGCGCGGTTGCGCAGCACGGTTGGCCCCGAAAACCAGAACCACCATGGTATCGCCGCGCGTCGCGCCGGTCCGTCTTACATCGCCGGGCCGACCACCACGATCGCACCGTCGCGAATGGTCACTTCGTCGTAGGAGCCGGGAACGTCGCCCTTGGCGTCGAACTCCAGCGCGCCCGACGCGCCCTCGTAGTTGATGTCGGTTCCGGCGGCGATGAGCTGCTTGGCTTTGGCCCACTCGCCCGGCAGGATCACCTCGCCCGGCGCGCTCGACACGTCGCGAAGCGCCTGGCTGAGGCCCTCACGCGAACCGCCGGTCTTCTCCAGAGCCAGCATCAGAGCGAAGGCCGCGTCGTAGGAGGTGGACGTGTAGGTCGCGGCGGGATCGAGATTGGCGGCGCGCGCCGCGGTCGCGAAGGCCTCGGCGCCGACGGCGGCCGTGCCGCCCGGACGCGTGAGGATCAGCTTCTCATCGCCGCCCGCCACGTTGGTGAGGTTGCCGCCGACCATGCCGTCACCGCCGATGAAGGTCGAGAAGTCGCCCGTCTCGCGTGCCTGGGAGACGATGCGGCCGCCCGAGCCGTCGACATAGGCCAGCACGACCAGCGCGTCGGCGCCGGACGAGGCGAGCGAGCCGATCTCCGCGCGGTAGTCGGCCTTGCCGTCTTCGTGCGCCTGCGACACGGTCACGGTGCCACCGTCGGCCTCGAAGGCCTTCTGGAAGGCCTGCGCGAAGCCGGTGCCGTAGTCGTTGTTCACATAGGTGATGGCGACGTTGTCGATGCCGTTCTTCTTCACGACGCGCGCCAGCACCTCGCCCTGGTAGGCGTCCGACGGGGCGGTGCGGAAGACGAGGTCCTTGTCGTCGAGATCGCTCACGGCCGGCGAGGTCGAGGCCGGCGAGACCATGACGACGCCGCCGGGGATGGCGGCCGAATTCGCGGCAGCGATGGTGGCGCCCGAGCACATGGCACCGACGATGCCGGCCACCTTCTCGGAGTTGACCTGACGGTCGGCGGCGTCCGAGGCGCGGGCAGCGTCGACGCAGCCGTCGTCGCCGATCACCATCTCGACCTTCGAGCCGTTGGGGCCGATGCCGCCGGCCTCGTTCACCTGGGCGACGGCGAGGCGAGCCGCATCGGCGATCGGCGGCATGAGGCTCTCGATCGGTCCCGTGATGCCGCCGATCATGCCGATCTTGAGCGCTGCATCCTGCGCCGACGCGGCGGAAACGCCGAGCGCGAGGAGAGAGGCCGTGAGGCCGAGAATGGCTGTCTTTCCGCCGATCATGCGCGAACTCCCGAAATGGTTGTGGGCCAGAGGCTTGTAGCTCCGGCCTCAAGTTGGCCGCGCGCTTTTTGAGCGGCTCGGTTCGACTTAAGCGGGGCTTACCGAAAGGGTCAAGCGAAGCCGCCTCGCATACCAAACGCGAAGACGTTAGAACGGACGCATGATGCGTTTCCCGGCCCGGCTTCTCGTTGGAACCTTGCTCGCCGCCGCCCCTCCGCTCGGCGTCTTCGCCCAGCCGTCGGGACCGGTCGTGCTCGGCGTCGCGGCGCCCCTCTCTGGGCCGAGCGACATCCTCGGACGGCAGGCCGTGGCGGGTGCAACGCGGGCGGCGGGTGACGCCGGGGCGACGGTCGTCGAGGCGGATACGGGCTGCACCGCAGATGGCGGACGCAAGGCAGCGGACGACTTCATCGCGGCGAAAGCGTCGGTCGCAGTCGGCTTCCTCTGCGCCGTCGCGCTCGAGGCCGCGCTGCCGAAGCTGACCGAGGCCGGCATTCCGGTGATCGACGTCGGCGTGCGCGCGGCGCGCATCCTGCGTCAGCGCGAAAAGGACGGCGCGCTCGTCTGGCGCCTCGCTCCCGGCTCGACGGCCGAGGCCGAAGCGCTCGCCCGCACCGTCCGCGAGCGCTGGTCGACCGCTCCGTTCGCCCTCGTAGACGATGGAACGCCGTTCTCGCGCGACCTTGCGGACAACGTGCGCCGGCTATTGGAGGAAAGCGGACTGCGCCCGGCCCTGACGGAAACCTATCGCCCCGCCGAGGAGAAGCAGTTTCCCCTCGCCCGCAGGATCCAGCAGAGCGGCGTCACGCGCGTCCTGTTTCTGGGCGCCCGCAGCGATGTCGCGATCATCCTGCGCGATGCGGCCGAACTCGGCCTGACGATCGAGGCCATGGGCGGCGAATCCCTCCTCGACGCGGCGGACGCCGTGCCCCTTGCGCCCGGCACGACAGCTGTCGTCTCGGGCTTCGACGTCGACTGGGCGCCCTCCGAGACCGCGCCGGAGGACGAGGGCTATGCCCGGGTCGCGCGCACCGGGGCCGAGATCGCGATCGGGGCCGCCCGCCGGGCGACGCAGGAGGGTCGGGCTCTCCCCGACGTCCTGAACGCCGAGACCTTCGTCACCACGTCCGGCCTCGTCCGCTTCCAGGGCGACGGCACCACCGACGTCGTGCCCTTCCGGGCCTACCGGTGGGACGGAGCACGGTTCGTAGCGGAGCCGGAAGGTTGAGCGTGTCCTCCGTCTGGCGGCCGGGGCCGCGAAACCTCCTGACCGACGTTTCCGGCCTTCGCGTCGGCAACGCGCAGGACGAGAGACTGAAGAGCGGAACCACCGCCATCCTCTTCGACGCCCCGTGCGTCGCCGCCGTCGAAATCCTCGGTGGCGCACCGGGCACGCGCGAGACCGAACTGCTGGCGCCGGACAAGCTGGTCTTCGGCATCGACGCCCTGGTCCTTTCCGGCGGCTCGGCCTTCGGGCTCGACGCGGCCTCCGGCGTCCAGGCCTACCTGCGCTCGGTCGGGCGCGGATTCGAGGTGGCGGGGCACCGGGTGCCGCTCGTGCCGGCGGCGATCCTGTTCGATCTCGCCAATGGCGGCGACAAGAACTGGGGCCTCCAAGCGCCCTATCGCGACCTCGGGTTCCAGGCGGCAACTGCCGCCGGCCCCGACTTCGGCCTCGGCAGCCAAGGTGCGGGGACCGGAGCGTCCACGGCACGCGTCAAGGGCGGGCTGGGTTCGGCTTCCACTCTGCTCCCGTCCGGCGCGACGGTGGCGGCGCTCGTGGCGGTCAACGCGCTGGGCTCGCCGCTGGTCGGCACGACGCTCCATTTCCACGCCGCCCCCTTCGAGATGGCCGCCGAGTTCGGCGGCCTCGGCCTGCCCCATCCGCATCCTTCCCTGTCGATGTCGCCTCCGTCCAAGCTCTCGCCCCAGCCGGGCGGCGCCACGACGATCGCGGTGATCGCTACCGACGCCGTCCTCGACAAGGGCGGCGCGAGGCGGCTCGCCGTGGCCGCCCATGACGGCTTCGCCCACGCCCTGTGGCCGACCCATACCGATTTCGACGGCGACCTCGTGTTCGCCGCCGCCACCGGCGGGAGTGGCTGGCGGCCCGACGGCGCGGAGCGGGTCGAGCTGGCCGCCGCCGCCGCCGCGACCATGGCGCGGGCGATCGCGCGCGGCGTGCATGCCGCAACGCCGGCTCCCGGCGATCTGCGCCCCTGCTGGCGAGACCTGGAAGCATGAAGCCGCGCCCTTGATTGAGGCGCGGGCGGGGGTCTGTTACAGCGCGGCGAACATATCGAACGCCGCTCGCGAAAGGCCCCGCCGATGATCCCCCGCTATTCCCGCCCCGAGATGGTGTCCGTCTGGTCGCAGGAGACCAAGTTCCGGATCTGGTTCGAGATCGAGGCGCACGCCTGCGACGCGCTGGCCGAGATCGGCGTGATCCCGAAGGAAGCCGCCCGGACGATCTGGGAAAAGGGTGGCGCCGCCACGTTCGACGTCGAGAAGATCGACGAGATCGAGCGCGTCACCAAGCACGACGTGATCGCCTTCCTGACGCATCTCGCCGAGTTCGTCGGGCCGGACTCGCGCTTCATCCACCAGGGTATGACCTCGTCCGACGTGCTCGACACCTGCTTCAACGTCCAGCTCGTTCGCGCGACCGACATCCTGCTCGCCGACATGGACGCGCTGCTGGTGGCGCTGAAGCGCCGCGCCTTCGAGCACAAGGACACGGTCACGATCGGCCGCAGTCACGGCATCCACGCCGAGCCGACGACCTTCGGCGTCAAGCTCGCCCTCGCCTATGCCGAGTTCGACCGCTGCCGCAGCCGCCTTCTGGCGGCGCGCGAGGAAGTGGCGACCTGCGCCATCTCCGGCGCCGTCGGCACCTTCGCCAACATCGACCCGCGCGTCGAGGAGCATGTCGCCAAGGCGCTCGGGCTCAAGCCCGAGCCGGTCTCGACCCAGGTCATCCCGCGCGACCGCCACGCGATGTATTTCGCGACGCTGGGCGTCATCGCCTCCTCCATCGAGCGCCTCGCCACCGAGATCCGCCATCTCCAGCGCACGGAGGTGCTGGAGGCCGAGGAGTATTTCTCGCCGGGCCAGAAGGGTTCGTCGGCCATGCCGCACAAGCGCAACCCTGTGCTCACCGAGAACCTCACGGGTCTCGCCCGCATGGTGCGGTCCTTCGCGATGCCTGCCATGGAGAACGTCGCGCTCTGGCATGAGCGGGACATCTCGCACTCCTCGGTCGAACGCTACATCGGCCCGGACGCCACGGTGACGCTCGACTTCGCCCTCGCCCGCCTCACGGGCGTGATCGACAAGCTGCTCGTCTACCCCGAGCGGATGGACCGCAACCTCAACCAGTTCAAGGGTCTGGTCCATTCGCAGCGCGTGCTGCTCGCCCTCACCCAGGCGGGCGTCAGCCGCGAGGACGCCTATCGCCTCGTGCAGCGCAACGCGATGAAGGTCTGGGAGCACGGCGCGGACTTCCTCACCGAGTTGCTGGCCGACGCGGAAGTGACCGCGGCGCTGTCGGAGGCCGACATCCGCGAGAAGTTCGACATCGGCTACCACACCAAGCATGTCGACACGATCTTCGGTCGCGTCTTCGGCGCGGCCTGATCGAACGGACCTCTAGGCGGCCTCGGCGTCCGCCGCGACGAGGACTGGCGTTTCCAGCATCTCACCACCCGGCTCGGCATCGGCGATGTCGAGCTGGATCATCTGGTGGTCGGAATAGGGCTGGTCGAGGATCGTGACCTGGCAGCGGTCGCGGAGGTCCTGCGACAGGAGGCAGATGTCGAGCGCGGCGCGATAGGGGCCGAGCCGGAAGGTCGGGCCGGAATGAGCGTTGGCGTGGACGAGCCGCCCGTCGGCCAGGAGCGGGCGCAACTCGCCGACGCCCCGGAACAGGTTGAAGTCGCCGATCACGACGGTGGGCTTGTCGCTCTCGGCCACCCATCGCGCGAGTTCGGCGAGTTGCAGGCCGCGGATGCGGTAGCGCAACGAAAGATGCGCCATCAGCACCCGGATTCCCGAGATGTCGATGTCGTAGACCAGCCGCTTCTTGCCCCAGGACAGATAGCGCGCGACGTAGGTCAGCGGCCGGGAGGCCAGAAACGCGTTGGACTTTCCGCGCGAGACGGAAAGGCGCCGGAAGCGCCGTCCGGCGCCGTACTTGTTGTCGATGCGCACGGTCGTGTGATGCGCCTCGGCCAGCGCGCCGACTTGGTCGAAGAACCCGTTGTTAAGCGAGCCCTTGTCGATCTCGGCGAAGCAGGACAGGTCCGGCTTCAGCTCGCGCAGGCGCTCGCGCACCAGGCCGAGGCTCCTCAGCTGCACCCGGCGCGTGGTGAAGACGTGGTGGTGCACGCGCCGCACATGATGCCCGATCGAGCCGTCGATGTCGCGGCTGTAACCCAGGTTGGCGTAGACGATCCGCAACATGCCCTCACCGCTCCGCCCCTGGGGAGACCGAAGCGCCTAACGCGGGTCGAACCCGCGCGTTCCCGCCACGATCTTGGCCCGCGCTCTCTCGTCCGCGGCGCGCCGACGCCCATATCGGTGGTTGGGCGGCAGCGCAAGGCGAGCCCGACGGCGGGACGATCGAGGTCGAGACACACGGATGGTCGAATTCTTCGACGGCACGATCCTGCCCATGGTGCTGGCGTTCATGAGCTGGGCCATCCTGATCGGCGCTGTCATCTACATCCCGTTCCGCCGCAGCCCCGTGGCGGCGCAGGCGTGGCTTCTCCTGTTCTTCTTTCTGCCCTGGGCGGCTCTCGTCGTGTATCTGGCGGTGGGCAACGCGCGCCACCCGAAGTGGCGGCAGGACCGGCTGGCCAAGGTCCCCGACATCATTCGCCGCGCCATCGCGCACATGACGCTGGAAGGCACGGGCGGAATGCGCACCCTTCGTCCGCACCACCGCATGACGGCTCATCTCGTCCACCGGATCGGCCGCTTCCCGTGCCTCGCCGACAACCGCATCGTGCTCGACGCCGACTACAACCGGGTGGTGGACCGCATCGCCGCCGACATCGACTCCGCACGGCACCACGCGCATGTCATGGTCTATATCCTCCAGAACGACCAGGCCGGAAACAAGGTGCTGAGCGCGCTGGAGCGGGCTGCCAAACGCGGCGTGAAGTGTCGCCTCCTGATCGACGCGGTCGGCTCCTCGCGCGACCGGAAGGCCATCGCCAAGCGCCTGAAGAACACGGGGGTCGAGCTGCGCCTCATCCTGCCGCTACGCTTCTGGAACCAGGCGACGCGGATGGATCTGCGCAACCATCGCAAGATCGTGGTCGTGGACGGCAAGATCGGCTGGGTCGGCTCGCAGAACATGCATCGCATCGAATACGAGCCGAAGACCTTCTATCGCGAGCTGATGGCGCGCGTCGAAGGCCCCGTCGTCCTGGAGCTGCAAGCGATCTTCATCGGCGACTGGTATCTGGAGACCGCCGAGGACATCGGCTCGCCCGAGCTGATGCCGGCGCCCGAGCCCCCCTCCGCCGAGCGCACGGCGACGGCCCAGGTCCTCCCGTCGGGGCCGGACTATCCCGAATCCGGCGTCGACATTCTCTTCACCGACCTGATCTACAGCGCCCGCCAGCGCGTGGTGCTCGCCACGCCCTATTTCATCCCCAACGAGCCGCTGCTCCTCGCCATGCGCACGGCCGTATCGAAGGGTGTGCGGGTGACGCTCTTCGTCACCTCGACCACCAACAGCCTCCTCATCGACCGGGCTCAGCAGTCCTACTACGATGAGCTTCTGGAAGCGGGCGTCGAGGTCATGCTCTATCGCGAGCGCTTCCTGCACGCCAAGCATCTGTCGATCGACGACGACATCGCCATCATCGGTTCGGCCAACATGGACCGTCGCTCCTTCGAGCTGAACTCGGAGGTGACCCTGATCAGCTACAGCGAGGACGTGGTGCGCGACCTGCGGGCCATCGAGGACGACTACCGCACCAAGAGCCACAGGCTGAACCTCGAGGACTGGAACAAGCGCGGTTTCCTGATCCAGCTCGGCGAGAACGTCACCCGCCTGATCAGCCCGCTCCTCTGACCCGCCGGCTTGACATGCGGTTCCATGCTTCGCATCTGCGAGGGATGCGAGTTTCCGACGTCGACATCCTGATCGTGCCCGGCCTTTCCGGCGCTTCCGAGCAGCATTGGCAGTCCCGCTGGGAGGCCAAGCTTTCCACCGCCAGCCGCGTGGTTCCGCCCGCCGCCGATCCGCACGATGCGAAGGCCTGGATCGGCGCGGTGGCCGAGGCCGTGTCGCGCTCGACCCGGCCGCCCGTGATCGTGGCCCATGCGCTGGGCGTCGCCGCCGCCGTGGCGGCCGTGCCGATGTTCGGGGGAAAGGTGGCCGGCGCCTTCTTCGTCGCCCCGGCGGATCTCGGCGAGGGCGCGTCGGGTTTCGCCGCCTATTCTCGAGACCCGCTGCCCTTTCCGTCCATCGTCGTTGCCAGCCGGGGCGGGCCGGACCATTCCTTCGACGCGATCGAGGACGTGGCCGCCGCCTGGGGCTCCCTCTTCGTGGATGCGGGCGAATCGGGGCGTCTGGACGAGGCCAGCGGCCACGGCCCCTGGCCCGAAGGCCTGCTGACCTTCGGAAAGTTCCTGTCCCGCCTGCCCGCGCCCTGAGTTCCTAACCGCGGAACTCCGCGACGAGCCGCGCGCAACCGGCCTTCAGGATCGCGACGTCCGATGCGATCCCGATCAGCTGGCAGCCCATTTCGGCGTAGCGCCGTGCGTCGGCCGAATCGAGCGCGTAGATCGCGATGGCCTTGCCCGCCGCGCGACCACGAGCCGCGATATCGTCGATGGCGCGGTCGGTCGCCTCGCCCTTCGGGTCGAGCACGCCACCGCCGAGCGCCATCGACAGGTCCGACGGTCCGATGAACACGCCGCCGAGTTCTGGGACGGCAAGGATGGCGTCGAGATCGGCATAGGCATTCGCCGTCTCGATCATCGCGAAGGACAGGACGGCGTCGTCGGCGGCCGCGAGATAGTCGCGCGGCGCCATCTTGAAGAGATCCGCCGCGCGGGTCGGGCCGAAGGATCGCATTCCGCCGGGCATGTAGCGCAGCGCCTTGGCGAAACGCCGCGCGTCGTCGGCATTGTCCACCATCGGCAGGATTACCCCGGACGCCCCGAAATCCACCGCGCGGCCCGCCAGCGCGAGGTCGCCAGGCGCCACGCGGACGATGGCAGGCTTGCCGAGCAGGGCTGCCCGCGCACAACCTTCGCGCAGATCGGCCGCGCCCTGGAGCCCGTGCTGGCCGTCGAGGATCAGCGCGTCGAAGCCGCCGAGCAGGATTTCGTGGACCACGGGGTCGGCCAGGCTCGACCAGCCGCAGAGCGTGGGCTCGGAACGGGACAGAAGCTCCCGCAGGCGGCCGAGGCTCATGTCAGGACGCTGCGATCTGCTTTTCGGCCTCGGCCATGCACTCGGCGTGGTGGCGCTCGATCTGATGGTCCGACTGCTGCACGCCGGCAGCGTCGAAATCGGTCCGGAGCTTGGCGAACACGTCCTGCACCCCCTTGGCGCCGAGGTCGAGCTGGACCAGCGCCGTGGCATAGGCGTCCGCATCGGCGCCGCTCTTCCCGAGCTTCTCCGCGGCCCAGAGGCCCAGAAGCTTGGTCGCGCGGGCTTCGATGCGGAACTTGCGCTCCTCGTCGTGCGCGTAGCGGGCTTCGAAGTCCTGGCCCCGATCGTTCAGTGACATTCCCATCTCCTTCTGGTCGGCTTTCGTCGTTGTGCGGTGGATGCTAGCGGCCGGGTCCGTCTTGTCCAGCGACGCTCACGCTCCTGTTCCCGGCGCGAGATCTCCCGTTTGCGATTGTTTAGGCCCGACGTTTGGTCTATTCACCCGGCGGAGACATATGGTTTTTTCGCGGGTCGGCACTCGACTCGCCTCTATCGCGATCAGGCATCATCCATGACACGTCGCCGCCGTATCTACGAGGGCAAGGGCAAGATCCTTTACGAAGGTCCCGAGCCCGGCACGCTGGTCCAGTTCTTCAAGGACGACGCGACCGCCTTCAACAAGAAGAAGCACGAGGTCGTGGACGGCAAGGGTGTCCTGAACAACCGCATCTCGGAATACATCTTCAGTCATCTGAACCGGATCGGCATCCCGACGCACTTCATCCGGCGGCTCAACATGCGCGAGCAGCTGATCAAGGAAGTCGAGATCATCCCGCTCGAGGTCGTGGTGCGCAACGTGGCGGCGGGTTCGCTCGCCAAGCGCCTCGGCATCGAGGAAGGCACGGTGCTGCCCCGCTCGATCATCGAGTTCTACTACAAGGCCGACCAGCTCGACGACCCGATGGTCTCGGAAGAGCACATCACGGCCTTCGGCTGGGCGACGCCGCAGGAAATCGACGACATCATGGCGCTCGCCATCCGCGTCAACGACTTCCTGTCCGGCCTCTTCCTCGGCGTCGGCATCCAGCTCGTGGACTTCAAGATCGAGACCGGCCGCCTCTTCGAGGGCGACATGATGCGCATCATCGTGGCCGACGAGATCTCTCCCGATAGCTGCCGCCTGTGGGACACCCAGACCCAGGACAAGCTCGACAAGGACCGCTTCCGTCGCGACATGGGCGGCCTCGTCGAGGCCTATCAGGAAGTGGCCCGCCGGCTCGGCATCATGAACGAGAACGAGCCGCCCCGCCCTTCCGGGCCGGTGTTGGTCAAGTAGCACGGCGTCCCGTGTCGCAGCCGGCTCCGGCTCTCCGTTTGGTTCATTCGCAAGGCAGGCAGATACCGTGATCAAGGCGCGCATCGTCGTCACCCTCAAGAACGGCGTCCTGGATCCCCAGGGCAAGGCGATCGAAGGGGCGCTCGGCACGCTGGGCTTTTCCGGCGTCTCGGGCGTGCGCCAGGGCAAGGTCTTCGACGTCGAGATCGACGGCACCGACCGCGCCAAGGCGGAGGGAGACCTCAAGGCGATGTGCGAGAAGCTCCTCGCCAACACGGTGATCGAGAACTACGCGATCGAGCTCGCCTGAGGAGCCCTCACCATGAAGTCCGCCGTCGTTCTGCTGCCCGGCCTCAACCGCGACCGCGACATGATCGCGGCACTGACCAAGATTTCCGGCCAGGCCCCGGTCACGGTCTGGCAGACCGAGACCGCCATTCCCGACGTTGACCTGATCGTCGTGCCGGGCGGCTTCTCCTACGGCGACTATCTGCGCTGCGGCGCGATCGCCGCGCGCTCGCCGGTGATGCAGGCGGTGGCCGAGAAGGCCGCGAGCGGCGTGCCGGTGCTCGGCGTCTGCAACGGCTTCCAGATCCTCTGCGAGGCCGGCCTCCTGCCCGGCGCCTTGATGCGCAACACGAGCCTCAAGTTCGTGTGCCGCGAGGTGAAGCTGAAGGTCACCAACGCGCAGACCATGTTCACCTCGGGCTATGCCCAGGATCAGGTGATCCGCTGCCCCGTCGCCCATCACGACGGCAACTACTTCGCCGAAAGCGAAACCCTGGCTCGTATCGAAGGCGAAGGCCGCGTCGTGTTCCGCTATGCCGAGGGCACCAACCCGAACGGCGCGATCAACGACATCGCCGGGATCGTCAACGACCGCGGCAACGTGCTCGGCATGATGCCGCATCCCGAGAACCTGATCGAGCTGGAGCATGGCGGCACGGACGGTCGTCCGCTGTTCGAGGGCGCGCTCGGGCTCCTCGGCCGGGGCTTGGCCGCTTGAGCCGGAGCCGCCTGCCGGGACTGGGTCTCGCGCTCGTCGCCATCGTTGCGATATCCGGCTGTGCCTCCCGCGCGCCCTCGCCGGAGCGGGCTCCCGCCAAGCGGGCCGATACCGGTCTCGACCGGATGGAGCGGCTGACGCTGACGGCCAACCGCTGCTGGTTCAAGTCGCGCGATCCCGCCTTCGCGCCCTACAGCATCGCCCCCGAACTTTCCTCGTTCTCCGGGCGCCCGCGATTCCTCC
The DNA here is from genome assembly GCF_029813115.1 of Aureimonas sp. SK2. Classification (GTDB taxonomy): domain Bacteria; phylum Pseudomonadota; class Alphaproteobacteria; order Rhizobiales; family Rhizobiaceae; genus Aureimonas. The sequence continues at coordinate 180,394 of NZ_JAPZDS010000003.1, forward strand.
TCGTGCCCAAGGGCCGTCTGGAGGCTCGTCCGCTCCTAGTGGTGGAGGGCGCCGCCGGCTCGACCGACGTGGCAACCTACGGGCCGCTTCTCGACACGCCGCTTCGATCTCGCCTGGAGGCCGATCTCGACCGCTGGCGTGCAGGCTCGACGAGCTGCGATGCCTGACCGGGCGACGATGGGCGGGCGGTCCGGCTTCGCTTCTCTCGTGCTCGCGCTGGTCGCGCTGGGCGGTTGTCGCACGGATGCCGCCCCTTTGGCCGCCGCGGCCGGCCCCGCGCCCAACCCGGCCGAAGTCCGCTACATCCGCGACACGGGCGCCGCGATCTATCGCCGCCAGTCGTTCGAACGAACGCGCGCCTTCGTGTTCGCCGATCCTTCGCGCGGCTTCGCCGTCTGCCTACGCGGGCGGCTTCGCGACGGTCGCCCCGATCACACGCTCCTGATCCTCCAGCGCCGGATCGAGGGCGCGGTGAGTCAGGTCGAGGACGACGCGACGATCCTGCGGGCGAGCGCCGATGTCGGCCCTTGCCGCAGCCGGTCGGATTGGGTACCCGCCAGATAACACGCAGCTTTCCCGTCGACCCGGCGGCGAGGGCCTTTCGCCATTCCTGAAGACGGTTTCGGAGTCTCCATGGCCGACATCCAGATCACCCCGGAGCTCATCGCCAGCCACGGATTGAAGCCGGACGAGTACCAGCGCATCCTCGATCTGATCGGGCGCGAGCCGAGCATCACCGAGCTTGGCATCTTCTCGGCCATGTGGAACGAGCACTGCTCCTACAAGTCGTCCAAGCGCTGGCTGCGGACGCTGCCGACCAAGGGCGAGCGCGTCATCCAGGGGCCGGGCGAGAACGCGGGCGTGGTCGATATCGGTGACGGCGACTGCGTCGTCTTCAAGATGGAGAGCCACAACCACCCGTCCTATATCGAGCCCTATCAGGGCGCCGCTACGGGCGTCGGCGGCATCCTGCGCGACGTGTTCACCATGGGCGCGCGGCCGATCGCCGCCATGAACGCCCTGCGATTCGGCGCCCCGGACCACCCGAAGACGCGGCACCTCGTGTCCGGCGTCGTCGCGGGTGTCGGCGGCTACGGCAATTCCTTCGGCGTGCCGACGGTCGGCGGCGAGGTGAACTTCCACCCGCGCTACAACGGCAACTGCCTCGTCAACGCCTTCGCGGCGGGTCTCGCGAAGTCGAACGCGATCTTCCTGTCCAAGGCCGAGGGCGTCGGCCTGCCCGTCGTCTATCTCGGCGCCAAGACCGGCCGAGACGGCGTCGGCGGCGCGACCATGGCCTCGGCCGAGTTCGACGAGACGATCGAGGAGAAGCGCCCGACCGTTCAGGTCGGCGATCCGTTCACCGAGAAGTGCCTGCTGGAAGCCTGCCTCGAGCTGATGCAGACCGGAGCCGTGATCGCGATCCAGGACATGGGCGCGGCGGGCCTCACCTGTTCGGCCGTCGAGATGGGCGCGAAGGGCGACCTCGGCATCGAGCTCGACCTCAACAAGGTGCCCGTGCGCGAGGCGCGCATGACGCCCTACGAGATGATGCTCTCGGAAAGCCAGGAGCGCATGCTCATGGTGCTCCGTCCCGAGAAGCACGAGGAGGCCGAGGCCATCTTCGTGAAGTGGGGCTTGGATTTCGCCGTCGTCGGCAAGACGACGGACGACCTGCGCTTCCGCATCCTGTTCGATGGCAAGGAGGTCGCGAACCTTCCCATCAAGGAACTCGGCGACGAGGCGCCGGAATACGACCGCCCGTGGGTCGAGCCCAAGGCCGCGGCGCCCGTTTCGGCGGCTGACGTCGCCGAGCCCGAGGACTACGGCGCCGCCCTCCTCCGGATCATGGGCTCGCCCGACATCGCTTCGCGCCGCTGGGTCTTCGAGCAGTACGACACGCTGATCCAGGGCAATTCGATGCAGCGTCCCGGCGGCGACGCGGGCGTCGTGCGCGTCGACGGCCATCCGACCAAGGCGCTCGCCTTCTCGTCGGACGTGACGCCGCGCTATTGCGAGGCCGACCCCTACCAGGGCGGCGCACAGGCCGTCGCCGAATGCTGGCGCAACCTGACGGCCGTCGGCGCCGAGCCGCTGGCCGCGACCGATAACCTGAATTTCGGCAATCCCGAAAAGCCCGAGATCATGGGCCAGCTCGTGAAGGCCATCCAGGGGATCGGCGCCGCCTGCGAGGCGCTCGGCTTCCCGATCGTGTCCGGCAACGTCTCGCTCTACAACGAGACGCTGGGCCAGGCGATCTTGCCGACGCCCACCATCGGCGGCGTCGGCCTGATCGAGGACCGCTCCAAGACGGCGACGATCGGCGGCTGGCAGGAAGGCGACACGCTCTTTCTCGTCGGCGCAGATGGCAAGCATCTTGGCTCGTCCATCTTCCTGCGCGAGATCGCGGGCCGCGAAGATGGCGGCGCGCCGGTCGTGGATCTCGCGGCCGAGCGCCGGCACGGCGACGTGGTGCGCGGGCTGATCCGCTCTGGTCGCGTATCGGCCTGCCACGACCTGTCGGACGGCGGCCTGGCTGTCGCGCTCGCCGAAATGTGCATCGCCGCGAACCTTGGCGCCGAGGTTTCCGTCGGCGACGGCGCACGCCATGCGGCGCTTTTCGGCGAGGACCAGGCGCGCTACGTGATCGCGGTGCCCGCCAGCGCCGCCGAGGCGGTCGCTTCGGAGCTTTCCTCCCTGCCCCATCGCCGTCTCGGCACGGCCGGCGGTTCGGCACTGAGGATCGACGGCGTTCTTTCCGTCGCCGTATCCGACCTCACGGTGGCGCACGAGAGCTGGTTCCCGGCCTTCATGTCCGGCACTCTGCCTGTCGAGGCGGCCGCCGCCTGACACCGCCGAGCCCGGTTCGATTGCCGAGACTCGGCATTGGCCCTATCCTCCTGACGACGGTCGCGAGTCTCCTATCGCGCCGCCGGCAGGAGATCACCGCATGCCCATGAACGCCCACGACATCGAAAAGATGATCAAGGACGCGATTCCCGACGCCACCGTGACCATTCGCGATCTGGCCGGCGACGGCGACCACTACGCCGCCGAGGTCGTGGCCGAGAGCTTCCGGGGCAAGTCGCGCGTCCAGCAGCACCAGATGGTCTATCAGGCGCTCCAGGGTAACATGGGCGGCATCCTGCACGCCCTCGCCCTCCAAACCAGCGCGCCGAAGTAGGCGTCGGGGATCCACGGCCTTTAAAGCCGAGCCCGGACATCGTATGTGAGCCGGGACGTATCGTTGCCCGCGACTGAGGCGGGCCTGACAAACAGGATTGCGCCATGGCCGGCATCATCGACTGGATCGACAACGAGGTGAAGACGAACGACGTGATCGTCTTCATGAAGGGCACGCCGGACTTCCCGCAGTGCGGCTTCTCCGGTCAGGTCGTCCAGATTCTCAACTACCTCGGCGTCCCCTACAAGGGCGTCAACGTTCTCACGTCGGACGAGCTGCGCAACGGCATCAAGGAATACGGCGGCTGGCCGACCATTCCGCAGGTCTACGTGAAGGGCGAATTCGTCGGCGGCTGCGACATCCTGCGCGAGATGTTCCAGGCGGGCGAGCTGCAGGACTTCATGGGCGACAAGGGCATCGCTCTCAACGCTCCGTCGCCGGCGGCCTGAGGCCCCGGACGACGCTCTCCAAGCGGCCCGCTCCTCCGAGCGGGCCGTTTTCGTTTCGGGCTGGCGGGCGCGTTCGTCAGCCCGCCTTGCTTTTTGTACCGCCCGGCTTAGAACGATCTCGACCAACGAAAGACCGGACCCCATGTCGAGCGCGCCCAACACCGTGCGCGGGATTCCCTATTGGGAACTCGTGACCCTGATCGCCTGCATCATGGCGTTGAACGCCGCGGCGATCGACATCTTCATTCCGGCGCTCACCAACATCACGCAGACGCTGGAACTGGCGAATCCAAACCACGCGCAGTTCGTCATCACCGCCTATGTGATGGGTTTCGGGATCTCGCAGATCTTCTACGGCACGCTGTCCGACCGGTTCGGGCGTCGGCCGGTGCTGCTCTTCGGCCTCGGCGTCTACGTGCTCGCCTCCGTCGCGGCCGTGTTCTCGACGACCTTCGGCATGCTCTTGGCGCTTCGCGCGATCCAGGGCATCGGTGCGGCTGCGACGCGCGTCATCGCCGTGTCCGTGGTGCGCGACTGCTTCGGCGGGGCGCGCATGGCAAGTGTTATGTCGCTCGTCATGATGATCTTCATGGCCATCCCGGTGATCGCGCCCAACCTCGGACAGGTCGTGCTCTTCTTCGGCGACTGGCACGAGATCTTCATCGCGGTGGCCGTCTTCGGGGCTTTCGTGATGCTCTGGACCTATGTCCGGCTGCCGGAGACGCAGCACCCCGAGGATCGGCTGCCGCTGACCGTGAGCCGCGTCGCACAGGCCTTCCGGGTGGTCGTGACCAACCGCACGGCCTTCGCATACACGCTCTCGACGGCGCTCACCTTCGGCGTGCTATTCGCCTTCATCAATCAGGCCGAGCAGATCTATGTCTCGGTCTACGGCCTCGGACCCGAGTTCACGCTCTACTTTTCGGCCGGCGCCATCTTCATGGCGGTGGCCTCGTTCTCGAACTCGCGGCTGGTGGAGCGCTTCGGCATGCGGCACCTGTCGCACGGCGCGCTGTGCATCTTTCTGGCGCTGAACGTCCTGCACCTTGCGATTGCGCTGCTCTATGGCGGCGTTCCGCCCTTCGCCGTCTATCTGCCGATGACGATCCTGTCGCTTTGCATGTTCGGCTTCATCGGCACCAACTTCAACGCATTGGCGATGGATCCGCTCGGCCATGTCGCCGGGACGGCCTCTTCCGTGCTTGGCTTCATGCAGACCTTCGGCGGCGGTGTCCTTGGTGCCATCGTTGGCTACATGTACGACGGCACGCTGATCCCGCTCCTGGTGGGTTACGTGCTTCTGTCGATCGGTGCCTTCGGCTGCGCCATCGTGGCCGAGAACGGCAAGCTCTTCAACGAGCGGCCGAGCCCGCGCGACGGCGGCCCCCGTGTCGTGGAGCCGGCGGCGGCCGAATAGGCCGCCGCGTCTGCATCGTCAGGCGGTGATCTCGGGACCGACGAGGTCGCGCACGGCCCGCCACGTCTCCGCGTCCGGCGCCGTCAGCAAGCCCCCGCCGATATCGGTCGGCAGATAGGGCGAGCCGTCGAGCTTGCGTACGGTGCCGCCCGCCTCCTCGATGAGCAGCGAGCCGGCGAGATGGTCCCAGGGCATCAGCTTCAGGTAGAACTGAAAGTGCACATGCCCGGAGGCCATGAGGCGATATTCGTGGGCCGCCGTGCGGTAGTTGGCGAAGACGCGGATGTCGGCGAGCCGCTGGAGGAGCAGACGGCGCTGCTCGCGTGGCAGGAAGCTGGACGAGGCGACGCCGAACAGTTCGTCGATCGGCGCGGGAGCGGCGACTTGAAGGCGCTGGCGCTCGCCGTTCGGGCGAACGAGGAACGAACCGGCGCCGCGCTCGGCGATCATGAAATCGTCGCCAAGCGGATCGTAGATGATGCCGCCGATCGTCTGGCCCTTCGAGACGACGGCCGCCATCACGCCGAAGAGCGGCGCGCCCATCGCAAAGTTCGCGGTTCCGTCGATGGGATCGACGATGATGGAGAGGTCGGCCTCGCCGATCTTGGCGAGGAGCGCCGGATCGGCGGCGACGCTCTCCTCGCCGACGAAGAGCGCATCCGGAAAGGCCCCACCGCAAGCCGCCTTGATGAAGCGCTCGGCGCTCTCGTCGGCTTCCGTCACGAGGTCGATCGCGGACGTCTTCTCGCGGATGTCGCCTTCGCCGAGCCGGCGGAAGCGCGGCATGACCTCCGCCTTGGCGGCGTCGCGCAGGATGGTGGCAAGCGTATCGATGTCGAAGGTCACGGTGTCTCGTCCGATCGGGGCTGGAGGCTGGCGAAGTCGAAGAGCGCAGGGTCGAGGAGATGGCTCGGCCGCACGTTGGCGAGCGCCCGGCCGATCGTCTCGCGGCGGCCGGGGAAGCGCGATTCCATATCCGATAGGAACGCCTTCATGGCGTTGCGCTGGAGCCCATCCTGGCTGCCGCAGAGGTCGCAGGGGATGATGGGAAAGCGCATGGCGCTCGCAAAGCGCGCGAGGTCGTCCTCGGCCGAGCGGATCAGCGGACGCAGCACGAGGAGGTCGCCCTCGTCGTTGAGGAGCTTACCCGGCATGGCCGAGAGCTTGCCGCCGTGGAACAGGTTGAGGAAGAAGGTCTCGAGGCTATCGTCGCGGTGGCGGCCGAGCACCAGAGCCTCGCAGCCCTCCTCCCGCGCGATGCGGTAGAGGTTGCCCCGGCGCAGGCGCGAGCAGAGCGAGCAGTAGGTGGCGCCCGTCGGCACCTTTTCCTTCACGATCGAATAGGTGTCCCGGTACTCGATCCGGTGCGCGATGCCGTTGGCGGTGAGCCAGTCGGGGAGGACGTGCTTGGGGAAGTTCGGCTGGCCTTGGTCGAGGTTGCAGGCCAGGAGATCGACCGGCAGCAGGCCGCGCCACTGGAGGTCAAGAAGCAGCGCCAGCAGCGAATAGGAATCCTTGCCGCCCGAGATCGCCACCAGCCAGCGCGCGCCGGGCCGGACCATGGCGTGCGTCTCGATGGTCTCGCGCATCTCGCGCAGGAGCCGCTTGCGCAGCTTCTTGAAGGAGACCGAGTCCGGCACCTCGCGGAACAGCGGGTGCGCCCCGCCGCTGTCGGCGGTCTCGGCCGCCTCGTCGAGAGGCTGGTTCGGCGCGTCGTCCAGCATGGGTTCCGGTCCTCGTTTCGGGCTTCGCTTAACAAGCGGGGCCGAAAAACAAAAGGCCGCCCGGAGGCGGCCTTCTCGTCCGTTTCGCAGATGGCGAACCGATCAGCGCGAGTAGAACTCGACGACCAGGTTCGGCTCCATCACGACCGGGTACGGCACGTCGCCGAGGCCCGGAACGCGCTGGAACGTCGCGACCATCTTGGAGTGATCCGCCTCGATGTAGTCCGGCACGTCGCGCTCGGCGAGCTGGGTCGCCTCGATGAGGACGGTGAGCTGCTTCGACTTCTGGCGAACCTCGATCACGTCGCCGGCCTTGCAGCGGTACGAACCGATGTTGGTGCGAACGCCGTTGACGTTGACGTGGCCATGGTTGACGAACTGGCGGGCGGCCCAAATCGTCGGCACGAACTTCGCGCGGTAGACGATCGCGTCGAGACGCGACTCGAGCAGGCCGACCAGGTTCTCCGAGGTGTCGCCACGACGACGGGCGGCTTCCTCGTAGGTCTTGCGGAACTGCTTCTCGGAGATGTCGCCGTAGTAGCCCTTGAGCTTCTGCTTGGCGCGCAGCTGCGTGCCGAAGTCGGACATCTTGCCCTTGCGGCGCTGGCCGTGCTGGCCCGGGCCGTACTGGCGGCGGTTCACCGGGGACTTCGGACGGCCCCAGATGTTCTCGCCCATGCGGCGATCGATTTTGTACTTGGAAGACTCGCGCTTTGACATCGCATTTCCCATAGGATGAGGCGCGCGGACCACCCGCGACGCCAGGAAACGCGCCCTCCTTTGTCCGGCCTCTCGGCCGGACCGACAGGGCCGCCGAACGAAGCGCACGGCATGCCCACGGGACACGTAAAAATGAAACCGGCGGACCTTCCGATCCGCCGATGCGCAGTCCCTATTGGCCGAGGCTCCAGAAGTCAAGCCGAACCGATCACTTGCGGGCGATCACCCAGACGGCGTGGACGATGCCGGGGATGTAGCCAAGGAGCGTCAGGATGACGTTGATCCAGAAGTGCTTGCCGAGGCCGACCTCCATGAAGACGCCGAGCGGCGGCAGGAGGATGGCGAAGATGATCTTGATCAGGTCCATGGATCGGTCCGTTGGGTTTGCGTCCGCCTAACGAACGAGAGCACGTCGCATCCGTTCCCTACGGCGTCCCGGTGCGTTGGTCCCGACCACCCACTTCGCAGCCATGCAGAGGGAGACCTCCGATGTCCAATGCAGCCCGTGCCGTTCTCCTCGCTTCCCTGTTCGTCCCCACCTCGGCGCTCGCCGATGCCGAGTATCTCGCGCGCTTCGACGGTGCCTTCCGCGGCACCGGTTCGGTGCAGCGCGAGCAGGACACCTCGCCCCGGCGCGTGAATTGCAGCGTGGAGGGAAGCCAGCCCTCCGCCAACCGCCTGCGTATCGCCGGGGTCTGCCGCGCGGCTGTGATCGTGCGGCGCGAGATCGGCGCGGACATCCGGTTCGATCCGGCGAGCGGGCAGTTTTCCGGCTCCTACACGGGGTCCACCAAGGGCGTGTCGCGCCTCTCCAACGGACGGTTGCGGGGCGACACGCTGACCTTCACCCTCACCTACCCCGTTACGGTCCACGGCGACCGGACCGCGACCATGGCGATCCGCAACAGCGGGAACGGCACCTTCGCGCTCACCGTCACCGACGACGTTGACGGCACGCCGCGTCGCACCTCCGATATTATGCTTCGGCGCGGCTCACGCGGATAAGGTCGAAAGGCCGAACCCCCGGATCAGGGATCGCGTCGCCGCGTCGGGCTCGCCTCGGGTGAAGATCGCGCGGTCCGGCCCCGTGGGCAGCTCGCCTGCCGGCGGCGGGAGAAGCGACAGGGCGCGGCGGGCGATGGCTTCGGCGGGGTCGAGCCAGTCCACCGGCCAAGGCGCCGTCTTGCGCATGCGGTTGGCGAGGAAAGGGTAGTGTGTGCAGGCCAGCACGACGATATCGGTGCGCCGCCCGCGGTCTTCGATGAAGCAGGGCGCGATCTCGGCGGCCACGGCATCCTCTTCCACGAATCCGTGTCGCATGTAGCTCTCGGCCAGCGCGGCGAGGCGGACGCTGCCGACGAGATTCACCTCACATTTCGACGCCCATTGCGTGATGAGGTCGCGCGTGTACTGGCGCTTCACCGTGCCGGGCGTGGCCAGAACCGAGACGAGCCCGGAGCGCGTGCGCTCGGCCGCCGGCTTGATCGCGGGAACGGTGCCGACGAACTCCATGTGCGGGAAGGCGGCGCGCAGATCGCCCAGCACCAGCGTCGAGGCCGTGTTGCAGGGGATCATGCAGAGCGCCGGGTCGTGCTCGGCGAGAAGCTGGCCGAACAGGCCGACGATGCGGGTCCGAAGCGCTTCCTCCTCCCAGTCCCCATAGGGGAAGGCCGCGTCGTCCGCGACGTAGACGAAGCGGCGCTCGGGCATCAGGACGCGCGCCTCGCGCAGCACTGTCAGCCCGCCGATGCCGGAATCGAAGAGGAGGACCGGCCTGTCGGTCATTTCGAGCCCTTCTCGATGCGGTATTCGAAGGCCCGCAGCACCCCTCGCAGCATGCGCACCTCGGCGTCGGAGAAGCCGGCGCGGGTCAGCATGATCCGCAGATTGTGCACCATCGATTCCCGCTTCTCCGGCGGGAAGAAGAAGTTCGTCGTGTCGAGCGACGCTTCCAGGTGATCGAACAGGCGGTAAAGGTCTTCCTTGGCCGCCGGCACGATCTCGGGCGCCTGGAAACGCGGCGCGGCGCCCTCGCCGAGGCCCGACTTCATCCACTCGTAGCTCATCAGAAGCACGGCCTGGGCGATGTTCAGCGAGGCGAAGGCCGGGTTGACGGGGAAGGTCACGATCTCGTCGGCGAGGTCGACCTCCTCGTTGGACAGGCCGAACCGCTCGCGCCCGAAGAGGATGCCTGCGCCCTGGCTGGCAGAGATCCGCGCCCGAAGTTCGCCGCCTGCCTCCTCCGGCCCGCGCACCGGCTTGATCGAGTATCTCGGACGCGCGGTCGTGGCGAGGAGGTAGGTGAGATCGGCGGCGGCGTCCTGCACGCTTTCGAACAGGCGCACGGCGTCGATGACATGGTCGGCGCGCGAGGCGCTGGCGCGGGCCTTCACGTTCGGCCAGCCGTCACGCGGGTTGACGAGGCGCAGGTCGTCCAGGCCGAAATTGGCCATGGCCCGCGCCACCATGCCGATGTTCTCGCCGAGCTGCGGCTCGACCAGGATGATGGCGGGACCGCCGGTCCGGTTCTCGTCGCTTCTGTTGGTGCCGGCCAAGTCCGCCCGTCCTCGCTCGTCTGTGATTGCAGCGCACGATTATCCGAAGGAAGGGACCCGCGCAAAGGCCTGCGCGGCTTTGCTCCTCATGGGTGCGATGCTATAGCCCCGGCATCATGCCGGGGGCGGCCGCCCCCTTCATTCGAAAGCGCCCGCCCCTTCCTGACGGGCGCGCTCCCAGGGGAAAACAGCGATGGCGAAGATCAAGGTCCAGAATCCGGTCGTGGAGCTCGACGGCGACGAGATGACCCGGATCATCTGGCAGTACATCAAGGACAAGCTGATCCACCCCTATCTCGACATCGACCTCGAGTACTACGACCTGTCCGTCGAGAACCGCGACGCCACCGGCGACCAGGTGACGATCGATTCCGCCAACGCGATCAAGAAGCACGGTGTCGGCGTGAAGTGCGCCACGATCACCCCCGACGAGCAGCGCGTCGAGGAGTTCAAGCTCAAGAAGATGTGGAAGTCGCCGAACGGCACGATCCGCAACATCCTCGGCGGCGTGATCTTCCGCGAGCCGATCATCATGAAGAACGTGCCGCGTCTCGTGCCGGGCTGGACCCAGCCGATCGTCGTCGGCCGCCATGCCTTCGGCGACCAGTATCGCGCGACCGACTTCAAGTTCCCCGGCAAGGGCACGCTGTCGATCAAGTTTGTCGGCGAGGACGGTGAGGTCATCGAGCACGAGGTCTACCAGGCGCCCTCCGCCGGCGTCGCGCTGGCCATGTACAACCTTGACGAGTCGATCCGCGAGTTCGCGCGCGCCTCGTTCAACTACGGCCTCCTGCGCAACTTCCCGGTCTACCTGTCGACCAAGAACACGATCCTGAAGGCCTATGACGGCCGCTTCAAGGACATCTTCCAGGAGGTGTTCGACGCCGAATTCAAGGCCGAGTTCGACAAGCGCAAGCTCACCTACGAGCACCGCCTGATCGACGACATGGTCGCCTCGGCGCTGAAGTGGTCGGGCGGCTATGTCTGGGCCTGCAAGAACTACGACGGCGACGTGCAGTCCGACATCGTGGCGCAGGGCTTCGGCTCGCTCGGCCTGATGACTTCGGTGCTGATGACGCCGGACGGCAAGACCGTCGAGGCGGAAGCCGCCCACGGCACCGTGACGCGCCACTACCGCCAGCACCAGAAGGGCCAGGAGACCTCGACCAACTCCATCGCCTCGATCTTCGCCTGGACGCGTGGCCTCGCGCACCGCGCCAAGCTCGACGACAACGCCGAGCTGAAGCGCTTCGCCGACACGCTGGAGAAGGTCTGCATCGACACCGTCGAGGCCGGCCACATGACCAAGGATCTCGCGCTCCTGATCGGTCCGGACCAGCCCTGGCTCTCCACGACCGGCTTCCTCGACAAGATCGACGAGAACCTGAAGAAGGCGATGGCGGCCTAAGCCTCTCGCCTTACTTTGCAAGACACGAGGCCCGGTGCACCACGCACCGGGCCATTTTCGTGCGCGGCTTGAACTACTTGTGACAGTCCTGACGGAACGGCGGGGGCGAACCTTTGTTGGTCGGGCACGAAACAGCCACGGAGACTTCTATGAAGCCGAAGATTGCCGCCACCCTCCTCGCCGGCTCTATGCTCTGGGCCGCCGCCGCCAGCGCGCAGACCGCCCTCGTGGAGGTGCCGGACGCGACCATCGTGCCGCCCTTCAACATCGCGGCCGGCCTTCTCGACGATATCGACGTTTATACCGCCGAGGGCGTCGAGGTTGGAGACGTGGAGGAGATTCTCGGGCCGGATGCCAACACGCCGACGCATCTCGCCGTCGACTTCGACAATCAGGCGGGCTTCGCCGACCGCGACGTCTTGGTGCCGATCGAAGCCTTCACGCTAGACGCCAATCGCCTGATCATCTCGTTGACGCCACAGGCGGTGGCCGAACTGCCGACCTGGGACGACTGATCCGGCCGAACGCCGGAACCAGAAAGGCCGGCTCGATGCCGGCCTCTTCCGTATTCGGGGTCAGGCAGCGAGCTTCGCCTCGATCGCGGCGATCGCTTCGTCGGCCCTGTCCGCATCCGGACCGCCGGCCTGGGCCATGTCCGGACGGCCGCCTCCGCCCTTGCCGCCGATCGCTTCCGACGCAGCACGGACGAGATCGACCGCACTGAACCGGCCGGTCAGATCGGCGGACACGCCGACGACGATACTGGCCTTGCCGTCCGCCACGCCCACGAAGGCGACGACGCCGGAGCCCAGACCCGACTTCACCTCGTCCACCAGACCCTTGAGGTCCTTGGCGGCCACGCCGTCGAGGACGCGGCCGACGAAGGAGACGCCGCCGATCTCCTTGGGCGCCGAAGAGGACGCCGAACCGTCGCCAGCCAGCGCCAGCTTCTTCTTCGCCTCGGTCAGCTCGCGCTCCAGACGGCGGCGCTCCTCGACGAGCGATTCCACGCGCTCGGTGATCTCGGCCGGACCGACCTTCAGCGAGGCGGCGATCCGGCGGACGCGGGCATCCTGCTCCAGGAAGTAGTCGCGGGCTGCGGCGCCCGTCAGCGCCTCGACGCGGCGCACGCCGGCGCCGACGGCGCTTTCCGAAACCACATGGACGAGACCGATATCGCCGGTCGCGCGGGCATGGGTGCCGCCGCAGAGCTCGATCGAGTAGGCGGCCTTGGCGCTGCCCTCTTTCGCGCCACCCATCGAGACGACGCGCACCTCGTCGCCGTACTTCTCGCCGAACAGCGCCATGGCGCCGAGCGCGATCGCGTCGTCCACGGCCATCAATCGCGTTTCAACCGGCGTATTCTCGCGGATCACGTCGTTGGCGAGCGCCTCGATGCGGGCCAGTTCGTCCGCTTCGACGGGCTTCGGGTGCGAGAAGTCGAAGCGCAGGCGGTCGGGCGAGACCATGGAGCCCTTCTGGGCGACGTGGGTTCCCAGCACTTCGCGCAGACCCTCGTGCAGGAGATGCGTCGCGGAATGGTTGGCGCGGATGCGGGTGCGGCGGTCGTGATCGACGGCGAGTTCCAGCGCCGCTCCCTTTCGCAGCGTGCCCTCGGCCACCTTGCCGCGATGGATGAAGAGGCCGTCGGCCACCTTCTGCGTGTCGGTGACCGTGAATCGGACGCCCTCGCCCTTCATCGTGCCGGTGTCGCCGACCTGGCCACCGGACTCGGCATAGAAGGGCGTCTGGTTGAGGACAACGGCGACCTCCTGCCCGGCCTCGGCGCTCTCCACCTCCTTGCCGTCCCGAACCAGCGTCAGGACCTGTCCCTCGGCGGTCTCGGTGTCGTAGCCGAGGAACTCGGTCGCGCCGTCGCGCTCGCGGATCGAGAACCAGATCGTCTCGGCGGCCGCCTCGCCGGAGCCCGCCCAGCTTGCGCGGGCCTCAGCCTTCTGACGCTGCATGGCGGCGTTGAAGGCGTCGAGATCGACGCCGACGCCGCGCGCACGGAGAGCGTCCTGCGTCAGGTCGAGAGGGAAGCCGTAGGTGTCGTAGAGCTTGAAGGCGGTTTCGCCGTCGAGCATGTCGCCCTGGCCCAGCGAGCCGGAGGCGTCGTTGAGGAGCGAGAGGCCGCGGTCGAGCGTCGTGAGGAAGCGCTTCTCCTCCAGCTTCAAGGTCTCGGAAATCAGCGCCTCGGCGCGGACGAGCTCCGGGTAGGCGCGGCCCATCTCGGCGACCAGCGTCGGCAGGATCTTGTAGATCACCGGCTCGCGGGCGCCCAGCAGCTTCGCGTGGCGCATCGCGCGCCGCATGATGCGGCGGAGGACGTAGCCGCGACCCTCGTTGGACGGCAGGACGCCATCGGCGATCAGGAAGGCCGTGGCGCGCAGGTGGTCGGCGATGACGCGGTGCGACGCCAGCGCGTCGCCCTCGGCACGCGAGCCGATCGCTTCCTCGACGGCCGCGATCAGGCGGCGGAAGAGGTCCGTCTCATAGTTCGACGTGACACCCTGGAGAATGGCGGCCATGCGCTCGAGGCCCATGCCGGTGTCGATGGACGGGCGCGGCAGGTTCAGGCGCTCGCCGGGCGAGACCTGCTCGAACTGCATGAAGACGAGGTTCCAGAACTCCAGGAAGCGGTCGCCGTCTTCCTCGGCCGAGCCTGGAGGTCCGCCCCAGACGCTCTCGCCCTGGTCGTAGAAGATCTCCGAGCACGGCCCGCAGGGGCCGGTCTCGCCCATGGTCCAGAAGTTGTCGGAGGTCGGGATGCGGATGATGCGCTCGTCGGAGAAGCCGGCGATCGACTTCCAGAGCTTGGCCGCTTCGTCGTCCTCGGAATAGACGGTGACGAGGAGGCGCGACTTGTCGAGGCCGAACTCCTTTGTGACGAGATTCCAGGCGAGGCTGATCGCCTCCTCCTTGAAATAGTCGCCGAAGGAGAAGTTGCCGAGCATCTCGAAGAAGGTGTGATGCCGGGCGGTGTAGCCGACGTTGTCGAGATCGTTGTGCTTGCCGCCGGCGCGAACGACCTTCTGCGCGGTGGTCGCGCGGGTGTAGGGGCGCTTCTCCAGGCCGGTGAAGACGTTCTTGAACTGGACCATTCCGGCGTTCGTGAACATCAGCGTCGGATCGTTGCGCGGCACCAGCGGCGAGGAGGCGACCGGCTCGTGCCCGTTCTTCGCGAAATACTGGAGGAACGTCGACCGGATCTCGTTCACGCCGCTCATGGGAAACCCTTAACGCTTCGGTAGGATCGCAGCGAGAATACGCCGCAGCGCCAGCCTTTTAGCGATGGGCCGGAACCCTGTCCATGCTGGCGCGCGCTGTGCTGCATGGATATGCCGAAACGCCCGCACCGCTGATCGCGGCCGGGGTGATGGGGTGGTTGCGTCTCGTGCCGCCGTTCCTTGGAACGGGCGACGGGCCGCCGGAGGCGAACCTCTGTGGGTGGTGTGTATAAGTGGTCCGCCTCCGGCGACCCGCGCGGTGGTTGCGGTTCCGGACCGGGATGCGAAGCCGGCCCTGGCCTTTTGTTCGGGGATTACGCAGGGCGTCTCGGCCCGATGCGGCGGCGGTCTCTCACCCCGCTTGCCTTGGGCTGTCTCCAACGCCGAGTTTTCCGAGAGCCGCCTCGTTTTGGGCAGCCAACCCCCATGTGCCGAAAGGAACCGTCCGGGCCACGCCTCCTCCGGCAGGAGACGCGTCGCGGACACCGCTCGCCACCCCTCCGAACGATCCCGGTGATCATTCGCGCCCATTCGATGGGGCGGCGATGAAGGGAGGTTAGGCGAGAGGGCCACGGGTGCGGAAAAGACGGGGAAACAAAGGGTCAGGGGCGGAACACGAGTTCCATGCGATCCGCCGGGAAACGTGAGCGCATGGCCTGGATGGGCCGGCAGTCGGCGTCCACGTCCACCGCCGCGGACACGAGCACGATGGCGTCGGGCGGCAGATGCAGGTGCTCGGCGTCGATCGGCTGCACGTGCTCGGCGGTGATTCGTGTTTCCAGCCGGCGGTAGTCCAGGAGACCGTGGAGTTTCAGCGCCTCGGTGACGGAGCCTGTCTCGGCATAGTGCCGGACGATTGCGGGAAAGCGATCCGCCGGAAAAAAGCCCGTGGAAACGGAAAGCGGGAGGCCGTTGGCCACGGACAGCGTATCCAGGCGGAACAGCGGGGCACCGGTCGCGCAGTCGAGCATGGCGGCGAGCGCCTTGTCCGCCCGCACCGATTCCGAGCGGATCAGGCGCCCGGCGGGCCTTTGACCATGCGCCGTCACGTTCTCGGAGAATCGCGTGCGGGGACCGACGGGATAGGACAGGCGCGGCGACGCCGCGTTGACGAAGGTTCCCCGCCCCCGTTCGGAGCGCAGAAGGCCTTCCGCCGCCAAGGACTGGATCGCCCGGCGCACCGTATGGCGGTTCACGGCATAGCGCTCGGCAAGTTCCGTCTCGGGAGGCAGGCGATCCCCGAGCGCGCCCTCGGCGATCCCGACGCGCAGACGATCGGCGACGCGCCGCCAGAGGGTGACGCCCTCGTCCGTATCGTTCATTCCGCACGCTCCGCTGCAGCTTGCCAGCCGTCATAGGGGTGTCATCGACGCAAGGCTATACCGGAGCCGTTCAGTGCAGTAGTCTAGACAAATAGACAACTGAGATCGGTACGATGGCGATGACGATACCTTTCCTCCCGACCAGTCCCTCCGGGGCAGCCGACCGTCGACGCGCCATGGCGGCTGTGGCGCTCGCGCCTTCGCCTTTCTTAAAGTCGCGTTATGCCGATCTCGTCGATGCGGCGCCTTCCGCCCTGCCGGTGCGCGGGCCGGAGGTTGGGCTGGTCATGTTGCGCGGCCGGGCGGGCGGCGGCGGCGCGGCGTTCAACCTCGGCGAGGCAAGCGTCTGCCGCGCGACGGTGCGCCTCGAAACCGGCGAGGTCGGGCACGCGATGATCCTCGGTCGTGACGCCGAGAAGGCGCGCATCGCCGCGCATCTGGACGCGCTGTGGCAGGTCGATGCCTGGCGCGAGCGGATCGAGGCGGAGGTCGTGGCGCCGGCCCTCGCTGCCGACGCCCAGGCACTCCGGGAGCGCGCGGAAGAGACCGCGGCGACGCGGGTGGACTTCTTCACCGTCGCGCGTGGGGAGGACTGATCGTGACCGCATCCCTTTCCACTTCGGCCGTGTCGGGCGGCTTCGCGGACCCGGTGCTGGGTTCGCAGGCGGCGTTCCGCCGAATCATGGACGCCTTCGCGCGGCCCGGCACCCTGGCCGACCTCGCCGGCTTCGTCTCGGCGCCCGCGCCCCTCGGCGGCGCCGCGGCGGCCGTGATCGCCACCCTGGCGGACGCCGACGCGCCGGTGTTTCTCGACGGCGCCGACACGGCCGAGGCGGCTCGCTGGATCGCCTTCCAGACGGGCGCGGCGGTGGTCGCCGATCCGGCCGAGGCGGCCTTCGCGGTCCTGACGCCGTGTTCGGACGTCGCGACGTGGAGCCGCTTTCCGGTGGGCGACGACGCCTATCCCGACCGCTCGGCGACACTGGTCCTGCCGGTGGAGGCGCTGGAGGGCGGCCCCGTTCTGGAACTGACCGGGCCGGGGATCGAAACCGCGGCGCGGATCGCGCCGCGCGGCCTGCCGGACGGCTTCATCGCGGCGCGGGCCGTCAATCGCGCGCTGTTTCCGCGCGGCCACGACCTCGTGCTGGTTGCGGGCGACCTTTGCGTCGCCCTTCCCCGCACCACGCGCGTCGAGGAGATCTGAGATGTACGTGGCCGTAAAGGGCGGCGAGGCCGCCATCGAGAAGGCGCACAAGCTTCTGGCCGACCGGCGTCGCGGCGACCGGAACGTCCCGGCGCTGACGATCGAACAGATCGCCTCGCAGCTCGCGCTCGGCGTCGATCGGGTCATGGCCGAGGGCTCGCTCTACGATCCCGACCTTGCGGCGCTGGCCGTGAAACAGGCGCGCGGAGACCTGATCGAGGCGATCTTTCTCCTGCGCGCGTTCCGCACCACGCTGCCCCGCTTTCGCGCCGCCGAGCCGCTGGACACGGGTGCGATGCATCTGGAGCGCCGGATCTCGGCGACCTACAAGGACCTGCCGGGCGGCCAGCTCCTGGGGCCGACCTTCGACTATACCCACCGGCTGCTCGACCCTGCCATGGCACGCGACGAGACCGTCGCCGCGCCCGAACGCCGCCCCGCCACGCTCGAAGCGGCGCCGCGCGTGACCGATCTCCTCGGGGCCGAAGGGCTGATGGAGGGCGACGGAGACGCGGCGGGCGAACCCGGCGACATCACGCGCGATCCGCTCGACTTTCCCGCCGGGCGCGACCTGCGGCTCCAGGCGCTGGCGCGCGGCGACGAGGGTTTCCTCCTGGCGCTCGGCTATTCGACGCAGCGCGGCTACGGGCGGACGCACCCGTTCGTCGGCGAGATCCGCATCGGTCTGGTCGATGTCGAGGTGGAGCTTCCCGAGCTCGGCTTCGCCGTGACGATCGGGCGCGTGCGCGTCACCGAGTGCCAGATGGTGAGCCAGTTCACCGGCGGGTCCGACGAGCCGGCGCGCTTCTCGCGCGGCTACGGGCTGGTGTTCGGCCAGTCGGAACGCAAGGCGATGGCCATGAGCCTTGTGGACCGGGCGCTGCGCGCCGACGAGTACGGCGAGGAACGCCGTAGCCCAGCGCAGGACGAGGAATTCGTGATGGAGCACTGCGACAACGTCGCCGCGACGGGCTTCGTCGAGCATCTCAAGCTGCCGCACTACGTCGACTTTCAGGCCGAACTCGATCTGGTGCGCCGGCTCAATGCCGAGCGCGATACCCGAAAGGAGGCGGCCGAATGAGCACCGAGCTTCCCGCCGTCAACTTCGCCTATCTCGACGAGGCGACCAAGCGGATGATCCGCCGCGCGATCCTGAAAGGCATCGCGATCCCCGGCTACCAGGTGCCCTTCGCCAGCCGCGAGATGCCGATGCCCTACGGCTGGGGCACGGGCGGCGTGCAGGTGACGGCGGCGGTGATCGGGCCGGACGACGTGCTCAAGGTGATCGACCAGGGCGCGGACGACACGACCAACGCCGTCTCGATCCGCGCCTTCTTCCAGTCCGTGGCGCGCGTCGCGACGACCACGAAGACGACCGACGCGACAATCATCCAGACGCGTCATCGCATTCCCGAGGCGCCGCTCCGGGCCGGGCAGATCCTCGTCTACCAGGTGCCGATCCCCGAGCCGCTGCGCTTCCTGGAGCCGCGAGAGACCGAGACGCGCACGCTCCACGCGCTGGAGGAATACGGCCTGATGCACGTCAAGCTCTACGAGGACATCGCGCGCCACGGGCATATCGCGACGACCTATGCCTACCCGGTGAAGGTCGAGGGACGCTACGTCATGGACCCCTCGCCCATCCCGAAGTTCGACAACCCGAAGATGGACCGCTCGCCGGCGCTGCAGCTCTTCGGCGCCGGACGAGAGAAGCGCATCTACGCCCTGCCGCCCTTCACGCGGGTGCGGAGCCTCGATTTCGAGGACCATCCGTTCCGTGTGCAGAGCTTCCGCACGCCTTGCGCCCTGTGCGGCGGGACGGGCGTCTATCTGGACGAGGTGATCACGGACGACCGCGGCGGGCGGATGTTCGTGTGTTCGGATACGGACCATTGCGAGACGCGCCGCGCAACTGGCCATGTCGGCCTTTCGCTCGGGGAGGCTGCGGAATGAGCATCGAGACCCCGCTCCTTCAGGTCCGGAACCTCGAAAAGCGCTACGGCGTGCGGATCGGCTGCACGAGCGTCAGCTTCGACCTGTGGCCGGGTGAGGTGCTGGCGATCGTCGGGGAATCCGGGTCGGGCAAGACGACGCTGCTGTCGTGCATCTCGGCGCGGTTGGAGGCCACGGGCGGGTCCGTATCCTATGCGATGCGCGACGGCGTGACGCGGGACCTTGCCACCTTGTCGGAGGCCGAGCGTAGGCTCCTGATGCGCACCGACTGGGGCTTCGTGCATCAGAACCCGGCCGATGGCCTGCGGATGCGGGTTTCGGCGGGCGCCAATGTCGGCGAGCGGCTGATGGCGATCGGGCAGCGGCATTACGGGCGGCTGCGGGAGATGGCGGGCGACTGGCTGGGCCGGGTCGAGATTTCCGAGAGCCGCATCGACGACCGCCCGACGGAGTTCTCGGGCGGCATGCGCCAGCGGCTCCAGATCGCGCGCAACCTCGTGACCCATCCGCGCCTCGTCTTCATGGACGAGCCGACCGGCGGGCTGGACGTCTCGGTCCAGGCGCGGGTGCTCGACCTCCTGCGCGGGCTGGTGGCCGACCTCGGCCTGTCGGTCGTGATCGTGACGCACGACCTCGCGGTCGCGCGGCTCCTGTCGCAGCGGATGATCGTGATGAAGGACGGGCGCGTGGTCGAGGAAGGCCTGACCGACCGCGTGCTGGACGACCCGCACCATCCCTACACCCAGCTCCTCGTCGCCTCGATCCCGGAGTCCTGACGATGTCCGAACCGCTTCTGTCCGTCGAGGGCGTCGCCAAGTCCTTCACCATGCACCTGCGCGGCGGCGTGACGCTGCCGGTGGTGGAGAACGTCGCCTTCGAGCTCCGGTCCGGGGAATGCGTGGTGCTGGGCGGCCCGTCCGGCGTCGGCAAGAGCTCGATCCTGCGGATGATCTACGGCAACTACGCGGTGGACCGCGGCGCCATCCTGGTGCGCGATGCCGCCGACGGGGCGATGCGCGATCTCGGTGCCGGCGATCCGCGCACGGTCCTGCGGCTGCGCGAGCGCTCCATCGGTTATGTCAGCCAGTTCCTGCGTGCCGTGCCGCGCGCCTCCGCGCTGGAGGTGGTGGCCGATCCGCTGGTGCGGCTCGGCGTTCCGCGCGAGGAAGCGCGCGAGAGGGCGGCCGTCATGCTGCGGCGGCTGAAC
The DNA here is from genome assembly GCF_029813115.1 of Aureimonas sp. SK2. GTDB lineage: Bacteria > Pseudomonadota > Alphaproteobacteria > Rhizobiales > Rhizobiaceae > Aureimonas. Next base: position 200,767 of record NZ_JAPZDS010000003.1, read on the forward strand.
CTGCCGGAGGCGCTGTTCGAGCTGCCGCCCGCGACCTTCTCCGGCGGCGAGAAGCAGCGCGTCAACATCGCGCGCGGCTTCCTCACGGATCATCCGATCCTCCTCCTCGACGAGCCGACCGCCTCGCTGGACGCGGCCAATCGCGACGTCGTGGTGGCCATGATCCGCGAAAAGCTCGCCCAAGGGGTGGCGATCCTCGGCATCTTCCACGACGAACCGGTGCGCGCGGCGGTCGCCACCCGCATCCTCGACGTGTCCGCCTTCTCGGCGCGGAGCGCCGCGTGATGCCGAAGCTGTCCGAACACGCGCCGCTGATCCACCCGACGGCCGAGATCGAGGCCACGACCTTCGGTCGCTTCACCGAGGTCGAGGCGCGGTCGGTGCTCACCGAGACGGTGCTCGGCGACTATTCCTACGTCATGCAGGACTGCCGCATTTTCGCGGCCCACATCGGCAAGTTCGCCAACATCGCCGCGAGCGTGCGCATCAACGCCACCAACCACCCGACCTGGCGCGCGACGCTGCACCATTTCACCTATCGCGCCGGCGACTATTTCGAGGGCGCCGCCGACGAGGCGGACTTCTTCGAGGCTCGCCTCCGCAACGTCGTGACGATCGGGCACGACGTCTGGATCGGCCACGGGGCCACCGTTCTGCCGGGTGTCACGATCGGAAACGGCGCGGTGGTCGGCTCCGGCGCCGTGGTAACGCGCGACGTCGCTCCCTACACGATCGTCGGCGGCGTCCCCGCAAGGCCGATCCGCGACCGGTTCGAGCCGGTCGTCGGGACCCGGATGGACGCGCTGGCCTGGTGGGACTGGCCGCACGAGACGCTGCACGCGGCCCTGGAGGACTTCCGCCGGCTCGACGCGAAGGCCTTCCTCGGCCGCTACGAAGGCGTCATCGAACCTTCATCCGCCCGTCACGCGAACCGCATCGCCTCGTGACACTGTCCGCCAAACCGGAAGGACGAACCGTATGACGGCAATCTCGGTATCCCACCTGTCGAAGCGCTTCGGCTCGACCCAGGCTCTTTCGGACATCGATCTGTCGATCCAGGCCGGCGAGATGGTGTGCCTCATCGGCGCCTCTGGCTCGGGCAAGTCGACGCTGATCCGGCACATCGCAGGGCTGGAAACCGGCGACGGGGCGGAAAGCCGGGTGTCGATCTTCAACACGCCGACCCAGGCCGGCGGGCGCATCCTTCCCGGCATGCGGGCGCGGCGGCGGGACGTGTCGATCCTGTTCCAGCAGTTCAACCTCGTCACGCGCCTGTCGGTGCTCACCAACGTCCTGATCGGAAAGCTCGGCGGCATCCCGCGCTGGCGCGGCACGTTCGGCCTGTTCAACGCCGCCGAGCGGGAGGTCGCGAAAAGTGCCCTCGCCCGTGTCGGCATCGACCAGGTGTTCCGCCAGCGCGCCTCGACGCTGTCGGGCGGCCAGCAGCAGCGCGCCGCCATCGCGCGCACGCTGGTGCAGAAGTCACGCATCCTGATCGCCGACGAGCCGATCGCCTCCCTCGACCCCGCCTCGGCGCGGCGGGTGATGGACATCCTCGCCGAGATCAACCGCACCGACGGAATCACGGTCCTCGTGTCGCTGCATCAGGTGGAATACGCGCGGCGCTACTTCCCGCGCACGGTCGCCATGCGGGACGGGCGGATCGTCTTCGACGGCCCGTCCAGCGCCCTCACCAACGCCTTCCTGTCCGAGCTCTACGGCGCGGCCTCGGAGGAACTCGTCCTGCCGGAAGCCCCGGTAGCGCCCACGGAGCACCGGCCCGGGCCTGTTCCGCACAAGCGGCTCGGAGCCTTCGAGCCGGCCTAAACCCCGACAAGAAGCCCAACCACCTTTCACCATCGGAGACGACAATGAACGCGATCCTCAAGGGTCTGGCGGCGCTCGCGCTCGCCTCGACGTTTGCCGGCACGGCCCTCGCCGAAACCATCAGTTTCGGCATCATCTCGACCGAGTCGCAGCAGAACCTGCGCACCAAGTGGCAGCCGTTCCTGGACGACATGGAGAAGCAGACGGGTCTCGAGATCGAGCCCTTCTTCGCCACCGACTATGCCGGCGTCATCGAGGGCATGCGCTTCGGCAAGGTGCAGATGGGCTGGTTCGGCAACAAGTCGGCCATGGAAGCCGTCGACCGCGCCAACGGCGAGGTCTTCGCGCAGACCGTGCCCGACAACGGCGAGCCGGGCTATTATTCGCTGATCCTGGCGCCCAAGGACTCTCCGCTGAACAGCGTGGACGACCTCCTGACGTGCGACAAGTCGCTGAACTTCGGCCTCGGCGACCCGAACTCGACCTCCGGCTATCTCGTGCCGATGACCTTCGTGTTTGGCGCCAAGGGCGTCGATCCGAAGACCTGCTTCAAGACGGTGACCAACGCCAACCACGAGACCAACGCGATGGGCGTTGCCAACGGCCAGCTCGATGCGGCCGCCAACAACACCGAGAACATGGCGCTGATCGAAAAGAACCAGCCGGCGGCCTTCGCCAAGACCAAGGTGATCTGGAAGTCGCCGCTGATCCCGTCGGACCCGCTGGTCTGGTCGAAGGACCTCTCCGCCGAGACCAAGGACAAGCTGCGCGCCTTCGTCCTCGACTACGGCACCGACCGGACCAAGGGCGACAAGGCCGAAGAGCTGAAGACGCTGGCGGGCCTCGAATGGGCGCCGTTCCGCGCGTCCACCGACGACCAGCTCCTGCCCATCCGCGTGATGGAAGTGTCGAAGTCGATGGCTCAAGTTCAGAGCGACGCCTCGCTCGCCGCCGACGCCAAGGCCGCCAAGCTCAAGGAGCTGGAGGAGAAGAAGGCCGGCTACGAGGCCAAGCTGGCCGCCGCGCCGCAGGGCTGATCTCGGCCGACCCACCATCCGCCGCCGCGCCGATCTTGCGCCGCGGCGGCGGACCCCACGGATCGAAGGACCCGTCATGACCCAGGCTCCGACCGCGACCGCCCCTTCCGACGCCGCCCTCGAGGCGGCTGCGCCGAAACGATCCTGGCTCGACCTCGCCATCTGGGTCGGCCTGGTATCGGCCCTCGTGTGGAGCTGGGGTCCGGCCGACATGAGCCGTTGGACCTATCTCTTCACCGATTCCGGCAACATGGCGGAATACGCCTCCGGCTTTCTGTCGCCGGACTTCTCGGACTGGCGCTACTACCTCTCGGAAATGGTGGTGACGGTGCAGATCGCCATCTGGGGCACGTTCCTCTCCGTGCTCCTGTCGATCCCCTTCGGCATCCTCTCGGCCGGCAACATGGCGCCCTGGTGGCTTCACCAGCCGGCGCGCCGCCTGATGGACCTGTTCCGGGCGATCCACGAGGTGGTGTTCGCCGTGCTCTTCGTCGTGGCGGTCGGCCTCGGGCCGTTCGCCGGCGTCATGGCGCTCTTCATCCACACGACGGGCATCCTCGCCAAGCTCTTCTCCGAGGCGGTCGAGGCGATCGATCCGCGCCCGGTCGAGGCGATCCGCACCACCGGCGCCTCGCGGCTGCAGGAGATCATCTTCGGCGTCATCCCGCAGGTGCTGCCGCTCTGGATTTCCTTCTCGCTCTACCGGCTGGAATCCAACGTGCGCGCCGCCACGGTTCTCGGCGTGATCGGTGCGGGCGGCATCGGGCAGGTGCTGTTCGAGACGATCCGGGGCTTCTATTATCCCCAGGCCTCGGCCATCCTCATCATCATCGTCGCCACCGTCACGGTCATGGACCTCATCTCCCAAACCCTGCGCAAGCGCGTCATCTGATGCGGGCCGCGATCTACTTCACCCCGCCGCGCGATGCGGAGCTGACGCGTCTCGCTGCCCAATGGCTCGGGCGCGACTCCTTTACGCGCGATGCCGCCATGCCGGGCGACCCGCTGGTGACCGAGCCCGCGCGCTACGGCTTCCATGCGACGATGAAGCCGCCGTTCCGGCTGGCCGAGGGGCGCACGCTGAATGAACTCGACGCGGCGCTCGCCGCCTTCTGCTCGCGAACGCGGGCGACCGAAATCCGGAAGCTCGCGCTGCGCCGGATCGGGCGCTTCTTCGCGCTCGTGCCCGACGGGTCGGAGCCGGACCTCGCGGCGCTCGCGGACGAGACGGTGCGCCGCTTCGAGCCGTTCCGCGCGCCGCTCACCGAGGCCGAGACGGCCCGCCGGGCGCCCGAGCGCCTTACGGAGCGACAGCGTGCCCTTCTGGCGCAGTGGGGCTACCCTTACGTCTTCGAGGAGTTCCGCTTCCACATGACCCTGACAGGTCCGGTCGCGGACGAGGAGGCCGAGGTCGTCGAGGCGCGGCTCACGGAGCGCTTCGCGCCCGTCATCTGTCGCGCCCTACCGATCGACGGCCTCGCCCTCTTCGTCGAGGACGCGCCTGGAATGGCGTTCCGCGTCCACGCCCTTCATCCCCTCCTTTCCGCATCCCGAACGAGTTCGACATGAGCAGCCTTCCGACCGAAGAGGTCTTCACCAACGCCCGCATCGTCCTCGACGACGAGGTCCTGCACGGCAGCGTGCTGGTCCGCGACGGGCGGATCGCGGACGTGTCGGAAGGCACCGCGCGCAACGGATTGGACTGCGCCGGCGACCACATCCTGCCGGGCCTCGTGGAACTCCACACCGACCACCTCGAAGGACACTACCTGCCGCGGCCCAAGGTGCGCTGGAACATCCACGCCGCGCTCCAGGCGCACGACGCGCAGGTCGCGGGCTCGGGCATCACCACCGTTTTCGACGCCCTGCGCGTCGGCATGGACGAGGACGCCGCGCTCGGCTCCAAGGACATGGCGGACATGGCCGACGCCATCACCGAGGCAACGGCGGACGACCGCTTACGCGCCGAGCACTTCATCCACCTGCGCTGCGAGGTCTCGGCGCCGGACGTCATTCCCGCTTTCGAGCGGCTGGCGGGCAACGGGCGCGTGCGTCTCGCCTCGTTGATGGACCATGCACCGGGACAGCGGCAGTTCGTGGATCTGCAGACCTATCGCACCTACTATCAGGGCAAGATGCGGATGACGGACGCCGAGTTCGACCGCTTCTGCGCGCGGCGCATCGCGGAATCGGAAGCCAACTCGCCTCGCAGCCGCCGGACGATCGCCGACCGGTGCCGCGAGGCCGGGATCACCCTGGCGAGCCACGACGACGCCACCGCAGACCATGTCGAGGAGAGCCGCGATCTCGGCATCGCGCTCGCCGAATTCCCAACCACGCTGGAAGCCGCGCGCCTGTCGCGCGAGGCGGGGCTTTCGGTGCTGATGGGGGCGCCCAACGTCGTGCGCGGCGGCTCGCACTCGGGCAACGTCTCGGCCAAGGATCTCGTGGAGATCGGCGTCCTCGACGTTCTATCATCGGACTACGTGCCTTTCAGCCTGATCCAGGCGACGTTCCTCCTCGCGGGCTCGATCGGCCTGCCCGAGGCGGCGGCCATGGTGACGCGCACGCCCGCGCGCGTGGCGAACCTCGACGATCGCGGGGCCATACGGCCCGGACTGCGCGCGGACCTCATCCGCGTGCGGGCGGAAGTTGGCGCGGCGGTGCCGCCCGTGGTGCGCAGCGTCTGGCGCGAGGGCCGGCGCGTTGCATGAGGGCGGACGCGGTGCCGGGCTGCTGGTGGCCGTGGTCGGCCCCAGCGGCGCGGGCAAGGATACGCTGATCAGGCTGGCCTTCCGGGACTTGGCCGGTCACCCGCGCATCCGTCTGGCCCGGCGGGTGATCACGCGGGCCTGCGACGGCGGGTCGGAGGATCACGACAGCCTTGACCCCGACGGCTTCGCGGCGGCGGAGGCGGCGGGCGCGTTCTGCCTGACCTGGCGGGCGCACGGACTCGCCTATGCCCTGCCCCGCTCGGTGGAGGACGGGGTGCGCGGCGGCGCGGTCGTGGTGGCCAACCTCTCCCGCCGCTCGCTCGGCGAGGCGAACGCGCGCTTCGGCGGGATCGCGGTCGTGGAGATCACGGCACCGCGCGACGTGCTGGTCCAGCGCATCGCGGCGCGCGGACGGGAGACGCCCGTTGAGATCGAGGCGCGCCTGGCGCGGCAGGTTGGGCTGGAGATGCCGCAGGGCGCGCGGGGTCTCCTGCGGATCGACAACGGCGGGGCGGCCGAGACCGGCGCCGAGCGGTTGCGCCGTCATCTTCTGGCGCTTTGCGATCACGAGGTGCCCGCGGAGGCTTGACGCGTCCTGCCGGTTGGGCTCGACAGGCAGGCGTGACCCAAGAGGACGCGCACGCCATGAAAGCCATGATCTTCGAACGTTTCGGGACCGCGCCGGAGGTGCGCGAGGTGCCCGATCCCTCGCCCGCGCCGGACGGCGTGGTGATCGAGGTCATGGCGACCGGCCTTTGCCGCAGCGACTGGCACGGCTGGGTCGGCCACGACACCGACATCCGCCTGCCGCACGTGCCGGGCCACGAGTTCGCCGGCGTCGTCGCGGCGGTCGGCTCGCAGGTGAAGGGGTTCCGCGTCGGCGAGCGGGTGACGGTGCCGTTCATCGCGGCCTGCGGGCACTGCCGCGAGTGCCACGCGGGGCATCAGCAGGTCTGCGAGGCGCAGTTCCAGCCGGGCTTCACGCATTGGGGCTCGTTTGCCGAATTCGTCGCCATCGACCGCGCGGACAACAATCTGGTGCGCCTGCCCGAGGCGATGGACTTCCAGACGGCCGCGAGCCTCGGCTGCCGCTTCGCAACCTCGTTCCGGGCCGTCGCCGACCAGGGGCGCGTGCGCGGCGGCGAGTGGGTGGCGGTGCACGGCGCGGGCGGCGTCGGCCTCTCGGCCGTCATGATCGCCGCAGCGCTCGGCGCGCGGGTGGTGGCGATCGACGTCGCGGACAGCAAGCTCGCGCTCGCGCGGGCCATGGGCGCGGCGGCGACGGTCAACGCGCGCGAGGTGACGGACGTCGTCGAGGCCGTGCGCGAGATCACCGGCGGCGGCGCCCACGTCTCGCTCGACGCGCTCGGGCATCCCGAGACCTGCTACAATTCCGTCGCCAACCTGCGCCGTCGGGGCCGCCACGTGCAGGTCGGGCTGATGCTCGCGGAGAACGCGCGGGCCTCGATCCCCATGGCGCAGGTCATCGCCCACGAACTCGAGATCTACGGCAGCCACGGCATGCAGTCCTGGCGCTACGACGCCATGCTGGAGATGATCCTGGCGGGAACGCTTCGCCCGGACCGGCTGATCGGCGAGACCCTGTCGCTGGAGGACGCCGTACCGGCGCTGGTGGCGATGGGGTCGCAGGCGCCGGACGGGATCGCGATGATCGATCCGAGGCGCTGACCACCAACAGCGGACATGAAAAAGGGCGCCTCGCGGCGCCCTTTTTCAGTGCATCACTCCACGTCGTCGTTCGGGTCCGGCCCGCCGTTCTCCAGCATCTGCTCGGCGATGAGACCGGCGTTCTGGCGGATGGCGGCCTCGATCTCGTTCGCCACGGCGGGATTGTCGCGCAGGAACTGCTTGGCGTTCTCGCGGCCCTGGCCGAGCCGCTGCGAACGGTAGGAGAACCAGGCGCCGGACTTCTCGACCATGCCGGCCTTGACGCCGAAGTCGATCAGCTCGCCGAGCTTGGAGACGCCCTCGCCGTACATGATGTCGAACTCGACCTGCTTGAACGGCGGCGCGAGCTTGTTCTTCACGACCTTCACGCGGGTCTGGTTGCCCGTCACCTCGTCCCGGTCCTTGATCGAGCCGATGCGGCGGATGTCGAGACGCACCGAGGCATAGAACTTCAGCGCGTTGCCGCCCGTCGTCGTCTCCGGCGAGCCGTAGGAGATGCCGATCTTCATGCGGATCTGGTTGATGAAGATGACCATGCACTTGGAGCGCGAGATCGAGCCCGTCAGCTTGCGCAGCGCCTGGCTCATCAGGCGGGCCTGGAGGCCGGGCAGCGAGTCGCCCATCTCACCCTCGATCTCGGCACGCGGGGTGAGCGCGGCGACCGAGTCGACCACCAGAACGTCGATCGCGCCCGAGCGCACCAGCGTATCGACGATCTCAAGCGCCTGCTCGCCCGTGTCGGGCTGCGAGATCAGGAGGTTGTCGAGATCGACGCCGAGCTTGCGGGCGTAGACCGGATCGAGCGCGTGCTCGGCGTCCACGAAGGCGCAGACGCCGCCGGCCTTCTGCGCCTCGGCGACGGTGTGGAGCGCGAGGGTCGTCTTGCCCGAGGATTCCGGGCCGTAGATCTCGACGATGCGGCCCTTGGGCAGACCGCCGACGCCGAGCGCGATGTCGAGGCCGAGCGAGCCGGTGGAGACCGTCTCGATGTCGAGCTTCTCGGTCGCGCCGAGACGCATGATCGAGCCCTTGCCGAAGGCACGCTCGATCTGCGACAGGGCTGCGTCGAGCGCCTTTGTTTTGTCCACCGATGTATCCTCAACGAGACGGAGTGAATTCTGGGCCATGGGGCAGGACCTTATTCCATGAGGAATGTTGGGGTGCAACGTGATTGGCGTGGTTCATCATGTACTCTTTTTGTTCTCATTCCGCAAGGGATGATCGCTCTTTGTTCTCGTTTTCCGGCCGCGATTCGGGTCTGGGTTGCACCGGTCGATGGTTGATGAAGCGTTAATGGCGGGAGGGGCCGATTTTCCCCATGTCGTGCTCGTCGGAGCCGCGCATCTCGACCGCATCGCGGTCAGCGACGCGGCGTTCCAGCCGGGCTGTTCGAACCCGGGACGCGTGATCGAACGGCTCGGGGGCGCGTCGTTCAACGCGGCGCTCGCCCTTCGCGCCTTCGGCGCCCGCACTCACCTCGTCAGCGCCTGCGGGGGCGACGCGGTGGCGGAGCGGATCGGCGTGGAACTGGACCTCGCCGGCATCGCGGACGCGCGAATCTCATGGCTCGACCGGCGCTCCGCGACCTACACGGCGCTCGTGGACGCGTCCGGCGATCTCGTCGGCGGTGTCGCCGACATGGCGATCTACGAACGGCTCGTGCCGCGCGTCCTGTCCCGCCGCCACCTGAAGGACCTGTTCGGCTCGGCGGACGGTCTGCTGGTGGACGCCAACCTTCCCGCGGACGCGCTTGAGCACCTCGCGTCTTGCGAGCCAGGCAAGCCGGTGGCCGCCATCGCCGTTTCGCCGGCCAAGGCCGCGCGCCTTCGCGGGGCGCTGCCGGATCTTTCCATCCTGTTCGCCTCCCGCGCAGAGGCAGCCCGACTGTTCGATCTCGAGGGCGACGCGACGGACGTTGCGATCGTGAACGCCATCGCCGAGACCGGCCTGCCGCGCGCGGTGATCACCGACGGTCCGCGCCCGGTCCTCGTGATCGCCGACGGCAAGGCGCTGCGGCAAGCGCCCCCGCCGGTCGACAGCATCGCCGATGTCGTCGGAGCCGGCGACACGCTGGCGGGGACCGCGTTCCATGCGACCCTGTCCGGCCGCCCGCTCGTCGATGCGGTGCGCACCGGCCTCGTCGCGGCTTCCCTTCGCATCACCACGGGGCTCACCGAAGCCTCGGCGGCACGTGCGCCATCCCTCGCCGATGCCCTTCCCGCGCCGCAACCCATAACCGCCTGACGGAGACCGATCGTGTCGCAACCCTTTGTCTGTTCGAAACCCGTCGAGGCCGCGCTCGCCGCCGGGCGCCCCGTGGTCGCGCTGGAATCCACCATCATCACGCACGGCATGCCCTGGCCGCAGAACGTCGAGATGGCGCGCGGCGTGGAGGCCCTGATCCGCGCGGAAGGCGCCGAGCCGGCGACGATCGTGGTGTTGGATGGCGTCCTTCGCATCGGGCTGACGGACGAGGAACTCGTGACGCTGGGCCAGACCCAAGGCGCGATGAAACTGTCGCGCGCCGACCTCGCCTTCGCGATGACCACCGGCCGAACCGGCTCCACCACGGTCGCCGCCACGATGATCGCGGCGGCGCTCGCGGGGATCGGGGTGTTCGCCACGGGCGGCATCGGCGGCGTGCATCGCGGGGCGGAAACGAGCTTCGACGTGTCGGCCGATCTCGACGAGCTGGCGCGGACGCCGGTCACCGTGGTCTGCGCTGGAGCCAAGGCGATCCTCGATCTTCCCAAGACGTTCGAGGTCCTGGAGACGAAGGGCGTGCCTGTGGTCGGCTACGGCGTGGACGAGATCCCGTCCTTCTGGTCGCGGCGCTCAGGGATTCCTGCGCCCCTGCGGCTGGACACGCCGGAGGCCATCGCCGCCTTCCAGAAGACGCGGGAAACGCTGGCTCTGGGCGGCGGTGTGCTGGTCGCCAATCCGCTGCCTCTGGAAGACGAGATCGACCAGTCCACCGTGGACGGCTGGATCGCCGCGGCGCTGGCCGATGCGGATGCGCAGGGCATTCGGGCGAAGGAGGTGACGCCCTTCCTGCTCGGGCGCATGTTTGAGTTGAGCGGCGGGCGCTCGCTCGAAGCCAACATCGCGCTGGTGCGCTCCAACGCGCGGCTCGCCGCCCGCATCGCGGTGGCTCGCGCGGCCGCCTGACGCCTTACTCCTCCAGCGCTTCCTTGACCGCCACGGCGAGTTCGCGCAGCGAGAAGGGCTTGGGCAGGAAGCCGAACTTCTCGCCTTCGGGAAGGTTCTTGGCGAAGGCGTCCTCGGCATAGCCGGAGACGAAGATGAACTTGAGGTCCGGCCGCTGCTTGCGCATCTCGCGCAGGAGGGTCGGGCCGTCCATCTCGGGCATCACGACGTCGGAGACGACGAGATCGACCTTGCCGTCGATCTCCTCCATGACTTCCAGGGCTTCCAGGCCGCTGGATGCCTCGTGGACCTCGTAGCCGCGCATCTTGAGGGCACGCACATTGCCGGCGCGCACGTTGTCCTCGTCCTCGACCAGAAGGATCGTGGCGGTGCCGGAGAGATCCTGCTTGGCGTTGGAGGCGGCGGGGGCTTGCGCCTCGCCCTTCAGCGCGGGCGTCTCGACCGGGATATGGCGCGGCAGGAAAATGCGGAAGGTCGTGCCCTCGCCCGGTTTGGTCTCGACGAAGATCGAGCCGCCGGACTGCTTCACGATGCCGTAGACCATGGACAGGCCGAGACCCGTGCCCTTGCCGATCTCCTTGGTCGTGAAGAAAGGCTCGAAGATCCGCTCCGCCACATCGGCCGGCATTCCGCTGCCGGTGTCCGAGACTTCCATCAGCACGTAGTCGCCCTCGCCGAGCTCGCTGTAGCCGAACTGGGCGGCCTCCGACGCCGGTACGTTGCGCGTCGCGATGGTGACGCGGCCATTGGCGGACATGGCGTCGCGTGCGTTCTGGACGAGGTTGGTGACGACCTGCTCGAACTGGCCGATATCGGCCATGACGGGCCACAGGTCGCGCGCGTGCTGGCGCTCCAGCTTCACATGGTCGCCCGAGATGCGCTTCAGGAGAAGGTGCATGTCGGCGACGACGTCCGTCAGATTCAGCATCTTGGGACGCATGGTCTGGCGGCGGGAATAGGCCAGGAGCTGGCGGACCAGCGAAGCGGCGCGGTTGGCGCTCTGCTTGATCAGGAGGAGGTCCTGGAACGACGGGTCGCCGGTGCGGTGGTTGAGGAGCAGGAAGTCCACCGAGGCCGTGATGATGGTCAGGACGTTGTTGAAGTCGTGGGCGATGCCGCCGGCCAGGTTGCCGATCGCCTGCATGCGCTGCGCCTTGGCGAACTGGTCCTCCAGTGTGCGCTGCTGCGTGATGTCCACGCCGTAAAGGATCGCCACCTCGCCCGAGCCGTCGCTGATGTCGGCGTTGGCGCTGAGATACAGCCGCGCCGAGCGGGGCGGCTCGCCGACGATGTCGGCATCCATCGAGGGAATGCCGGCCTGACCGCGCATCGCGGCGGCGACCGCCTGGCGCAGCGCCTCGCGGTTCTCGTCGCGCAGGCAGTCGGACACCGCCTGACGCCCGAGCGCCGCGTCGTCTCCGAAAAGGTTGGCGAAGGCGGCGTTGGCGCGCTTCACGCGACCGCTCGCGTCGAGCGCGGCGATCGCCATGGGCGAGGAGTTGAAGAAGCGGGTAAAGCGGATTTCGGCCGCGCGCAGGGCGTTCTCGTCGTCGCCGCGCGGCGTGCGGTCGAGGACGAGCGTGCGGGTGAGGCCCGGTGCGCCGTCGGCGGTGCGCGTGGAGTTGCGCAGGAGGCGCACCGGCAGGCGCTGGCCCGTGGCGGTCACGAGGTCGAGGTCGAAGGTCTCGACGGTGCCGGGCGCGCCCGGCTCGCCCGCGCGGCGAAGGAAGCTCGAGGCGCTCTCGCCCAGATAATCCGCGATCGAGCGCGAATAGGGTTTGAAGGTCGCCAGGTCCAGGGACAGCCAGTCCGCCAGCGTCGCGTTGATGTAGGCGATGCGCCCGCCCTCGTCGGCGGCGAAGAAGCCGGCCGGCGCGTGATCGAGATAGTCGATCGCATGCTGCAGGTTCTTGAAGAAGGACTCCTGCTCCTCGCGCTCGGGCGTGATGTCGGTGATCTGCCAGAGCTGCAGGCCCGCCGCCTCGCTGCCGAACGGGCCGACGGAGGCGCGGTACCAATGAGGCGAGGACGGCCCGGTGCTGCCGAGCTTGCGCGTCAGGCGGAATTCCTCCTGACCGGTCTGGTTCTCGCGCGCCAGATTGGCCAGCCGGTAGATCGCCTCGGACGCTTCCGCCTCGCGCGACAGGAGCCGCTCCAGGCTGCGGACGGACGCCGCGCCGGCCGCACCGGTCTCCTCGCCATAGGCGCGATTGGCATAGACGATACGTCCCTTGCGGTCGGTCACCAGCATGCCGGTCGGCAGGGAGTTCAGGGCCTCGCGTGCGATGTCGGCGCCCATCTCGCGTGGGCCGATATGGACGAAGCCGAGCGCCACGGCGAACACGGCCGCGATGCCGCACATGGCCAGAATCGCGAACATGCCGAGAAGCGCGATCGTGCCGTAGGCGTGGCCCAGCAGCGCCAGGGTCGCCGCGAAGACGAAGACGAAGCCGGCGAGGAACAGGAGACGGCGGACGCCGCTCGAGTCGGAACGGCCGTCGATCAGGGGTTTGTCGCTCGTCATCGGCGCGGCCGAAGGCATGTGGTCCACAGGTGACGTTCCATATGCGAAAGATCGACCCTTCCGAGGCAAAGCCGAACAGATTAGAGCGGGAGGGCTCGGGCACGAGAATCTGTCGAATTTGCGCCATGCGCAATCCTCCGACATGATGACACGGCACTATGTTCCCAAGCTGACGCGGCGCTGGAGCGACGCGGGACGTACGCTAAATACAGAAATGACGCCGCGCGACCGGAACACAGGCTCCGATCGGTCCCGGTGAGCCGAGAGGATATGGTACATGCGTGAGTGGCTCGCGAGCATCGTCGGCGAAAGCCTGGCACCGATCATGACGGTGATTCTGGCGGCCGCGCTCGTCGTGCTCCTGGCGCTGGTGCTGATTGGGCTGGCCAAGCGCGTCTTCGCCGGAAGCGGCGGCATCGGCGGGCGCTCGCGGGCGCCGCGGCTGGCCGTGCTCGACATGGCGGCGGTGGACCCGAAGCGTAAGCTCGTGCTGGTGCGGCGGGACGACGTCGAGCACCTGATCCTGATCGGCGGGCAGAACGACCTCGTGGTTGAGCCCGGCATCGTGCGCGGCCAGGCGCGCCGGGTACGCCAGGAGCCGGGTTTCGGCGAGGCCGAACGCGCCGGCGCGCCGCAGCCGCAACAGCCGCCCCTGCCCCATCGCCGGATTCCCAAGCCTTCGTCGCAGCCTGTTCCCAGCGACGCGCAGGCGCCGGGCGTTTCTCCGCCGATCGCTCCCGTCGCCGAGCCGCGTCAGGTCCCCGTGCCGGAAGCGGCCCGTGCGCCGGCTATTGTGCCCGACCGCGCACCGGCGCCCGAGGAGCGCGCCCGGCCCGTAGCTCCGCCCATCGCGCCGCCGGTCGAGCCGGCGAGCGAGGAGCCCCGGCCGGAGCGGAACGCTCCTCCCATCGTGCCGCCGGTCTCGATCGGCGCGCCGCCCGTCGAGGCCCCGGTTCGGGCGACCGAGCCGGAGGTTCGAACCGAGCGACGCGACCCAGTCGAGCCTGTCCAGCCCGCCCGCCGGGCGGAGGATCCGGCCAGACCCGTGCAGCCCCCGCAGCCGCAGCCGCCGCGAGCCGCGCCTCCGATAGTCGCGCCCGAGCCGCCGCGCCGAGCGGACCCGCCATTCCCGGCGCAGCGCCAGCCCGAGCGCGTGGAGCCCGTCGCAGCGTCCCCGGAGCCTGTCCGCACCGTCGCGCCTCCGCCGGTCGCCCCGCGCCCGGCGCCTCCGGTGCCCGCTTCGACGACGACGCCCGCGTTCGCCCAGACGCCTCAGCTTCCCGCCGCGACCGCCCCTGTCGCGCCGCCCCTGCCGACGCCGCAACCTGCGCCCGCAGCCGCTCAACCGGCCGCTCCGGCTCCGGTCGCGCCGCCCGTTTTGCCACCTGTTTCGCCACCCCCGGTACCGGCTGCCCCGTTGCCGCGTTCGATGGCGACGCCGACGCTGCCGCAACTCTCGCGCGCGACGCCGGTGGCGCCCCCCGTCTCCGCACCGCCTCGCGTCGAGCCCGACGTGACGCCCGCCCGCTCGCTTTGGTCGACGGCTCCGAGTGTCCCCGCGCCGGTCGTTTCGCCCCCGAACCCACCGGAGCGCGTCGCGCCGCCCGAGCTCGGCACGTCGCCTCAAGCGGGATCGCCGATCGCGCCTGCGACGCCGAGGCCGGACCCGGTGGCAACGCCGGTTCGCTGGCCCACCGCTCCCATCGCGCCCCGCCAGGACGAGACCGCGAAGGCCGAAGTCGGGTTCGCAGGTCCTTCGACGCAGACGCCGGAACCCGCGCCGGAGCCGGCGCCGGCGCCCCTGTCCGTCCGCAGCTTCGCCACGACGATCCAGGAGCGGCGGACGCCGACGCCACCCGAAGCCCCCGCGGTCCAGCCCACGCGAGCCGTGGCGCCTCCGGAGCCCGAGCAGGCGCGCGCGCCCGTGGCTCCGGCGGCACAACCCCGCACGGAGGCTACCGCTCCGGAGGCGCCGAGCGAGGACACACGCGTTTTGACGCTCGAGGAGGAGATGGAGCGCCTCCTCCACGACTTCACGATCGACGTGTCCGAGCGCCGCTGAGGCGCGAGACGAGATCAAACGAAAACGGGCCGCTTGCGCGGCCCGTTTTCGTTTCTCCCAATGTCTCGTCTACTCGTCCCGGTAGACCTTCTCGCGGCGCTCATGACGCTCCTGCGCCTCCAGCGACAGCGTGGCGATCGGGCGGGCGTCGAGACGGCGCAGGCTGATCGGCTCGCCCGTTTCCTCGCAGTAGCCATAGGTGCCGTCGTCGATGCGCTCGATCGCCGCGTCGATCTTTGCGATCAGCTTGCGCTGGCGGTCTCGGGCGCGGAGCTCGATGGCGCGGTCGGTCTCGGAGGAGGCACGATCTGCCGCATCGGCCAGATTGGCGTTCTCGCTTGCCAGAGCTTCCAGCGTCTCGCGCGATTCCCGGAGAATGTCCGCCTTCCAGTTCAGGAGCTTCTTGCGGAAGTACTCCTTCTGGCGGTCATTCATGAAGGCCCCGTCTTCCGGCAAACCGGTTCCCAACGGAAGGGTTTCAATCATGCGGATCCTCCATCTACGCCGTGGCCGGGCTTATAGCGAGCGTTGAAGAGAGCGACAAGCTCGTGTTCGCCAGGGTCTCCAACGCATATCCTTTGGCTAAACTGCGATAATCGCAGCGGATTTGTGACCTTCCGGTGAACGGGCCGAGCAGGTCTCGACATCGTGTCGTCAGCCTGAGGGGATCGAAGGATGCAGCCGGCGGTTGCAGGGCGCCACATACGCCTTTCGACCGAATCTCGACCCGGCGACGGACATGCCCTATCGAAGAATCATGACGTTTGGACAGACGATCCACATTCTGCGCCATGCGCACTCGTCCTGGGCCGTACCGGGCCAGCGGGACCACCAGCGCGTGCTCGACGATCGCGGCCGCAAGGACGCGGCACGCCTGGCAGCGAGCCTCGGCGAAACGGCGTCGCGCATCGAGCGCGTAGTCTGCTCGACGGCGGTGCGCGCGCGCCAGACGCTGGATCTCGTCCGAAAGGCCCTTCCGCCCTCGGCAGAGGTGCGGTTCAGCGACGACCTCTATGCGCTCGGGGCGAAAGCCTACGAGGCGGAGATCCGCTCGCATTCCGGGTCGGGCGATCTCCTGCTCGTCGGACACAACCCGACCATCGAAGACCTGGTGTTCCAGCTGTGCGAGACGGAGAGCGCCGCCCTGCGAGAGGCCCGCGCGGGCGTCGGCACGGCCAACTGGCTGGTGATCGACCGGGAGGCCGACGGCGCCGAGGGCACGACGCGCGGGGTGCTGCGAACCATCCTGAGACCGTAAGCCATCTCCCGATCTGTCGAAGGCCGGGTGCGCCGACTATATGCGGGGCTCCTGCCCGCTCCTTCGAGACCCGATCGGTTGCCCATGCCCTCCATTGCCGACGAAGCGCGTATCGTCTTCGACAACCTGTCGGACCGGGGAGCTGGGCTGTTCCATCCGACGCTCCGGCTCGGCGTCGCGGGCCTGTCGCGCGCAGGCAAGACGGTGTTCATCACCGCCCTGGTGCACAACCTCCTCCATGGCGGGCGACTCCCCGTCTTCGAGGCGCAGAGTTCGGGCCGCATCTCCCGCACCTATCTGGAAGAGCAGCCGGACGACGCCGTGCCGCGCTTCCAGTACGAGGAGCATCTGCGGGCCATGCTGGAAGAGCGGGTCTGGCCGCAATCGACGCGCGCGATCTCCGAGCTGCGGCTGACGATCGAGTTCGAGTCGGCCTCGCGCTGGGCGCGCTTCCTGTCGGCGGGGAAGCTCTCCATCGACATCGTCGACTATCCCGGCGAATGGCTGCTCGACCTGCCGCTGCTCGAAAAGGACTTCGCGACCTTTTCCGACGAGTCGCTGTCGCGGGCCCGCCTGCCCTCGCGAGACCGGATGGCGCGTCCGTTTCTGGATGCACTGGCCGCGATCGATCCCGCTTCGCCGGCCGACGAGCCGACGAGCCAACGGTTGAGCGCCCTGTTCGCGGACTACCTGCGCGCCTGCCGCGAAGACCGGACGGCGCTCTCGACGCTGCCGCCGGGGCGGTTTCTGATGCCGGGCGATCTCGAAGGCTCCCCCGCCCTGACCTTCGCGCCGCTGCCGGTGGAGCATGGGCGCGTCTATCCCAAGGGCAGCTTCGGCGCCGTCCATGCGCGGCGATACGAGGCCTACAAGACGGTGGTGGTGAAGCCGTTCTTCCGCGAGCATTTCGCGCGGCTCGACCGGCAGATCCTGCTGGTGGACGCGCTCCAGGCGATCAATGCCGGGCCGGAGGCGGTGCAGGACCTCGAGACGGCGCTCGCCGACATCCTCGCCTGCTTTCGACCCGGACGCGCGTCGTGGCTGGGTTCGCTGCTGACCCGGCGGATCGACCGGATCCTGGTCGCGGCCACCAAGGCCGACCACCTCCACCGGACCAGCCACCAGCGGCTGGAGAACATCGTGCGGCGGCTGGTGGACGGTGCGGTGGACCGGGCCAAGCTTTCGGGCGCCCAGACGGAGGTGGCCGCCATGGCCGCCGTGCGCGCGACGCGGGAGGCGACGGTGACCGATCGCGGCGACACGCTGCCGGTGATCGTCGGCACGCCGATCGCCGGCGAGGAGATCGCCGGTCAGCGCTTCGACGGCGAGACCGAAACCGCCGTGTTTCCGGGCGACCTGCCGGAGGATGCCGCGCGCATCCTGCGCGGCCGCGAGGACGGAAGCGGCGCGCTCGACCCGATCACCTTCGTGCGCTTCCGGCCGCCCCGTCTGGAACGGACGGCGGAGGGACTGACGCTTTCGCTGCCGCAGATCCGGCTCGACCGCGCCCTGCAGTTCCTTCTCGGAGATCGACTGGCATGAGCGACTTGCCGCCCCGCCGCCCCGCCGCCTTCGCGGTGGATCCGGTTCCGAGCACGCCGGTCCCGCAGCCTGCGCGTGCGCCGCGCAGCTTTTCCGATCTGGAGCGAGTGCGGATCGAGCCGGACGAGGCGCTGGAAGCAGAGGCTGCCGCGGCGCTGGATGCCGAGCCGGCGACCCGTCGCCGCCGGACCTTCTCCTTCGGCAAGCTGGCACTCGGCGCTCTGGGCGCGCTCGTCTCGCTCGCCTTCGGCCTCGCGCTCGACGCCTTCGTGCGCGACCTCTTCGCGCGGTCCGACTGGCTGGGCTGGGCGGCGCTCGGGCTGGCCGGGCTTCTCGTCGTCGGGCTTGCCGGTGTCGTCGGGCGCGAGATGCTCGGCATCATGCGGCTGAACGACGTGGAGCGCGAGCGCAGCGATGGGCGCCGTGCCTTCGAGACCGATTCCGCGCCCGAGGCGACGGCCGTCGTGTCGCGCCTGTCGAAGCTCGTCTCCGCCCGGCCCGAAACCGCGGCCGGGCGTGAGAGGCTCCAGGCGCTGCGCGACGACGTGATCGACGGGCGCGACCTGATCACGCTGGCCGAGCGCGAGCTTCTGATGCCGCTCGACGCGCGGGCGCGAGCGCTCGTCCTTGCCTCGTCCAAGCGGGTCTCGGTGGTGACAGCTGTCAGTCCCCGCGCCTTCATGGACCTCGCCTTCGTCCTCTTCGAGACGGTGCGGCTGATCCGCGCCGTCTCGACGCTCTACGGCGCGCGGCCGGGGACGATCGGCCTGTTTCGGCTGGTTCGCGACGTTCTGGCGCATCTGGCCGTGACCGGCTCGATCGCGGTCGGCGACGGGATCGTCGGTCAGGTCGTCGGTCACGGGCTCGCGGCGCGCCTGTCGGCCAAGCTCGGCGAGGGCCTCGTCAACGGGCTCCTGACGGCCCGCATCGGGATCGCCGCGATGGATCTCTGCCGGCCCCTGCCCTTTCTCAGCGTCCAACGGCCGCGGATCGGAGACTTTCTCAACGATCTCAAGCCGATGGGCGGCGAATGACGGCGCAGGCTCGAAGGGGTATTGGCGGCAGAGAAAGGTTCGGTTAACCGTTTCAGGCGATAGATGGACCCATGTCCTCGCCGCTCCGAAGGCCCGTCATGCTCCGCCCGATCGTCGCCGGTTTGTCGCTTCTCTCCCTCGCCACGCTCGCGGCGGTTCCGGCCCATGCGGCGGACGCGGACGAGGCCTTCTTCAAGACCGTGTTCGGCCGCTGGAGCGGCCCCGGCGAGATCGTCGCCGGCAAGTACAAGGGCACGAAGTTCGTCTGCGACCTGTCGGGCCTCCAGCCCGAGAAGGCCATCGGCATGTCGCTCGACGGTTCCTGCCGCGTCGGCATGTTCTCGCAGCCGATGAACGCGACCTTCACCAAGGGCGGCAGCTCCTACAAGGGCACCTTCCTCGACGGCTCGGGCGGCAAGGGCCTCGACATCGTGTCGGGCGACGTGTCGGGCAACAAGGTGGTGGTCGGTCTCGATCGCAAGCAGCTCAAGGGCGCCATGGTCGCGCGGCTGCAGGAGAAGGACAAGCTCAGCATCACAATCTCCGTGCAGGTGGCCGGCGAGCTGGTGCCGGTGATCGGCATGACCCTGAAGCGCGACGAGACGGTCAAGCGCGCGTCCCTCGCCGACTGATCAGGCGGATCGCCACCAGTCCGGCGCGGTCACGACGGGTTCGATGCCGCTGCGGTCGAGCGTTTGAAGCCGTTCGGCGATGCCGACGCCTTCGACCGCCAGCCCCGGCGCGAGATCGGCGAGCGGCACCAGCACGAAGGCGCGATCGGCCATGCGCGGGTGCGGCAGGGTGAGCCGCTCCGTGTGGAGCGCGACCCCGCCGAAATCCAGAATGTCGAGATCCACCGTGCGAGGCCCCCAACGCACCGCGCGATCGCGGTGAAGCGACGCTTCGATCGACAGGCAGAGGTCCAGGAGTTCCTCCGGCGTGCGCCGCGTCTCGACGGCCGCGCAGGCATTGAGGAAAGGCGGCTGCTCGACCAGGCCCCAGGGCGGCGTGCGGTAGACCGGCGTGACGGACACGACCTGCGTCCGGTCATCGGCATCCAGGGCGTGCAGCGCTTGTCGCATCGCCTTCACGGGGTCGCCGAGATTGCCGCCGAGGCCGAGATAGGCCCGGGTCATGCGGACTCCCCGCCGAGCGCCGCGTCCACGATCGCCAGCGCATCGCGCGTCGGACCGACGGCATGCACCCGGAAGATCGAGACGCCGCGCTCGCGCAGGAGCACGCTGGTAGCCGCCGTGGCCACGTCGGCATCGGCTGCCGGATGGTCCAGCGCGCCGCGCACGAAGCGTTTGCGCGAGGTGCCGGCCAGAAGCGGAAAACCGAGATCCGTAAGCTCTCCGGCCCGCATCATCAGTTCGAAGTTCTCGCGCGGCGACTTGGCGAAGCCGAAGCCGGGATCGAGCACGATCGCCGCGTGGGGAACCCCCGCCTCGCGCGCGATGGCGATCGAGCGTTCCAGAAAGGCGCGCTGGTCCTCGATCACGTCGGCAAGCGTTTCGCGCTCGCGCCCCGTATGCATCAGGCACAGGCCCGCGCCCGTGCGGGCGGCGACCGCTGCGATGCCGGGATCGCGCTGCCCGCCCCACACGTCGTTGACGATGCATGCGCCTGCGGCGATGGCGAGCTCGGCCGTCTCCGCGCGATAGGTGTCGATGGAGATCGCGACATCGCTTGCCGCGCGTAACGCGCGGATCACCGGCAGGACGCGGCGCTGCTCCTCCTGCGCGTCGATCGGCTCCGCGCCGGGACGGGTCGATTCACCGCCGATGTCGATGATCGAAGCGCCGTCCGCGACCATCGCGAGCGCAGCCTCCACCGCCGGCTTCACTTCGCCAGCAAAGCGTCCGCCGTCGGAAAAACTGTCCGGCGTGACGTTGAGAACGCCCATGATCACAGACCGCCGACCGAGCGCCAGTCGGCGTCCACCCTTGACTTCCCAGTGACGTCCGTTCGTCATGTTCGTGCCCTAGACGAAGAAAGGCGGTTGCGCTCGATATTGGCGAACGCAAATATTCCACAATCGTCTCTTGTATCTCTTCCCGACCCGCGTAGCGTAGGGGTGATGTGTTTCAAGGGGCCGAGCGACGATCGATGCGGCGACTTCTTATCTCCGGCCTCGCGGCCGGATGCATGTCTACCGGGCTGGCCCACGGTGCGGAGATCACCGAGCGGACGACCTATTTCATGGTCAAGGGCGCGACCTTCGCCGAAATCGATCGGGCGCTGGGCGTCAGCGGTCCGCTCCTGTCGGGCGGCGAGCGCCATTCCGGCGCGACCAAGGTGTCGTTTCGCCGGAACCTTGAATTCGCCGAGAAGAAGGGCGGATGCGGGGTCTCGCGAACCAATCTCCGGCTGGATCTGGTCACGACGCTGCCGCAGTGGAACGCGCCGCGCGGTGCCGACCCCAAGACGCGGACCATGTGGAAGGTGCTGCAACGCTACATCGCCGAGCACGAGGCGCATCATTCCAAGATCGCCAAGTCCTGGCTGGAGCGGATGAACCTCGAGCTTCTCGGGCTGCCGCCCGAACGAAGCTGCGCGCAGATGGAGGTCGTGGCCACGCGCCGCGCACGGGAGCTGCTTCTCGGCCACGAGAAGGCGCAACGCGAGTTCGACCGGTCGGAAGCGCGCGTCGTGGACGCGCAGCTCGAAAGCAAGCTGGCCGCGGCCACCCGCCAAGCCGCCCGCTAGCCTCCGGTGCCTGCTGCTCACGCCTGGCGCGCGGGCACCGTGAGAACCAGCCCGGCGAGGTCGGGCCGCACACGGATCTGGCAGGACAGGCGCGAGTTCGGCCGCACGTCGAGCGCGAAGTCGAGCATGTCCTCCTCCATCGCGTCCATCGGGGCGAGACGCTCGGCATGGGCTTCGTCCACATAGACGTGGCAGGTGGCGCAGGCGCAGGCTCCGCCGCAGTCGGCGTCGATGCCCGGCACGTCGTTGCGGATGGCGGCCTGCATCACGCTCGACCCGTCGGGCGCGTCGATGTCGTAGCGGGTGCCGTCTTGGCCGATGAAGGTGATCGCGGTCATGCCCGCGGTTAGACCGGCGGCACGCGGCGGTCAACAGCGCTGCGTCGCGAGCCCGCACGATCCCCTTCGCAAGACTTATCAACAGCCACGTTCTTCGCCGGGAAAGCCGCGCCTCGGCAGCGGTCGGCGTATCGGGAAACGGTGCGGCGACGTTAACGCCGTTCGGCGCATCCGGCCGTTTCGCGGTGCCGGACGGCCGTGCTATCAGGGGCTTCGACCCCGCACGCAGAGGTAAACGTTCGGGCGCGCGCCGCCGTCGTTGAGTCAAGCGGTTCCTACCGGAACATTCCGCATTTCGATTTCGACGTTAACCAAATGTTTAAACTTGTACCGATGCCCGGAGATTCCGGTTTCCTTCCCGCCCGTCGCTCTCTAATTTGCTGGGATGAGGACGGCTCTCTTCCCCGATGGGGGAGGTGTGCCATGTGCGGACGAAGGAACGTGTAGCCTGCATTGCGGCAGCAGGCAGCCCTTCTTCCGATCGAGTAACGAGTACGGGGCGCGGCGGATCATGTCCAAGATCAAGACGGCTGAACAGCTTTCGGACGAAGCGGTCAACGAACTGGAGGCGGCCCTTCAGGGCACCGACTTCGACGGCTCCGAGACCGGCGTCTCCGGTGAGGTGCAGGGACATGTCGAGGCGGAGACGCTCCAGCCTTCCGAAATGAACATCGATTTCGCGCTGGACGAGTTCGACCGCTCCGTGGCGGAGGCCACGAGCGCGCTTCGCGAAGAAGCCGCCGCCGAGCCCGTGGCCGCCCCATCTCCGCTGGCGTCGCCCGAAGAGCTTCCGCCCGAGCCCGAGTTTCAGCTCGCCGAGGAGGAGCTGATCGCCTCCTTGAGCGAAGCGGACCGCATCGACGCCCCCATGCCCGCCGAGAGCGCTCCGGCCGCCGTGCCGCCTGTCGCAGAAGCGATAGCCGCCGGACGCGCCAGCGCCGCCGCGTCCGACGCGCGCAGCGCGGCCCAGGAAGCGCCCCCGCTGCGCCGGGAAGCCCCCGCGGCGCCCGAGCCGGCGCGGCCGTCCCGCACCCGCGACTTCAAATCCACCGTCGCCAACGACGAGCAGCGCTCCGCCGCCGTGATGGCGGACGCCCTCCTCACGCGCCGCTCCTCCCGCCGCACCCTCGTGATCGGCGGCGTCGTGGCCGCGGGCTGGGCGATCCTGGCGGGCGCGGCCTCCTTCGCGTTCCTCGGATCGGGCGCATCGCCCGCTCCCGCCGGGCTGACGCTCGTTCTCGCGGCGTCGGCCGTGGTGCTGCCTGCCCTTCTGATCTTGGCCTTCGCCGTGATGGTGCGCCGCTCGCAGGATCTTCGCCTGATGAGCCGCTCGCTCGCCGAGGTTGCGCTGCGTCTCGCAGAGCCCGAGAACATTGCCTCCGAAAAGGTCACCAGTGTCGGCAACGCGATCCGCCGGGAGGTCTCGGCGCTGGGCGAAGGCGTGGAGCGCGCCCTGTCGCGCATGGGCGAGCTCGAAGGCATCGTTCATTCCGAGGTGTCCTCGCTCGAGCGCGCCTATGCCGACAACGAGGTCAAGATCCGATCGCTGGTCACCGACCTGTCGAACGAGCGCGAAGCGATGCTCTCGCATGCCGAGCGTCTCCGCTCGTCGGTGGTCGGCTCGCACGATCGCCTGATCGGCGACGTCGACACGGCCTCGACTCGGATCATCCGCCAGGTCGAGGAAGCGACCCACCGGTTCCACTCGCTGCTCGACGAGCGCGGTGAGTCCCTGTCGCGCGCCTATGAGGAGCGCAGTCAGGCGCTGACGGCCATGTTCGACAGCCGCAGCCGCGAGATCGAGACCGCGCTCGGCGGGTCCAGCGCCAGCGTGATCCAGCAGATCGGCGAGACCGCCGAAGCCACCACCCAACGCCTGGCGCAGACCGGCGAAGAATTGGCACGCAGCCTGCGCGCGCAGGCCGAAGAGCTGCAGGCTCGCTCGGACGAATTGATCCAGCGCGTGTCCGCCATCGGCGATCAGGCCGGCGAGCGCCTGCGCGAATCCAATGAGACCGTCCTGCGAACGCTGAACGAGCGCACCGAAAGCCTCGCCACGGGTTCGGAGATGTTCGACCGGCGGCTGGCCGAAACGCTGGACGAGCGTTCGGCTCGCATGCTGGCCGAAAACGAGTCCCTCCTCCTTTCGCTCACCGGCGGCCTCGACCAGAAGCTCGCCCATCTCGCCAGCGAGACCGAGCGGCTGCTCCGGAACCTCGACGAGGCGTTCGACCGCCGCATCCAGACCGCGACGGCGCTTCTCGGCGCGCGCAACGAGGACGTTCTCGGCCGGTTCGACGAGCGCCTCGCCCAGCTCGAAGGCGCCCTGTCCGGCAAGGGTGCGCAGCTCGTCCAGACGATCGAGGGTCAGGCCATGGCCATCGATCGCACGGCCGACCGCTTCGCCGTGTCGCTGTCCGAGACCACGGGCGCCTTCTCGCGCACCGTCGCCGAGCGCACGGAGGAAATGCGCGGCGCCATCGAGAGCGGGCGCGGCGAGCTCGCGGCGGCCGCCGAGTCCGCCCGCCAGGGGATTGACGCAAGCTTTGCCTCGCATTCCGAGCACGTGCGGTCGAGCTTCGACGCGCAGATCGGCTCGCTCGGCGCCGTCCTCAGCGATCGCGCGGCCGATATCGACACCTCGCTCGCCTTCGCCCAGCAGACCCTTCTCGCCCAGTTCGAGGAGCGCGGCACCGCGCTGACCCAGACGATCGAAGAAAACGTCGCGCGCATGGAGCAGATCATCGGCTCGGCCGAGGGTCGCCTGGTGTCGGGCGTCGACACGCGCGCCGATCGCCTCGAAGCGGCGCTGGCCGAAGCCGATCGCAACGCGGACGAGCGCTTCGCCTCGCGCCTCGAGCGGATGAACGCCATGCTGGCCGAGCGCGGCTCGGCGATCGAGGTGGCGCTCGACCAGCGCACGCAGGTCCTGTCCAGCGAGTTCGAGACCCGCCTTCAGGCGATCGACGCCATGCTGGAGCAGCGCACGCAGCGCTTCGTGTCCGAGTTCGACGAGCGCAACGAGACGCTGACCGTCGGTCTGTCCGATCGCCTTGCGGCGAGCGAAGCCTTCATGCGTAGCAGCGGCGAGTCGCTTTCCCGGTCGCTGGAGCTCTACACCTCGCGCGTCAGCGACGAGGTCATCGGCCGCCTCGAGGCCGCGCTGATGACGGGCGACGACCGGCGCCAGGAGTTCCTCGCGAGCCTCGAGACCCGCACGGCGGGCATCGAGGCGAGCTTCGAGCAGTCGGTCGAGCGCGTGGTGGCCGAACTCGCCGCCCGCGTCCGCGACCTGTCGGCCGCCGTGGACAATTCGCACACCGGCCTCACCGCCACCCTCGACGAGCGCACCACGCGCTTCGCACGCGACATTGATCAGAACGCCGGAACGGTGCTTTCGGCCGTCGAGAACGCACTGTCGCTTCTGATCCAGGGCCTCGACGGCCGTGGTGCCAGCCTGCGCGACGCCGTGGAGAACGCCCGCAGCGCCATTCTCGATGGGCTGGACGAGCGCGTCCTGTCGATGCGCCAGATGGTGGACGCGTCCGAAAGCTCGCTGATCGCCGATCTCGACGAGCGCACCGGCCGCATCGCCGCCACGCTGGAAACCGGCAACGCCGCCATCCTCTCGACGCTGGAATCGCGCATCGTCGCCCTGCGCGAGGCGCTGGTGGAATCCGACGGTCTCCTCGCGACGGCGATGGACGAGCGCCGCGACAACCTCACCTCCGCGATCGAGGACGTGGCCGGCTCGCTGGCCGCGACGCTCGGCGACCGCGCCGACGACGTGCGCCGTTCGCTGGAGCTTAGCGCCACCAACGTGACCAACGCGCTGGAAGCCAAGCGCGAGGAAATCTCCGCGGCTCTGGCCGCCGGCACGGTGAGCCTGGCTGCCGCCGTGGACGAGCGGACGGGCGTGATCTCCGAGAGCCTTCAGCGCGGTCTCGACAACGTGGAGCGCACGCTTTCGGGCCGCACCACCAAGATCGCCGAAACGCTGCGCGAGGCGATCGTCTCAGCTTCGACGATCATGGGCCAGGAAGCCGACCGCGCCCGCGCGGGTCTGGAGAACGAAACACAGAAGATCGCCATCATCATCGGCGAGCTCGGCTCGACGTTCCGCACCTCGTCCGCCGCCGCGCAGGCGGAGTTCGTGGCCGAGGCCGAGCGCTTCGAGGAGCGCATCCGCGCCGTCACCGTGTCGGTGCAGGAGACCGCCGAGGCGGCCCGCAACCAGCTGACCGGCGAGAGCGCGCAGATCGCCGAGGGCATCGCCGCGTCCGCCGAGACGATCCGCCGGATCGGCGAGGAGGCGCAGCAGCGCTTCGCCGCCGAGGCCCAGTCGCTCGGCCGCCAGGTCGAGGACGTCGCCGGCCGCATGCGGTCCGACGCGGAGGAGCTGCGCGAGGCCCTGGCTCTCGAAGGCGACGCGTTCACCACCCAGATCGGCGGCGCCTCGCTCGCCATGCGCTCGGAAGCCGAGGCGGCGCGCGAGCGCCTGGCGGAAGTGGCGGGCGAGTTCGCCGGCGGCCTGGAGGCTATGGCCGAGCGTCTGCGCGATGACGCGGAGACGGCGCGCCGGATCGTCGAAATGCAGGCTACCGCACTGTCCGGCGACATCGAGAGCGCTTCCGAGCGCCTGCGGGTGATCGGCGACAAGACCCGCGAGCAGTTCGCGGCCGACGCCACGCAGATTCGCGAGGAAGTCGCGGCCGCGGCCGTGGAAGTGCGCGACCGTTCGGATGTCCTGCGCCGCGAAGTCGCGGAGCAGACCGCCGCCATCGGCACGCAGTTCAGCGAGGCCAGCGCCCGCCTTCGCGAGACCGGCGAGCTGTCGCGCCGGACTCTTCTGGAGGACGCCGGCCGCATCACGGCAGAAGTGGGCCGGGTCGCCGAGGCGATGCGCGGCGAGACCGATCGCGTCCGCCACCAGATCGGCGAGACGGTCGGCCAGCTCGTGTCCGAACTGCAGGGCGCGACGGACCGCCTGGAGGCCAGCTCGGGCGACGTGCGCGAGCGGATGTCGAACGACGCGGCGCGCCTCGTCGGCGAGATCGATGCCGTCGCGATGTCGATGAACGAGCAGGCGGAGGCCGCGCGCCAGCGCTTCCTGCAGGATGCGGAGGGCTTTGCCGAGCGCGTTCGCGGCACCGCGACGATCATCCAGGACGAGACCGGCCGCAGCGTCTCGCTGCTCGGCGAGCGGGCCGATGGGTTCGTCGTGGAACTCTCCGCCCTCGCCGACCGCCTCACCTCTCTGCTCGGCAGCACGTCGGTCGGCCTCAACGACAGCCTGACCCGCTCGGTGGTCGAGCTGCGCGACGAGATCAACGGTACCTCGGAGCGCATCCGCGGCGAGATCGTCTCCGTGGCCGGAAGCATCCGCGACGAGACGGCGGCGGTTTCGGGCCAGATCCTGCGCGAGGCCGAAGAAGCCCGGGCGGCGCTGGCCGGCGAAGGCTCGCAGCTCGTCCACGGCCTGTCGGCCGCGGCCACCGCCTTGCGTGTCGAGGCGGAGCGGGCTCGCGAGCAGATGTCCGAGGTCAGCGCCGGCTTCACCGCCGACATCGCCGACCGCGTCTCCACCTCCGAGCGCGATCTCGCGACCAGCGCCGATCGCGTGGGCGAACTGATGGCCGACCGGGCGCGGTCGCTGTCGCAGCTTCTCTCCGAGCGCAATTCGGAGCTGGCCAACCTCATCGAGACCCGCACACGCCCGATCGTCGAGCGCCTGTCGGAGACCGGATCGGCTGCCGTGCACGCGCTGGAAGGAACGTCCGAGCAGGTGGCCGAGCGTCTGCGGGCCGAGAACGCGGCGATCGTCTCGGCCTTCATGCAGCGCACGCAGGAGACCGTCGAGCGGCTCGCACGCTCCGCCGGCGACCTCGTCTCGGCTCTCGACGAGCGATCCGACGACGCGGTGAACCGCGTTGCGGACGCAAAGGGCCGCCTCGGCCAGGAGATCACCGGTCTCCTCGACCGGCTCGACAACAGCAACGAAACCCTGCGCACGATGCTGGACGACGCCAGCGGTTCGATCGGCCGCGTTGAGACCTCGCTGGTCGATACGCGCGAGCGTTTCCGCACCGAGGCCATGCGGGTCGAGGACGAAATCTCGTCGTCGTCCGAGCGGCTGGAGCAGTCGATCGCCCGCATGGACGGCGTCGCGTCGAGCGCGTTCCTGCAGATCGGCGGCCTGACCGACAAGTTCGCCGACCACGGCCGCCTTCTGTCGGAAGCCGCGCGCCTGCTCGACGAGACGCAGACCAACCTCCAGGCGACCCTGGACGAACGTCACGAGGGCCTGACGCTTCTGGCCGGCACGCTGGCCGAACGCTCGCAGGACATCTCGACCATGCTTTCCTCCTTCGAGGGCGTGGTGGAGCGGCTGTTCTCGCAGGCCGAGGCCCGTGCGAAGGCCGTGGCCGGCGCGGTCTCCGGCGAACTCGGCGCCAGCCTCGGCGAGGCCGAGCAGCAGCTGGAGGAGACCGAGCGCCGGTCGCAGGCCGCCGCCGCCGAGATCCGCGAGGCGCTGCGCCTCGTGGTCGAGGAAGCGTCGGAGAAGTTCGCGACGGCCACGGGCGAAATGCGCCGCGCGGCCGGCGACATGCGCCGCGAGCTGGAGACCGCCCGCACGGAAATCCGCCGCGGCGTGTTCGAGCTGCCGGAAGAGACCCGCGAGAGCACGAAGGCCATGCGCCGTGCGGTGACCGACCAGATCCGCGCCCTTCGCGAGCTGAGCGACATCGTCTCGACCTCGGGTCGCGCGATGGACGTTCGTCGGCCGGTGGCAGACACCCGCGCCGCTCGCCCGGCCGCGCCTCAGGCCTCGGAGCGTCCGGCCGCTTCTGCGGAGGCGGAACGTCGTCCCGCACCGCTGGTCGGCGGCAATCTCGCCTTCGACCAGCGCGGCAACGCGGACGCCGCCCGGATGATCACCTCGCAGCCGATCCAGCCCGCCGCCCCGGCGCAGCCGCAGCGCACCGGCGAGTTCTCGCCGCTGCGTCCGGCGGCACCCCCGGCCCGTCCGGCCGCGCCGGCAGCCGCTCCGACCGAGGTCGAAGGCGAAGGAGGCTGGGTGTCCGACCTTCTGCGTCGCGCCTCGCAGGACGACGCCGACGAGACGAGCGCCGCACCGGTCGCCCCGGCGCCGGCCCAGGCCGCCCGTCCCGAGCGCAGCTCCGCCCATGTGGTCGACTCGCTGAATTCGCTGTCGGTGGATATCGCCCGCGCGATCGACCACAACGTCTCCGTCGAGCTGTGGGACCGCTACCGCAACGGCGAGCGCAACGTCTTCACCCGGCGCCTGTACACGATGAAGGGCCAGCAGACGTTCGACGAGATCCGCCGCAAGTACCAGCGAGACGCGGACTTCCGCCATGCGGTGGATCGCTACATCGCGGACTTCGAGTCGCTCCTGCAGGACGCCTCGCGCCGCGACCCGGACAACACCCGCTCGAAGTCGTATCTGACCTCCGACACGGGCAAGGTCTACACGATGCTGGCCCACGCCTCCGGTCGCTTCGACTGAGGCGAGCACCGACGACATGCATAAGGACGGGGCCGCGAGGCTCCGCCCTTTTCGTTTGGGCCCGCGATTCAAGCCGGGCTTCGGCTGGTCACGCCTCGTTCAAGTCGCAGCAACCCTCGCGGCCGGGCGGAACGAACCACTCGACGCTGGAGGCCGGGCACGAAAAAGCCCGCCGAAGCGGGCTTACCGTCAGGTCGAGAGGGGGCATGAGGCGAGTCCGACCTCCGACACGGGCAAGGTCTACACGATGCTGACCCACGCCTCCGGACGCTTCGACTGAGGCAGGCGCCGACAAAATGCACAAGGGCGGAGCCGCAAGGCTCCACCCTTCTCGTTTGGGGTAGCGATCGGCGCCGGACTTAGGCCGGTCACACCTCGTTCGGGCCGCCGCAACCCTGGCGGCAGGGGAGAACGAACCACGCGGCGCTGGAGGCTCGGCACGAAAAAGCCCGCCGAAGCGGGCTTTCCATCAGGGCGAAAGGGGCATGAAGCGGTCAGATCAGGCGGATCATCCAGGCGACGATCTCGTCGGCCACCTGCCCGAAGGCGGCGTCCAGCGACGTGACGTAGCCCGAGGGTTCGCCGTTCGCCACCGGCACGGCGGCCTGGAAGACGCGCGAGCCGCGAACCACGCCGGTGCGGTCGTTCAGAGCCTTGACTGAAATCTCGACGACGGCGGTGGCGCCCGGCTGGAAGGCGATCTCGAAGCGACGAAGCTCGGTGACGACCTGATAGTCGATCGCCAGCCCCTGCCCCGGCACGCCCGCGGCGCCGATGCGCCCGGTGTTCTGGAAGGCCTGGAGCAAGCGGAGCTGGACGAGGCGCGGAAGACGGTCGCTCCACTGGCTGTTCGCCAGGTTCTCGATCGTCTGTGGGGTGGGCTTCACGACGATACGCTGGCTGTCGAGCGCCTGCGTGGCCGTCGGCTCCGGCAGGAGGATCTGCGAGCGCGTCGACGCGGCGCCCACGGAAACGGGCTCGGGGGGCGACAGCTCGAACGTGGCGGGCGGTGTCTTCAGCGTGGAGCAGGACGACAGCGCCACGGCTGCGACCACCAGTCCGGACCATCTTGCCGCAGCGTTTCGTGCCATCTCGATCCTCGACGCATGTACTGGGTGGAAGGCCCAAGCTGGCGCGCTTCCTCCGGGTTTCAAAGGCGCGAACCGCCGCGTGCGGGCGGTTCGCGAAGCACTGTTGCCGCCCCGCCACCGGCGGCGGGCACGGGCCTCCGGCTAGCGCCGAACGCGGCCGTCGAACTGCCGGACCTGACCGCCTCCATCGCCGCCGAAGATGACTCGGTTCGGATTGTTGGCGAGATCGATGATCGCCCTCTCGATCCGCGAAACGGCCTGCGTGGTCTCGCGGATCAGGTTGCGGGCGTCCTGCAGGCCCTGGCCCGTGAAGTTCTGCAGGTTGGCGGAGATCGGGCCGACCGAGCGCTGGATGGTCTCGGCGGTCTGGCGAATGCTCTGGAGCGTCGCGCGCGCCTCGGCCGTGAGACCCTGCCCGTCCGGGCTGTTGACGAGGCCGTTGACCGAGTTGATCAACGTCTGGACCTGATTGGACGCCACCTTCAGCGCCGCGCTCGTGTCTTCGACATTGGTGATGATGTCGTTGATGTCCTGCCGGCGCGAGTTGATGTTGTCGGCGACGTCGCGAACGCTGTCGGCGGCGGCGGCAATGTTGTTGGTCGCCGAGGACACGTCGTTGACGGCCTGGTTGATGGTCGAGGCGCTGACGGCGGCGAGCAGCGTGTCGATGCGGGCACGGGTTCCGTTCAGCCCTTCCAGCGCGCCGTTCAGCGTCTGGAGCATCGTGTCGGCGCCGGCCACGACCGAACCGACGCGGCCCGACTGGGCGTTCAGCGCGCCGGTGAAGCCGCTGACGCTGTCGATGGTGGAGCGCACCTGATCCGGGTTCACGGCAGCGGTGATCTGCGACACGTCGGCGAGCGTCGAATCGAGGCGCGTCGCCACGCTCGATGCGGTTTCGGAGATCGGGCCGAGCCGCTGGAGGAAGGCTTGGACGCTCGGCAGGTTCTGGCTGATCGTATCGCCGACCGAGCCGAAGCCGGAGACTGCCGTCGATACGGACTCGATCGCCCGCGTGACGTTGTCGGTCTGTCCGCGTAGCGCCTGCGTGATGGCCGAGACGTTCTGGATCGACTGGTTGACCGCCGCAACGTCGAGCGTGCCGATGAAGTCGCTGGCGCGGCTCATCAGCGCGGGAAGCTGGAGCGCGACATTGTTGGCACTGCGCGAGAGGTCGGCGAGGCTGGCCAGGAAGTCGTCGATCTGGTCGGCGTTGGCGGCGAGGCTGTCGGTGAAGGTGCGCACGTTGGTCGATGTCTGCGCCACGTTGTCGGCCGTGGTGCGGACGGCCGGGCCAACGGCCTGTACGAGCTGCTCGAACTCGCCGAGAATGTTGTTGGCACGGTCGGCGATGTCCTTCGCCGTCGCCAGAATGTCGGTCACGTCGGACGGGTTGGCGGTGATCACGGGCGTCGCGCCCTGCTCCAGCGCCGACTGGATGATCCTGCGATCGTTGACGTTGCCGCCGGTCAGCCCGATGAATCCGATACCCGTGAGGCCCTGAAAGCCGATCGTGGCCGTGGTCGAAGTGGTGATCGGCGTCTCGCGGTCGACCTGCGTCGTGGCGATCACGACGCGCGGGTTGTTCGGGTCGATGCGCAGGTTCGTCACGGTACCGACCGCCAGGCCGTTGAACAGGACCTGGCTGCCCTGGCTGAGGCCGGAGACGGACCCTTCGATGCGCACGAGAAGCGTGACGCGGGAATCGCGGTCGGAAACGTTCGCCGACCAGTAGACGAAGCCGAAGCTTGCCAGGAGCACCACGACGGTGAAGACACCGACGAGGATGTAGTTGGCTCTGGTTTCCATCACTCGTTCCCGCTGAAATACGGATTCTCGTCCTTGGGCACGACGGTGCGCGCCCGCTTGCCGTGGAAGTACGAGCGAACCCAGTCGTCGTCGAAATCCAGCATGGTCTGGAGCGGCCCTTCCACGAGGACCTTCTTCTTGCCGAGCACGGCGATCCGGTCGCAGGCCATGAAGAGGCTGTCGAGGTCGTGGGTCACCATGTAGACGGTCAGGCCCAGCGTGTCGCGCAGCGTCATGATCAGCTCGTCGAAGTCGGCCGCGCCGATCGGGTCGAGGCCGGACGTCGGCTCGTCGAGGAAGACGATGTCGGGGTCGAGCGCCAGGGCGCGGGCCAGAGCCGCGCGCTTGATCATGCCGCCCGACAGTTCGGACGGATACTTGTCGGCCGCATCGGCCGCGAGGCCGACGAGGTCGATCTTCAGCCGCGCCATCTCGTCCATGAGCTTGGGCGAGACGTCGAGATACTCGCGCATCGGCACCTGGATGTTCTCGAGCACCGTGAGTGAGGAGAACAGTGCGCCCTGCTGAAACAAGACTCCCCAGCGCTGCTCGACGCTGAGCCGGGCGGCCTCGTCGGCGCGCTCGTAGTCGACGCCGAACACCTCGATCGTGCCGCCCTGCTTGGCGTTCAGCCCCAGGATCGTGCGCAGAAGCACGGACTTGCCGGTGCCCGACGCGCCGACGAAACCGAGGATCTCGCCGCGGCGCACGTCGAGCGAGAGGCCGTCCAGGATCGTCTTCGAGCCGAAGCGCACGGTCACGTCCGTGGCGCGGATGATGACGTCGTCGTCCTTCGGGCGGGCTTGGGTGTCAGTATCCGATGGCGGC
Source organism: Aureimonas sp. SK2 (assembly GCF_029813115.1). Taxonomy (GTDB): domain Bacteria; phylum Pseudomonadota; class Alphaproteobacteria; order Rhizobiales; family Rhizobiaceae; genus Aureimonas. Next base: position 233,928 of record NZ_JAPZDS010000003.1, read on the forward strand.
ATAGAAGATCGCGAAAACGGCATCCATGAGGATGACCAGGAAGATGGACTTGACGACCGACGCGGTGACGTGGCGCCCGAGGCTCTCGGCGCTGCCGCCGACCTTGAGGCCCTCCATCGAAGCGACGACGCCGATGACGATGGCCATGAACGGCGCCTTGATCAGGCCGGCGAAGACGGTCCCGATGTCGATGGCGCTGCGCAGCCGCGTGATGAAGGCGTCGGGCGTGATGCCGGAATAAACCCAGGTCACGGCGATCGCGCCGAGGAGGCCGGTGATGTCGGCGATGAAGGCGAGCAGCGGCAGGACGATGGTCAGCGCGACGATGCGCGGGAAGACCAGGACGCCGATCGGGTTGAGGCCGATGACCTGGAGCGCGTCGACCTCCTCGCGCATGCGCATCGAGCCGATCTCGGCGGTGATGGCGCTGCCCGAGCGGCCGGCGATCATGATGGCGGTGAGAAGGACGCCGATCTCGCGCAACTGAAGGATGCCGACGAGATCGACCACGAAAATTTCGGCGCCGAAGTTGCGGAGCTGAAAGGCGCCCTGCTGCGCGATGACCGCGCCGATCAGGAAGCTCATCAGCGCGATGATGGGCACGGCTCGCACGCCCATGCGGTCCATCTGGCTGACGATCGCGGCGGGCCGCCAGCGCTGCTTGCCGGTGATGCGGCGGCCGGCGCCGTAGAGCGAGGCGCCGACGACGTTGAGACCCATCATCGTCTCGCGGCCGGCGGCGAAGACGTTGGCACCGATCGCGGCGAAGAAGTCCCCGACGGCCGACGTGTCCTTGGACTTCGGCTCGGGCCGGGGCGTGTCCAGCGCCTTGCGCACGGCCTCGAACAGCGCGCCGTCCGACGCGCCGACGCCCTCGGAGCGGACGTCGGCCCCCTTCTCGGACAGGCTTCGCTGGAGGCGCTCGACAATGAGCGCGCCGGACGTGTCGAGACGCCCGACGTCCGACAGGTCGAAGGTGACGGACTTTCCGAGATCGGCCTTGCGGGTCTCCTCGACCACGCCTTCCACGCTGCCGATGGTGCGGGCCAGCCAGTCGCCGCCGAAGTGGAGAACGACGCCGCCCTTGCCCTTCTCCGCCTCGAGCGAAGGCGGAGCGCCTTCGGGACGCCCGTCCTTCTTCGGAGCCCTTTCGGGTTGCGGAGTATCCAGCATGCGATCGCTCGGTCTAGTGTCTTCGGGTGGAGACGGGACGCGGCGAGTCGATCGTCGCCGGCTAACAAGGTGAAGCCAGAGTTAGCTTCCGTCGTGTGCGATGCAATGCCCGTTAAGAATTGACAAGGAAATATGATGACGCGTCGTCTTTGGGCCACAGTGGATCGCTTCCCGCTGGCGCGCCGCTTCACCATTGCGCGAGGGTCGAAGACGGAAGCCGTGGTGGTCACCTGCCGGATCGAGGACGGCACGGCGGAGGGGCGCGGCGAGTGCGTGCCCTATGCGCGCTACGGCGAGAGCGTCGAGAGCGTCTTGGCCGCGATCGAGAGCGTGCGCGAGGCGATCGAGGCGGGCGCGGATCGGGACAGGCTCCAGACGCTTCTGCCGGCCGGCGCCGCGCGCAACGCGGTGGATTGCGCACTCTGGGACCTCGAAGCCAAGCAGAGCGGGCGCCGCGTGGCCGAGATGCTGGGGATCGACCGCCCGCGCGCGATCGACACGGCCTTCACCATCTCGCTCGGCACGGCGGACGAGATGCACGCGGCGGCCAGGGCCGTCTCGCAGCGCAGCGTTCTCAAGGTCAAGGTCGGCGCGCCGGAGGGCGACGCGGACCGGATGCGGGCGGTTCGGGCCGCGGCGCTGCAGGCGCGACTGATCATCGACGCCAACGAGGGCTGGCGACCGGAGACGATCCGCCAGGAGATGCTGGCCGCCGCCGCGATCGGCGCCTTCGTCGTGGAACAGCCGCTGCCCGCGGGACGGGACGAGATCCTGGCGCGCATGCCGCGCCCGGTGCCGGTCTGCGCGGACGAATCCGTCCACGGCGCCGACGATCTCGAAGCGCTCGTCGGACGCTACGACTACGTCAACCTCAAGCTGGACAAGACCGGAGGCCTGACGGAGGGGCTCAGGTTCCTCGCCGAGGCACGGCGCCTCGGCTTCGGCGTCATGGCAGGCTGCATGGTCGGCTCCTCGCTCGCGATGGCGCCCGCCGTGCTTCTGGCGCAGGACGCCGAACTCTGCGACCTCGACGGGCCGCTGCTCCTGTCGCAGGACCGGCCGGACGGGCTTGCCTACGAAGGCTCGACGGTCGGCGCGCCGAGCCCCGCGCTTTGGGGCTGAGCGGGGCTCAGGCGGCGCGGGCGGGCTCGAGGACCGGGGTCTCCTCCGGCGGCGGCAGTTCCACGATCTGCGGCAGGACGGCTTCCACGCCGGTCCAGGTCAGGAGTTCCAGCGAGCCATCGTTGCGCTCCGCGACGGCTGAGCAGCTTTCCACCCAGTCGCCGCTGTTGACGTAGAGCATGCCGGCGCGCTCGGCGATCTGCGGGTGGTGGATATGGCCGCACACCACGCCGTCGCAGCCCATGCGCCCCGCCTCCGACGCCAGCGCCCCCTCGAAAGCGCCGATGAAGGACACCGCGTTCTTCACCTTGAGCTTGGCCCAGGAGGAGAAGGACCAGTAGCCGAAGCCGAAGCGGCGGCGGAACTGGTTGAAGACGAGATTGATGGCGATGGCCGCGTCGTAGGCCCAGTCGCCGAGATAGGCGATGAGGCGGGCGTTTCGCACGACGACGTCGAACTCGTCGCCGTGCATGACGAGGAGGCGGCGCCCGTCGGCCGTCTCGTGAACGTCGTTCAGCCGCACTTCGATGCCGCCGAAATGCTGGCCGGGAAAGCCGCGCAGGAACTCGTCGTGGTTGCCAGGGATGTAGACGATCTGCGTGCCCTTGCGTGCCTTGCGCAGGAAGGCCTGCACCACGTCGTTGTGCGACTGTGGCCAGTGCCAGGCCCGCCTGAGCCGCCAGCCGTCCACGATGTCGCCGACGAGGTAGATCTTTTCCGCGTCGTGCGAGGCTAGGAAGGCGAGCAGCGCCTCGGCCTGCGCCGCCTTGGATCCCAGGTGCACGTCGGAGATGAACAGGGTGCGGAAATGCCGGTGCGAACCCGGCGGTCTCGTCGGCGTCATGGGTATCGACCCCTTCGCTTTCAACTGCGCCGAGAGTCGCCCTTTTGCATTGCAGCCATGTGACGCCGGAGGCGATCGGCGGGAGGTTGTCTGCCAACGTCCCGGCTGGCATAGGTCCAACATGCCGTGTGGTGCGGATCGGACACATCGACCCGCCACGATCCGAGAATGTGGAGAATCGAGAATGTCGAGCGCCGACGAGACCGGAAGCACGTCCGCCAAGCGGGATCTGGACGAGCAGGCGCTTTTCTATCATCGCCACCCCAAGCCCGGTAAGCTCGGCGTCCACGCGACCAAGCCGCTCGGCAACCAGCGCGACCTCGCGCTCGCCTATTCGCCGGGCGTGGCGGCACCGTGTCTGGCCATCGCCGACGATCCGTCGGTCGCCGCCGACTATACCAGCCGCTCCAATCTCGTGGCCGTCGTGTCCAACGGTTCGGCGGTGCTGGGTCTGGGCAATATCGGCCCCCTCGCCTCCAAGCCGGTGATGGAGGGCAAGGCGGTCCTCTTCAAGAAGTTCGCCGACATCGACGTCTTCGATATCGAGATCGACGCCACCAGCATCGAACGGATGGTGGACGTCGTCTCGGCGCTGGAGCCGACCTTCGGGGGCATCAACCTCGAGGACATCAAGGCGCCGGAATGCTTCGAGGTGGAGGAGCAGCTTCGCGCCAAGATGGGCATTCCCGTCTTTCACGACGACCAGCACGGCACCGCGATCATCGTGGCCGCCGCGGTGCGCAACGCGCTGCTTCTGGCCGGCAAGAAGATCGAGGATGTGCGGATCGTGACGTCCGGCGCGGGCGCCGCGGCGCTCGCGTGCCTGAACCTTCTGGTCTCGCTCGGCGCCAAGGTCGAGAACATCACCTGCACCGATAAGGAAGGCGTCGTCTACCAGGGCCGCGAGAAGGGCATGGACCGCTGGATGGCGGTCTATGCGAAGGACACCGAGGCCCGCACGCTGGCCGAGGTCATCGGCGGGGCCGACATCTTCCTCGGCCTGTCGGCCGGCGGCGTGCTGAAGCCCGAACTTCTCGAATCGATGGCCGAGAAGCCGCTGATCATGGCGCTCGCCAATCCGACCCCCGAGATCATGCCCGACCTCGCGCGCGCCGTGCGCAGGGACGCGATGATCTGCACGGGCCGCTCGGACTTCCCGAACCAAGTCAACAACGTCCTCTGCTTCCCCTACATCTTCCGGGGCGCGCTCGACTGCGGCGCGACCTCGATCAACGAGGAGATGAAGATCGCGGCGGTCGACGCGATCGCGGCGCTCGCGCGCGAGGAAGTGTCGGAAGTCGCGGCCAAGGCCTACGGCTCGGAGACGCCGGTCTTCGGCGCGGAATACCTGATCCCCTCGCCCTTCGACCCGCGTCTGATCCTCAAGATCGCCCCGGCGGTGGCCCGTGCCGCGGAGGCGACCGGCGTCGCCGCGCGACCGATCGCGGACTGGGACGTCTATCTCGACCGCCTCAACCGCTTCGTCTACCGCTCCGGCCTCGTGATGAAGCCGATCTTCGCGATCGCGCGCGATTCGGGAAAGCGGGTCATCTTCTCCGACGGCGAGGACGAGCGCGTTCTGCGCGCCGCTCAGGTTCTGATGGAGGACAAGGTCTGCCAGCCGATCCTGGTCGGCCGCCCGAGCGTCATCCAGACCCGCCTGGAGCGGTTCGGCCTGCGCATCCGGCCGGGACAGGACTTCGAGGTCGTGAACCCCGAAGACGATCCGCGGTACCGCGACTATGTCGACCACTACTTCTCCAAGGTCGGCCGCCGGGGCGTGAACCCGGACACGGCACGCGCCCTCGTGCGCACCAACACGACGGTGATCGGTGCCGTCTCCGTCTCGCGCGGCGACGCCGACATCCTGATCTGCGGCCTGACCGGGCGGTTCTCGCGGCAGATCCGCGACATCCGTCAGATCATCGGCGTCGCCCCGGAGGTCGGTCGCCTGTCGGGCCTCAGCCTGCTGATCTCGCAGAACGCGACGACGTTCTTCGCCGATACCTATGTCCAGGACAGCCCCTCGGCCGAGAACCTCGCGGAGATCGCCCAGCTCGCAGCGCGGATGATCCAGCGCTTCCGCATCAAGCCTCGCGCCGCGCTTCTGTCGCACTCCAACTTCGGCACGGCCGACACGCCGGACGCGCGCAAGCTGCGCGCCGCCCTGGCGCTGGTGCGCGAGCAGATGCCGGACCTCGAAATCGACGGCGAGATGCACGGCGACGCGGCCCTGTCGCGCGAGCTTCGCCAGCGCGTCATGCCCAACTCGACGCTGACGGAGGACGCCAACCTTCTCCTGTTCCCGACGCTGGACGCCGCCAACATCACGATGAACGTGGTGAAGACGATGACCGACGCGCTGCATGTCGGCCCCATCCTGCTGGGCACCGCCAAGCCGGCTCACATTCTCACGCCGTCCGTCACCTCGCGCGGCGTGGTCAACATGACCGCCATCGCCGTGGCGGAGGCCAAGCAGCGGGACGAGGAAGCGCGGGGCTGAGCGCACAGCACGCGGACATCGCGGTCGACCGAAAAGAGTTCGGGCGACCAACCCAAGGTCGTCATCCTCGGGCGTGACCCGAGGATCTACACACGTCGAGGCGCCGTTCCGCCGCAGATCCTCGGGTCAAGCCCGAGGATGACGGCGTGGGAGCTAAGCGCTTGCGGCCAGCTTACCAGCCTCTCAAGGCCGCCGTGCCGCGACCCGCTCGGGGCCGATCAGGGGCAGGAGTTCCGCGAGTTCGGGACCGTGCTCCAAGCCCGTCAGGGCGAGCCGTAGCGGCATGAACAAAGCGCGGCCCTTGCGGCCGGTCTCCGCCTTCACGCGATCGGTCCAGGCCTTCCAGGTCGTTCCATCCCACGGCGCTGCCGGCAGGAGGGCAAAAGCCGCACGTGCGAAGTCGCGGTCGTCGTCGGAGAGGTCGGGCGTGGCGGCCAGTTCGCCGAACACGATGTCCCGCCATGCGGCGGCGTCCCGAACCCGCTCGCAGTTGCGCCGGACGGCGAGCCAGAAGGGCTCGGCCGCGGCATCCGGCACGCCGAGGTCGCGCAGGCGGCCTGCTGCGGCGTCATAGGGCATGGCGTGCACGAGTTCGGCATTGAGCCGCTCAAGCTCGGCCGGATCGAACTTCGAGCTCGACGCGGAGACATGGCCGAAGTCGAGCCGCGTCTCCAATGCGTCGAGATCGGGCATCGCCTCGATCGAACCGGATAGACCCGTCAGGACCGCGAGCGAGGCGACGGCCATAGGCTCCAGCCCGTCCTCCCGCAGGGAACGCAGCGACAGGGCGCCGCTGCGCTTCGACAGGCCCTCGCCGTCGATCGTGGTCAGGAGATTGAAGTGGCCGAAAGCGGGCACGGCATGGCCGAGCGCCTCGAATATCGCGATCTGGACGCCGGTGTTGGTGACATGGTCGTCGCCGCGCAGGACATGGGTGATGCCCATCTCGCCGTCGTCCACCACGGAGCAGAAGGTATAGAGATAGGTGCCGTCCTCGCGCACGAGCACGGGGTCCGACAGGGATGCGAGGTCCACCGTCTGGCGGCCCCGCACGACGTCGTCCCAGTGCATCTCCGTGCGTGCCGGCTGGAAGGGGTCGTCCGCGAAGTTCGGAAGGCGGAAGCGCCAGTGCGGGCGCAGGCCCTCGGCCTCCAGCCGCGCCCGGTCCTCGGGCGAAAGGCGCAGCGCCTCGCGGCCGTAGACGGGCGGCAGGCCGCGACCCATGCGACGCTTGCGCATGCGCTCCAACTCGTCCGCCGTCTCGTAACAGGGATAGAGGAGCCCGCTGTCGCGCAGGAGGTCCGCCGCCGCGTCGTAATGCGACAGCCGGTCGGACTGGCGGGCGACGGCGTCGGGCCGGATGCCGATCCAGGCGAGATCCTCGGCGATCGCCTCGGCATATTCGGGCTTCGAGCGCTCGCGGTCGGTGTCGTCGTAGCGCAGGAGGAAGCGTCCGTCCCGAGCCTTGGCGAAAAGCCAGTTGAAGAGCGCCGGCCGGAGATTGCCGATGTGGAGATAGCCGGTGGGCGACGGTGCGAAGCGAACGAAGACGGTCATCCCTTCGCGATAGCCCCCGGCGGCGCGCGAGGCAATCGGCCGGTCAGTCGGCCAGCCGGACGTGCCGCCGCGACCAGACGGTCAGCACGAGGGCAGCGCCGAGGCAGTAGAACCCCATCACGGCGATCTGGAGGGGGTAGGAGACGCCCCGATCGATCAGAAAGCCGGTGAGACCTGGGCCGAGCGCGCTGCCGAAGACGAGAACGGACAGGACGATTGAGCGGATCGCGCCGAGATGGCGGATGCCATAGAGCTCCGGCCAGAGCGCGCCGAAGAGCGTCGCCGCAAAGCCGTTGGACACTCCGACGATCCCCATGAAGACGAAGATCGCGACCGGCGAGGTCACCTGCGAGATGACGAGGCAGGCGACCGTCAGCGGCAGGAGGAAGAAGGGCAGGATGCGCACCGCCGTGAACCGGTCGATCAGCCAGCCGCAGGTCAGGGCGCATGTCGCCGTCGCTGCCGACATCAGCACGAAGCCCGAGGCGAAGAACTCCACCGGCCAACCGCGCAGGTCCGCCAGATACACCTGATGGAAGAAGATCGTCGTGACGATGAAGGGCGGCGCCACCACGGCAGCGCACAGGAGATAGAAGCTCGGGCTGCGCAGGACTTCCGAGAGCTTGCGGTCGCGGGCGGCAGGCTTCGGCGCGTCGGACGCGTGGACCGAGCGCGGGTCGCGCTCGCGGTGCACCAGGATGTAGATGACCGGCAGACCGAGCAACAGGAGGAAGGCGGCCGACGCGTACCAGCTTCCGCGCCATCCGAGCATGCCGACGGCGGAGACGAAGATCAGCGGCAGCGTCGCCTCGCCCGCCTGGTAGCCGATGGTGACGAGGGACACGGCGCGGCCGCGCTGGGCGACGAACCAGCGGCCGACGGCAGTGAACGCGGTTTGCGACATCATGCCCTGCCCGCACAGGCGCAGGAGATAGAGGGCGACGAGAAGCAAGGGGACAGTGGGAACGCTCGCCATCAGGAGGCAGGCCGCCGCCAGGCCGAGAATCGTAGCGGCGGCCACAATGCGGGTCGGGAATCGGTCGATCAGCCGGCCGAGGAACGGCAGCGTCGCCGCGCTCGCCAGCGTCGCCAGCATGTAGAGGAGGCCGAAGTCGCCGTGGCTGAGGCCGAGTTCGCGCCGGATTTCGCCGCCCGACAGCGAGATGAAGAAGGTCTGGCCGAAGGACGAGCAGGCGCACAGGAGAAAGGCGCCGCCGAGCCAGCGCGCGTTGCCCGTGACGAAGGGTACGAAGGCTGCCGGACGCTCAGTGCTCGCGCTCACAGCGCGGCGCTTCGAGCAAAGGGTACTGGCCACCCGAACAGCGCCGCGCCGGCGAGCCACATGCCGAGAATCGCCGACAGCGCCAGGAAGAACAGGCCGAGATAGAGCTGCCGCGCGGCGTGGCGCCGGTTGGGCTCCTGTGCCGCGCCGTAGCTCTGCGGCCGCGTGACGTCCCGCCAGGCCTCGACGCCGCCCTGCCACGTCGCGCCGGGCTCCGAGCGGATCCGGCGCAGCGCAAGCGCGAAGCGAACGAGGAACAGGACACCGACCATGAAGGCCGCCGCCAGAACGTCGGTCGGCGCTGGCATGTCCATGCCGGTCATTCGTGGCTCCTGGAGCTTGCTGCTGGGCGCCGTACGGCGCGGGTTGTTGACAGCACGGCGAGCCCATACGCGCAACAGTGAGGCGCTCTTGGACTTGCCTACCCTTTGCAAATCGCGCATTCCGCCCGACATAGGGCGCGAGGGGACAAGCCTCGCATCACGACGACGCCTGCGGAGACCGCGTGTACGAAATCCTCTCCCTGATCGACCGGTTCGGTCCCGGCATCGTGTTCGCCGGTACGTTCTTCGAAGGTGAGGTCTTCGCCATCATCGGCGGCTTCCTGGCCTATCGCGGTTCCTATCCGATCGAGCTGATGGCCGGCCTCGCCTTCGTGGGCTCCTTCTGCGGCGACCTCGCGGTATTCCTGTTCTCGCGCTACTTCTCCGGCAACGGCTGGGTCGTGCGCTGGAAGAAGAAGCCGAAATTCGCTAAGGCGCTCAGGCTGGTGGATCGTTTCCAGGCCTATTTCGTGATCGTGAACCGCTACGTCTACGGCTTGCGGGTGCCAGGGCTGATCGCGCTGGGCCTGTCGTCCATCACGGTGCCCCGCTTCCTGATCCTGAACTTCATCGGCGCCGGCATCTGGGCCGGCCTGTTCACGACGATCGGCTACGTCTTCGGATACTCGATCACCTCCGTGTTCCAGCGGCTCGAGCAGATGGAGCATGGGGTGATGATCGGCCTGGCGATCCTGTTCGTGCTGCTCGCGCTCTTCTTCGCCTGGCAGCAGGGCGGCTCGGTGATTCGCGACCGGCTCTTCTCGCGCGGCCGCGACGACAAATCCGAGACGCCGCTGAAGCCCGCCCCCTCTCGCCTTGCGTCGCCGGCGGAGCGCAAGGCGAAGGACTAAGAGTGCCTAGCAATATCTCCGGGCGGAGGACTGGCGAGGGATTTGTCGTCGAGGCGAGGAGCCGAGCGGAGACCATGCAGCGCATGGGCGAGCATCGGCGACGACGCATCGGCTGCAAACACCCGGCAGACCGACCCTGCGAGGTTTTGTTAGGCGTTCTAAAGGGCGGATCACCACCGGCGCTGGCGTACGGCATCCGCGTCGGTGTTCAAAAACTCCCGGCTGTTCCCCAATCCGTCATGCTCGGCGCTGAGCCGAGCATCGGCGACGGTTCAGCGGCTTTAACGGGGTCGGATCCTCGGGGCGAGGCCGAGGATGACGCCCTGGAGAAATGGGTCCGCACCGAACGAGAAAGGCCGGATGTCTCCATCCGGCCTTTCGCTTTTCGCAATCCTCAGAACCCCACGGCCTGCGGGGGCCGGTAGGCTTCCTGTTCCTTCTTGATGCGTTCGGCGGTCAGGAAGGCAAGCTCCAACGCCTGGTTGGCGTTGAGGCGCGGGTCACAATGCGTGTGGTATCGGTCGGACAGATCCTCGGCGAGAACAGGCCGCGCGCCACCGGTGCACTCCGTCACGTCCTTGCCGGTCATCTCGATATGGATGCCGCCGGCATGGGTGCCTTCCGCGCGGTGGACGTCGAAGAAGGCCTCGACCTCCGACAGGATTCGGTCGAAGGGCCGCGTCTTGTAGTCGTTCACCGTGATCGTGTTGCCGTGCATCGGATCGCAGGACCAGACCACCTTGTGGCCTTCCTTCTGCACGGCGCGGATCAGGCGAGGCAGGTGCTCGCCGACCTTCTCGTGGCCGAAGCGGGTGATCAGCGTCAGACGGCCCGCCTCGTTCTGCGGGTTCAGGATGTCGATCAGGCGGATCAGCTCGTCGGACGAGAGCGACGGGCCACACTTGAGGCCGATCGGGTTCTTGATGCCGCGGCAGTATTCGACATGGGCATTGTCCAGCTGGCGGGTGCGGTCGCCGATCCAGATCATGTGGCCCGAGGTCGCGTACCATTCGCCGCTGGTCGAATCGACGCGCGTCAGCGCCTCTTCATAGCCGAGAAGCAGCGCCTCGTGGCTGGTGAAGAAGTCGGTCTCGCGCAGCGACGGATGGCTCTCGGAATTGATGCCGATCGCGCGCATGAAGTTCATCGTCTCGGAGATGCGGTCCGCGAGCTGACCGTAGCGCTCCGCCTGCGGGCTGCCCGACACGAAGCCGAGCATCCATTGGTGCACGTTGTCGAGATTGGCGTAGCCGCCTTGGGCGAAGGCGCGCAGGAGATTGAGCGTGGCCGCCGACTGGCGGTACGCCATTTCCTGGCGCTCCGGCGCCGGCACGCGCGAGGTCTCGTCGAACTCGATCCCGTTGATGATGTCGCCGCGGTAGGACGGCAGCGTCACGCCGCCCTTCGTCTCGTTGCCGGACGAGCGGGGCTTGGCGAACTGGCCCGCGATGCGGCCAACCTTCACCACCGGCGAGGACGCGGCGAAGGTGAGGACGACGGCCATCTGGAGGAAAGCGCGGAAGAAGTCGCGGATATTGTCCGCGCCGTGCTCGGCGAAGCTCTCGGCGCAGTCGCCACCCTGCAAGAGGAAGGAGCGCCCTTCCGCGACTTCGGCCAGCGCTCTCTTCAGCTTGCGCGCCTCACCTGCAAAAACCAGCGGCGGAAAGGAGGCCAGACGCTTCTCGGTTTCCGCGAGCGCCGCGAGGTCGGGATACGCCGGCACCTGCTCGATGGGCTTTGCGCGCCAGCTCGACGGGGTCCAATCCTTGGCCATGACATCTCCTTACCCGATCGGCTGCCCGGTTCCTGTTTCTCGTTCGGGCGGAAAGGCTCGGGGCAGCGGAGGCTGCCCGAGCGATCGGTGGCGGCTTACTGACACGAACCCGGCCGTTTGTCACCAAAGGGTTGACGGCAACCCGTCATCCCGCCGGAACGATGCGGGCGCCCCTGGCCAGGATCAGGCGATCGAAAAGCGCGGCTTCGCCCGTCGACAGGGTAACGGCGCGCGGATAGAGCGGGCGCGCGCGATCGGCGAGGACGGCGGTCTCGAACCCCTCGGTTTCCTCCACGAAACGGACGACTCCCGCCTCGCCGTAGAGCGACAGGAAGCCTTGCAGCACGGCGTCGAGATAGGATTGCAGGATCGTCGCCCCAGCCTCGGCGGCGTCGAGTTCGACGGGCGACGCCTCGTAGATGAAGAGCGGAACGCCCTCTGCCGGTTCGGCCTCGATCCGGACATGGCCGGGCATCACGACGCGCCGGAGATAGCCGGCCTCGCGCTCGTCCACGACCGGCAGGTGGTCGGCGCGATCGTAGACCACGACGCCCTGCGTCTCGAACCCTTCGTGCGGACGCACCGACAGAAGCGCGGGGACGGGTGCCGGGCGTGGCATCCAGAAACGGCGCCAGCCGGTGACGGTAGCGCGGCGGATGCCGAGGAACTTCGTGCGCAGCGTCGCGCGGTTGACCAGCGACCCGTAGCCGAAATAGGCGACCACCCTGCCCTCCGCCGCAAGAGCGGCGAGGTCGGGATCGTCCGGATGGATGGTCGCGCTCGGATCAGGCATCGACCCGCTGCCCGCCGCGCAGCCGGTAGCTCGGATCGTAGAGCGTAACGAGTTCCTCGGCCGCGCTCGGATGGAGGGCCATCGTCCGGTCGAACACGTCCTTGGTCAGGCGCCCCTTCACGCAGACGCCGAGGATCTGAACGGTCTCCGCCGCGTCCGGACCGAAGATGTGCGCGCCGACGACGCGCCGCGAGGCGGCATCCACCACGAGCTTCATCAGCGTGCGGTCCTGTCGGCCGGACACCGTGTTGCGCATCGGGCGGAAGGTGGTGCGATAGATCTCCACCTCGTCGAACGCCTTTGCGGCTTCGCTCTCCGTCATGCCGACGGTGCCGATCTCGGGCTGGGAGAAGACGGCGGTCGGGATATCGTCGAGATCGGGTTTCGTCGGCGTGCCGCGATAGACCGTATCGACGAAGCACATCGCCTCGTGGATCGCGACGGGCGTGAGCTGCACGCGATTGGTGATGTCGCCGAGCGCCCAGATGTTGTCCGCGCTGGTCTTGGAATAGGCGTCGACCTTGACCGCGCCCTTCTCGTCCAGCTCGACGCCCGCCTTGTCGCAGCCGAGATCGAGCGTGTTGGGCATGCGGCCGACGGCCAGCATCACCTCGTCGGCATCGAGCAGGGTCCCGCTCTTCAGATGGGCCTGGAACCGGTTGTCCGCCTTCTGATCGACCTGGACGATCGTGTCCTCGGTGAGAACCCGAATGCCCTTGGCGATCATCGAAGCCTGCAGCGAGTCCCGCAGATCGTCGTCGAAGCCCTGGAGAACCTTCTTGCCGCGATAGACGAGCGTCACCTGCGAGCCAAGCCCGTTGAAGATGTGCGCGAACTCGATCGCGATGTAGCCTCCACCGAGAATGACGATGGATTCCGGCAGACGCTTGAGGTGGAACGCCTCGTTGGAGGTGATGCAATGTTCGGCGCCCGGCAGGCCCGGGAACGGATTGGCGCGCCCGCCCGCCGCCAGAAGGATGCGCTCGGCGGTGACGACCTTGTCCGTCGCGAGGAGTCGAATTTCGTGCGGGCTCTCGAGGACGGCGCGGGATTTCAGGATCTCCGCGCCCGCGTTCTCGACGTTGCGGGCGTAGATCGCCTCCAGCCGCTCGATCTCGCGGTCCTTGGCGGCGATCAGTTCCGGCCAGTCGAACTCGGTTTCACCCAGCGTCCAGCCGAAGCCCTTCGCATCCTCGAACTGATCGGAGAACTGCGAGGCGTAAACCATGAGCTTCTTGGGCACGCAGCCGCGAATGACGCAGGTGCCGCCGAAGCGGTACTCCTCGGCGATGCCGACCTTGTGGCCGAGCGCCGCCGTCTTGCGGGCGGCCCGCACGCCCCCGGATCCTCCACCGATCACTAAGAGATCGAAATCGTATCCGCCAGACGCCATGACCGCTCCTTCTACATGGAAAAGGGCGGCCCGGAGCCGCCCTCGCATTCGATTATAGTGCCGTGTCGGCTGGCGTCACTGCGTCGTGGAGGCCGTCGCCGGCGGCGCGAGCTTCGCGGCGCCGTTGATCGACGCATTGCGCAGGTCTCGCACGATGCCGCTGGCCCAGACGTCGGCCGCCGACAGCATCTCGCGCGAGGCCGTCGGGCCTTGCGACAAGAGCTTCTTGCCGGCCTCGCCATTGTAGAATTCGGCGATCTCGCGCAGCTCCTGCTCGGTGAAGAGCTTGGCGTAGATGCGGGCGATCTCGTTCTCGAGGTCGCCGCGGCGCGGCGCCAGCTTCAGCGCCTCGTCGTCCACCATGTTGGAAATCTCCGACTGGAGATCCGGATTGTTGACGATCAGCTCCGCCTTGATCTGGGTCGCGGCGTTGAGCAGGATCTGGTCGAACTGCTCGGTCGTGTCGAGGGCGTCCACGGCTTCCCGCGCGGCCGAGAGGTGCGAGGGGCTGACCTCCTGCGCGATGGCCGGGGCCATCGACAGGCCGAGCAGCGCAACGGAAACGCACAGTCCGCGACGCAGTTTTTCGCTAGGAAGCTTCAAGTTCCCACTCCATTGATCTCGATGGGGCTTTCGCGGCCCAAGTGCCAAACTCTGACTGTCACCGCAAGCCCCGCAGGGGCCGGTCGGTCCCTGTCAGCGCGGCTCGACGTGTTCGATCCCGTTCGGTCCCGCCAGAAGGGCGGCGTTCGCCAGACCCAGGAACAGGCCGTGCTCGACCACGCCCGGAATCGCATGAAGGGCGGCCGAAAGCGCTTCTGGATCGGGAATACGGCCAAAAGATGCGTCCACGATCAGATGTCCGCCGTCGGTCACGAACGGGCTTTCGCCGATCTTGCGCAGGGCCAGCGAGCCAGTCAGACCGAGCAGCGAGCCGGCCTTCTCGATCGCGATCAGCGAGGACACGATGCCGAAGCCGTTGACCTCGATCGGCAGCGGGAAGGCGCCCAAGGTCTCGACCTTCTTCGACGCGTCGGCGATGACGAGCATGCGCGCCGAGGCCGCGGCCACGATCTTCTCGCGCAGGAGCGCGCCACCGCCGCCCTTTACGAGCCGAAGCTGTGCGTCCATCTCGTCGGCGCCGTCGATGGTGAGATCGAGTTCGGGCACCTCTTCCAGGGTCGACAGCGGAACGCCGAGCTCGCGGCAAAGCGCCGCCGTGCGCTCGGAGGTCGGCACGCCGACGATGCGCAGCCCCTCGCCGATACGGACCGCCAGGGCGCGGACGAAGGCTTCCGCCGTGGAGCCCGTGCCGATGCCGAGCCGCATGCCGGATTCGACCTGAACCGCCGCCGCGCGACCGACCTCCTTCTTCAACGCCGCTGCATCCATCTGTCCGTCTCCATGCAAAATCATGCCCGCGTCTAGTCGATCGAGGCGCGAAGGCAAAGTGTTCGGACATCCGGAGGCCGCAACTCTTTCTTGGTGGATGGCGGCTTAATCTGTGGCGCGAATGTTCCAGCGCGGGGCGGAAGCGACGGTGCGGCCGCCCGAAACCGCTTCCGTCCGGCCGCGTCGCTTGACCCTGCCCCGAGGCTCCTCAAAGTCCGCATCGATGAGTGTCGCACGTTCCCTGTCCCTCGCCCGCCCCGCGTCCGCCCTTCCGATCGGCGGGCTTTCGGTGGTCCGCGATCGGCCCCTGGAGGGCGCGACGGTGGTGTTCGACCTCGACGGCACGCTGGTCGATACGGCGCCGGACCTGACCGGTGCCCTGAACCATTGCCTCGCGAGCGCCGGCCTGCCGGCCACGACGCTGGAAGCCGTGCGTCCGCAAGCCGGCCACGGCGCGCGCGCCATGCTGACGGCCGCCTATGCGCGCGCCGGCGTCGAATTCGACGCGGACAATCTGGCGCGGCAGACGGATCGCTTCCTAACCTTTTACGGCGAACATATCGCGGTCGCCTCGACGCTCTTTCCGGGTGCGCTGGAAACGCTCGATCGTATGACGCACGCGGGCGCGACGCTCGCCGTCTGCACCAACAAGACGGAAGCCCTCGCGATCCGACTGCTGGGCGAACTCGGCTTGGCGACGAGGTTTGCGGCGATTTGCGGCGCCGACACGTTCATCGCGCGCAAGCCCGACCCGGTTCACCTGTCCGGCACGATCGCGCTGGCCGGCGGGCGCCCGGACTGCGCGGTGATGGTCGGCGACACCGATACCGACATCGAAGCCGCTCGTCGCCTCGGCCTGCCCTCCATCCTTCTCGGCTTCGGCTACGACGCGGACGCCGCGGCACGGGAGAAGGCCACGGCCGTCGTGTCGCATTTCGACGAGATCGACGTCCGTCTCGTGGAGCGCCTTCTTCGCTAGACAGGGATGCGCTTGGCGGATTGACGAGCCCGCCGCCGCCGACTATACGCACTCTCGTTCGCAGACGGCATCGACCGGCGCGACGGGCGATTAGCTCAGCGGGAGAGCACTGCATTCACACTGCAGGGGTCACTGGTTCAATCCCAGTATCGCCCACCATTTCCACGTTTCCATGACACGACCAAGACGCGGCGGGCCGGGATCGGACCGGCCCTTTTCCGTGCGTCCTAGCGCCAGGGCGGCTCCTGCGTCGGAATTGCCGCGATGTCGGCCGTCCAGGCCTTGTGCGAGGCGTCGGACGGCGCGCGCCAGTCGCCGCGGGGCGAGAGGCTGCCGCCCGCCGAGACCTTCGGTCCGTTGGGCATGGCCGTCCGCTTGAACTGCGCCGTCTGGAAGAACCGCACGAGGAATCGCTCCAGCCAATGGCGGATGGTGGCGAGGTCGTAGGCGTTCTTCGCTCCCTCCGGAAAATTCGCTGGCCAGCGGCCCGTCGCCGCGTCGCGCCAAGCGTGCCAAGCGAGAAACGCCACCTTGGCCGGAGGCTGGCCGTAACGCATCGTGTGGAAGAGGAAGAAGTCGTTGAGTTCGTAAGGGCCGATCTTGGCCTGCGTGCTCTGGATCGCGCCCGATGCGTCGGCGGGCACGAGCTCCGGCGAAATCTCGGTCGAGAGAATCGATGTCAGAACCTGCCCCGTCGCCTTGTCGAACTGGCCGCTCGCGACCGTCCAGCGGATCAGATACTGGATCAGCGTCTTGGGCACGCCCGCGTTGACGTTGTAGTGGCTCATCTGGTCGCCGACGCCGTAGGTGCACCAGCCGAGAGCCAGTTCCGACAGGTCGCCCGTTCCGATCACGAAGCCGTTGCGCTGGTTGGCGAGCCGGAACAGAAAGTCAGTGCGAAGGCCCGCCTGCACGTTCTCGAAGGTGATGTCGTAGACCGGCTCCCCCTTGGAAAAGGCGTGGCCCATGTCGGAGAGCATCTGGCGCGCGGTCGGGCGGATGTCGATCTCGGCGGCTTCGATGCCGAGCGCCCGCATCAGCGTCCAGGCGTTCGCCTTGGTCTCGTCGCCCGTGGCGAAGCCCGGCATGGTGAAGCCGAGGATCGTGGTGCGCGGGAGGCCCAGCCAGTCGCAGGCCTTGGCCGCGACGATCAGCGCGTGGGTCGAATCGAGGCCCCCGGAGACCCCGATCACCATTCGGTCGCCCGGCGTCGATTCGAACCGCTTCACCAGGCCGTGGACCTGAATGTTGAACGATTCGTAGCAGTCGGCGTCCAGGCGGTCCTGCGCGTTCGGCACATAGGGAAAGCGGCGCACGGGTCGGCGCAGGCCGAGATCGGCGAAGACCGTCTCGTGCCGGAACCGGATGCGGCGGAACTCCTGTTCCGGATGCCCGTCGAAGGCCGCCGCGTCGTTGAAGGTCGGCGTGCGCATGCGCTCCAGGCGCAGACGCTGGAGATCGACATCGGCCACGGTCAACTGCGGCTCGCGGGCGAAGCGCTGCGATTCCACGAGGAGGTCCCCCATCTCGTAGATCACCGCCTGCCCGTCCCAGGAAAGGTCGTTGGTGCTCTCGCCCGCGCCCGCCGCCGAATACATGTAGGCCGCCATGCAGCGCATGGCATGCGCGGCGGTCAGAACATGCCGGTCGGACGACTTACCGACGACGATGGGCGAGGCCGAGAGGTTGCATAAGAGCAGCGCACCGGCCAGCGCGCCGCGGATCGACGGCGGATTCGGCGCCCAGTAGTCCTCGCAGATCTCGATATGGAAGACGAAATCGCGCAGATCCTCGGCCTCGAACAGGAGGTCTGTGCCGAAGGGCACGATCTCACCCGCGACGTCGAGATCCTCTCCGACAATCCCGTGGCCCGACGCGAACCAGCGCTTCTCGTAGTATTCGCGGTAGTTCGGCAGGAAAATCTTCGGCACGACGCCGAGGATGCGCCCACGAGAGAAGGCCAGCGCGCAGTTGTAGAGCCGGCCGTTGCGCCGGATCGGCGCGCCGACGAGCAGGACCGTCGGAATGTCGGCGCTCGCCTCGCGGAGGCGGCCGACCGCCTCCTCCACCCGGTCGAGCAGCGCGTCCTGAAGGTGGAGGTCGTCGATGGCATAGGCTGAGAGCGATAGTTCGGGAAAGACGAGGAGATCGACGCCTTCGCCCGCCGCCCGCCGCGCCTCGGCCAGGATGGCCTCGGCATTCGCCGCCGGGTCCGCCACATGGACGCGCGGCGTCGACACGGCCACGCGCACGAAGCCGTGCGAGTGAAGCGCCGCGAAACGGTTTGCGCGCTCTTCGGGAGTGGTCGGTGGAAGGGCCACGATCGTCTCCGATGTTCGGGGCCGATCGCGTCCCGCCGGCCCTTTCGGAACAGGTTAAGTCCGATTCGGGGACGGCGTTCCACCCTCGGCCGCCCCTTAGCCGCCTGCCGGTTTGGCGGGGAACTCCGCCCTTCCGGCCGCGTCCTCTGCCGGAGGGAGACACGATGAGCGACGATCTCGACCTGCACCACGGCCCGATCGGGCCGAACTGCGTCCATCTCTGCGTCGACATGCAGCGCATGTTCGCGGAGGACACGGACTGGCGCACGCCCTGGATGGAGCGGGTGCTGCCGAGGGTGGAGGCGCTATGCCGCGCCGCGCCCGATCGCACCATCTTCACCCGCTTCATTCCGGCCGAGCGGCCCGGCCAGGGCGAAGGCACCTGGCGCCGATACTACGAGAGCTGGGAGTCGATGACGCTGGAGCAGATGGGCCGCGACATGGCCGACCTCCTCCCTTCGCTGGCCGCCTTCCACCCGCCCGCCGAGATCATCGACAAGACCGTCTATTCGCCCTGGTGCGAGCCCGAGTTGGACGTGCGCCTGCGCGAGCGCGGCGTCGATACGCTGATCGTGTCGGGCGGCGAGACGGATGTCTGCGTGCTCGGGACGGTGCTCGGCGGGGTCGATCGCGGATACCGTGTCATCGTCGCGGTGGACGCGCTCTGCTCTTCCTCCGACGAAATGCACGACGCCATGCTCGCGGTCTATCGTCGGCGCTACGGCCAGCAGATCGAGACGGTGCTGACCGAAACCGCCATCCGCGAATGGATCGGCGCTCAGGCGTCGATATAGGGCACGGGTTCGGGCGCAGGGAGCTGGCGGAACGCGGAAAGGCGCTCCAGCGCCTTTCCGCGCGACGACGCCAGATGCGCGGTCAGGCGCTCGGCCGCCGCCTCGCCGCGTCCGGCCCGCAGCGCATCGATCACCTCCAGATGCTCGTCCATGAAGCGATCGACGCGGGCCTTGGCGCCCAGGGCCCGCTGCACATGCTTGCCCGACAGCATCACCGTCCGGCTGCGGCGCAGCGCCTCTGCGATCTCGGGATTGGGCGCGAAGCCGAGGCAGGCGACGTGAAGGTCCTCCTCCAACTGGTCGAGCGTTCCGGCGTCGAGCTCCGGCCAGTTCGCACCGGCCTCGCGATGCCGCGCGGCGATGGCCGCCAGGAGGTCAGGCGGCAGGCGGTCCGCCGCCTGACGCAGGGCCACCGGCTCCAGCAGCAGCCGCACTTCGTAAAGATGGTCGATCCGGTCGGGTCCGAGTTGCACGATCGCCCAGCGCGAGTTGTCCCCCTTGTCGAGAAGCCCCGCGCCCTGCGCCCGCAGGAGGATGTCGCGTGCGACACTACGGCCGATGTCGAGGTGGCGCGAGAGCGCGAGCTCGTTGACGCGAAAGGCGCCGCGCAGCGAGTGCAGGATCAGTTCGCGCTCGACGCCGTAGTAGAGCGCGTCGGCCGCCCGCTCGTGGAGCGAGCCGAGCGCACCGGCCGAGAGCCCGAGCATGGCGGGCGTCACCTCCGCCCGGTTCGGCGCCGCAGAGCCGGCGACGAGGCCGCGCCCCTCGAACCGGCGGACGAGCCCGTCCGCCTCCAGCCGCGCCAGCGCCTGCTTGACCGGCGATCGGCTGGCGCCGAAGAGACGTGCCAGCGGCGCCTCGGACAGGACGATTCCCGACGGCAGCCGCCCTTCGTCGAGCGCCTCGCGCAGGAGCCGCGCGATCCGCTCGTAGGTCGGCGCGCGATCGGCGGAATTGAGTGGCGCGAGGTCGCTCAGGTGATCGCGCCGAGCTGCCAGGGCACGAACTCGTTGTCGCCGTAGTCGTAGATCTCGCTCTGCGTCCGCTTGCCGGAGGCGACTGCGAGAATCGTCTCGAACATGCGCGTGCCGGATTCTTCGATCGTCTCCTCGCCGGTGACGATCCCGCCGCAGTTCACGTCCATGTCGTCGCTCATATGCTCGTACATGGCGTTGTTGGTGGCCACCTTGATCGTCGGCACCGGCTTCCAGCCCGACACCGATCCCCGCCCCGTGGTGAACACCAGCATGTTGCAGCCACCCGCAATCTGGCCGGTCACGGCGACCGGGTCGTAGCCCGGCGTGTCCATGAAGACGAAACCCGTCCGGTCGATCGGCTCGGCATATTCGTAGACCGCCTCCAGCGGCATCGAGCCGCCCTTAGCCACGGCGCCGAGAGACTTCTCGAGGATCGTCGTCAGGCCGCCGGCCTTGTTGCCGTGGGAGGGGTTGTTGTTGAGTTCGGCCCCGTGGCGCGCGGTGTAGTCCCGCCACCAGTCGATCCGGTCCATCAGCTTCTGCGCGACGTCCGGGGTGACGGCGCGCCGGGTCAGGAGGTGCTCGGCGCCGTAGATCTCGGGCGTCTCGGCCAGACACGCGGTACCGCCGTGCCGCACCAGGAGGTCGGAGGCGTATCCCAGCGCCGGATTGGCCGAAATGCCGGAATAGCCGTCCGATCCGCCGCATTCGAGCGCCAGCTTCAGCTTCGAGAGCGGCTGCTCGGTCCGCTCCACGGCGTTGATCGCCGGCAGCATCTCGTTGATGATCGCGCTCGCTTCCTCGACCGTCCTGCGGGTGCCGCCGAGCTGCTGAATCGTCATGGTCCGCATCAGCGGCCCTTCCTCCAGCCCGTACTTCTCGGTGATGAAGGAAATCTGGTTGGTCTCGCAGCCGAGACCGATCATCAGGATGCCGCCGAAGTTCGGGTTGTGCGCATAACCGCTCAGCGTGCGGGCGAGATAGGTGTAGCCTTCGGTCTTGAGGTTCAAGGCGCATCCCTGGCCGTGGGTGAGAGCCACCACGCCGTCGACATTGGGGAACCCGTCGAGCCCGCCCTTGCGGTTGAAATGGTCGGCGATCGCGCGCGAGACGGTGGCCGAGCAGTTCACCGACGACACGATGCCGATATAGTTGCGGGTGCCGACCTGCCCGTCCGGCCGCGCGTAGCCCAGGAACGTGCGGCGCTCGGCTTCCGGCAGGAGCGGCGTCGGGCGAGCGTCGGCGGAGAATTCGTGGTGGACCTCGCTGTCCAACATGCCGAGGTTGTGCAGGTGGACATGGTCGCCCGGCTCGATCGGCGCCGTCGCGTAGCCGATCACCTGCCCGTACTTCAGGACGCGTCCGCCGGGCTCCACCGCGCGGATCGCCACTTTGTGTCCGCTCGGAATCTCAACCTTGGCGCGGATGTCGCCGACGCCGATCGGCTCGCCCGGCACGACCGCGCGACGCGCCACCACGACGTTGTCGTCGGTGTTCAGGCGGATGGTGGGCGAAACGTCGAGGACGGCCGACATGGCGATTTTCCAAGCTTTGGAATGATTATTGTCGGCAATGAGCATTTCGCTTTCGAACGCGCAAAGTCAATCCCGCGTCCGCCGGACGACGGAAATCTCGAACTTCGGCTGACTCATTGATTGATCGAGCCGTCAGCTCGCCCGCGCCAGCGTTTCGTGATCAAAGCGCTGGTGCAGGAAGGTGCCGTCGAACTGGCCAAAGCGAACGAGGCCGTCGACGTCGAGGACCTGGATATGCCCCTTCTGCATGCGGATGAGGTCGAGGGACCGCAGGGTCTGTGACGAACGGTTGATGCTGACGATGGTGAGGCCGAGAACCTCGCCCATCAGTTCCTGCGACAGCGGAAAGCTGAACCCCTCCTCGTCGACCAGCCCGACGGCCTTGTGCCGGAAGTGCATCTCGCACAGGAAATGTGCCAGTCGGGAATCCGCGTCGAGCTGGGCGTTGCGGAAGATCGCGGCCCGGTGCAGCGCCGCGTCGATGAGACTCTCGCGCCAGAAGGTGGCGTTCAGGGTCTGCGATATGGCGCAGAGATGATTGAGGTCCTTGTGCGGGATGAAGGCGATCTGCGTGGCGCTGACCGTTTCGAGATCGTGGTCCATCCGCCCGATATGCAGGCTCTGGAGGTCCGGCATGTCGCCGGGGATGTGGACCGACAGGATCTGGCGCTGCCCGCCGGCGGTGTACTGCGTGCGGGCGACGACCCCGGCAAGGACCAGGCAGGAATGGGCGGGCTTGTCGCCGTCATGGATGAAGGTCTGACGCGCCGGCAACTCTTCCACGCGCCAGGAGAGATGCGAGATGAGATCCCGCTCCTTCGGGCCGAGAGTGCGATGCGCTGAGAGGCGAAACTCCAGCAAGGCTGTTGCCTGATCGTTCGCGGACTTCATGGGTAGCTCGGACGTCTCCGCCGGAAGGACAGATCGATAGCTGCCCCCGAATGTGCCAAAGCCAAGGGCCGGATGTCGAGAGGCTCGAACGCGACGCGCAATGCCGCAGCCATCGGCCGGCGTCGTCTCGGGAGATGTGAATTGTTCGGAAGGAAGTGGTCGGAGCGAGAGGATTCGAACCTCCGACCCCCTGAACCCCATTCAGGTGCAGTAACTTTTAATCCATTTTGACGCGTTAACCAATCCTTCCCGGAATCCTTGCGTTCCGGGCGTTTCCAGACAACTAAGGCCTTAACAAGGGCCAATCGGTTCGACATCGCAACCCGGCGATGGTGTACCCGAGGTGTCAGGAAAGTGTCAGGGTGCCGACCGACCTTACTCAGAAGCTCCTCGAGAAACTGCTGGCGCAACGTGTCCGTGAACCGCAGGACGTTTCCGACGGCCGGCAGCGCGGCCTGGTCCTTCGCTCCGCGCCGACCGGCCTCTCGTGGTGGCTCCGGACGAAAGCCGCCGGAAAGCCCCGACGCCTCCTCATCGGCACGTTCCCCGCCATCTCGATCGCGTCGGCCAGGTCGATGGTGTCCGATGCGTCTGACGCCCTGCGCCGCGGCGACGAAGTGGACGCGGCCTGGATCGCAGCGAAGAGGGTCGAGGTCGGCATCGACGACGCCCCGGTCGCTCCCCCGACTCCCGATCGGCCGACGCGCTGGACGTGGGAGCAGGCTCGCGACGCGTATCTAGAAGACGCGGGCCGACGCCTTCGGCCGAAGACCGTCGAAGGGTACCGGCAGTTCCTTTCCCACCCCGCCCTGCTCCCCCTCGCAGGACGGCCGGTCGCAGACATCAGCAGGCAGGACCTCGCGGTCATTCTCGGGGACGTGTTCGGCCTAGGCGCGGAGACGCAGGCTACAAATATGGGCAACACGCTTCGTCCGATGTGGTCGTTCCTGTCGGCCGATCACGTCGTGGCGAAATCGGGTGTCGCCGAAGGGGTCATGGACCGTCTTCGTGCGCCTAAACGTAGCCGTGTCTCGTCCGGCCGGCGCGTCGAACGGACCCCCGGCATCGACGACGTTGCTCGCATAGTCGCGATCGCCCGTTGCGGCGCCCTCTCGCCCGTCATGTCGGCTGCGATCGAGCTGACGATGCTGACTGCGCAGCGTCGCTTCAGCGTCGTCCAGGCTCGGCGGTCGTGCCTCCTCGTTGAGGGCGACTTAATGATCTGGCGCCTGCCACTCGAGGATCTGAAAACGGGCGATCGGCGCATCGGTCGACACGGCGAGACAGTCCCCGACCATGAGCTACCCCTGCCCGCTGCAACGCGGTCGGCTTTCGAGCGCGCCCTTGCGTTCGAGAGGGACGGCGACTGGCTTCTTCCGCAGACCCGGCCTCGTCGGGAAGGCGGGCCGATGACGCACCTCCATGAGTCTTCTCTTACGCACGCCATCGCGGAGCTGCCGGGCAGCCGGTTCTCGCCGCACGACGTCCGGCGTGCTTTCACGACGGCGGTCCGGGCAGCCGGGTTCCCAAGGGGCTCGGCTGCGCTGATCCTGGATCACGGCGAGGGTCGGACCGACGACGTGACCGCACGGCACTACGACCGGTTCCGGGAACTGGACGAAAAGCTTCGTCTGCTGACCGCCTGGTCGGACGCGGTCGAAGCCGCCGCGGCGAAGATCGTGATCGACGTCCCTGCCCTCCGCGATCATCTTCGCGAGGTCCGGGCGAAGCGGACGAAGAAGCGACCGGCGCCGGTCGGAAAAAAGGCCGCGCTCGTCACCGAGGCGGCCTGAAGTTCCAGCATCGTAACCCTCGACGCGAACGCCGCGGACACCGATGCGAGCTTTCTACGGCGGGTAACCGCGATTCTCAAGCCGAACGCCGCATCCGCTGCGATCGATACGAAGTTTGTGAAGGGCGCGGATATCGCCGGCAGGCTCTTGGCGGGTCAACTTAACTTATCCCTCTTACGCCCGCGGCAGCCTTCGCTCCTTTCTTGCTACGCCGTATGCCACGGTCCCCACGTCGAAATGCCGTGGAGCAACGGAAATGAAGAACATCGGAAGGGCAATCAGAGCCATACTGCGTAACATCGCGGCGGCCGCACTCGTGCCGGTCGAGGTCGTCATCGCAGGCATCCGTCAGATCCTTTGGCGCAAGCCTCCCCTTGTCGACCAGGCGCTGGACGCGATCGAGGACGAGCCGCCGGAGGTGTCGGCGGAGACGAAAGCCGCTCGTGCTCTGCACGAGAGCCGCGACGCCGTGCGGGTGCAGGCGGCCGCGAAAGAGTTGATGAGGGATCAGACGGTGTCCCGGCGCCACCTGGATCCTCAGTTCGCCGGCGACGCTTGGAAGCTTGCATGGCTGCAGTCTCTCAGCCGGGTACAGCTCGGGATCGTGGCCATGTCGGACCTCAAGAGGCTGGACAACCATCTGAACGGCACGAGGGCGTTGCCCATGCCGCTTGTGACCGAGTTCGACAATGTCGTCGAGAAGTCGGAAGCATCGGCGCGGGTCCAGGCCAACGCGAACGAAAACGGCCGCCAGGCGGCCGTCATGATGCAGCTGAAGAAGCAGTCGGTCAGACGAGCGAGTTGATCGTCTCGCGAGCCATGGTCAGGTCGCCCTCCAATTCCGCCACCCGGGCGCGGAGGGCGGCGACGGCCATGCGCTCCCGACGAAGTGCGTCGGCAAGCATATCAACCGCCTGCTGTCCGCCCGCATCCTGGCGACGCTGCTGCATCGACGCGTTGACGATGTTGAAGATTCCGGCCTCGAGGCCACCGCAAAAACGGGCTGCGTTCATGGAGCGTCTCCATCGTTGTGCGGCTCGAGGCCGGCTTGCTGGAAAACAGAACACGAAAGGATTGAAGAAGTGTCAACGTCGCGAGAACTCGAAGCTGAGGATAAGGCCCGTCGCGAGCACGCCCGACGGACGTCGGCCGACTGGCGGCTCGCGAATGCAGACCGTCCGTCGATGCGCGATGTCGATCGGATGATGGTCGAAGGCTTCCTTCGGGCCTGCCCTGTTGAACTCCTGCCCGGCATCGTCGATGAGGTTCGGGAGGCGTTCGCGGACCTGGGTTACGAGCGTCGGAAGACCCGCGTCGCAATCGGACTGCGTCTGAAGCGCCTTCGCAGTGGCCTAATCGCGGACGGCATTCTGCGGCGGGAGGTTGCGCGATCGGTGCATCAACCCTGAGAGCACTCCCGTTACTCCTTCATACGCCGTAACGTTTTCTCGGAGTCCGAATCACATTTATCAACGACAGCGGCACCTGCAACTTCGCATACCGCCGTCCGCTCCTCGCGACCATCTCCCCGTCCTGTAATCCATCTGTTTACACAGAGTCACCGTTGCTGTAACCGTTTGGTATACACAGTCATCGGAGACGACTCGCATGGACAAGCCCGCCGCACGGAAGCGCCCGACCGCCATGGCACCTCAGACAACCGCCATGAATCCCAGGGTTACCGAGCTTTTCGAGTTGTTGTTCAGTGAATTCCTGACAGCATACGAAGCCACAAGGGAAGAGCGTCCGAGCATCGCCCGCGCCGAGCAGATCTCGATCGCTGCGAGCCGGATTTTCGGCCGCTCCGCATTCTCTATGAAGTCAGTGCTCGACGGGTATCCCGGCCTCAATCTAGAGCGCGCCCGCACCCTCGTTGCACTTGCCGAGATCGGTGGCAAAGGCTCCCTTGGCGAAGTAAAAGAGCATATGGGTCTTACTCGACAGGCCGCATATTCGAGATTGCAAGCTCTTTGTGCCGGTGGATACTGCGAAAAGCGGGCAACGGCGTACGGGATGTATTTCATGACCGCGAAGGGGGGCGAGGCTGCGGCCCAGATCGCCGGCCTGGACTGACCTGACGGCTAGCCGGACAAAAAAGTTCACCGACTCTCGTCTGTGGCTCGTTATCCTGTCTTGCCATTCGCGGGATATGCGTTAATTTTCTGATTACCGGCCCGACAGAGGCCGGACAGCAGCACGTATCCGCGATTGTCGTACTTCACGAGACAGGAACCCGAGACCATGACCGCTCGCAAGCACTCCTTCAGGATCAATCTCTCCCCCGCCTCCACCTGGAACCGCGAGGGCGCGTACCTCGCCGGCTTCCCGATCGTCGCGGCCATGCCCGACCTCGACAGCCGCAACTTCGACTACGCGCCCGTCGCCCCGTCGGCGATCGTCGCCCTCGCCGCCGCCGGCATCCACACCTACGGCGACCTGTACCGCGCTCCGCAGGCCGCGCTCGACAACGACAGGATGGAGCCGGGCGCCTGCCTCGAGGACATCCGCGGCGTCGGCCCGAAGACGCTCGAGGCCCTGAAGGACAACCTCAACGGACTCACCTGGGACTACGAGGACAGCGTGAAGCCCGTCCGCGCCGCCGCCTGCTCGGCCGTCGCTTCGGAATGCGTGTCAGAGAGAGTTGTTGAGGAGGACGAGGGCGACATCGAAGCCGACGCAACGGAGGCCCACGTTGCGGGCCACGACGCCGCCGAGGCCGTCTACCTTGCCGCCAAGGCCACCTACGAAGCCGATGCTGTCGCCGCCGGCGCAACGTGGCAGCAGGATGAATCCAATCCCACTCTCGGCTTCGAGCTGGATGCCGACGGCAAGGTCGTCCCGGACGGGTCCGAGGACTCCGTCGCCCGCGTCGAGGTGCGCTACCCCGGTCGTGCCCGGATCGACGCGAGCGTGAGGCCGTACGACGCCAAAGGGAGCTACGTCGCGACCTTTGACCACCAGACCGAGTCGAATTTCAGCGATCGCGAGATCGATCTGTACGGTATCGGCGAGCCGGTCGCTCTCAACGACGCTCGGGCCGCGCTCGAGGCGTGGCTGGAATCGGATGTCAGCCTCGTCGCCGTCCTCAGCGGCGGTAATCGTGACCGCCTTGTCTGGGCGGTCGTGCCCGACAACGACGATCTTTCCGTCGCGGCCGAGGCCGTCGATGCCGAGGTCGGCGGTGGAGATCACGCGTCGTACGTCGAAGTTCGGCAGATTGTCCTGAACATGGAGGGGTACGACTTCTATCGCGTGCCGACCAAGGTCGCAGAAACGCTGGAAGCTGGCGACCACGAGCTCGTCGAACGCTTCGGCCGCGTCGGCTCCGTCGTTGCGGCGACGGACGAGAACTGACGATCCCTGGGGGCGGCTCCGGCCGCCTTTTTCCTCTCGTCACCGCCGGGAAGGCGGCTACCCCGCGTCCGAATTCGGATGCGGCAACTCAGCAAGGATCGATCACATGAAGTCCCCCAAGCTCCGCAACTACTACATTTCCGTCGTGCTCCACTCGGACGATTTCGAGAAGCACGGCAACCTCGACGTCGATGCCTTCGAAGCTCTCCATGGCGCCTTCGCCGTCCAGCTCAAGGACGTCCGCGACGATCTGATCGAGCGCCGCATCCAGACTGCCACGATCCGCGTCTTCGATTACGCCGACGACGCCGAGGGCGAGGAAGTCCACGAAGAGGACTTCGACCTCGCCGATCACGACGTGCCCGACATCGACGAGGAGGAGGCGCAGGCCGCGCTTTCCCGCCGCGACGCCGACCTGGTCATCGTCGGCGAGGATCCGGCGCACGATTGGGACTGGCGCGTCGGCCGCAAGCTGAAGGACGGCGGCGTCTTCCTGATGGGGCTCTGGTTTCCGACGCTGCGCGAGCTCGCCGAATGGGCCGAGAAGCCCAACCACGACGATCTGGACTAAGACGCCGCCTAACCAGCTGCAGGGCGGCCCCGGTCGCCCTGCCCGAAGTCTCTCAGAGACCCAGATGTCATGACCAGCCGCCTCCTCGCCGCCGCCGCATTCCTGCACCCCGCCGGCCGTCCGGACGTTTGCCTCGCTCTCCGAGAAGCGGACGCGTCGGGAGTTCGGCCGCCCTGGATCGTCCAGCGCGTTTTCGTCTGCCTGTCCCTCTGGCCGCTCCTCGTCGAGTGCCATGCGCTCGCGCTCGACCGGGCGCGTTTCGATCCAGCGTTCAATGCCGAACTCCTCGACACGCTGGCGGAAGTGTTCGGGCTTCCCGGCATCGAAGACGATCCCTTTCCGCCGATCGCGGCGCTTGCTGGGGAGATGCTGGGCTTCGCATGGCACGTCGCCGATCTCGGCTACGCACCGTACCCGATGGTCACGCAGTGCGTCGCCCGGTTTGGCCAGGTCTACGGCCAGAAGGGTTGGATGCGGGTCGACTGGCACGACGTCGATCCGGACCAGACGCTGCCTCTCGCTGGCCGCAAGGAGATGAGGCGTGTGTCGAAGCGTCTTCTTGCGAATGCAGACATTCCAGGAGCCGCGGACGAACTGGCCAGCACGGTCGCTCGAGCCCTCGTCGATCTGGTGGCAATCAAACGCATGAGGGACGCGGCTTAGCCGCTCGCTCCCTCAACCCCTTTCTCGATCAAGGGTCGGGCATATGACCACGCCTCTCCTGCCGCCGAATGTCGAAGTCCGCCTGAACGTCGGAATCTGGTTCTCCCACGATGAAGGCTTGGGGGAGATCGCCGCCGCGATCGCCCGCCGCAAGTCTTTGCAGACTGTGAGCGTCAGACTGCCCGCCGACGACGGACATATGCTCAGGACGGGCGGCTTTACGTTCGTCCGCAAGCTCGACGGAATCTGGAATGTGAAGATGGATATTGGCGACGACTCGACGCGGGCCACCTCGACCAAGACCGAGGGACCGGGCGTTGCGTTGGCGGAGGTGTGCGCCGCCGTTGCGGGTAAGCTGTTCGCTACCGATCTCGCACAGCCGCCCAAGAGATACCTTCTTCGGCTGGAACGCGAATACGGCCCGATCGAAAAGGTCGCGACTGAAGAGCACCGGCGGCCCCCGGATATCGAGCAGCTGCTTGCTCGTCACGGCTGGCAGCTGACGAAAGCTGCCCCGCCGCAGCGAGACCGTTACGGCAACGTCTTCCGATTCAAGCCAATGCTCAGGCCTGACGGCGCATACGCAATTATAACCGAGGAAGTACGGGAGCCGGGTCGGGGGTTTTTGACCGAGGTCGTCGTGGAGCCGATCGGTACGCTGGCGGAAGACCCGCTATGACCGGTATCGCAGAGATCACCCCGTACCGCTACCGCATCCTCTGCCGCGTCCGCGCCTACTCGCTCGCCGGCAGGAATCAGATCAGCGGCTGGTCCCCATTCATGGCCGCTGCATACGATTGGCTCGAGCAGCGCGGCCTGATCGAGAACCGCCCGGTCGAGCGGCTGGCGAAGTTCGGCATCGTGTCTTCCGAGTATGCCACGACCGCTAGCGGAGAGGATGCGATCAAGGCCATCCGGGCAGATGGGAGGATCGACCGCACATTGGCGCAGCAGGATCGTATCCGCCAGTTCCTCGAGCGGTTCGGCGAATACACGGTGACCTGCTCGAAGGGCGACGTCCCGTCTATCGATGTCCGGATCCGGGGCGGTCGCATGGACACGTTCTACGCCCCCAGGTCCGCCCGCCTCCGCTACGACGAGGACGCGTATGCCGAAGCCGGCCGGCTTCTCGGGTCGAACGTCGTCCGCATCTGGAAGGACGTCGACGTCCTTGCCCTTCGAGACGACGCGTCAGTGCTGCCCGGCGGCGAGGTCCTGCATCGCGTGCAGGGTATCGAGCACTGCTGGCGGAGGCCGTTGCGGCGCCAGGACCCGGCAGTCACGACAATCTTCCTGATCCGGTCGATCGTCGACGACGTCTGGATCTCCGCGCCGACCGAGAGGGCCGTGAAGTTGCGGTTGAAGAAGCACGTGCCTGTTGAGACCGCGCCGACCTCGCCAGCGCCGCGAACGGCAGAGGACGACATCGACGACGCGGCGCTGGCCGACGGCTTCTGACGCACCAGTTCGAAGATCGAGATTTCGTCGAGGAGCAACCGTGAATTCGAGCGCCGCCCTTTACCACGCTGCCCTAGCTGAAGCTTACCGCCGGACGCGAGGCCATTATCCAGCTCTCGACGGTCTCGATCTCGACGATCTCGTTGTCCTGTTCGATACCGACGAGGCGCTCGTGCTGGCCATCGCCGATCTGGAATACGAGGACATCGAGCCGATCATGCCGTTCACCCTCCAGTAAGGCAGTCCGTCGATCCTTGCTGCAGGATCGATAGGACGGACGATGACGACCGAAGTCGAATACGACTACGCACTTCTCCGGCGGATCGCCGATCATGGCTTCGATTCCGGCCACGAGCTGCCCCGCTCCGCCCGGTTCCGGGACCGCTTTACCGACATGCATCGCAAGGGGTGGATCCACCCGAAGACCAGCAGTTCAGTCCTGACGACGGCGGGCCGCAACGCGCTCGCCTTGATGGACGCCGACCCTAGGCTAGACCACGACCGCATCGGCAGGTCGCTCGACATCGAGAATCGCATCGAGGAGCACGTGGCGGTGATAGACCCTTGGCTCGACACGGCTTTCGCGCCTGCCGAGCCTGGGACTGCCGCCGCCATGGTTGTACGCCGAGGGCGAGACCTCTTCGGCGTACACGTGTCGTACCACCTCGAGACCGTCGAGGAAGCCGAGGAGATCATGGAGGGAACCGAGATCTACGTCGACTTCTTCATGCCGCTCGCCGTCGACCAGGTCAGGCGCGCCGGCGTAGACATTCTGAAGTTCGTCGGCCTGATCGCACGACCGAAGGGGGACACGCACCGCTACCCCCGCCTCGCGGAAGAACGCTTCCACGCCCTTCTGCATCCCGTCCACGGCGTCTGGCTTCGAGCTCCCAGCCTGCGGGCCCTCACGAAGATCGCCGCGGACTACGAGCCGCCGCCAGCGCCAATCGAGGAACCGTCCGAACTGACGGCCGCCGAGATCGAGCAAGACGGCAGGGACGCCCCGGCGTACGCGTACGGGTTCTGACGCGCATCCGGTCCGGAACGCAGTCCTACTGCCTTCCTGCGCAGCCTCAGACACCTGCACGTGCCTGCCTCCCGGCAGGCGCCTGCACCGTATCCACCACTATATACAATCCGTCCCTCGAAGCACCGCCGCCCGCCCCGCACGCAACCGCATGCTGGATGCACACACCCGACGCCGGCATCCCTCTTCCGTGTCGCCGTCCGACCGTGCCGTATGCCATCTGCAATCGGACAGGACGTTGGCAGGATGCAATCGCGGCGGCAGCCTCTCCGCAAGCCGTTGCTGCCCGTCGCCCATGCATACGCCCATGCATACGAGCTCACCCGCGTCGTCTGCCCCGTTGCCTCGCCCTCATCTCGTCCCTGACGAAGTGGAAGACGATCCCGGGCACGGCCGTCGCGATCAGAGCGATCCCTGTCACGCTCCATAGATGCCACCGCTCCCGTCCGAGCCGTAGCTCGATCATGCCGATCGGCGGTAGGACGACTGAGACCGCGAAGAGGAACATCAAGAAGACGACCGCCAGCAGCAGCGTCGTCGAGAACGGAGCCCGGCGCCAGTCGTCCAGATACTCACGCCTCTTCCGGGAGTCGGTGCAGAACGCGACGAGGCCTCCCAACGCCATGACGCCGAACACGCCGAGCATGAGGAAGGCCATGTCTCAGCTCTCGACAGAAGTGTTGAACCGGACAGAAGCCCAAGCCAGCGTGCCCGAAGCAATCAGTACGGCGAGGGAGAGTAGCCCGCGCTCCTCGCCGATAGACACGCAGTTCTCCACCCGTCCGCAGGCCTTCACGACCTTCGCGTCGATGCGATCGAGGGTGCCGAGCCCAAGCCACATGAAGAAGCCGAAGACCAGGACAGGGACGACTCGGGTGTAGAAGGTCTGCATGCGGTTCCTCCAGCGACGTCGCCACGATACCGGCGGGACGGCAGGGCGCAAGGCGCCGTCCGGCCGACACGCAGCTGTGCCCTACCGACGAAGCCGCACACGACCAGGCACGATGCCATCGACAAGGCAGGCGGCGGCAGGGCGCAAGGCGCCGCCGCCTGAGCGCGCAGCCAGCTTCGCTGGAAGGCAGGCCAGGTCGCAGATGCGGCGAAGCTGTGCAGGATGCATACGGTCCAGACTAGCCGCTCCCGTCGATGCAGGGCGCCGACGGAAGACTCCGCTGCCGATGCAGGATAGGGCGCCGGGGCCAGGCTCCGCCCTCCTCACGCACGCCTTCACATATCCTGCGTGCGCCCGCGCCCGCCCGCACATGCGCCCGCACACCCCCGCCCGCATGCGCCCGTTCTCTATCCCGCCTGCGTCAATCCCCTGTCCGCCGCCGCCCTTCCAGCCTGCGTCCGCCTGCCCCATACGTCCGATAACGTTCGCTTATCGGACGTATGCGTTGAGGGGCCAATCGCCTGCGCCATAGGGGTTTCCATGCATGCGCACGCCTGTCCGCATGCGTTATCGGACGTATCCGGACCCCCGCCACACCCCATGCCGGCCGCCCTGGGGGGAGGGGGTTCGCCGCCGTGGCGGAGGGCACATGACCCCTCTAAAGACACGCACCGATTCTGAAATTCCGGGCTCCTCCCCGTGTGCGTGGCAAACGCTTTTCCCGTCTGCCTCCTGCACACGCGTCCCCCCGCCGCCGATCCGCCCCTTCGGCCGCCCTCTCCTGCCCCTTCGCCTTCCGTGTTTGCATGGAGCGATTGCAGTCGAAAAAACCTTCCGATTGCAGTTGTTTGCATGGGAGCCCGGATCATCAACGCCACAAGGCTTCCCGTCGCCCTCCTCCGGCCGTTTCCGGATTCCTCTGACTCGGTTTCCGTGACTCTCGGCTTGAAAACACGCGAAAACGGGGTGATTGCAGTTGTTTGCATGGGAGTCCGACGAGGCGAGACGTGAAACGGCCCCGGAGGAACATCCTCGGGGCCGCTGGTGGGTGTTCAGGCGTCGTGCCGCGAAAGGTGCGTCAGATGACAATGCCGGCCAGGAACGCCTCCAACTGATCACGGTCGAGATCGTCGAACTGCCCGTCGGTCAGCCGCCGGATCGTCTCCGCATCGGTCCCGGTTTTCGCCGCCACTTCGGCCGCATCGAGGCCCCTCCCCTCCATCTCGTCCAGGATGGCGATCGCGATGTCGGCCTTCCGCAGATGCTCGTCCGGGTCCGGGACACCGATATCGCGGAAGACGTTGCCGGTGCCGTAGCCGAGCGGCTTCTGCATCAAAAGTCGACCTTCCGCCAAGCGTCGTCATCGTCGATTGGCGGAACCGGCGGCAGCGAGCCCCCGAAAACGAAATTCCGGAGGTCGACGGTATGAAGGATGGCGGCGTCAGACGGCCTCGTGTTCCGGGGCCCGTATGCTTGTTCGATCGTCGTGCCGCGCATGAGGACGGTCATGTGCGACCTACCTTCGGGGTCGCGCAACGAGAAGACCGCGGACGTCGGCTCCAGGCCGTCAAAGGCAGGGCTGCCGACGCAATGCTGCATGACGCGGCCCTCGTCAACACGCTGCGCTTTCGTCCGCAGGTGCTGCCAGCTCCAACCGTCGTCGTAGCGATGGACTATATCTGCCGTCGGCGCGATGCTGGCGACACCGTCTTGCATCGACAGGTGCCATTCCCGCTGACGGCGATCGATCTCGTGGAAGGGCATTCGCAGAACTGCATCCCAGACCCGCGGCTCCGCGACCTCGACGTGCGCGAGCCAATCCCCGATTGGATCGAGATCCCACGCCGGCGGTATGTGCAAGACGTGCGCCTTCGCCGCCTCGGCCGCCATCCTGACGAGGCGAGGATCCTGCATGAAGATCGTCGGCGCCCGGGAGGCATACTGCTTTCCGTACGCATAGGGCTGACGGGCTTCCTCGAGGTGATGAGGATACGTTCTCATCCGGACCGCTTTTGCGATCTGTCGGGTCGTGTGCAGGACGACCCACGATTCTGCGAGGTCCCACGGCTCGCGCCATAGGCGGGAGTGAATCCAGAGGACGTCGGTAATCTTGGGCTCGGTCATCGTACAGGCCTTTCGCCATCCATCTCCGGCCCTCGGCCGGCATGTCCCGTCATACGCCGTATCGACGCAAGATTTTACAGGATCGATCTTCCCGG
Source organism: Aureimonas sp. SK2 (assembly GCF_029813115.1). Lineage (GTDB taxonomy): Bacteria > Pseudomonadota > Alphaproteobacteria > Rhizobiales > Rhizobiaceae > Aureimonas. Next base: position 268,409 of record NZ_JAPZDS010000003.1, read on the forward strand.
CTCGTAGGCTCCGATCCGACGGACGAGGCGCAGGAGCGCGGCGTCATGCTCGTCGCCGATTCTCGCGTTTCTCGGCCCAGCCTCGTTGCCGAGAGAGATTCGGCCTCCATCGACTAGGAACTCGACCGTCGCGTGCGAAATGCCGCCGGCGTCGCGGAGCGAGAAGATGATGCAGTCCGTGTCGTAGCCTCCGTGCCCCACGCAGTGCCCCATCGCCGCGCCCTCGGCATCGAGGAGTTCGGGCGTGTCGAGCAGTTGCCACGTCCAGCCGCCGTCGAGCCGGACGACGACGTGCCCAGGTGTTGCCGGCCTTTCGATCGTCCTGACGGCCGACTTCGCGATCCGGGCGTGCCGGCGCTCGGCGTGCACTCGGATCGCCGGCCACGACATGCGCGGAATCTTCAGGTAGAGCCTTGGGTCGCGTCCCTTCGTGCTCAGGACCCAGTCGCGGATCATTCGCAGATCGCTCGGGACGAACCGAAGGAAGTGCCCGGTCTCGACGACGCGACGATCCCATGCTGCGAGCTCCGGCGGCATTTCCGGATCAGGCTTCCGGATGCCGGGACCGGCGATGGTTGTCGGGATGAGACGCAGCCCGTATCGCCCTCGAGCCACGGCACGGCAAATGGCTTTCGCGACCGCAGCCGCCGTTGCCTCGTCGACACGGCCGTAGGCACGCATCACGCGGAACGCGGTCCGGATATCGCCGAGGAAGCGCTCCGTCACCGCTTCCGCTCCCGCAGGATCGCTTCCCACGCCGCTACAATCGCGGCGTCGAGATACTCCTGCGCCACCATCCGCTCCGCGACGCTCGACTCCGTCTCGATGCCGAAGACGGCCTTCATGACCGGCTCGTGGTCCGCTGGCGTAACTTTCCACTCCGGCCGCGCCCTTGTCCTCGTCAGTCCGAACGTCCGGATCCGGCCGACCGGCGAACCGCCGACACGCGTGACGACCGCCTCGACGGCGCGTTCGCCCTCGGGCATTGGCGCGTCCTCGACGGCGAGCATTGCGGCATGGCCGTGCCCAAACGTGCTTCGGACGGCAATCGTCCCCAGGGGCTCGTGCTTGTCGAAGCCGACGGCGTGCAGCTCCACGGAATAGTCGACGACGGGCGAGATCCGCTCAACCCGCACGATCGGTACCCACGTCACGTGCGGCCGATACCAGCCGGTGTGGTCCCCGGAGACGACGATCCGCATGTCCTGTTCGACGTCGAAACCGTCCCGGTCCAAACGCTCGACGAATGCGGCTACCGCCTCGACGACATCGGTCGCGACGTCGGTTTCGAACGCAAGGTCGGGCCGCCCCGACACGGTGAGGTGCAGTCGCATAGGCTCGTCCGCCATCGTGTTCCGGCCTGTGCCGTTCGAGAAGAAGGCTACGACGATGCTGGCGAGAAGCGCAAGGCGAACCCTGGTCGATGGTTACGGCTTCTTCGACTCCCGCAGGCGCTTCGCCGCCGCTTCGAACGCGTCCGCCAGTTCGACACGTGCCGCCTTGCGGTCATCGGTGGTTTCGCTCCGCATTTCCCGGATCGCTCGGTTCTTGGCGCTGTGATACCCCGCGGCCGAGTAGTTCAAAGCCGCGGCGACCATCGCGTCGACGAACTTCGGAGCGTCGTCGATCGTCATCCAGACGTCAGCCGTCAGAGATCCGTTGGACGTCCAGAGCGCCATCTTGCGGTCGTGGTAGTAGGAACGGTCCGGCTCGATCGGGCCGGATCCGAAGAAGTGACGGTGGGATGGATACGTCAGCAGAACCGAAATCGACGCGTCATTCTTCGATGCCATAGAATCCTCCGAAGCGTTCCTGCTCAGGATGGCAGGGTTCGGACGCTTCGTGGAGTCAGACGACGCCCCGCAGCTGCTCCCAGTTGTCTTCGTACCTGTCCAGCCATCCCGCCCCGCGATCGATCGCGACGCCGGTCCGATCATAGTCAGGCAGGAAACGGCGGAGATCGGTTGGATTCCGCACCCTTCCGCCCTTCCCTGGTGTCGAGAGCCATTTCGCATGAGATTCCCGGACTGCTGCCGCGACGACGGCGCTCCGCAGCACCCAGCACCGCGGATGCGCCTTCAGGTCCGCGCCGAAATCGACGAAACAATAGAAGAGCAGTTCGCCGACGATCCCCTCGTGCTTCCTGCCCATATGCCATCCGCCGTCGGACCCGATATCCCGCCGAGATTTCACTTGGATCGAAGCCAGGCGGTCTCCGACGGCGTCCGTGACCACGATGTCCGTGTTGGGCACGCCGACGGGCGCGAGCGCGGCGATGAAGTCCCTCCGCAGGAGCTGGCACATGACATAGTGCTCGCCGGCGGCGCCCGTGAGATTCATTCCGTCCTCCTCACCTCGCGACCGGGATCTCGGCCAAGCGCGTCGTCCATGCGGGGCTCTTCATCGCACGCTTCGTGTCGAACGATCGAGTGCCGATGCCTACCGAACCCAGCGCGACAGCTTCGCGGCCGAACCGGGCATTCAAGGCGTCCATCGCCGACATGAGGTCGACGCCGCGGCTGTCGATCGGTGCGAACATGTCGGTCTGCTCCCTGCCTGCGTCGCACAGGTCTTCGAGCATCACGCCGCACTTCGTGTAAATGCCGCCCGGCTGCCACATCGATTCGACCATCCGGGACGCCCAGCGGACGATCACCCGCGTGTCGTTCGTCGGCGGCGACAGGCGGCAGGACCTCTGGGCGCTCGGCGCGTTCGCCTTCCGCCCATTCCCGTGCGCGAAGCCGATCAGCCGGCCGGCGACGCTCCCCTGCTCCCGGATCTTCTCGGCCGCCCTCGCCGCCCGTCGCGCCATAGCTTCCCTGAGTTCGTCGATCGTCGTGACGGGCTCACCGAACATGCGCGTTACGGCCGTCGCCTGCCGCTTCTCGGGTTCGACCACGAGGTGCTCGTCGCCGATTCCATTCAGCTCCCGCACCAGGCGCTCCAGCACCACGGTGCCGACCTTCCGAGCTTGATGCGGGTCCATCACAGCCAGGTCGGCCGTCGTCCGAACGCCCAACGGATGGAGTCGCTCCGTCAACGCTCGTCCGATGCCCCAGACCTCTCCGACCGGCCACGTCATGAAGAGCCGCCGGCGCAGCTCTACGTCGTGGAGATCGACGACCGGGCCGAAGACCTTCTCGCCCGCCTTCGCCAAGGCGTTCGCAACCTTCGACAGCGTCCGAGTCGGCCCTAGGCCAATTCGCGTCGGCAGGCCGGTGTCGCGCCGGATCTTCGCGATCGCCGCGAAGGCAGTCCGCGTGTCGCCGAGGCCGTCCGGGAGGACTGGAAGGCGGAACCAGGACTCATCGATGCTGTAGACCTCGACCTGATCCGAGAACTCGCCCAGGACGGCGTTGAAGCGCCGGTTCATGTCGGAATAGAGCTCGTAGTTCGACGACCGCAGTTCGAACCCGTGGCGGTTGATCAGATCGCGCATCTTGAAGACCGGCGCGCCCATCTTGACCCCGAACGCCTTCGCTTCCGCGCTCCTCGCGATTGCGCAGTGGTCGCCGTTGGAGAGGACGAGGACGGGCACGCCCCGCAGCTTCGGATCGAAGACGCGCTCGCTCGACACGTAGAAATTTTCGACGTCGACCAGCGCCCAGGTCATCGTTGATAGTCCCGAACGGAGGCGCGGACGACGCCGAAAATCTCGACAGTCTCGTCGCAGATGCAGGTCGGGTACGTCAGGCGGCTGTTGCGGTGCTCAAGGTATGCGGTGCCGGACTTGATGCAGAGCTGCCGGCAGACGAAACCGCCTTCAACGGTGGCGATCACGATCGAGCCGTTCCGCTGTCGGGCATCTCGGTCGACGACGACGATGTCGTGATCCTCAATCCCGGCCTCGACCATCGACGAGCCCGATATCCGGAACACGAACGCGGCCGGCCGGTCGATCCGTAGGAGCTCGATCAGCGAGAGGGCGTCGTCTTCCCAGTCCTGGGCGGGGCTCGGAAAGCCGGCGCCGGCGGACGCGACGACGCGCAGGCGAAAGCCGGGCGGTATGGCAGTGATCGGATGGGGGCGGTTGGAGAGATGGAGCATGCTAGATTCCTAGGGCGCGACTCGGTCAGCCTAGCGATCGAACATATCGTGAACGTTGCGTCTGGGAATAGTGTCCTTAGGCGAACTCGGCTTAGGTGTGAAATCCGGGGATAAGGCGTGGTGGATGGCCGCAATCGTATCGGCGATTCCTCAGCGCTCCGCCTTAAAAGCGAGGCGGTTCTTTCACGTTCAGGAATGCATCCGTGATTTCGAGTTCGACGACATCGAAGGTGCTGCGATCGAAGGTCAGGACGACCCGTGCAGACGAGCGTCCAGTGAAATAGACCTCCTCGCGAGCCGAGGTCGGCGGCCTGTCAGGACCTTCGTCGTACTCAACCTCCTGGTTCCCCTGTACCTGCCCATCGGCAACCAGGATCCCGCTCAGGACGACGGTGTTGCCTGTCATGCTGATAACAACGAAATCCACGATATCGACCACGCTCTCAATGTCGAAGCGATCGATCGCGAGGTCCTCGTAGTTCCATCCTTCATACAGGATGACCTCGTCCGCGACGGCCTGGTTGAAGGCGTCGGCCAGCCGATACTTCGTATCCTCGTCCCGAAGGAACAGATCCTTCAACTCTTCAACTTTCGGATCGCGGAGCGTCGCAATGATGGACATGAAAGCTTCGAGACCCTGGACGGGATAGAGGTTGTCGAATTCCTTCACGGCCCGAAGCATCGCTTTGTCTTTGGTGACCACGTACATGCCGCCACAGAGTTCGGCGGAACGCGCTGCAGCGTTCAGGATGAAGTAGTCGGGGAACTCTCGCGATCCCTCCATGTCGAACGGCGGCTTCCGGGCGAAGTAATGCTCCAACGCCTCCTGTACGGTCTGTGGCCCGAGGCCGTGATCGACCATGCCGATCCGTCGCAGTATTCCATCGAAATGGCTCCTGGCAGTTCGTATCATACCGGCTTCGTCCAACGGCTCGACCGTCTCGCGTTTCGCGATACGGGAATTCCACTGGTTCTGCGTCCGGACCCATTTCTTGTGTTGCGCGGAGATTTCGCCGACTACCTCGGCGATCCCGCGGTCGATCTCCTTGGAAATTACTGGGTCGATGTGGATCCTGAGTTGGTGGGTAGATGCGACGTCGTAGAACGCGGAGAATAGCCTCGAACGCAGGTTGAAGCCGACCTGCCTGTAGATGTTGGTATCGATGAGAACGTGGCGGCTGCGAAGGCCGATGGACTGTGCAGGAAGATCCTCGACTTCGGCGATCACACTCGGGTCGATAGGTGATTCGATCATGGCTGTCCGCTGCCTCCTGCGATGCATGTCGAGGATGTAGCATTCGGGTGGGATTGCACACATGCTGTCCCGATTGCTCTGAAAGGATTGCCTATGCGCGCTGCCCTGGTCGCCCTCATGCTCGTCGCGGCCGGTCCCGCCGATGCAGCAACGGGTTGCGTCCTGCCGAACGTCGAGGTGAAGCTCCTGACCGGGAGCATCACGACACGGGACCTCGCCGCCATGTCGGACGGAGACCTCAAGACGTTCCTGCGGGGGTATGCCGACGGCCTGCGCACGCTGCCCTTCCTTTCCGTTCCAGCGGCGTGCGACGAGGCCGTGAAAGCCTGCCTCAAGGCGAGGACGGACGACGAGCGGGTCGTCGACCTGCGCCGGTTTATTGCGGACAACCCTGGAGACTTCGAAAACCCGGCCACAGTGACGGCCTACGAAGTCGTCCTCGCCGACTGCGTGCATGGAGAAGCGGAATGAGGACGATGCTTGCGATCGCCGTGCTGGCGATCGCGACCGATGCCGGCGCGGCATCGATGGTCTGCGAGACCTTCGGCGTTGGCGCCGACGGTCTGAAGGCCAACCGCCGCTTCGTCCGGATGACGACCGACGGAACCGATGGCTTCCTTGTCGCCCGCGCCGAGGGCAAAAGGCCGGCGGAAGATGCGGACACGGTGCGCTACGGGACGGTCTGGCGGTCCGACGACGGTCTGCGCGTGGTCGCCTCGTCGATATCGCGGCCTGCCGATAACTCGCTCGATTCGCCGGTTCGGCTGCTGGACGCCGATTTCGCACGTGGTAAGTTTCGCGAGGAGACAATGGGCGGGGTGATCGACCTCGACACCGTCATATCGGACGGCAAGGGCGGCCAGGAGTGCCGGCGTCTGGACTAACGGCGATCCCACCGATCGGCACGCCAAAATGACGTGCCAGGACGGCCGACTGCGCCGGAGTGATCGAGAGGCCGCCTTCCCGAGTCCGAAGCAGCGCGACGTGCAGCCGCGAGCCACGCGACGTGCTTGAACGACTGACTGGCGGAGTCATGCGGCCAAATGCCAGGCTAGACCGCAATGATTGTGGATGAAGGAAAATTCGTGGGCGTTAAACCGACAGTTGTACGTTGTCGAACCCGATGGGCGTCAATATCGTAACTGGATGGCTAACGGTTCCCTTTTTACGATCCTCCACATCAGCGACTTCCATTACGCCTCCCGTCGGAGCCGGGAACAGAAGCCGATCGTCGACGCCCTTGTGGCCGACCTTCGGAATATCTGCATAGGACACCGCAAACCGGATTTGGTCATGTTCACCGGCGACCTCGTTCAGGCCGCGGGGACAGATCTTCATGACGCCGCGTACGACTTCCTGCTGGATCGCGTTTCCAAAGCGACTGGATGCAGCGACGAGCGCATCTACATCGCAGCGGGCAACCATGATCTCTCCTGGGCGGGATTACAGAAGTTCGAGACGGAGACGCGGGAATGGCGAGCGCTGATCGGACGGCAGGACGAAACCGCGAAATTCAACGAGCTGCATGAGGCGCGAGCCTTCGACGCTGCCGTAGGCGAAAAGTTCGCGAACTATCTCGACCTCGAGAAGTATCTCAGCAAGGGCTTTCGAAGCAGCGCACGGCGCCTCACAAACGCGTTCGTTACGGTCGACCACATCGAAGCGCTGAACGTCGATGTCGTGACGTTCAATACGGCCGTTCTGTCTACCGGCGGCCATAAGGCGCACGAAAGGGACGAGCGCAACCTCGTCGTTCCAGAATACGCGGTCATGGATGCGATCGGCACCCTCGAGCCCGGCTCCCTACGCATCTTCGTGACCCACCATCCGCTGGTACATCTCAGCGAGCAGTCAGCCCGCTATCTTGAATCCGAGATCACCAAGCACGCGCAGATTCATCTGTTCGGTCACATGCACGATCCGCAACCGCGCAGCATTGTCGGGCTTCGTGGGGAGGTGCTGACTGATCAGGCGGGCGCTATCTTCACCAGCCGTAAGGAGTATTACAACGGCTACTCCCTGATCACGCTAGACCGCAGCAACGGTCACGCGGAGATCCTGGTCCGATCGTACTTCAAGGACCGCGACGAGTTCGACGAAGGCACCGACGTCGTGAAGGAGGGACGTTGGTGGCCTTCCCAGGCTTCACGCGAACATTTCCGCAAGATCGCGGCGCCAGTGGACGAGGTGGCGTTCCGAAAGCATCTATGCGGCCCAGCCTTGGAGGCGCTGCTCGCTCGCGAAAGCGAAAGTCAGGGCGACCTGGAGTTGCACGACCGGTTCGTTGCCCCGCCATTGAGACGCACGTTCATTCAGGAAGAAACCGGTGACGACACGAAGGTTCAAGCCGAGACGCCGGTTCAGTTCAAGGAGATCGTTGAAGGCGACGCGAACCTCATCCTCTACGCACGCGCAGAGTACGGGCGTACTACCCTCTTACGCGAACTTCGCTACCGCCTACTCAGTGATGCGACGGCGGTAAGGTTTCCACGGGTACCGGTCCTGATTGAATTCGCCGACATCAGCGGGAACGCCGACAACATGCTGAGGAAGGCGAAGGCAGGGTGCGAGGAAACACCCGCAGCCAACGACCTCGAATCGCTCCTCAAGCTTGGTCACGCATGCGTCATGATCGACGATGTGGTGTTCACAGACGCCAAGCGCATGAAGGTCGTTCGCGACTTCGTAGAACGATATCCGAAGGCAAGATACGTCATCTCCAGCCCGCAATATTCGGCTACGAAGATGGGGGCGTCGATCGATCCTGAGCTGCCTGTCCGGTTCGAGTTCGTGGAGGTCCTCGAACTGCGCCGGAGCGACATGCGCCAGCTGCTTGTCAAAGACGATCGATGCACTGACGTCGAAGGTTGGCTTGACCGCCTGCAGGACGAATTTCGCGAGATAAACCTTCCGTTCACCGCAGCAAACGGCTCGATCCTGATCGAGATCCTAGCTGAGAAGTACAACTTCTCGCCCATCAACCGCTCCGTGTTGATGGAGCAGTTTGTGGATTCGACCCTCCGGAAGGCCTCGATCGACCAGAGTAGACGTGAAACGTTCGATTACACCAACAAGACCAGCCTGCTTTCATCGATCGCCGCTTGGATGGCGCGGAACGATGATTACGTCCCCAGCCGTGAGGCCGTCCGAGCTGAAATGAAGAGCTACATCGAGAACGTCGGTCTCGTCCAGCCGGTCGACGATCTCCTTGCTGAGTTCCTTTCGGCACGCATTTTCGTCGAACGGACGGATTCGAGGATCAGCTTCCGATACCGTGGTGTCCTTGAGTACTTCATCGCACTTCGCATGACCACTGATGCGGAGTTTAAGGAATGGGTCATCGCCGACGAACGATATCTGCGATACGTCAACGAGATCCAATACTACGCTGGAAAGCTGAGAAACGACGTCGGACTAGTTACGCTGATTGCGGAACGCCACAAAACGATCCTGGTCGAAACCCTAGCCGAGTTCGAATCATTGGACCTCGATCAGCTCGACTCGATCGTATTGCCAAGGGATGACGGGGACTCCGTTTCGGTCCTCGAACGGGAAATCGCGTCGCCGCCGCTATCTCAGGCCGAAAAAGATGCCGAACTCGAGACGGAGATACCGACCGATGCGGAGGATCGGCAGGAGGTCTTCCGGCCGAGCATAACGGAAGACGGCGACAAGGTCCTCCTGTCGCTCTTCCTGTATTCCGGGTTGATCAAGAACATGGAGTTGATCCCAGACGCGGTGAAGCGAGAGCATCTTTCCGAGATCTGGCGTGGTTGGGCGATCCTACTCGTCGCATCTCTAAGGCTCGCGCCGAGGCTCGCGACAGAGAGGAGAATCAGGATCAACGGTGCCCTGTACGAGGTCCAAGCTCCACACGGTATGAGCGATACGACGCTTCTCCGGAAGATGATGCTGTTGCTGCCACACATACACGTGAAGCTGCTGTCCGGCGCTTTGGGCACCGAGAAGCTCGAACGACAGCTGTCGGAACCGTCGCCGAACGAACAGCATGAGCCAAAAATTTATGACTTCTTCCGAACGAGCCTTGTCGCCGACCTGCGACTACCGGCGACCCCAGCCACCGCGACCGCACTGACGGAGAGGCTCCGGAACAATCGGTACCTGTTGTTGTCCTTCATCGTTCACTTGGGTGAACTCCGACGGCTCGATCGGGTTCGCAAGGATCATTACACGAAGCTGGAGGCGCCTATAGCCAGAGCGATCGCCGGCCTGCGCAGTTCGTCGCCGGAGGGTCGGAGAAAGCAGGTCGACAAGGAACTCGCTCGCCTCGCTCGCGAACGCCTAATGATAAAGATGAAGAAGGACCGGGAAGTTTAGCTTAGTTGCGGACGCGCCAGATCTGTGTCCAGCAGTACCGCAGGCGCCGGCGGGGTCCCCCCCCGCCGCCGCCTGCTCCTCTAGGTAATCTCGACGGTCATCCCTTCGCGTCCGCCTTCCGCATCTTCGTCACCATCAAATCGAGGTATTTGACGTTGGAAGTCAAATACTTGGACGTCTCGGCGCCGTATCCGTCCTTCACCGTGCTCTCAAGCTGGGACAGCTGCTTCCGGATCGAGGCGACGATGGCGTAAACGCCGTTCGTCGGCTCCGGCACGGGCACGGTCGGCGTCCCGACCACCACCGGCGTCGTGTTCGGCTTGTTGGCGAGGCCGACGTAGAGGTCGGCGACGTAGAAGCGCAACGGCGGATATCCCGCGTCGTCGAGCGCCGGCGTCGAGTTCAGGTAGCAGCCGATTTTGAAGTAGACGCTGGTGTACTTCTTCACGAACAGCGTGACGGCAGGGATGTCGATGATCTTGACCCCTTCCTTCCAGACTGTGACGGCGGAGGCCTTGTCGCCGGCGACGAACTTGATCGCAAAATCGAGGTGGAAGGGAGTGCCCTTCACGACGCCAGCGATTTCGATGTCCTTGTCGTCCGGGCCATGCGCGTTGATGCGCAGGTAGGCCTTGCCACCGTAGTAGACGATGCACAGGGGATCGAAGTCCCCGTTGAGCCACTGCCCGATCGTGACCTTGATCTTCTTCCCCGTGACGGGGTCGACGAGATCGGGAAAGTCGGCCGGGATCAGTCCCGTCCAGCCCCAATACGTCAGATCCTGCGAGCCAACGTCGTCGAGTGGGTCGTTGACGCGGAGCTCGGAGCGGTACTGGAAGTCGCCCTCGTCGCCGGCGACGGCGATGTCGCCCTCCTGCGCCTCGAATAGGGCGTAGGTCTTGCCGTTGATGACGACGTTGGGGTTGTAGCGGCCGGCGGCGTGGCACTGGACCACCGCGTTGATGATGCCGCCGACGTTGGTGACCTTGGGACGAGGAACGAGCATGAGAAATCCTTTCGAGATATCTTCGTTGGTTGTTTTACGCGTTGGCGCAGCAAGAGACGGCGTTCAGGCGAAGGCGCCGATCGTCAGGGCGACGACGACGGCGTAGGAGGCGAGGTAGCCGAGCCAGAACCGGGCGGCCGGGGGGAGGTGAAGGCGCGTGCGCATCATGCGATCGGTGCCGGCGCGGTCGCCGTGGGCGGGAACGGAGCTCACTGCAGTCCTCCCGTCCGCCTGGCGAGCGCGTCGGCCATCGCGCTTGCCCTGCGTGCGAGATCCTCCGCCCGTTCCTGGTGCTCCCCGCCGAAGGCTCCTGCGACCATGAGGTCTGCAATCTCCGAAAGGAGCGTCGCCATCGCCGCGTCCTTCGCCGCATGGGCGCCGGCGATCTCCAGCCTAGTCTCGCGGTGCTCAAGGAAGAGGCGCTTGATTTCCTCAGTCTGCGCCTTCGGCACGATCTGGAAGCCCTATTCGTCGAGGAAACGCAAGATCGCCTCGGCACGCGGGATGAACCAATGCCACTTCGGCTTGCCCGTCTGGTCGGAGACCCAGTATCGCGACGGGCTGTGCGAACCGTGCATCGATCCGAAGCCCTGGAGCTCGTCGATGTCGTCGCCGCCGCGGTTCGGATCGCAGACGACCCACATGCGCGCCAGCATCTCGACCTTCGGATTGACCTCGACGGGGGTGGGATCGACGATGCCCCAGAACTCGCCGGCGATGCGAACGAGGATCTGGCCCGGCATCAGACGGGCAGGATTGCGCTCGCCAAGGTGATCGTGAACCTCGACGTGGATCGAGGTCGGTCCTTCCTCGCCGAGGACGATGGCGGTCTCCGGCAGGCCGGCGAACGCGACGATCTCCTCGGCGGCCTCCAACGTGCCGTCGAACTTGATCATGGTGACGGCGCCGTCTTCGACGATGCGGCTCAAGGCGTTTCTCCTTCGATGTTCCATGCAACCGGCGGCATCATCGCGGGCCGGAAATGGGTAGTGACAATGGGCGGACCGGGGGCGCGGACCTTCCGGCAGATCGCATCTGAGACGATGGCGGAGGCCTCCTCCCTCGGGATCCACCGCGGCTCTCCGTACCGCGAGATCGCCGCGCCGACGCTCAAGGTCGCCTCGACGATGCGGGAAAGGTACCGATCGGCCGGCGGAGCGTTGGCGCGTCCGCGAGCCTGCATCCGGCGGGTGCCGGAGATCTCGATGGTGACATGCGGCCGGTGGTGGGGATCGCGAAGCGAGATGATCGCGCCGCCGCGGCGGTCCAGATCGTCGTAGGCGCCCTGGCCGACGCAGTGCCCCATTGCGTCGCCCTCGGCGTCACGCTCCGCGTCGGTGCGGACCCAGACCCACGACCATCCGTCGTCGTAGCGGTGAAGGACCGGGCACGAGGCGAGGTCGGCCGCGGCAGCCTCGGTCTTCCGCTTCGCGAGGGCGGCATGCCAGCGTTGCTGGGCCTGCCACATCGCTGAGAAGGCCATGCGTGGAACCTTGCCGTAGGCGCGAGGATCGGTCTGCCGAAGATGTACGAGCCAGTCGACGATCGCCGACATGAAGGCGCCGCTAATAGAAACGGCACCCCACTCCCGCTGATCGGCCGCTTCGCCACCTGTCGGAAAGCGAAGTCGGAATTCACGCATCTGCCCCACGACGAGGCGGTCCATCTCGATGAGAGGATCGGGAACCGTGCCCAAAAGCGGCAGGTCGCAAGTCCTGCGGTAGAGAACGTTGGTCAGGTACTCGGACCTGGCGATCGACTTCGCGAAGGCCTTCACGACGGCTACCGCGGTCGCCTCGTCATCGAGACGACCGAGCTGGGAGAACACAATTCGAATGTCCGCGAGCGGTCGCGGAACGAACGCGGCTTCCGGCTTCGGGGTAGCGACGTCGCTCAACGCCTCAGCCCTCCAGGACGCCGTGCCAATCCGCGGCGATCTCGCGGAGGTCTCGCTTCTCGATCGCAGCTGCCGCCATCAAGTCTTCGAGGCCCTCGTCGTCGTGACCCGGCGCCATCTGCCGATCCTTTTCGAGAGCGGCTCGTTCGATCGCTGCGCTCTCGGGTTCGATCTGCTGCGGCGGGCCGAGGTTCGGGAAGACAATCTGAAGGACCTCGGCCGAAACGCTCGAAGCCGGTCCGATCTGGACTGTCACGCCGGCGCCGGCAATCTTGACCGGCGGCGCGTCCCCTTCCGGCGCAACGACGGAGGAACCGAACACGCGGACCACCTCGTCTGCATGGGTAATCGTCAGAAAGCTCGTCGTCGCGTGCAGCCTGAAGCGGACCGACACGCCATCGGCGTCCTTGAAGCCACGGTAGAAGACGATTTCCGGCGGGTATCCAGCCTGGCGCAGATCGAACAGAAGGTTGTGAAACATCGCGTTGACTGCCTTCGGCGGCAGTCCGAGCGCGGCGGTTACCAGCGGCTCCCGGCTGAGGCGGTAGCAGTCGGTGTTCGTCTGGAGCGTATCCCGGCCAACGATCACAGGCTTCGGCATCTTCGTCATGTTCTCGGTTCCTGTTCGTTGGCAGTTTTACACTGCGGGGTTCTGAACGAACGCGGGGCCGGCGGTGACGCGGACGTGAGTCTTCACACCGACATCGCGACTGCCCCGCGTGTGCGGCCGGACGAACTCCACGTTCGCCCGCCGGATCCGCATGAATGCCCGAACCTTGTGCCACGAGACCCGCCGGCCGTCCGGCGAGGTCTGCGAAGGACGGGTGTCCGCATGCGCAGCAGCTGCCGTCTTCGTCAGTCGAAGCGTGCTGTAGGGCAACAGCCACGGCTTCCCCTTGCGAGCCCGAGCCGCGTTCAGCTTGCCGAGTTCGGCCGGCTCGCGCTCCGTCAGCCGAGGCGTTCCGACTGCGGCGCAGAACGCGAACAGCATGGCCTGGAGGTCCTCTGGCGTGCCGAACGTCGGACGCTGCGGTGGCACGAAAGGAATGGCAGCAGCGTCATTCAGTTCGGCGTCGGAGGCGACGGTCGAGAACAGCATCGAGCGAAACGCGAAGGAGAGCGTTCCGTCCGTCCGTTCCGGAATGCGACAGACGAGAACGCCCGATCCCTGCCTGCCGAGAACTTGATGCTCGCGCATGAAAGCTGGCATATCGACGTCGAGCATGGGACGCGTGTCGATCAGGACGCCAGCAGGACCCTCGGGCGTCTGCCACTCGATCCACACGACGTTGTGCGGCAGGAAGAGCTCCGACCTCGCCCGATGAAGCGCCGCGGGATCGGCAGCGAGATCTCGAACGAGATCCAGCGCCGACGGCGCGAGGACGAAGCGCACGAGGTCGTCGTGCAGCAGGACTTCGTGGACCCGCTGCCAGGCTTCCGGAGCCTCCTCGCCGTACCGGTCGCCCTCGTAGACGATCCGGCCGGCAACCTTCTGGCCGATGAGCTCGGCGGCAGTGTCGCAGAACATCAGGCCGCCTCCACCTGGGCCAGCGACGCTGCACCGATCAGATTGCGCATCGATTCCTGCATCGACCTGTGTCCAGCTCTGTGACCGACCCGGTACGCAGCCTTGGACGTCCTCTCGATGAGGGCGTGCTGCTCAGCGACGTACTGGACGGCGCACTCGATCGCGACGTAGCCGGGGATGAACATGTCGAGGTCGCTCGAATGCCACTCCCGGCTGCAGTAGCTGTCGTAGATCAGCACCGCACCGGTGTCGTGGAACGCAGACGGATCCCCGTTGTGATCATGCCAGTAGATCGACCGGACGACCGTCGTATCGTCGATGCGATGGATTCGCTCGCCCTCGAAACCAAGGTGTTCGGAAGGCGTGACCCAGCGCAGGTCCGCAGGAGCCTCCGACTTCTCGAAATACTCGGTGTTCCGGACGGCGAGCAGCAGCTGTTCCGCTCCCTCATCGGACAGGTAGGGCTTCGTCGTGACCTTGATGCTCTCTTCCATGGGAAAAGTCTCCGATGCTGGGGGGGACGGCGCTTCTGCGCTCTAATCTTGGCGACAGGATACGCGAACGAGAGACTACGTAAAGTACCCAATGATGAATGGTTCAGAAGAATTGCAGGCAGCCCGTCGATCTTCGGGCGGACGGTACGCCAAGGCCGCGTCCGTCTCGCAGTATGTCGCGCCGATGCTCCTGCTCTTCCCGCAGACGAGCTTCTCCGGAAGCGCGGCGTCCGCGGACCAGAGAGGCCAGCGGCACCCCGAAGCCGTGACGACGGGCCGGGCGTCCGCCGTCGGACGGAAAGCTTCTGCGAGAACTCGATCACGAGCCATTATGGCGTCGGCCTTCTGACGGGCAATAACGGCCAGCTCGGCGGCGGTGAAACTGCTTCTCACGAACGGCCGCCGAGGTTCCGCCGGCAGGACGGGGAGCCTGGACGGCCGCGACGGAGAGACCGGATGCGGTGCCAGCGTCCTGATCGCCGTACCGGCGCGGCGAAGGGATCGAAGGACGGCATGCTTCGGCACACCGAAGCGTCTGGCGATCTCGTCTGCGGGAACGCCGGCGCCGACAAGACGCTGCACCTCGACGAGCCGAGCGCCTGCGATGAGAGCGGTGTGCGGCTGGAAGCCGAGCGTGATGCCGCGCCGGTGGCAAAGGCCGATGACTGCGTTCCGGCTTGCGCCGATCTCCGCACCGATCTTCGATGCGCTCTTACCGGCCGCGGCGAGCTCGCGGACTTTCTCGATCACGTCTTCGGACCACGGAACCTGCGACATTGTGATTCTCCCTTTCGAGTTGGGGGTCAGTCGAAGGCGGCAATGCTGCGATTGCCGCCCCGCTCGTTGCTGGCGGCCCGGGGGGCGCCCTTCGTTGCCTTCCGGCCCGGACCGCGCAGGCGCGCCGTCGGACGGGGTTCCGGCTTCCGATCGAGCGTCGTGACGACGAAACCGTCGCGGATCACGAAGACGGCCTCGCCGACCGTGACCTGCCCGTTCTGCGGGGCGTCCTGATCGAACAGTTCCCTGAGGATCCGGCGGGTGATGTCGGCGATCGGGAAACGGAGCTCTGATGCGAGATGGAACAGGAGTTCCGGATCCCCTACTCCGCCGAGGCGGTCGCGGACGGCCTCGACTCCGATGCGCTGCGTCCTGTCGAGCCACCGAACGATGGCGTGGTCCGAGACGGTGAACCGATGCCTGGAGCCGGAGATCACGCCTCGGCTCCATCGATTCCGAGGAAGGACAGGTAGGCGTCCATCGCCTCGGGCATGCCGGCCGGAATGACGGGACCGAGCCGGCGTGCTTCGAGGATGCGGGCCCGGGCGATGGGGACGGTGACGCCGCCCTCCTCCGCGATCCTATCGATCGGCGTTCCGACGCCGGCGAGATACTGTGCCCGCTCAGTCTGGTGCGGCGACCAGTCGGGGTGCCCGGTCATGCCGCCCTCGCCCTGCCCAACGTGGCCTGCAGCTCACGCATCAGCCCGAGGGCCTTCCGCTCGACGGCGATCCGATGTTCCGCCGCCAGGATCTCCGCCTCGAGCGCAGTCCGCAGATCGCTCGAGGTAACGGACCGGTCTGCTTCCGATCGCGTCCGGGGCACGGGATGCCGGAGAATCGTCCGCCTCTTCTTCACGGCCGTTACCGTACGGCCGAGGTGATCGGCGATCGCCTCGAGCGTGGCGCCCTCGGCGTCGGCCGTGCGGAGATACGCGAGCTCGTCGTCCGTCCACCGCTCGTACTGCGTGGCACCGACCTCCGAAGTGGCGACGACGGGCATCTCTCTGATCTCCTCGCTGGCCGGAAGGGTGACGCCGGTCTCGTCCGCCTCGTGGACGACTTCCGCGACCGCATCCGGGATCTCGTCCACCTGTGAAGCCTGCAGATCGTGGACTTGCGGCTCCGGTTGGACGACCTCGACAGCCAGGTCGACGATCTCGTCCACCGGATCCGGATCGGGCTTCTTCGCGGGCGGCACGATGAGCCTCAGCGGCTCCGCATCCAGATTGCGAGGGGCCGGCAGCGGCATGTCGACGCCGTAGCGGCCAAGGCGCGATCCCTTTACGACGTTCGGCGTGCGCCCCTCTTTCGTGAGGAGACCGTCGATCGACCCAACCGACATCGGGACGATGCGTGCGATCCTGCTCGACGTCGCTCCGGTCGCGTGAAGCTCGAGGACACGTGCCTTGATCGCACCAGTCGCGTATCCAGCGCGGTAATCCGAAGTTTCCGAACGGTCGCGCTTCCGGATCAGCGCGATCTGGGTGTCGACGTCTCGGATGCCACGTCCGAGAATCCTCGCGATGTCTCTGGGATCCTTGCCCTCGTACAAGAGCTTCCGCAGCCCGGCCATTTCGTCGTCGGACCAGCCGCCGGCCGCCGATGTCCTCGCCAATTCGTCCTCCTGTCGTTTTGCGGGGGCGGCTTCAGGTGCGGCCAGACCGGCAGCTGCGCGGGACCGCTCGATCGCCCTGAAGGTCAAATTCATCGACGCGGCCTTTGCCTTCACGGACGCGTGCGAAAGATCGAGATCGCGGGCGATCGCGATCGGCCTCTCGCCTGCAAGCATCCGGGTGCGGATCGCATCTGTCTGCTCGTCGGTGAAACGGAACGCAGGGGCGGGCTTCCGGCGGTCGTTGAGGACCGTATCCGGGCCGATCTGGTCGGTGACGACATCGAAGCCCGCTTTCCTCAGGACGACGGCAGCGAGGTCTTCCGTCGTGCCGATCTGCTTCGCCAGCCGGGACAGGCGCCAGCCATCTTTATGCAACTCGACGATCCGCTCGCGCTGGAACCGGTTCAGTACCTGCGTCCCGCCAAGGCGAGACATGCGAGTGCGGATTGCACCGGCAGACACTCCGAAGAGGTCGCACACGACTTCGATCGGGGTCTTCGTTACGGCATGATGCCGAAGAAGGTCGTCCTCCTCCTGCGACCAGTCCTTTCGGGAGGCGCGGGGCATCTCACAAGGCCCCCGCTTCGGCAGCCTGCGCGTTGAAGACCGCCAGGACTATACGCGTCTCGTCTTTGGCGCAGTACCGATACTGCGACCGCCCATCCACACCGTACGCTTCCGCGAGGGCTTGGAGGTCGTATCGCTCGAGCCCCGGCTTCTGGATCTGCGCGACGATGCCGACGTCGACCTCGGCGACCCATGTCTTCCTGACGCCGAGCGCATCGAGCCAACGCGTCTCGAACACCAGTCCGTGACCCACGAGAACGGCGCCGTGCAGCGGTGCCGTGAAATCGGCGACGATGTCCGACCATCTCGGAGCGGACGCGAGCTCCTCCTCGAGGATGCCGTGGCGGTTCGCGGCAATTCGGCTGTACGGTCGGCCCTCGAGGTTGACGAGCGACTGGCGTACGTAGCCCAGGCCAGTCGCGGAATCGCGGCCGGCAATTCCGACCTCGACCACGCCGTCCGAGGTACGGAAACCGTTCGTCTGCAAATCGATCGCGACGACCGGCGGCCGATCTTTCAGGAGGTCCACGAGGTCGTAGTTCTCGCGGACCTCGACCCGCACGGTCGGTGCGGATCGAAACGGCGCGATGAAGGCTTCGTCGAGTGTGACGCCGGCGTCGGCGGCCAGCTTCTCGGCGATCGCCTTCCACTGCGTCGCCCCGGCAGCTTCCGTGCGGATCGCGAAGGCGCCGAGGCCGACGGAGGGCCCGTCCGAGACCTTCAGGGCTTCCGACGTGGCCTTCTCGGCCGTCTCGAGCTTCTTCTTCACCTCCCTCACGGCGCGGAGGCCGTCGGCGGGCGAGAGATCATTCATGACGGCGACGATCTCCGCGCCATGGCGGCGGATCAGGTCGGCGCGGATGGCGTACGCTTTCTGCGGATCGACGGGCATAGGCGTGCCTTCGTGTTGGGATATCGATTCTGATTCGTTGGCTCTTTTACACGCGACGTCCGTCGGGCCATGCCGGCGTCGCTTCGTGTCAGGCTGCGCGGGCGTTCGCTCGCACGTAGAGCTGGAAGTCCGCGGCGTGCGTGCCCGAAGACAGGCGGGCGACGGCAGCCAGGAGACGGATTTCGGCTTCTTGGCCCGGGTACAGTCGGACGAGAAGGTCCTCGACGCGCCTGTTCGGAGTGTTCGTCCCGGACTCTGTCTGCGAAATCAGCGGTCCGGAACAGCCGATACGACGAGCGAAATCCGCCACCGTCATGTCCGCGTCGGTCCTCATACGGCGCATGAAGCTTCCGAAGATCTGCCTGTTAAGGCGGTTCGGATCGCCGGTGACCTGGGTGCCGGGGTCGGTCTGAGGGGTGTCGGACATCGCGGTCTCCATTCGATTTCCTTGATAACAGGTTAATGGGTAGTCGTCACTAGGTCAGTTAGACTTTTTGTCGGATTCGACAAGACGTACGCCGAAACGCTCGTCGATCGCAGCGATCGCGTCCGGCAACGACAGGCCGCCCTCGCCGAGGAGCCACTCGGCGGCGAAAAGCTGCAGCGCGAAACCGTCGCTGAGGTCCGGCTTCCCGCTCCGCCGGCGCACGGTGTCGAGTGCCTGCCTGATCATGGCCTCGCCGGAAGCCGTGACGGTCAGCACGAGGCGTTGATGCGTCCCGGTCTTCGGCTCCCCGTCCCGCAGCTGACGGCAGTGCTCGACGAGGTCCCGGACGCCGTGAGATTCTGCGAAGACGATCGCGTCCTCGTGCAGAACCTCGTCGCGCAGGCCGGCAATCTCCTTCGCCTTCGTCCAGCCCAAGGCGGCAAGCCTGTCGCGGAACATCGACGTGGACAGGCGGCGACCGATGCGCAGGAGGTACATGGCCTTCCGGCCCGAAAGCCCGACTTCGGTCTCGAGGAACGCGGCGACTGCCGACCGCTCGTCAGCGTAGCCGAGGCGGCGATGGATGCCGCCGTTGACCAGTGCGGCGAGCGCATCGCCGAGAGCCATGAAATCGGTCGACGATGCGAGGTCCTGCGCACGGGCCAGAAGGACGCGGTCGTCGCCTTCGAGCTTGACGCCGTCCGACCGGCGGGCGACGGCGAAACGGTCGATGCTCGGCTCCGGCAGATCAGGCTCGGCGTCCTCGATGGGATCGGATGACGGCGGGCGGCAACGCTCTTCGGCGTAGTGATCGGCAACGATGGCATCCACGATGCTCTCCGGCGGTGCCTCGGGCTCCGGCGGGTGCAGGTCCTCGATCGCGGCGTTGACGTCGTCCCATCGCTGGTTGTCGGAACCCCAGTTCATGAGATCCTGAGCGGACCACCTGACCGACCCGACGGCGGCGGCGACGCGTCGCAGGTCTTCTTCTGGAAGCGCGACGAGACGCATCCGGAGCGCCTTCGATGCCGGCGACATGCGGCGGGACATAGCTCCGAACGCCGGAGTCGGACCGATGCTGAATTGACCGAGATTATTCATGCGAGGTCCTCGAGGAGATCGGCTTCGACGACCGCGTACTGCCGGAGCGTCCGGCCGGCGGCGTCGACGAAGCGGACGTGAAGGACGCCGCGGCGGGACGTCTGGGCCGCGACGGAGGTGATCCGGTCCATGAGGGCCGGCGAGATCGCGAACGAGCAGCGGCTCGTCGACTTGCACTCGACGACGAGGACCTGGGAAGCGACGTCGCCCTTCTCAGGCCCGGAGCCCGATGCCAGCGTAAGGCGGCCGCCGATCGCCGAGGCGACGTCGCGTTCGTGACGGCGGGCGTTCCGCAGGCCGGGCGGGAGGCGGGAGAATGGCATCAGAAGCCCGCCTCGTCGAAATCGTCGTCGTTGCAGCCTTCGCAGACGAAATCGCCGTCCGAGGCAGTGTAGTCCTCGCCAGCGTAGATCTCGGCTCCGCAGAGGCAGCAGAAGAGGATCCGGTCGCCTTCGTCGATGTCGTCGATCATGCTGCTGCCTTCCATTCGCTGACGCCCTTGCCTCGTTCGACACGCCAGGCGCTGATGGCGGCGTCGTAGATCGTCTGCTGGAGTACCGGATCTGCGCGCAGGTGGTCGGCCCGGTCGCGGAGCGTCCTGAACGTCGCCGGCGAAAAGGCGCCGAGGTCGCAGCGTACGGTGGACGGAACGTCAGGCCGCGCTTGTCGGTGAAGTCGAGGACGTCGTCGACTTGGTCGATTGCGCCGAGGCCGAGCGGATGGGTCGGATCCAAGATCATCCGCGCCTTCCCGTCCCGGATCGAGGAGCCGAGCTTCGTCTTGATCCGATCGAACGTGATCTCGAGGTGAAGCGGCGTTTCGTCCCCGTAGGAGTCCTTCCCAAACTCTACGAAGCCATCCAGGCCGACGGTGAATGACGGGAAGAAGTTCAGCCCCTCGCCGCCGGGAATGACCTTCATGTCGCCGCGGGCGACGAAACGGTGACGCCACTGGTTGACCAGGCCGAGGGTCGTCGACCGGCGGGCGCTGTTCGCCTCCACGAGGATCGAGCCGTATCGCGTCAGGGCCTCGTTCATGAGGCGGGCGCGAACGCCGGGGATCGTGTCGCCGATCGAGCGCATAGACTGCTGCGACGGCATGAGGGCGGCGGCGGAGTCGAGCAGCACGAGGGAGACATCGGACGCCCGCAGGAAGGCCTCCACCGTGTTCAGGGCGTCCTCGGCAGTTTCCGGGCGGGACAGGATCACCCGCTCCGGGTCGACGCCGTGCAGGGCCGCCCACGTGAAATCTTGCGTCCCCTCGGCATCGACCCTGACGACCTTCTTGTCGGGCCAGATGCGCTGTGCCGAAGCCGTGATGCGGTCGCAGGTCGTGGACTTGCCGGAAGACTGCTTTCCGACGATATGCGAGATCGCGCCGACGGGGATGCTGCCCATCGACATGCGGTCTAGCTCGAAAAATCCGGTCGGGATGTGCCGACGGCCGTCGACGTCGGGCATGGCTGCGTCTCGGATTGTGTGCGACAGGCCCGCCTTCCCGATCTCCCGAAGGATCTCGTCCGAGGTCCGGACGACCGGCGCCTTCACGACCGGACCTCCAAGACGCGACGAGCGATGGCAATGCGGGCGGCGTAGAGCTGCCCCGCCGGCGATATCGAGGGCTCGAACAACCTTCTGCCGTCGACAAGGCGGTGCGCGAGGACGACGGCCTCGATCAGCCTCCCGTAGATGACGACCTCGTCGACCGTGTACCGCGGCCGCCGGGGCGTCTCCTCGACAGCCATCGCGGCCGGCATCTCGCCGTTCGCGACCCAGCGATAGACCGATCGCGCAGCGACGCCGAGGAGAGCGGCGAACGTGTCGACGGAGACGGACAGGACCGTGCGGACGGCACCGTCGGCGAAACGCAGGGGGCGAGAGTCGGCTTGGCGTGCGACGTCGTCGATAGAGGTCGTGACGGGCATCAAGGGCGACAGGGACCGGTCGGTGGTCGAGAGATCGAGGATCTTCGAACGTCTCCGAAGACGTCCGAGGGCCCGTGCCCGATATGCTGCTTCCTCCTGCATAGTATCCCCCCGACCTCAAGACCGAAGGATACGCATGAGTCGCGATACGATCAACGGCCATCGTCATGCGATAGATTATAAGATCTCCGAAGAGTCGTGTCGGCTTCGCCTCTCGATATCAGTTCGCCATCCATCGAAGGGCCTTCGGCAAGGGAAAGGATGGCGTATCGAAGGGAATGGCTTTCGCTGCCCCCGGCTTGGCTACAGAAAGGCGATTGGGTTCCGGATGGGGAAAGGATCGGGATTCGGCCGATGAAGGCTTCAGCGAGCGTTTAAATCGATCGGGCTGCAGGGATCTGAGAATGCCTCCAGGAAGCCTGCAGGCGTACGCGAGTCAGAGGTACCGATTCTAGACAGCAGAGTCTGGCGACGGATCAGGAAGATAAAGGACGACGGTTGGATGGAGGCTGGAAGAGAGTCGCGACCAACCACCACCGTCACAACCACCTCCCAGGTATATGTGGAACAATTACGAACTAAGTCGTTGTTTCCTATGAATTCCGGCCTCAAAATCGTGACATTTATGCCACACGATAAATGAGAGGATTCAGACCGGTTCCTCGATGCCGATCCATGGCATGCCCGCACGATCGGCGGCCTCCATCATCGCATCCCGCAGAACGTCTCTCTGCGACCTCTGTACGAGGAAGGAGTCATGGATCGGCAGGCAGGCGACGCCCTTCTTCATCAGCGACGTCAGCACGAACTCCGCCATCTCGGAGTCCCGGAGCATGAACGTCGCTCCCGCGTCCGAGAAAAACAGGCCCTCGATTTCCCAATGGACCTGCCGGATACGGTTCAGAAGGCTGACGGCCCGCTTCCTGGCTTCGGATGACCGAGGGACCGCACCGATCTTCCGGTTGGCCGAGACGGACAGCATCGCATCCTGGAACGACTTCGCGTTCAGCGCCGTCATCATGGCCGCCTTCACGAGCTTTCGGTCCCAGTCGCCGCCGATATCGTAAGAGTCCTGCGGCGGCCGCAGCCCGAACATGGCGTAGGCCATCGATGGATGGATCGTCGCGTAGTCGAGCTCGCAGACTGGCTGCCCGTTGATCAGGATCCGATGCCGCTCCGCCTTCCGCAGGACCTGCCACGCTCCTCCCGTCGCATAGAAGCGTCCGCCTCGAGACAGGTCGAGGTTGAAGATACGCACGAGACATGCCGAACCCGTCGACACGTCCGCCTCACGCAGCCATTCGTTGAGGCCTTCCGCGATCCGGCGCCACTTCCTCGTCTCGGTCGTCTCCCTGAAGGCGAGCGGATTGCCATCCTTGTCACGCAGCTGGATCACGCTGGCCGGCGCCGGACGCGCCGCCTTCGGTACGCCGGTCTTCGCGATGACGCCGGCGACGATGTCGAGCAGCGCCTGCGTCGGTCGGAAGCAGGACCTCCAGCCTTCGACACCAGGCTTCTGCCGCCAGTCGACGATCAGCTCGAGGGCTTTCAGGTGTTCGATGCCCTGCATGACCAGACGCCACGTGTAGAGCTGTGAAGGCTCGCGCTGGACGTAGTCGGGATCGCCGGTCGGCGCGGCTCGGTCGCGGTTGCGGTCGAGGATCTTGCGCCACGTGTAGTGCTCGGCCCGGGCGGAATAGCTGATCCACCGGTTCGATACCCTGGCTGCGAAATAGGCTGCCAGCGCGATCGCCGCGGTCGCCTCGGCGCATTTCAGGACATCGGAGAGGGCGAGCCAGAAGGCGCGGTGCTCGTACCGCATCGACAAGGGGATCTGGTGCGACTGGTATGGATCGCCGACGTTCGGGCCGATCCGGTCGGCCGGGATCAGGGTTTCCTGATCGAAGGGGCAGTAGGCGGGAAAGGGGGAAAGAAGTGGTTGGGGCTGCACTCGGTCTCTCACGTGCTCGCCGGGTGGTCAGCCCGGTTCACGGAACGCGAGACTGTCTCGCGGTCGGTGATTCGATCAGCATGACAGCCGTTGACGCAAGAGTCGATAGCCCTTAGAATTCAGCTAGGGATCGGGGCTTTCACGTGCCCTCGATACCCCGAAAGCCGCCCCCCGGATTGGTCTCCGGATCCGGGGCGGCTTTCACATCTCAGGATGCCGGCGTTCGTGCCGAAGCCGCGCTTTCGCGACGACCCGGGCTTGATGCCTCTCGGCCTTGAGGACTGCGAGCACGACCCGCCTGCCCCACCGCTCCTCCGCCGCCTCGCGCCCGTGACTGCCGATCAGGGCGCGCACCTTGTCCGGCTTCGGGACGAAGACGACTTTCTCCGACCACGTCGGCTCCTTGTTCTTGCTGAAGTCCAGGTCCTCGAGCATCAGGACCTCGTGAGTTCGTCGATGGCGCCAACCTTCGCCCGGCAGTCGGCTCCGGCGTCCCGCAGCCGCGCCGTCCACGCGACGAAGTCGGCCTGCGTCGCCGTGTCCGGATCCGGGGCTCCCGGCTCGTCGAGACAGGTCCTGAGATCGCTCGGGATGCGCTCGGCAAGCGGCACCGCGGTCGTCACGATCCGCGTCGTCGTGCAGCCCGCAAGCACCATGACGGCGGCGATCGCCGCGGCCGCTCTCACGCGACCGCTCCCGGCCCGGCGGCTTCGCAGGTGATCCGGACGCGGCTCGGATCGGCCACGAGCGTCGGGTCCGCGACCAGCTCAACCGCCACGGCTGCCGCGACCAGACGGCAGGCCTGCGCATCGGCCGTCGAGACCCGCCGTCGGATTTGGCCGTCAACGAGGACGAGAAGCTGCCAAACGTCAGGCCGGCGTCCAATGAAGAGCTGATCCTGCCTCCGAACAGGCTGTGCAGATTCCGACGTGGCCGACGGAACCGTTTCGGCGGAGGCACTGTTGACGATGGCAAGGAAGCACACAGCCGACGCGACGATCCCCCCGCCGCCTCGGTTTCGGCCCATCCCCCTCCGGGCCCCATCACGTTTCCGCATTTCGAAATGCCCCCTTTGCGAAGGCCGTCCGAACCCCCTCGGACGGCCTTCCTCGTTTCAGCGATCCGGGCCGCGCAGGCTTCGGATGTAGTCCTTGGTTACCGGCGCAAGCGGGCCGTCGCGGGCCGTACCCCTGGCGGCCGCCGCAGCGACGATTGCCTTCTCCAGATTCTGGAGGTCGCGAACGCGGAGTGACCTCATGCCGGCGAGGACGATGTCCCTCCGGACGGCTTCGGCCCGAAGCGTTGCGATGGTCTTCTCGGACTCGGCCTGCGCCGCGGCGACGCCGGCGATCTCGGTGCGCATCGTCTCCCGCTCGGCTTGGTCGGCGCGCCCGGAGACGAAAAGGAAGGCCGCAGCGACGACCGCGACGAGGATGGCGTCCCAATGGGCGCGGACGAAGGCGATCATCCTGCGATGCCTTCGAGGCAGAGCCTCCGCTCCTCGGTCCGGCGCCTGGTCAAACCCTTGACCTCGCGACCGCCGGCACGGTTCCACCGCAGGAGGGCGTCGCACGCGCCGCGGACGTCGCCGGCATTGATCCGCTTCGCCATCGACGAGCCACAGAAGCCGCGCTGGCCGTAGCCGACGTTGTATGTGACGGAGAGCATCGCTACCCTCACCTTCACCGGCAGGGTCTCGGGCGACGTCAGGCAGGCGTTCATGCCCTTCTCGAAGGTCAGCAGGCCGTCGACGAGCATGTCGTCGCATTCCGCCTTCGTATGGCTGTCGCCCATCTTCACGCCACGGGTCTCGCCGTAGCAGACGGTCGGGATGCCCACGATGTCCTTATAGGCTTCCGTTCGGAGGCCTTCGAAGCCGCCGATCAGCGCGACCGCCATCGCGGTCATTGCAGCGCCGCCGGTCAGGACGCGGCCGGCGGTCGACTTCGGGACGACCTTGGGCAGGACCTTCGGCGCGGCCCTGAACAGATTGAGGACGTTCACTTGCTTTCCCCCGAAAGACTGGCCTGGAAGAGGACGCGGGCGAGAACGCCCCCGCCTGTGGCGACGCCGCCGAGGAAGCCCATCACGTGATCCGGGATGACGTCGGTGTAGAAGGGCAGCGCGTATTCGGCCGCCGAGAACAGGAAGGCCGCCACCATGAGTCGGACGGACCAGGAGTGCTTCAGGACTTCGCGCCAGTTCGGAACGAGTTTCATGGCGCTCTTTCCCAGCTTTGAAGGCCCTTCCCGAGGACATCACGACACGCGAGCTCGAGAAGCGCCGTCGCCGTTGCCTCTGCGTCTCCGGTCACCCGTCCAAAGACATAGCCGTGATGATCGTGGGCGGCCTTCAGCCACCCGTCCTGCGACATCCACGAGCCCGAGGCGAACCGTCGGCGGAATGACTTTCCGTCCATGTGAATCAGGTCGACGCCGCACAGGCCGCAAAGGGTTCGGAGCAACGTCAGGGTCGCCGTCGGCGCTCGTCCGGACCAGACGACGAACCGCGCTACGTCGACAGCCTGGAACAGCATGGAGTAGGTGCGTGCGAGCGTGCGGGGGTCGGTGACGTCGCCGACGAGGATCTCCCTCGTCGACTTCATCCGCCCGTAGTATTCGGTCGCGACGCCGATGACGCCGTCGCCGAAATGTACCGCTGACCCCTTCACGTGCTTCCCCCGAAGCATCAAGCCCCCGGCTTGATCTGGAATGGATACGTGTCGGCGTAACCTGCGACAAAAATCAGTTTTTCGGTGATGGAATACTACCGCGCCGCTTACGATCGCGGGCGTTCCGGCGCCGGTCACGGAGCGTCACGGGCGGCTCCTGTACACGAGCCCGGCAGACGACGTCCCAATACGTCTCTGTCTTCATCGTCAGCTCCGTGTACTTGGCGGCAACGGCTGGATGCAGTTCAGAAAACTTCAGGTGATCGGACAGTTTCAGGACAACGGGATCGACCCAGCGCTACCTTGCCAGAGCCCCAGTTCGGCCGGCGCTTTCCATCTCCTCGAGACCTGATCCGACCTGCGAGACGAGGTACTCGCGACTGACGACGGTGCCCTGCTTCGCGAACAGCTGCAACAATTCCTCGATCGTAAACCTTCCTGTCATAACATCCTGCTGGATCAGGGGAGAGAACGCATGGATCACGTGCTCGACCAGTTTCGTGCCCACTTGGTAAAGACCCCCGTTCGAGTTCGCCCCAACCGTCTGTATACAGGTCGGCAGGGGGAACTGAAACCGATGTCCGAGACAGCCACACTGACGAGAACCGTGCCGAGCTATCCGCTCCGCACGATGCAATGGTTCGCGGCCATCGCACTGCTTCTGTGGGGCCTGGTGCTGCTGCAGCCGACGGCGCTGTTCGACCGGGAAGCGTTTCGGCCGTTCCACGACCTCGTCGCGGAGCAGTCCCTCGGCGCCTTCCTGCTCGGCATCGGCATCGTCCGCTGCGCCGCCCTCTACATCAACGGGCACTGGCGACGGACACCGCTGCTGCGGGCTGCCGGCGCGATGATCGGGTCGGGTACGTTCGCCGGCCTCTCGGCCCTGTTCCTGATATCCGACATCGCATTCTTCAATCGTGCCGGCGGGATGGGGCAGGAGGTCACCGGCTGGTTCGCGTACCTCCCCTTCGGCGTCGTCCTCCAGCACTTCCAGCTGACCACCGGCTTGGCCGTCTACCCGGCGCTGGCGGTCTTCGAAATCATGTCCGCGTTCCGGTGCGGCAAGGACATCGTCCGCGTCGGCGGCCGCCGCTTATTCACGCCGGGGGGCACATCATGTTCGGACTTTCTACCGAGATCGCCGTGGCGCTGGTCACGGGCATCTTCAAGTCGCTGGGCTTCTTCTGGACCTTCATAGGGACGGTCGTGCAGAAGCGTCGCCCGGATCCGATCGGCACGGCTGCCGTGCGGGGCGAGGCCCTGTACGTGCTCGCCGCGACCGACCGCGCCGTGTTCGAGGGTCTCAGAGACGCCATCAAGGACATCGCGGAATGCGTCGAGGACGGCTCGCGCAGCGCCCGTCGCGGCATCGAAGCTATCGAGGATCTCGCAAAGGCCATCGAGGATGCGACCGCCGAGGCACGGGCCAGGAGGCTGCATGT
>NZ_JAPZDS010000030.1 GCF_029813115.1 Aureimonas sp. SK2
CGATAGAGATCGACGATGTCCTGATTCAACAAGCGGATGCAACCTGATGACACCGCCTTGCCGATCGAGAATTCCTGATACGTTCCATGCAGACGAAAGAGCGTGTCCTGCCCGTCGCGAAAGATATACAGCGCTCGCGCTCCCAAGGGATTTTCAAGCCCCGGGTCCATACCGCCGTTCCTGATCGAGTATGGTTCCAATTCGGGCTGACGCTGCACCATCTCGTCCGGAGGCGTCCAGCGTGGCCAGATGCGCTTGTACTGGACCACGGCCCTCCCTGACCAGGTAAAACCCTGTCGGCCGATGCCGATGCCATACCGCAGAGCGCGCCCAGGTGCCGTGATCAAGTAGAGATAGCGATTCGGAGTATCAACGATCAGAGTACCGACGGGCTCGGAGGTCGAATAGGGAACTTCCTGTCTCCAGAGATGTGGCGCGACCTTGGAGACATCGACCGCAGGAATCGGAAACTGTTCGTCGGGAAGCGCATCGTACATCGATGGCCGAACGGGGGGCGGAGGTGGCGGGACGACCACTCCTTTAGATCCCGAGTCCACGGTGGTGCAGCCGCCCAAGCCCAATGCGGCGAGTCCAATGAGAACGGAGCGTCGGTCGATCCGCAGGTCGCCTCGGCAAGGCGGAACCTTGTTGCCGGGATAGACGTGGTTGGGAAAAGATGTGTGTCGCACTGTAACCTCGAAAGCGACGCTCCGGCCGCGCCGTATCGCGTCGCACAAGAACTGACTGCCATTCGGATAGATGGCATCGGGGAGCACTTGTTCGCCTAGAACAAGGCGTACCAATCGGGTCAGCTTCTTCTTGGAGGTCGATGATCCGCGCCAGGATCGTGCCCGGCGTAGAAATCAGTCAAGATGCAATGCGTGGTCGTTGCAGAGGATCTGGCGAGGACCTGATCCTCAGAATCGAGAAGGATCATGGGTAGGCAATGAGCTGCGATCGGATCGGTCGCCAGCTCAGGCTGGGACGGCGGATCCAACGAGAGGGCCGTGACGGCTGCCTTCCCGCAAAGGATGCTTTCCGCAACCGCCTCGGCGTGCTCCATCGTCCCGAAAACGATGGTGAAGACGGTCAAAATGGTTAGAACCAACCTCATGCCTCATCCTTAGGGGCGGAAGCTGATAACAACGTTAACAACGGCATGACGGGTTCCGACGCTGCCGGTCGATACGCAGACGTCACCGGGTTCATTGGCTGTTTCCGGTTCTGCTTGATCCTCCACTGGACAGAACAGAACCACTACTGGTGGGCAGACGGTCGCGATCAATGCGATCGCGAACCAAGGACGAAGTCGAAGAGCAATTTCACGTTCAGAAGCGCGATAGCCACGGCGATCAGAAGTGCGACACCTGCCAGCCAACGCGGGGCGACGAGCTCGCCCATCTTCCGGCGGTCCATCGTGAAGAGCACCAGCGGGAACACGGCGAAGGACAGCTGAAGGCTGAGGACCACCTGCGTGAGGATCAGCAGCCGTGCTGTGCCCGTATCCCCGAACCAGATCGTCACCGACGCCGCCGGCACGATGGCGATGATCCGGGTGATCAGACGGCGCAGCCACGGCGCGAGCCGGATGTTGAGGAAGCCTTCCATCACGATCTGGCCGGCCAGCGTCGCCGTGACGGTCGAGTTGATGCCGCAGCACAGGAGAGCGATGCCGAACAGGGTCGGCGCGATGGCCGCCCCGAGGATCGGCGCGAGCAGGCTGTGGGCTTCGCCGAGCTCGGCGATCGCCGTACGCCCTGTCGTGTGGAAGGCTCCGGCCGCCAGGATGAGGATCGACGCGTTGACGAGAAGCGCGAAGCAGAGCGCGACGGTGGAATCGATCGTGGCGAAGCGCAGAGCTTGCCGCTTCTCCGGCAGGGTCGTGCCATAGGCGCGGGTCTGCACGATACCGGAATGGAGGTAGAGGTTGTGCGGCATGACTGTCGCGCCGAGGATGCCGAGCGCGAGGTACAGCATCTCCGGGTTCGACACGATCTCGGTGGTCGGTGCGAAGCCGCGGATCACGTCGCCCCAGTTCGGGTCGACCATGGCGATCTGGACGGCGAAGCACACGGCGATGACGCCGAGCAGCGTCACGATCAGCGCCTCGACCCAACGGAATCCCAGCCTTTGCAACCAGAGGATCAGGAACACGTCGACGGCTGTGATCAGGACGCCGATCTCCAGCGGAATGCCGAACAGAAGGTTGAGGCCGATCGCCGTGCCGATGACCTCGGCGATGTCGGTGGCGATGATGGCGATCTCAGCAAGGAACCAGAGCGGCAGCGCGACATAGCTGGGATAGGCGTCTCGGCAGGCCTGCGCGAGGTCGCGACCCGACGCGATGGCGAGCCGAGCGCAGAGGGATTGCAGCACGATCGCCATGATGTTGGACAGGAGGGCGACGAAGAGCAGCGTGTAGCCGAAGGCCGATCCGCCGGCGATCGAGGTTGCCCAGTTGCCAGGGTCCATGTAGCCGACGGCCACTAGGTAGCCAGGGCCGAGGAAAGCCGCAGCCTTGCGCCAAGGTGGTGCGTTCCGGTCGATGACGACGCTGCGATGCACTTCGGCGAGGGAGCCGTCGCCCCGGTTCCGCTTCCAGCCAGCGTCGTCCAGGGATTCGTCGGCACCGGTCATCGCATCGCCCCTAGGTTCGAGATCGCATAGATTTGTTCCAGGGCGCATGGTTTGTCCAGTGACAAACTTTGTGTCGCCTTTCTGTTTCTGCTAGCTGGCGACGATAGGGAGGAAATGCATGGCAGGTGACAGCGACGGCACGGAAGCGGCATCAACGGCGGCCCGGTTCGCCCGCGTGCGGAAGGCGAACCAGTCTGAACTGTCGGAGGACTATGTCGAGATGATCGACGACTTGATCGCCGAGTTCGGCGAGGCGCGGGCGACCGACCTCGCCGAGCGCTTCGGCGTCGCACCCGGGACCGTCGCCCGCACCGTTCAGCGGCTCGCCCGCGACGGCCTCGTGGAGTCCAAGCCCTACCGAGCGATCTTCCTGACCCCCGAAGGCAAGAACCTCGCCGAACGAGTTCGAGAACGGCACCGCCTCGTTGTCGATTTCCTGGTGGCGGTCGGCGTCAGTCCCAAGGCCGCCGAGATGGATGCCGAAGGGATCGAACATCACGTCGGCAAGGATACCCTGGACGCCTTTCGAAGGTTCCTGTCGCGCTGACGGTGGTGCGACCGTCAGCGTTCGGCGGCGGCGGGGTCGTCGACGAGGGCGTCCGGTCTGCTGACCTGTACGGCGGTCATGGAGGTCTTGACCGCGAGTTCCTTGGTCCCCAGCCGCTTCAGCATGTCGCGGAACTGCGGATGCATCCCTCCGTCGACATAGGCCATCGGCATGCCGGTACCGCCGCTTGAAAGAAGGGCTTGCAGCGTCGCGGCGTCACGCTCGCGCTTGGCGGCCACCTCGGGTACGACGCGCGTCTCCAGCGGCGGACAGGACGCCGCCGGATTGATCGGCTGGCCGTCCTTGCGTCGCGCATCGAACACGTATCGCCCGCCGCACGCCGCCACGTCGGGTTCCCTACGGGTAACCTCGAACACGTCGTAGCCAAGCTTCAGGTTGCGCCAGAAGGCGATGTTCGGATCGCTTCTGTGACGCGCCATCTGCTCGGCCGTCATCCGGAACGGGAAGGACTGGACCTGAAAATCGCCTTGGCCGATCGAGAACGCCTTCTCCGCCTCCGCGTACACTTCGGCAACCCCCTCGTCGGTCATGGCGAAGCATCCCGACGACGAACAGGCGCCGTGCACCATCAGCGAATCGCCCGTGTAGCCGAGCGACCTCTCGAGAGGGTTAGGGTAGCCTAGGTTGAAGGAGCGATGGTACTTCGAGTTCGGGTTCATCAACGCTCGGGTTACGCGGTAAAAGCCCTCGGGGGCCTGGCGGTCGCCGTTCGTTTTTTTCGGCCCGAGCTTGCCGGACCAGCGGCACAGCGGATGTGTCTTGTGGAGGGCGTAGCGACCGTCCTCGCCAAGCTTCCACACTTCGAGTTCGCTCTCCTCCTTGAAGATGCGCACCAGGATCGACCCCTGCGGACGTGCCTTCTCTGCGGCGTACGGCGTCGGAACAAGGTCCTTGTAGGTCTCCTCCGTCATCGAGACGCAGCCGCCCGCGGAAACGAGACCAAACAGGGCGACCGCAAGCGCGGCTTTGCGCATGGGGTTGCGAGCGTGATGTCGAGCGGAAAAATGCATTTCGATCCGAGGGGTTGGACGTAGCCGATATCCGTCCATTATCGACGTTCGGGCTGTTGCGGAGATGAACTCTGACGGACGCAGCCGCCGTGGCGACCGCCATGAGACGTTACGATCCGGCGGAAATGAGGCAGCCTGGGCGGCGTGTCCTCAATGTGTTTCGTGCAAACACTCGCCGTGGTCGCCGAGCACCTTAATGACTCTGCAATCGGCGACCGAGTGATTAGAGCAATCCGCCATGCGTGCGACCTCCGCCCGTAGCGCCGTCAGCCGGGCGATCTTGTGGTCGATGTCGGCGAGGTGCGCGGCCGCGATCCGGTCGGCGCTCACGCAGGGACGGTCCGGGTCCCCGGCCAGCGCGAGTAGTTCGCGGATCGGCTCGATCTCGAAGCCGAGTTCGCGGGCGTGCCGGATGAAGCGCAGCAGCCGCAGGTCGTCCGCGTTGTAGAGGCGGCGGTTGCCCTCCGTTCTCGGCGGCGCGGCCAGGAGGCCGATCTGCTCGTAGTAACGGATCGTCGGCACCTTGATGCCGCTCGCCCGCGAGGCCTCGCCGATTGGAACGCCCTTTGTCATTTTTTCTCTTGCTCCTCTAACCGCTAGAGGAAGTAAGCCTTGCAGAAGACCGATGCAAGGAGAGCGCCATGAGCGCGACGACGACTGAAAGCCGCTTCCGGGTCACAGGCATGGACTGTGCGGCCTGCGGCAACAAGGTGGACACCGCGATCCGACGTCTGCCGGGCGTAGAGGACGTCACCGTCTCGGTGACCACGGGGGCGGTGAAGGTCCGTCACGCCGAGGGCTTCGACACCGCTGTGGTGACACGGCAGGTTCGGAACCTCGGCTACGGCGCTGAGGCAGCGAACGGGACGGCAACCGCACCCATTGGGAGTCCACCTGAACGGCACGGCGGCGGCGATCACGACCATGGCGATCACGATCATGGCGACCACGATCACGGCGATCATGATCATCGCACCGGTTCCCAGAAGGACCCTGCGGGTCACATTCATGATGACCCCGCCGAGGCGGGCCTGCCGTGGTGGCGGACAAGGAAAGCACGGCTTACGGCTGCCTGTGGGGCCGCGCTCCTCGCGGCATACATCCTCGGCCATCTCGCACCCTCGCTGGAGCGTCCGGCCTTCCTCATTGCGCTCGCCGTCGGCCTCGTTCCCGTCGCATGGCGGGCGATCACCGCTGCCCGTTTCGGTACGCCGTTCTCGATCGAGACGCTCATGTCGATCGCCGCCATCGGTGCCGTCTTCATCGGCGCCGAGGAGGAAGCGGCGGCCGTTGTCCTCCTGTTCCTCGTCGGCGAGATGCTGGAGGGGCTGGCGGCTAGTCGCGCTCGGGCCAGCATTCAGGGCCTCTCCGCGCTCGTGCCCAAAACGGCCCTGCTCGAGAAGGACGGCCAAACGACCGAGGTCCCGGCGGACAGCCTCGCGGTCGGCACCACCATTCTCGTGCGTCCCGGCGACCGCATCCCAGCCGACGGCTCGATCGTCGAGGGATCGGGCGAAGTCGACGAGGCGCCGGTCACGGGCGAGAGCGTGCCCAAGCGCAAGGCTGTCGGCGATCCCGTCTTCGCCGGAACGGTGAACGCTGGCTCGGTCCTGAGGGTGCGCGTCACCGCGGCCGCCGCCGACAACACGATCGCCCGCGTCGTACGCCTAGTGGAAGAGGCGCAGGAGTCGAAGTCGCCGACCGAGCGCTTCATCGACCGCTTCTCGAAGATCTATACGCCCGCCGTCCTCGTGGTCGGGTTCCTTGTCGCTGTCGTGCCGCCCCTGGCACTTGGAGCGGACTGGAACGAGTGGATCTACAAGGGACTCGCCATCCTCCTGATCGGCTGCCCCTGCGCGCTCGTCATTTCGACGCCCGCCGCCATCGCGGCCGGCCTGTCGGCAGGTGCCCGACGCGGCCTTCTGATGAAAGGCGGCATCGTGTTGGAGACGCTTGGGCGGGTTACCGCCATTGCCTTCGACAAGACGGGAACGCTGACCGCGGGCAAGCCCGTGGTGACCGACGTGGTCGCAGTCGGCCGCCCGGCGCGGGACGTCCTCTCGCTCGCCGCGGCGCTGGAGAAGGGGTCGAGCCATCCGCTGGCGCTCGCGATCATCGAGAAGGCTAAGACCGACAACGCCCCCGTGCCGCCCGCCTTCGACGCCAACGCCGTTCCGGGAGAGGGCGTCGAGGGCAAGGTCGGCGGTGAGGCAGTGTTCCTTGGTTCGCCGCAGGCAGCCGGGCGTCGCACGCCTCTTGGGGACGAGCATGTGACGGCAATCGCCGCTCTGAACACCGAAGGCAAGACGGTCTCCGTCGTGCTAGTGCAGGGCACGGTCGCAGGCTACATCGCCATGCGCGACGAGGCGCGGCCGGACGCACGGGAGGCTCTCGCGGCCATGAAGGCCGACGGCATTCGCACCGTTATGCTGACGGGCGACAACCGCACGACGGCCGAGGCAGTGGCAAGCGGTCTCGGCATCGAAGCACGGGCCGAACTCCTGCCGCAGGACAAGCAGCGCATCGTGCGCGAACTCCAGGCCGAAGGCTTGAAGGTCGCCAAGGTCGGCGACGGCATCAACGACGCGCCGGCTCTTGCCGCCGCCGACATCGGCATCGCCATGGGCGGCGGCACCGACGTAGCACTTGAGACGGCGGACGCCGCCGCGCTGCACGGGCGCGTGCGGGACGTGCCGGACATGATCGCACTGTCCAAGGCCACCATGGGCAACATCCGGGTCAACATCGCGATCGCCCTCGGCCTGAAGGCGGTGTTCCTCGTGACCACTGTTCTCGGCATCACCGGCCTCTGGCCGGCGATCCTCGCCGACACGGGGGCGACCGTCCTCGTGACCGCCAACGCGATGCGGCTTCTAGGCTGGCGGCCCCGTTGAGGACCGCCGTCGCCGATCTCCTGCGCTTCGGCCCGGCGATCGTCCTCGCCGTCACCGTGGCGTGGCTCGCGCTCGCCACGCGCCTAACGTCCCTGGAGATCGGCGAGAGAGCCTACGGCTTCGGTCTGAGCCGCCGACAGAGGTTGGCGCGAATGCTATTCGCCATTGCCGTCGTTGGTGCCCTGGCGGCGCTTGGGCTCCACGCTGCAGGAAGCAGATCGACACTGTTCGCACCTCTCGCTGGCGAAGTTTCCGCCGTTCGGCTTCTCGGACTCGCGGTCGCGGTATCAGGACAGGTCCTGACGGTCGTGGCTCGAAGCGAGATGGGCCGACGGTGGCGGGTCGGCATCCCCGACACGGTGCCCGACGCCTTGGTCACGACGGGTTTATTTGGCCTGTCGCGCAACCCCGTGTTCCTCGGGATGCTCACGATGGCCGCAGGTCTCGCAGTCGCCGTGCCAGCCCCGGCGGTGCTCGTCTGCGCGCTCGCCTTTTGGATCGCCTGCGAGGTCCAGGTGCGGGACGAGGAACGCTTCCTCGAACGCTCGTTCGGCCCCGCATACACCGCCTACCGAAGCGCCGTCCGGCGCTGGATCTGACAACTAAGGGAAGATCGATCCATGGGACGCAGACGGTCGACGTGCATCGCCGGAGCGCTCGCGCTTCTCTCCGTGCCCGCGCTAGCAGCCGAGACCGTCGACGTCTTCTCGACGTCGGGGTGCGGCTGCTGCATCGGCTGGATCAAGCACCTTGATGAGGCGGGGTTCGATGTCACGAACGAGAACCTCGCCATGGCCGACCTATACATGAAGAAGACGGGCGCCGGTCTGAAGCCTGGCCAGACCTCGTGCCACACGGGCTTCGTCGGCGGCTACGTCGTGGAGGGGCATGTACCTGCTGCGGAGGTGAAGCGGCTCCTCGCCGAGCGACCAGAGGCGGTCGGTCTCGCAGTCCCCGGCATGCCGGCGGGCAGCCCGGGCATGGGGACGAGCAATGAACCATATGAAGTGCTCCTTGTGGCTCGCGACGGCACGGCCACGGTCTATGCGAGGTACCCGAAATGAAGGTCTCGCCCATCGCGGCGGCCGTAGCCGCCTGCCTCGCCGTCACCGGCCCCGCCGCATCGCACGAGTTCAAGGCCGGGGACCTCACGATCAGCCATCCATCGTCCCGGCCTACGCCACCGAAGGCTGATGTTGGTGTCGGCTACGTCTCGATCCGCAACGACGGGACGACGGCCGATCGGCTGATCGGCGGCTCAGCGACCGTGGCCGGACGCTTCGAGATCCACGCCTCCACCGTTGAGGACGGTGTCGCACGCATGCGACGCGTCGAGGATGGGATCGTGCTGGAGCCAGGCGCGACCGTGAAGCTAGCCTCGGGCGGTGCTCACGTCATGCTGTTCGACCTCAAGGAGCCGATCAAGAAAGGACAACCCTTCGACGGTGCCTTCGTGTTCGAGCGTGCCGGAACCGTGCCGGTGAGTTTCTCGGTGGAAGGCTTCAACGTGGCCACCCCTTCCTTCTCGCATGAAGGACACAAACCATGACATTGCGCACCGTGCGCCTTCTCCTTTGGGGTGCGGTCGCAACGACTGCGGGCGTATTAGTCGGAATAGCGTGGAACCTTCCGAGCGGTGGTCAGGCACCGTCCGCCACCGTAACGGCCGCCGACGTCGGAGGCGAGTTCGCGCTGATCGATGAGAACGGGAAACCGAGGACGTGGTCCGACTTCCGCGGAAGACCGGTCGCCGTGTTCTTCGGATTCACGCATTGCCCCGACATCTGCCCGACAATGCTCGGCGAACTCTCGATGCTCCTCGCGGACCTGGGCGACCGGTCCGACGACCTTCAGGTCGTCCTTATAAGCGGTGATCCCCAGCGCGACACACCCCAGGTCCTGAACGCCTACCTCAAGTCGTTCGACTCACGGATCATTGGACTGACCGGCCCCGAGACGGAGATCGACCGGGCCTTTGCCGGATTCAAAGCCTACCGCAAGAAGGTGCCGATCGCAGGTGGCAACTACACAATCGACCACTCGGCGAGCGTCTACCTATACGACCGCGATGGGGGCTTCGCAGGAACTCTGGACATGCACGAGGACACGCCGGTGCGCTGGGCCAAGGTGATGCGCCTTCTCGAAGGCCCAAGCGGATCCAGAGCAGCTTTGAGCAGCGACGGGATGGTAACGCCCGCGGGTATGAGCGGCGGAACCGCGACGGCGACTGCGGATGCCGGCGCGGACAATCGATAGGGAGAAGCGAGCCTCCGTCGCCCTCGACGAGCCCGACCGAAACCTCAGGCGATCTACGCCGCATGGGTCGTGGCGCTCGCGGCTACGCTCGGTGACCTCTTCGTCGGCGAAATCATGGGACAGGTTTCTTGCATCCTACGCTGGCATGGGCGGATCGCGATGTTCCCACTGTCCGTCATGCTGGGCATCGCCGCCTTCCAGGGTGGTTGGAACGTGCGGGGCTACGCGCAGCCGCCAGCGGTTGCGGGTTCCGGAGTCGTCGCGTTCCACTCCTTTCTTCATGCCGAGATCGTGTTCGTGGCGATCGAGCCTGCGGGGTAGGACCGTCCTGCACCAACGCCGGCATGACCATACTCGCCGGCCGGCCGATACCCCTCCTCTCGCTCGCCTCTTTCGCCGCGATCGTCCTTCTCCCCAACCTCCCTTCCAACAGGAAACGCGCATGAAGCGTCGAACGTTCGTCGCATCCACCGCAGCGGCCGCCGTCATCGCCCTCGGTGGTGGGGCAGCCTTGTATTGTGCAAGCCGCCCGGAGGCAGTTCCACTTTCGGCCGAAGGCGACCAACTGGTCCGCTCACATTCACCTGTGATTGGGCCAGTCAACGCACGCGTGACGCTGGTCGAGTTCTTCGACCCCGCATGCGAGGCCTGCCGCGCCCTCCACCCGATCATCGCCCGGATCCTTTCCAGGTATCCTAACGACTTGCGTTTAGTCCTGCGCTACACGACGTTGCATGAGAGGTCGGACGAGGTTGTACGAATTCTCGAGGCAGCCAGGCGGCAGGACAAGTTCGAGCCGGTTCTAGACCGAGTGTTCAAGCGGCAGCTTGAATGGGCCGTCCACGGGGCACCCGACATCGCAAAAGCCTGGGAGATCGCGGGCACAGCCGGCATCGACATGGAACGAGCAAGACGCGACGCCGCATCACCGGAGGTCTCGGCCGTACTCGAACTGGAAAACTCCGACCTAAAGGCCCTGGGTATCGAAAAGACGCCAACCTTCTTCGTCAACGGGAAGGAGCCGACACAGTTCGGAATCCAACCGCTTTACGAGGCGGTCGCCGCAGAGATCGAGAAGGTGAAAACGAACAGCTAAACGAACCCTCTGCAGAACGAGTAAGGACTCTGCAGCGCCTTCGTTTCACGAGCCTCGATCTCATTTGAAACCGCTAAATCTCACTGCCATCGGTTCACCGGGTTTTGGAGATCGCCTTGGCCGGGTGACCCACTCCCACATAGCCGAGTTCGCCCTCGTTGGAACGGATTCCCCGTCTCGGAACGGCCTGCTTTCAGCCTGACACCTCCCGACACAACAAAAGCTAGAGGGTCGTATATGAACACCATCGACATCAACCTCGTCCAGCAGCGGCGGAAGCGGACGCTGAGACTGTCCGGCCTTGCGCTGCTCGCGCTCTGCGTGGCGATCGGACCAATATGGGCGGCACACTCCGTTCTGGAGGAGGCGGTTGAGTCGGCGGGCCTCGCCGCAATAGCCGCGGGAGTCATCGGACGCGCGTGGTGCTCCCTTTACATTGGCGGCCGCAAGACGAAAGAGATCGTCGAGGTCGGCCCCTACTCGATCAGCCGCAATCCGTTATACGTCTTTACTTACCTAGCCATGTTCGGCGTCGGTGCCCAATCCGGGAGCCTGACCATAGGCCTAGTCCTCGCCCTCTCGGTGGCCGGGATCTTCCGCGTCGTGATCAGTCGCGAGGAAGCATTTCTCGCCGCAGAGTTCGGCTCTGCATACGATGCCTACTGCCTGCGGGTTCCGCGCTTCGGGCCCCGATTTTCGGCTTGGCGCGACATGCCTGTGATCGAGGTGCGTCCCGACCGCGTAGCGCGCACGCTCGCGGACGGTCTCCTGTTCCTTCTGGCGTGGCCAGCGTTCGAGCTTCTCGAAGAAGCCCGCGAGTTCGGTTGGATAGGAACAGTGCTGCTCGTCCCCTGACACCTTTTCCGAAGCGGTCAGAAGCCCGTTGATCGACTGCTGTACGTACCGGCCGCACCGCGACGGGCAGCGGTCGGCCGGCACTCGGGCGGATTAGCAGGCC
Source organism: Aureimonas sp. SK2 (assembly GCF_029813115.1). GTDB lineage: Bacteria > Pseudomonadota > Alphaproteobacteria > Rhizobiales > Rhizobiaceae > Aureimonas. Next base: position 11,420 of record NZ_JAPZDS010000030.1, read on the forward strand.
GCACAGGACTGCGTATCGACGAAGCACCGGATGGGACTTGCGAGGGTTCCGAGCTCACGTGGACGATGTCAGTTAGTGCTCTCCCGAGCTTTGAGCCCGTCGAGCTTGCTCAGCCATTCGGCACTTGATTGATCGTGGTGGTGCAGATCGTCTGCGTTTCGATCGCCCTCCACGGTTGCGGACAGGGTTTGTACGGTTCCGTCACCGAACTTGAGTTCAAGCGTCACCACGTTTCCTACGGCAATTGCGCCTTTGGGGGTGAGGTGCATATGAATTCCCCGCTGCAGCATCACTAATTCGGAATGGCCTGGAATGGATACGCCGGATCGCCCCTCCTTCACTCCGTTACGGGATTTGTCCGAATGCTGGACAAACTGCACACGGCTGAAGGCGTCGCTTGTGACAGTCTCTAGGCGCGCTTCACCGGCGACCCCGTTCCAAACAACGAGATAACCTTCCAGATCGCCGTCCCCGTCCCGCGGAACTGTAACGATGGCCTTCTCGGCGACGAAACCCACCGACGAAGCGCTTGCCGGGCGCGCCGCGATCGACATGTCCGTGAGTGACAGCGAGACCAATAGCACCATCCAGGGACGTACGATCGGCATCGTGTGGCTCCGGTTCGAAAGCGGTTCGCCCCGGTGTCACGGTAATGCGGCGAGAACACGTTCGCAGCCTCCTGCGATCGACGAAGCGTGGTCGGCACGCAGCCGTGCCCGTTTCCGTGAGAGCGGGGTTATGGTTCGGTGCACATCCATGATGTCTCGACGGCTCGATGCGGACCACAAACCGTTCCTTCGTTCCTTTCGATGCCACCTGCGAATTCCCGCTTGCTCCTCTAGCCACTAGAGGTCGTATGCAGTTCCGTGTCGCAATCGACGACCGTGACAACGAAGAGACGTGTCCGAACACAAGCCTTGGAACCCAGTCCAGTGAACTACCAATCACTAGGGGAAGCGCGTCGCGGCATACGCACGGGTCTGAGCTGCAAGCCTCGTCCGAAGCGCGACCGTCACGAAATATGAGCCGCGATCACTCATCCTACGGCAGCTCGCCGATGATCCGACCATTCTGCGTGAGCGCGACCCAGCCGAATTTTCTTCGATACCCTACTCCGGGCGAACCGGGAGAACCCCATGTCCTATCATCCCATCGTCGCGGGCTTCCACGATCCGCGAACTTCCTCCATCCAGTATGTCGTCTCCTGTCCCGCGACGCGACGTTGTGCGATCATCGACCCGGTTCTCGATTTCGATGAAAAGTCCGGCTCCATCGCGGCGACCAATGCTGATGCACTTCTCGACTACGTCGAACGGCAGAACCTTCGTGTGGAATGGATACTAGACACGCATCCACACGCCGATCATTTTTCCGCCGCCTACCATTTGAGTGAGCGCACCGGCGCCCCGATCGCGATCGGCGAGCGGATCGTCGAAGTGCAACGGCTTTGGCAGGACATCTACGGATGGCCCGAACTGGCAACTGACGGCTCTCAATGGGATAGATTGCTCAAGGCCGGAGACACCTTGTCGATTGGCGAGATGACGGTTCGGGTCCTTCATTCACCAGGCCATACTCTGGCCTCGGTGACCTACGTCGTCGGCGACGCGGCCTTCATCCACGACACCTTGTTCATGCCCGACAGCGGCTCAGCGCGTGCTGATTTCCCGGGTGGAAGCGCAGCCTCGCTCTGGCGGTCGATACGGGACATCGTTGCGCTTCCCGATGCGACACGCCTGTTCGTGGGTCACGACTATCAGCCCGACGGACGCGAGCCACGCTGGCAGAGCAGCGTCGCGGAGCAACGCACCTCGAACAAGCACCTATCCGAGATTTCAAGCGAAGACGAATTCGTGGCAATGCGAGAAGAGCGGGATCGCACGCTGCCTTTGCCCAAGCTGATGCTCGCCGCTCTCCAAGTGAACCTTCGAGGCGGCCGCCTACCCGAGCCGAACCACCGAGGCGATCGATACCTGCGCATTCCCCTCAACGCATTTGCCGATGCGCCATGGGACGCGTCGTGAAATCTTCCGTGTTCACGACCGCGTGTAAGTCGGTTGACCCTGTACGAGGTACGGACCCGAGATGCGGTGCCGGTAACAGAACCGGAGATACAGGATGAACGTCACCACCTATCTGATCGCTTCGCTGCTTCTGACGGCGACGCCTGCCTTGGCCCAGCCTGATGATGCCCGTCAGGGGGGTGGAAATGTGCACCATGGGCGGACGTTCGAACCGCATGGCCGTTCCGGCGATCACAGCGAACGGCGTGGCGACCGACACGATCATCAGGCACGCGGTGACCAAGGTCGGCATGAACATGAGGATCAGGCCAGCATGCGTGACGAGCATTCGGCGTCGTGCATGCATGCCGACGGCGGACCGCATCATGCAGACGGGACGAACCGCATCTGAATCACAACAGACCGACGAAAGGTATCAAGATGTCACTTCAACTAGGCGACACCGTCCCCGACTTCGAAGCAACGACCACTCATGGTCCGGTTCGGTTTCATGAATGGCTCGGCTCGAGCTGGGGCATCCTGTTCTCGCATCCGAAGAACTTCACTCCCGTCTGCACCACGGAACTGGGTGACGTCGCTAGGCTCAAGCCGGAATTCGATCGCCGGAACGTCAAGGTCATGGGCCTCAGCGTCGACGAGATCGATCGCCATGGCGCATGGGAGGACGACATCGAACAGACGCAGGGGCATCGCGTCAACTTCCCAATGATAGCCGACGCGGACCGCAAGGTGTCCTCTCTCTATGGGATGATCCACCCGAACGCGAGCGATACAATGACCGTTCGCTCGGTGTTCGTGATCGGTCCGGATCGCAGGCTCAAGCTGAGCCTCACCTACCCCGCCAGCACGGGACGAAACTTCGACGAGATCCTACGGACGATCGATTCCCTTCAACTCACCGCAGAGCATTCCGTGGCGACTCCGGTAAACTGGCAGCAGGGCGATGAGGTCATCATCGTCCCATCCCTGTCGGACGAGGCGGCTCGGGAGCGTTTCCCGGAAGGTTGGCGGACTCTCAAGCCTTATCTGCGAATGGTGCCGCAGCCCGGCCGGTGACCGAGTGCCGACATCCGGTCCTTCTCCTCTTCCGCCGAAGGGAGGGGATCGGGTGTCAGCGTCTCGACAATCCGGCATTCGGCGACCCGGGTACAGTCGCATCGCTCGAGCAGGTTGTCGAGTTCCTGGCGTAGCTTCACAAGATCGGCGATCCGTGCTTCGACGTCGTTCCGATGACGCCGTACGATCCGATCGATCGCGGCGCAGGGATCGTCGCGCCTTTCGGAAAGGTCCAATAGAGTCGAGATACTCGCGAGGGGGAGCCCGAGCGCTCGAGCGCGTCGGATGAACCGGAGCCGCCTCACGTGCTCGGAACCATATGTCCGAAATCCTCCGTCCTCGCGCTCCGGAATCGGCAGGAGCCCGGCACGCTGATAGTAGCGTACGGTCTCGACCTTCGTTTCGGCCTGTTCGGCAAGGCGGCCGATGGTCAGCGGCATCGAAGACGTGCTCCATCCTGCAGGAAAGGTGGGACGCTCATCCGATCCGACGGAACACCGGAAATCGGGCAAACAATCAGAAGACAAACCATGTGGCGATCCCGCTCATATCAAGAGTCCCATCGCGATCATGACAAAGCCGGAACCGACTTTGAGAATGCAGCTAGCCCGACGCATTCCGCCCATGCGCCACGTAGCTCCCGGGTGAAGATTGCCGCTCGGAGGAAAGGGATGCGGAAACCGAGAGACTGGAAGTCCAAGAGAACGGCGCCGTCTGCGGTTGTTGTCGATACGGCATTGACCGTCGGGATGGCGCTGACAACCTGAGCGATGCATAGGATCCATCCGATGGCAAACGCTACGCCGGGGAGATCCGAACCAAATGGTCCGTGGAGCGCGACGTCACCGTGCTGGCGGACGTCCCGATCCATCGAAGATATTCGGACGAGACCGCTCGTCGTAATCCCGAACAGCTTTACCAGCGCGCCCCAACGAGGCTCGCCTCCGTCATCCACGACCGTAGGAACCGACTGACGAAGGTCGCGCTGACATCGAGCGCGACGAAGATCGTCGCGAATCCAAGAATGAAACAGAGACTGAGCACCGTGCGGAGCCGAACTGGGCACTACAGCGCCCGGCGTCGAATTACCGGCAATGAACGAGACGTAGCTTGGCACCGAAGGCAGGACACAGGGCGAAAGAAAGGAGACGGTCCTGGCTGCTATCGCGGCCGCGACCGAAACGTTCGCGATGGCGAGGTCTACGCCGGACGGCGCTCGCTGCTCACGACGCCTTGGTCCTATCGATCTCGGCGACAATTGCGTCGTAGAGCGGTTTGGGACCGAACGGGGTCGGCTCCTTGCCGTTCAAAAAGAAGGTCGGCGTCTTCTCAACGCCGGCGGCCTTTAGATCCGCAATGTCCTGCTGGAGCACGGCTTCAACCTCCGGCAGCTTGGCATCTACCCTAGCCCGCACAAGGTCGAGACCTTTGGTACCCGCAATCTCCCAAGCCTTCTCCAGGTCGGGCTTGCCGTGAACTGCCCATTCCGGCTGACGCTCAAATATGACGTCGAGGACGGGCTCGAACAGATCCTGTCGACGTGCTGCCTCCAGGATCCGGACGACCTCGTCCGATCCCTCGTGAAGTGGCGTATAGCGGAGGACGAGACGTAGGTCCGCAGAGTGCCTCGACATGATCTGGCCGAGGATCGGGTGGAATGCGCGGCACGCTTCGCAGGACGGATCGAAGAACTCAACCAGGGTTACCGGCGCGTCGACCTTGCCGACGATAGGAGAATGGGGTCTTACGAGTGCGTCGCCTTCAGCCGACAAGGGTGCGACGTCCGGCTGGCTCCGGCGATAGAGAACGGCGCCGCCTCCGAAAGCGGCCAGGGCAACGACGGAGGCAGAGACGACGAAAGTCCGACGGTTCATGAGTTAGGGGCCTTTCGGAACAGGAGAAGCAGAACGACGATCGTGGCGAAGGCGGCGAACGAGAGAATGGGAAGCGGAGCACCGCCTAGGATGGTCATGTCGGCGCTGGCACACGAAGGCCCCGCTCCGCACGGCTCGATGGCCTCGGGTATCAAGCCGGCATAGAGCAGGCTGTGAAAGCCTGCTATCCCCCCTCCGATCACAGCCAAGGGAAGTGCATAGATCCTTACCGCCTTGTCGTCGCGATAGGCTGCGATGCCGAGGAGCAGCGCGAGCGGGAACATCGCGATCCGTTGATACCAGCAGAGATTACAGGGTGCCTGTCCCATGATCTCGCCGACGAACAACGCGCCGAGCGTCGCGGTCAGGGCGATGGCCCAGGCCGCCACCAAGGCCGCCGAAACTCGTTCCGCGGTAGTCGCCTCCATCGTTCCCTCAACCATTGGTGCCGCCATCAAAGGCTCCCGTCGCTCTGCTGGTCGAGGCCATGCTCCGAGGGTCCTCGGCCGACGCCCTGCCCTCCGAAGAGTCAAGGAGCCGCTCCACCTTGCGCCGCCGCGTATCAGCGTCCTCGTGCAGATCGAGCGTGCCCGTGAACTTGCCGGATGCATCGTAGAGGTAGATGCCGGCCGAATGATCCATCGTGTATCCACCATTCTCCAGCGGCACCTTCCTGCGGTAGGCCTTAAAGACCGAGAAGGCTCGATCGACCTCGGCCTCCGCGCCCGTCAGCCCGACGATGCGCGGATCGAAGGACTGGAGGTACGTGTCGAGAACGGCCGGTGTGTCCCGCTCTGGATCGCCGGTGACCAACATAACCTGAAGGTCATCGCCGCGTCCGCCTGCCTTGTCCAGATCCGCCAAGGTGACTGACAGTTCGCCGAGCGTCGTCGGACAGATGTCGGGGCAATTCGTGAAGCCGAAGAAGACGGCCACGGGTTTGCCTCGGAAGTCGGCCCAGGTGCGCGATCGTCCGTCCTGATCGACAAGGGAGAAATCACCGCCGATGGTCGCCGTCGCGCCCTGCCCCTCTGCCTCCAGCCGACCGCTGGGGAGATTCCAGGCAATTCCCACGAGGGCGACGGCAGCGAGACCCACGGCTAGCCACAACAACGTACGCAACGCTCGTAGGCTCATCGCGAATGCTCCTCGTGTCCGTCCCGCTGCGGCGCAGGAGCGCCAGGACCCTGCACAGCGAACTCGACATCGAGAGTGCCGGCCCGTTCGAAGACGAGAGTTCCCGCGAAAGTCTCGCCGGCCTTGATCGGAGCCGTCAGTCCGGTGAGCATGATATGAGTGCCGAGGGGTTTCAACTCGATGGTCTCGCCTGGCCCGATCGCGACCCCATCTTTGAGGCGCCGCATCCGAGCGACCCCGTCCCGGTTCTCGGACGTGTGCAATTCGAAGCCCTCCGATCGCTCGGCGCTTCCTCCAATGAGGCGATCCGTCTCGGCCCCGTCGTTCTTGATCGTCAAATAGGCTACCCCGACCGGAGCCATCGGGGGCGTCTGGCGAGACCATGGATGATCGATGGTCAGATCGCCGATCTTGAACTCGTGCGCCTCGGCTACGATGGTCATGAGACCCAACGCGATCGATGCCGCGAAGAGGCTTTGCACTGCGCGGCTCAACGATGGGGGTTGCGGAGCGTCCATGGCTCGATCATCGCGTATCAGATCCATCCCAGGACCTTTCGTTGGTAGTTGAGGTACTCGGTTCCGAATTTCGTTGCGAGGTATCGTTCCTCCCGAACGAGCACCCCGAAATGCGGGAGGGCGACTACGACGGGAAGCAGCGCCAACGCCGCCGGGCTACCGATCGCGACGGCCACGCCGAGATAGGAAAGGACCATCCGGACATACATCGGATTGCGCGAGATGCCGCTGACGCGGAAGCGCATCTCCGCCGGGGTATCGGTCATTGTTGCCTCGTTCGGTTGCCTGCTTTGTGCATCCTCCAGCCACATGAGGAGCAAGCGGTCAGGGCACTGCGCGGGGTCACGTCCCCGTGACCGGTACACGAATGGAGTGATCAGTCCCTTCCGGGTTCGCGCACGCCTTATCCGAGCCTAACCACCCGGTCACCGGTTGCGTCGGGAGGCATGGCCGTCCCATGCAGGACGGCGAGGGTCGTGTCGGGGTAGTGAAGGGATACGTCGCGGACTCCGGGGAGTTCGCCGAGCGCCCGCTCGATCTTCCGCCCGGATCCGGCGCAGTCCATCCCCACGATGGTGAAAGTCGCCACTCTCCATTGTTCGTCCCTGCCGACCTCCTTGTTCTTGGTCGACAGGATCCGTACATCCTCAAGCGACTAGAGGAGCAAGCGGGAAAAATGACGCAAGGCGTTCCGATCGGCGAGGCCTCTCGGGCGAGCGGCATCAAGGTGCCAACAATCCGGTACTACGAACAGATCGGCCTCCTAGCCGCCCCACCAAGGACCGAGGGCAACCGGCGCCTCTACGACGCGAGCGACCTGCGACGCCTGCGCTTCATCCGGCACGCCCGCGAGCTCGGCTTCGAGATCGAGCCGATCCGCGAACTCCTGGCGCTGGCTGGGGAGCCGGACCGTCCTTGCGCAAGCACCGACCGGATTGCGGCCGCCCACCTTGCCGACATCGACCACAAGATCGCCCGGCTGACGACCCTGCGAGCTGAGGTCGCGAGGATGACGGAATGTTCAAACCATTCCGCCGCCGTCTGCCGGGTGATCGAAGTGCTCGGTGATCACGGCCAAAGCGTCTCGTAGCGGTATCGAGGTCTTCCGAGAGTCCGCAGGGACGGTCCGCTTATAATGAAGTAGATTTTAACCGGGCCACCCAATGGGGGTAGGCCATGGTGAACTCGCGAGCGAGTGATTCCATGTTCTTCTCGCGGTCTCAATCGTCCGAAATCAGACTCGTCTGGACGCAATCGCGGCGGACGCTCGGTGGAAAAGAAAAAGCCGAATCAGCCGAACGCGATGCAAGTCACCAAGGTTTGTCAACCTCCGATTCACCTCGATGAACTTCGTAACTCGTCGTGCGCCCGATTTTTCGCGGCAGCTTCGAGCCCAGCAATAATCGGCAACGACTGCTAAGCCCAGTAAATCATTTGCAGAATTGACATAGCGCTACTTTTACTAAAAGCGCTAGTTTTTGTTAACCGTATTTTCCTACGCAAGACCACTTGCGCAGTTTATCCACTGCATTATTATCCCATGAGTGACGTCATTCTTGAGTCACTCGTAAATGAAACGGCGGTCATCGCGATGCTCGTAACAGCGCGACGACCTGGCCAATCCCGATGCTGTTTTGGAGCAACGAAAATGGTTACCGCTAATTATAGTTCGCTGCGGGCGAACCGCAACCGCACGCGTTCGCAGCACCCGAACGTGGTTAATATTTGCATTCAGCCCGCACTGTCGGCCGGACTGAACGCCCTGCTCGAGCGCATTCCCGAGCCCGGCGACGTGATGGACCTCGACAGCGCCATTGCCATTCTCTCGCGTCACGAACCGCACGCGTACGGCGCCCTTGTCGCAATGATGGAGCGCGGCCTCGTTTCCGCTGACTACATCGACGCACCTTCGATCGACCCCGAGATCATGATCCGCCGGGTCTAACCCGAGCGGACTCACAGGTGAGCCGGACCATCCGGCTCGCCCTCTCGTATCCTCGATGAGCCTCATGCAGGCCGAAGGGTTCTCATGTTCTCCCCTCACCTCTCCACGCCGGATGCGTTGCGTCCCGGCGACCGCCACCGCACGCCTGACGATACGTCTCGGGTAGTGCAACTCGACTCTGCCGTCGCCGTCGGTGCCGCAATCAGAGCCGCCCGCCGCAACGCCGATGCAGCGACCCGAGCGGCAATCGCTACTACACTTACGGAGTTCGCAGCCGCGGGTTGTTCTGCGTCCGCGCTCGTCCTCGCTTGGTTCGACCGCGACGCAAAGATCTGTCGGGACGCAGCCTCGGTTATGTCCCGTGCAGTCGGGGGCGTCGATGGTTGCTGATCTTTACAACCAGACGGATCGCCTCGTCCCGTTCAGCTTGCCGCCCCGATTTTGCGCTCATTGCCTTACGGCAGGAGGGCCGACACCGTGGCATTCCGGAGTTCATCTGAACTTCAATCCAGACCCATCGGACGCATTGCCGATGCTTGCAACGTTGTCCAACGCCCTCCCACACGGAACCGCTTCGCGGCTCCGGCGCATGGTCCTACGCAGCAATCCTACTGACAAGAAACCGCTGCTCGCTGCAACGGGTCTCTCAGGCTACGGTGACGCGGGCGACTTCGCCAGGCAGTTGGTCGCCGACATCGCCCTGTTCAAGAACGGCAACCTGCCATGGCGCGATATCGACAGCCGAGCCGTCTTCGACGATCATTACGCGGTCGGAGCGCACGACCTGCTTCGTTGTCTTGCTGCGGCAGCCGGCCTCATCCTGGTGGAGTTGGACTGGCCACACCTGACGCTGGATCGTCGCGACCGCACGTTCATGGGACCGTCCCGTTGCACCTTGGGTGGCGCCACCGACGGCGCCTCCTCCCTGCTGGCGCTGCATATCCCAGTTGCGCACAACGGAAGCGGATCGCCTTCGAAGTCAGGGGAGTATTGGCTCGCCCAGCTCAGCGAATTTCGGGAAACCGTCGGCTGTCCCATCGTCATCGTTTGCCATGATGCCCCACGTGCAGCCAATCACGGTTCGGCAGGCGGGGTCGTGCGCATTGGCTTCCCCGATGCGGCTGATCTCTCCTACGCCTTGAGTGATGCGCTGTATGGCGTTCTGTCCCCTAGCAATCTCGTCCGTTCGATCCGCCATCTAGAGGGCATAGCCACTGCTCCGGATATGGCGGCGCTCGCCCGCCGGATTCGTCGCAGGGCGCGCCTTGCCGACAGGCCGGTGCGACCAGAGGACGTCGATGCAGTCGCGTTCGAGGATGTTCGACCCGCTAGAGCGCGGCTTATCCATGCTGTCCATGCCGCCGGTGCCGCGACCTCGCTGCTCCTGCGTGGTCGCATCCCAGCAATCGTAAGTATTGCGGAACGGGCCTCAGTGCGCAGGATCGATTATGATCCGCATATGCGCGTGGACCATGCGCTCCTCTCTGTGCTCGCTGCCTGCGCGGCGGAAGAACTCTTGCTTGGAGCGTCCTCAATCGATTTCGCTGAGCGGAAGCGACTTGTGTTGATTGAGGCGCGACGTCTGGCGCTCCTCGCGGACAATTTTGGTGAAGATAACCAATCCGCCAAGAGAGGCGTGGACGCCGCATCTGATGTCGTCGCGGCGCGGCTTCGATATGCCTATGGCGACGCGACGGCCCTCGTCCGCGATCACGCCCCCGCGATCGGAAGCTTGGCCGCTGATCTGATCGACCGCATCACGCTGCGCTCGACCGATCTGGCTGACTTTGCACGCTCACACGGACTTGCTCCGGACGAGGCTGCACCCGCCCCGTAGCGCTCGCTGATGTTCCTCGGAGCGTTGGCCGCTCGTAGCCATGCGGCTCCGTCCCCCCAAACCCCTCCTGAACGCAATTGGCGGCCGCTCTCCCGCCAGGAGATCCCGATGTCGACCTTCGATTTCGATTTCGACGTTCCCTATTCCGACGATCAGCCTACGCCTAATACTCTCACTGGCCTGCTACCGTGCACACAGTACATATATGAGCGTCTAACGTCTTCGGTGGTTGGACAGTCCTCGACAATTGCCGGCAACAAGTCATTCCTGATGATTGTTTCGGTGAGCAATTCGGGTTGGACGCAGCTGGCATCGACGGCGGCGGAAGCGTTCATTCAAACGTCTCGAGGAGCGGCCGAATGGACGCGTCGGGTGCTTGTGCATACGCTCGCGACAGACCGCTTGGATCGCGACCTCGACAGGCTTTTGT
>NZ_JAPZDS010000031.1 GCF_029813115.1 Aureimonas sp. SK2
GAACACCGTCACGTCCGACCCGTCGCGCGGCGAGGCGATCTGGCAGCCGGGATTGAAGAGGTCGGCCGGGTCGAGCAATGCCTTGATCCCGGCGAGGATCTCCTGCTGCACCGGCGAGCGCCGGGCGGCGAAATCCTCGCGCTTCAGGCGGCCGATGCCGTGCTCGGCGCTGATGCCGCCCTGGTAGCGATCGACGATCGCGTTCAGCGCCTTCTTGGCGAGGGCGAGCTTGGCGTCGCGCTCGGCGCGCGGGAGGCCGGCCGGCGGCAGGACGTTGAAGTGGATGTTGCCGTCGCCGACATGGCCGTAGGCGACGGGCAGGCAGTCCGGCAGGCGCAGGGCCATTTCCTCCATGCCCTCCGCGATGAAGGCGGCGACCTTGGACGGGGGCACCGAGAGGTCGGTGCGCAGGTGGACGCCCCGCTTCGCCTGCCCCTCGTTCATGCCGTCGCGGATCTGCCAGAGGTCGGCGGCCTGCGCGTCGGAGGCGGCGAGCACCCCGTCGATCACGTAGCCGCGCTCCATCGCCAGTTCGAAGAAGCGCTCCACAAGCGGCTTGAGGTCGAGAGAGCCCGTGGCCGACACGTCGATCAGCGCATAGGCAGGGGCCTCGGCGATCTGCGGCAGGGCGAGGCTCGGATCGGCCTCCTTGGCCAGCATCATGCCTTCCGGCGGCACCAGTTCGAAGGCCGAGAGGAGATCGCAGCACTCCCGCCGGGCCAGCGCATAGAGCGCCATCACGTCGTTGCGGTCGGCGAGCGCCAGGAAGGCCGTCTCGACCCGGCTCGGCTTCGGCACGAGGCGGATCGCGGCGGCCGTGATGAGGCCGAGCGTGCCCTCCGCGCCGATGAAGAGCTGCTTGAGGTCGAGACCGGAATTGTTCTTGCGAAGCGTCGACAGGCCGTTCCAGACCGTGCCGTCGGCGAGCACGACTTCGAGGCCCAGGATCATCTCGCGCGTCATGCCGTAGCGCAGGACGTTGATGCCGCCGGCATTGGTCGAGATGTTGCCGCCGATCTGGGCACTCCCTTCCGCGCCGAGCGACAGTGGGAAGAACAGGTCCTCCGCCTCGGCCGCCTCCTTGATGACGGCGAGCACGCAGCCGGCCTCGACCACCGCCGAGAAGTCCGCCGCGTCGATGCCCCGGATGCGGTTCATGCGCTCCATCGAGACGACGACGTGTCCGCGCGCGCTGGTCGGCAAGGCGCCGAGCACGAGACCCGTGTTGCCGCCCTGCGGAACGAGGGCCAAGCCGTGCTCGGCGCAGAAGCGCACCATGTCGGAGGCTTCGGCCGTGTCGGCCGGCCGCAGCACCGCCACGGCGCTGCCCTCGACGTCGCCATGCCAGTCTCGGCGGTAGCGCAGCGTGTCGGCCGCTTCGATCAGCACCGAGCGGCTGCCGAAGCGCTGGAGAAGCGCCGCTGCTAGCTCGGTCGGCGCGACGGCGACGGCGGCGGTGACGTTGGCATCCATGAATCTTCTCCTCCCGGGCCCATGGAATGCACGCCTGGAAGAAGAGCGGCAAGGGTCGTGTGCTGCTTGTGGTTTAGCCGGATGGCGACTTGGAGGCTGCGCGCTCAAGCCAAGCCTGGAGTTCGGCCTCCGCCTGGTCGAGCCCGGCGCGGTTCAGGAGCCGGCGCATCAGCGCGAGGCTGACGGCGCGGGTGCGCAGGTTGAAGAGGTCGGCGCCGCCCGCCCCGTCATAGGCACCAACCTTCTCGTAGACTTGCTGCAACCGGTTCTGGACGCTGCGCAGCGAGATGCCGCGCCGTTCGGCGATCATCCGGTCGGTGAGGCCGAGGGCGAGGTCGACCAGCACCTCGTATTCGACGTCCGACAGCCCTTCCGAGCGGTTGGCGGCCTTCTGCTGCACGCCGCGGATCTCGCGGTCGATGACGCACTGGCCTTCCACGAAGACGCCCCTGAGGGCGAGGCCGAGCCGCTCCTCCGACGCCGATTTGAGGATATAGCCATAGGCGGCACCGGCCGGAACGATGCGCGAGACGCCGCGCACATAGGCTTCGTCGGCGTAGTTCGACCAGAAGATGATGCTGGTGTCCGGCCGGTCGCGCCACAGCGAGCGCGCCATCTCGACGCCGGTGCGACGCGGCATCTGGAGGTCGACCACGATGGCGCGCGCGTCGCGGCTTCGCGCCAGACGCTCGCCCTCCTCGCCGTCCGCCGCCTCGATCAACGCTCGTCCCGGCAGCACATGGCGGATCACGTCGCGCAGGAAGGCGCGGTGCACGGCGTCGTCCTCGACGAGAAGGATCTCGTCGGCGCTCATCGAGCCGCTCCCTTTGCGGGCAGGACCAGCGACATCAGCGTGCCCTGCCCTCCCGGCTGGCGGTCGAGGAAGAAGTCGGCGGAGATCAGGCGCGCGCGGGTCTGCATGTTGCGGATGCCGCCGACGCGCCGGCGCTGGGGCATCGGCGCGAAACCCGCGCCGTCGTCGCGCACCTCGATGCGGAGCGCGCCGTCCTGGCGGATCGCCACGCCGACCTCGATCAGCGAGGGCTCCGCGTGGCGGGCCGCGTTGTTGACCGCCTCCTGGACAATGCGGAACAGCGCGATGCGAAGCGCCGGGTCCAGCGCGTCCACCCGCCCGTCGCTTTCATCCTCCAGCCGCCAGGCGATGCCGGAATCGTGCAGCGCGCGGCCAAGGAAGTCCTCCACGCCTTCCGCGAAGCCGAAAAGTTCGAGCACGTTCGGCCGCGCGTCGTCGATGATGCGACGCAGTTCGTCGACGCAGCGATGCAGGCCGTCGATCGCGGGCGACAGGCTGCCCGGCTCCACGGGACCTTCGCGCAGCGTCTCCAGCCGGCGCACGATGCGGGTGAGATCGGCCAGCGTCTGGTCGTGGAGGTCCATGCCGATGCGCTGGCGTTCGCGCTCCAGCTCTTCCGTCAGGCGCAGCGCGCCCTCGCGCAGGCCCTCCTCCCGCGCACGGCCTTCCGCCTCCTCAATGGCGAGGCGGCGCGCGTCCTCGGCGGCGCGCAAGGCGTAGAAATAGGGCGCCAGCACCTCCGCCACGTGCCGCGCGAGGGTCACGTCGTCCTCGCCGTAGAAGTCGGCATCGTGCTTGGAACAGGAGAAGGCGCCGATCACCTCGCCGCGCACCAGAAGCGCCGCGTGGATCCGCGAGCGCAGGTTCTGGTCGAAGATCGGATGGTTGAAGGCGCCGGCGAAGCGGAAGCGCGGGTCCTGCGTCGCGTCGCCGGTCACCATGAGGTGCGTCTCGCCGAGGAGGATGCTGCGGATCGGGCTGCCCGAGACCGGAACGGGATGCGGGGTGAGGCTCCAGTCGGTGTGGAGGCCTGCTTCGTAGGCGGCGTGAATGTGGCCGCCCGATTCGAGAAGGCAGACGTCGAGATGGTCGTGCGGCAGCACGTCGCCGAGCTCGGCCGAGACGGACTGGATGGCGGCCTGGAAGTCGAGACGGCCGGCCAGCGCCCGCGAGATGCGCAGGAGATGGCCGAACACGGCTTCCGCGCCCGGCAGGGTGCGGGCGCGCGTTGCGCGACGCGTGGATTTGGCGACGGTGGTCATGGCGCGATCGCACCATGTTTGCCCGGCCGTCGCCAGTGCCGATCGCATGGCGGGCGCGGGATTGCCGGCACGCCTTTTGCGGGAACCCGCAAACGCGGTGCGCGAACCGCGCTTGGACAGGTGAGGCCGGGCGGTCAACACTCGCACCGGCCGTCGGGAGCGGCCCTCTCCGCGCGGCCTTGCACGGGGAACGAACGGGAGGGGCCGAAGCGGCCCATGGGAGGACCTATGACCCTGAAGCAACTTCTGACGGCGGGCACCGCCGCCGCATGCCTCTTCGCCGCTGGCTCGGCCTTCGCCGACACGGCCGACAAGACTATCGCCCTGTCCAACAACTACGCCGGAAACTCCTGGCGCCAGGCAATGCTGCAGAGCTGGAAGACGGTGACCGACAAGGCCGTGGCCGACGGCGTCGTGAAGTCCGCCGACGCCTTCACCACCGCCGAGAACCAGGCGACCGAGCAGGCCGCGCAGATCCAGAACATGATCCTGCAGGGTTACGACGCCATCGTCATCAACGCCGCCTCGCCGACCGCGCTGAACGGCGCGGTGAAGGAAGCCTGCGACGCGGGCATCACCGTCGTGTCCTTCGACGGCATCGTCACCGAGCCCTGCGCCTGGCGTGTGGCGGTGGACTTCAAGAAGATGGGATCGGGCCAGCTCGACTATCTCGCCGGGCGTTATCCCGATGGTGGCAACCTCCTCGAGATCCGCGGCCTCGCCGGCACGTCGGTCGACACGGAGATCCACGAGGGGATCGCCGCGGGCGTCGCCGCCCATCCGAAGTTCAAGATCGTGTCCGAGGTCCAGGGTGACTGGACGCAGACCGTGGCGCAGAAGTCCGTCGCCGGCGTCCTGCCAAGCATCCCGCAGGTCGTCGGCGTGGTGACGCAGGGCGGCGACGGATTCGGTGCGGCCGAAGCCTTCGCCGCAGCCGGCCGCCCGACGCCCACCATCATCATGGGCAACCGTCAGGACGAACTCGCCTGGTGGAAGCAGCAGAAGGACGCCAACGGCTACGAGACCATGTCGGTCTCCATCGCGCCGGGCGTCTCGACGCTGGCCTTCTGGGTGGCGCAGCAGATCCTCGACGGGCAGGAAGTGCCGAAGGATCTCGTCGTGCCCTTCCTGTCGATCGATCAGGCGGGCCTCGAGGAGGCGCTGAAGACGACACCCGAGGGCGGCGTCGCCAACGTCGAATACAGCCAAGACGACGCCAAGAAGGTCATCGCCGAGGCGAAGTGATGGACGGGGCGTCGAAGGACGAGGTCCTTCGACGCCCGTTTCGACGGCCTGATGTCCGAAAGTGAGCCGATGATGCCAACCGACGGCGGCCCCGCGTCCGCCACCGCCGCCCCGCGCCCGCTGGTGAACCTTGCGGGCGTCGCCAAGGCCTATGGCGCCGTGCGCGCTCTCGGCGGCGTCGATTTCGTCGTCGCCCCGGGCGAATGCGTGGGGCTCGCCGGCCACAACGGTGCGGGCAAGTCCACGCTGATGCAGGTCCTTGCGGGCAATGTCCGTCCGGACTCCGGCTCGCTCCAGATCGCCGGGTCGGACGAGACGGGCCGCTACTCGGTGGAGCGCGCCGGACGCCTCGGCGTGCGCTGCGTCTTTCAGGAGCTCTCGCTCTGCCCCAACCTGACGGTCGCCGAGAACGCGCGGGTGCGCCATCGCTTCCTGCGCGGCTTCGGCTGGCGCAAGCGGGCCGCGCGGCTCATCATCGGCCAGCTCGACGCGATCTTTCCCGGCCACGGCATCCGGCCAAGCGATCTCGTCTCCGACCTCGCGCTCGGTCAGCGGCAGATGGTGGAGATCGCCACAGTCTTCGCGCCGGGAGAGACGCCGCTGTCGCTCGTGATCCTCGACGAGCCGACCTCCTCGCTGGACGCCCAGGTGGCGGGCCAGCTACTCGCCCATGTCCGGCGCTTCACGGCGGGGGGCGGCAGCGTCGTCCTGATCTCGCACATCCTCGGCGAGATTCTGGAGACCTGCGACCGCATCACCGTCATGAGCGACGGCAAGGTCGTCGCCGATCGCCCCGCCGGGGACTTCACCCGCCATTCGCTGGTCGAGGCGATGGGCCACGTGGCGCACGAGGCCGACGGCACGGCCGAAGCCGGCGACGCCGCGGACCGTTCGGCCGCGCCCGTCGTTGCCGCCGCGACGCCCCCGCGCCAAGGTGATGGGCGCCGCCTGGAGGCGCGCCGAGGCGAGATCATCGGGCTCGGCGGCCTCGCCGGCCACGGCCAGACGGCGCTTCTCGTCCTTCTCCAGAATGGCTCGGCCGGCCGCTCGCGCTTTGCCGAGCTGAAGGGTCGCACCGCCTTCGTCGCCGGCGATCGCCAGACGGACGGCGTGTTTCCGCTCTGGTCGATCGGCGCCAACGTCACCGTGCGTTCTCTGCGCGCGATGAGCCGGTTCGGCCTGATAGACGGCGCGGCGGAGCGCGCCATGGAGGACGAGTGGAAGGCGCGCATCGCCATCCGCACGCCCGACATGGGCAACGGCATCCTGACCCTGTCGGGCGGCAACCAGCAAAAGGCGCTGTTCGCCCGCGCGCTCGCCTCCGACGCCGAGATCGTACTGATGGACGACCCGATGCGCGGCGTCGACATCGGCACCAAGCAGGAGGTCTACGCGCTGATCCGCGCCGAGGCCGCCAAGGGCCGCACCTTCCTCTGGTACACGACGGAGTTCGACGAATTGCGCGCCTGCGACCACGTCTACGTCTTCCGGTCGGGGCGCATCGTCGCCGACATGGCACGGAGCGAACTGTCGGAGGCGCGGGTCCTGCAGTCCTCCTTCGCCGAGAGCGCGGCATGACGCGCTCGCCCGCCCTCGCCCGCACGCTGCGCGACCTCCTGCCGCCGATCTCGCTGGCGCTTCTCCTCGTCGCGATCTTCGTCATCCAGCCGCGGGCCATGAGCTATCTCGGCCTGTCGCTGATGCTCAACCTCGCGCTGCCGATCGCGCTCGCCACGGTGGCGCAGCTCTGCGTGATCGCGGTCAACGATCTCGACCTGTCGATCGGCGGCTTCGTGTCCTTCGTCGCCTGCATCGGCGCGACGCTCCTCAACGACGCCCCGCTTCTCGGCGTCCTCGCGCTTGTCGGCTGCATCGGCGTCTACGCGCTGCTTGGCGCGCTGATCCACGTTCGCAACCTGCCCTCCATCGTCGTCACGCTCGGTATGAGCTTCGTCTGGCTCGGCGCGGCCGTCCTTCTCCTGCCGAGCCCCGGCGGCAGCGCGCCGGCGTGGCTCTCCGGTCTGGTGAAGCTGAAGACGCCGCTGGTGCCGCTCGCGATCATCGCCAGCGCGCTCCTGGCGCTCGCCGGCCATTTCCTCCTGATGCGCTCGTCCTTCGGCGTCGTGCTGCGCGGGGCCGGGGGAAATGCGCAGGCGGTCCAACGCGCGGGCTGGTCGCTGCTGCGCGCCAAGATGACGATGTACGCCCTCTGCGGGTTCTTCGGCGTGCTTTCGGGCCTCGCCCTCGTCGGCCTGACCACCTCGGCCGACGCCAATATCGCGCTGCGCTATACGCTCCTGTCGATCGCCGGCGTGATCCTGGGCGGCGGCGAGTTCACGGGCGGGCGCATCTCGCCGATCGGTGCGGTGCTCGGAGCCCTCACTCTGACGCTCGCGGGCTCGCTTCTGTCGTTCCTGCGCATCTCGCCGGACTGGCAGATCGGCGCGCAAGGGGCGATCCTGATCGTGGTGCTGGCGCTACGCGCCCTCGTCAACCGCGTGGAAAGGCAGGCGGCATGAGCGGCGCGACCACCCCCTCCCCGACCGTCCGGCGCGCCGGCAAGAGCCGGCCCTGGATCTTCTCGTTCCTGGGCGCGGGCGCGGTGTTCCTTGCCACGATCGCCTTCACGGGCGGTACGGGCGCTGGCCAGATCCTCTCCACCGCCCTCACCTTCGCGACCATGTACGTGATCGTCGGCCTCGGGCAGATGTTCGTCATTACGACGGGGCCGGGCAATGTCGATCTCTCCATCCCCTCCACGATCGCCTTGGCAGGCGCCGTTTCGATGACGGTGATGGGCGGCAGCGAAGCCATGATCCTGCCGGGGCTCCTGGCGGCGCTCGGCGTGGGCGTCGCTGTCGGCTGCTTCAACTTCGCCCTGATCCGCCTTCTCCAGATCCCGCCGATCATAGCGACGCTGTCGGCGAGCTTCCTGATCCAGTCGGTCGCCATCGCCTATGGCCGAGGCCTGCGCGTGCGCCCGCCAGCCGCCTTCGGTGAGTTCGCGACGGGCCGGGTGCTCGGGGTGCCCTATCTCGCGCTCGCGACGCTTGCTCTTTGCGTTCTCATGGGCGTTCTCCTCCACCGCACCGTCTACGGCCGCTCGATCTCGGCCATCGGCCA
This sequence comes from Aureimonas sp. SK2, assembly GCF_029813115.1. Classification (GTDB taxonomy): domain Bacteria; phylum Pseudomonadota; class Alphaproteobacteria; order Rhizobiales; family Rhizobiaceae; genus Aureimonas. Next base: position 7,918 of record NZ_JAPZDS010000031.1, read on the forward strand.
GAATCCGCGCGCCGCGCTCCTCGCCGGCATTCCCGTCGAGCGGCTGCGCTGGGTGACCTACGTTCTGTCCGCCGTCCTCGCCGGCCTGTGCGGCGCGGTCCTGGCCGGCTTCTCGGGCGGCTCGTCGCTCAACATGGGCGAGGAATATCTTCTCGCCTCCATCGCCGTGGTGGTGGTCGGCGGCTCGTCCGTCTCGGGCGGCCAGAGCAACGTGCCAGGCCTCTGGGGCGCGTCGATCTTCCTCTACCTCCTGGTGACGATGCTCAACACGTTCGGTGTCGGGGCAGGCCTGCGGCTGCTGCTGACCGGCCTCATCATCATCGCCATCATCACCATTGCCGGCGGCCCGAAGACCGGCCGCAACTGAAGGAGAAGCCCATGGCGATCATGACGCCCTACGAGATCGACGACGAGCGGTTCGAGGCGCTGACGCTTCTCAACGTCGAGCTGGAGGTGCTGTTCGAGGGGTGCCGCTGGGCCGAAGGCCCGGTCTGGTTCGCCGACGCCGGGCATCTCGTCTGGAGCGACATTCCCAACAACCGGATGATGCGGCACATCCCCGACGTTGGCACCTCGGTCTTTCGGCAGGGCTCGAACTTCTCCAACGGCAACACGCGCGATCGCGAGGGCCGGCTCCTGTCCTGCGAGCACGGTGCGCGGCGGGTGAGCCGCACCGAGACCGACGGCTCGATCACGGTGATCGCCGAGAGTTTCGAGGGCAAGCGCCTGAACTCGCCCAACGACCTCGTGGTCCGCTCGGACGGCTCGATCTGGTTCACCGACCCGACCTACGGGATCATGGGCGACTACGAGGGCAACAAGGCGGAACCGGAGCAGCCCGTGCGCGGCGTCTATCGCGTGGATGGACAGAGCGGCGCGATTCGCCGCGTGGCGGACGATTTCCTCCAGCCGAACGGGCTGGCCTTCTCGCCGGACGAGAGCCTTCTCTACATCGCCGACTCGGGCGCCAGCCACACCCACGGCGCGCCGACCCATATCCGGCGCTTCCGGGTGGAAGGCGAGGGATTGAGGGATGATGGTGTGCACTGCGTGATCGACGCCGGCGTTCCCGACGGCATCCGCGTGGATACGGCCGGCAACCTCTGGTCCAGCGCGGCGGACGGCGTGCACTGCTTCGCCCCGGACGGCACGCGCCTCGGCAAGATCCGCGTGCCGCAGGTCGTCGCGAACCTGTGCTTCGGCGGCCCGCGACGCAACCGCCTCTTCATCACCGCGACGCGCTCGCTCTATTCGATCTATGTCGGCGCGCGGGGCTGCTGAGCGCCGCGCTTCGCCAGATCAGATCATGCCGAGGATGCCGTTCGATCCCCCGTTGTTCCCGAACAGAGCCAGGATCGGGGAAGACGCCGCGCTGCCGTTGGCGCTGTCGTAAAGCGAGGAGAAGCGCGAGATGAACTTGTCGAGCTTCTTCACGTCCTGGAAGTCCTTGAAGTCGATCTTGCTTTCCAGAAGCTTGGCCTGCTTCTCGATGTCCATGCCGGCGATGCCGGCCGGCAGACCGAAAGCCGTACGCACCACCTCGAACAAGGCCTTGTCCGCCAGGATTCCGTAGGGTCCCGTCACGTCCGGCGCCTTGCGCAGGAAGTAGAGCGCGAGACGAGCGCCCTCGCTCTGCTCGCCCACCTGCTTTTCCATGGTCTGGAGCAGATACTGGTTCTGCGTCGACAGGAGCTTGGCGCCACTCTGGGCGCCTTCCGCGTCCCGCCGGATCTTGCCGTCCGTCGTGAAGTTGAAGGCCTGAACGAACTGGACGTACTTCTTGTCGCCCTTCGCGTTGGCGAAGCTCTTGGGATCGGCGAGATCGCTCGTCAGGAGTCGGCGAAGGTCGCGATCCGAGATCGTCGCGTCCTGGAGCCCGTAGGCCTTGAGCGCATAATCGACGGTCTTGCGATCCGCGATGAGGTCGTCGAGCGAGCGGATCTGCCCGACGGCCGTGAGGTAGGTCTTCGTGTCCGCCTTGATGCGATCCTTCGTGGCCTGGCTCGCGTCCGTGCCGAAGGAGGCGGCATAGAGCGATCCGGTCGCGGTCTGGGCCGAGATCGACTGAGCGAGACGCGGTGTCGCCGCCTTGCCGTCGGGGCCGAAGTTGAACGCGGCGGCCAGGCGCTCGTAGCGCTCGTCCTTCAGCATGTTGACGTAGCTGGACGCGTCCGACGGGTCGCTCATGAGGACGCGGCGGATCTTGGTGGAGGATTCGGTCGCGGGGTCGATGTCGAAAGCCGTGAGGATATATTCGAACGCGGCCTTCCCGAAGACGTCGTTACGGCCCAGAAGATCGTTGATCGACTTCATGTTCGACAGGCGTGACTGGAAGATCGACGTCTTCAGCTTGTCGTTCTGGATGGCCGTGTCCTGGTAGTTCTTGTAGTAGGACTCCTCGATCGTCTGCGCGCTCGCCCCGCCGGCGAAGACGACTCCGCTCGTCCTCAAGTTTCCGTCGTCCTTGAAGTTGAAGGCGGCGTTGAGTGCCGTGAACCTCTCCTTGTTGGCGATCTGCGCTGAGGTGGACACGGGCATCTGAGCCAGGGCGCTCGTATTGTCACCCGGCTGCGAGCGGAGCACGTTCTCGACGAAGGCCGTCGAGGTGATGCTGGGATCGATGCCGAACGACGTCAGGACATAGGCGAAGAGCTGCGGGTCGTCCGTGATGTCGGACGCCTTGACGACGCGTGTGATCGCGTCGCTGAAGTAGTTCGTCTTGACGGCCGCGGCCTGCGACGTCGCGCCCGCTCCGAAGCTGTCGAAATAGGTCGCCGAAAGATCGGCGGTCTGGAAGGTGTTGCGAAGCGGCATGCCGCTCGTCACGGTGCCGTTGGCGTTCAGGTTGAACATGCCTTTCAGCGCGACGAGGCCGGGATGCCCGCTCGTCGTGCCCGAGGTGATCGCCTCCTTGATGGCGCTCCGGTTGGACGAGGTCACCTCGAGCCCGGCCGCCTTCTCCAAGAAGCCGAACAGGATCGGGTCGCTGACGATGGCTTGGGCCACGTCCGTCCCATGCGGATCGGCGATGCCGGCCAGAAGCGCGTCGATCCGGGTGTTGAAGGCGCTGACATCGGTCGCCGCCCGGCCGGCCAGGGTGACCCTATGCTGGCTGTAGGCGTCCGTCAGCGCCTCCGTCTGGGCGGCCGTCTGGATCGCCGCCTTGTTGGCGGAGCCGAACTGGAACGAGGAGGCGAATTCGCGATAGCGCTTGTCGGTCAGCTTGTTGGCGAAACTGCCCGCGTCCGACAGGTCGCTTTCCAGGACCTTTCGAATCATGCCCTTGGACTGGATCTGATCCTCCAGGCCGTAGGCCTTCATGGCATAGGCGTAGAGACGCTGGTCCTTGAGCAGGTCATCCGGCGTCTTCACCTTGCCGATATTGGCCTTGTAGTACTCCGTGTCACGCTGAACCACCGCCTGCGTGGAGACCCGCGTCAGCGACTTGGCCATGTCGGCGCTGTAAAGCCGATAGTTCATCAGGGTCGATAGCACGGTGTCAGCCTTGCTCGGTCGCGCGGCGCCGCGCGGAAAAGTCGTGTCATTGTCGCCGCGCATGCTGAACGCGAGGTAAACGGCGGGTTGCCGTCACTTCAGCTTCAGCGTTTCGCCGCCGGTCTGCTGCTTGGGCATGAAGTCGAACTGGTCGACCATCACCTCTTCCACGACGGGCTTGCCATACCGCGTGTTGACGCCGTTCTTGAGTTCGGCGAGCAGCGCCGGCAGGTCGTAGCGCTCCGGGTTCTTGAAGTCGAAGTTCGAGACCGAATAGACCGACTTGAAGGCCGCATCGAGAATGATGGGCTCCGGCGGCACGGCGAGCCCCGCCGCCGTCTTCCCGTCGATCGTGTAGACGAAGCGCGCAAGCACATAGCCCTGGATCGCGTTCTCCGCGATGATCGGCACGGCGATCGTGTCGGTCTTCCTGTAGTCGAGACCTTCGAAATAGCTGGGCGCGGTCGGCGCCGGAGGCGGCGCCTCGGCCGCCAGGTTGGCGACCGCGTAGCCCGCTCCCAGCGTGACGAGGCAGACCCAGACGCCGATGCCGAGAAGCTTGATCATCCGATCCGCGTGCTCCCGTTGAGCGGCGCGCCGTAGGTGCCGTCCGATTCAGCCTCGGCGATGGCGCGCGTGATCAGCCCGGCGACTTCGGCGGTCGCCTCCATATGCAGTTCGAGAAGATGGCTGTTCTCGTCGAGCCGCTCGCGCAGGACGCTCAGACGGTCGCGCAGGTCGTGGCTCATGGACGCCGCCTCGACGCCGCGGCCGATCCGGGTGAGTTCCATGAGGCTCTGGTTCTTGCGGTGGCTGATGTCGCCGAGGCCGGAATGATCGCCGGCGCGCAGGGCCATCATCTCGCCGGCGAGGACAGCTTCGAGCCTGTTGATGGCCTGAGTGAGAACCGCTTCCAATGCCTCTACCCTTCTTGCTGCGGACATGCCGCTTCGATGTCAGTGACGGCGCTCGTCGCGATCCGCGCGTCAGCTCGTCTTCCGGCTCGGATCCAGGTCCTTGGGACCCGCCCGCCCGTCCTTCTCCAGCATCTTGGCGATGCCGACGCCTCCGGCGGAGGCCATTTCGTCGCCGATCTGCTCCGCCAGCATGGACCGCCAGATGTTGCCGGCCGTGCCCGTCCCGAAGAAGGCGGTGTTCTGGCTCGGCAGCATGTTCTCGATGAAGCTGCGCAGAACGAAGCTCTCGAACTTCTGCAAGGGGCGCAGTTCGCCGCTCCGTGACGTCTGGTGATGGAAGTCGACGTCCTTGAGCGGCGCGTTCGGCATCGCCTTTTCGAACGCCTCCGTCGCGGCGGGATCGGCCGGCTGCGGCGCCGAGGCCTTTGGCGACCCGTCCGCGGGGGCGGTCGAGGCCAGGGCTGAAATCAGGGAAACGGTCATGGCTGCCATTCCGGAAAAAAGTCGAAACGCGGCTCGAACGAAGCGCCGCGATCTGCTGAAAGACTCTTAGGCGAGGCTACTTATTCGAGGCTTGCGGACCGGGCGGCGAGATGATCCTCCAAGGCCAGGAGGAGTTCGGCGCGCTCGGTCTCGGCCCGCTCCACCGCTTCGGCCTTCTCGGCGGCACGCTCGATCCGCTTCTCCGTCGCCTGCGCCTTCGTCACCTTTTCCCGTGCGGCCGCCTCCTGCTCGCGCGTCTGGCGAAGAGCGAGGTCGTTGCGGCGCAAGGCCGCCGCCTTGCCCTCCAGGAAGAGCCCGTGCATCAGCGACTGCGAACCCAGCGTCTCCAGAAGCTCGCGCTCGTTCTCCAGGAGGCGGTTCTCCTCGCGCACGATCTCGCCGAGGCGCCACTCCTCGAGCTGGCGCATCTTCTCCTGCACGTCGCGCACGCGCGCCAACCGTTCGGCCCGGCTCTGCCCGCTCATCCGTTGATCACCCAGTTGCGGAAGCCCTCGATGAACAGCGTGAGATAGTCGCCGATCGAGAAGCCGAGGAGAACGAGACCGCCCGCCAGAACGAAGGGCAGCGAGATGAAGTAGATGGGGATCTGCGGGGTCATCTTGTTGGCGAGACCGACCGCGAAGTTGACGATCACCGCATAGACCACGAACGGGCTCGCGATCCGCAGGCAGAGATGGAACGTCTCGTCGAGATTGTCGACCAGCGAGGCGAGGCCCGCGCGGATCGAGAAGCCGAGCTCAACCGGCATGGCCCGGTAGGAGCCGATCAGCGCGTGGACGACCTCGGCATGGAGGTTGAGCGCGAAGATCAGGACGGTCGCCGTCAGCGTGATCAGCGAGACCAGAGCCGGGTCGGCCTCGTGGCCCTCGATCGGCACGCCGAGCGTCTGGCCCATGCCGATGGCGTTGGCGATCACCGCGCCCGAGAACTGGAGGGCGATCATGAAGACGCGGCCGAGCAGCCCGATCAGGAGGCCGTTCAGGAGCTCGCCGAGCATCATGGCGATGCGCAGGTCGTCGGAGGCGCCGCGCACCAGGGGCATGATGTCCGGCAGGAGGCGCGGCGACACGGCGAAGGCGATCGCCACGGCGACGAACAGACGGATATGGGCGGGGATGCGCAGGGAGGAGTAGCCAGGCAGCACCATCAGGCAGGCGCCGATCCGACAGAAGACCAGAAAGGCCGAGAGGACCAGAACCTCGGCGTCCGGTGTCACGAAATTGCCCCGAGCGCCTTGATGTCGACGCCACGCGCGATTTCCAGGTGCGACAGGACGGGCAGGTTCACGAAGATCCGCTCGATCATCATCCGCACGTAGGGGCGTGCGTCGGGCGAGGCGACGAGGACGAAGTTCTCGCCTTGGTCGGTCTTCTCGCGGATCACCTTGGAGGCTTCGGTCGCGAACTGCTCGACGAGGCGCGGATCGATGTCGAACTCGATCACGTCGCCCTTGGCGTCGCGCTTCAGCGCCTGGTGGAAGGCGAGGTCCCAGCGGTTGCCCAGACGCAGAACGCCGAGCTGACCGTTGTGAAGGAGATCGCCGCAGATCTGCTGCGCCATGCGGGTGCGCACGTGCTCCACGATCTTCTCCGACCGGCGGACATGCGGGGCGATCTCGGCGATGGCTTCCAGGATCAGCGTCAGGTTCCGGATCGAGACGCGCTCGGCCAGGAGGAGCTTCAGCACGGCCTGGAGGCCGGAATAGCTCATGTGGGTCGGCACGATCTCCTCGATCAGCCGCTTGTATTCGGGCTCCAGTCGGTCGAGCAGCGAGCGCATATCCTTGTAGGACAGGAGGTGCGCGAGGTTGTTGCGCATCACCTCCGACAGGTGCGTCAGGATGATCGACAGCGTGTCGACCGGTTCGAAACCGGCGCGGCGGGCGGACGAGGCGAAGGTCTCCGAGATCCAGGCGGCGCGCAGGCCGAAGGCGGGTTCGCGCGTCAGGTCGTGCGGCATGTCGGGCGCGGGCGCGTCGCCGAGAACGATCAGGAGATCGCCGAGGCGCACCTCCTGCGTCGCGACCGTCGTGCCGTGGACCTTGATCGCATAGGCCTTGCCGCCGATCGACAGGTCGTCCGACAGCTTGATTTCCGGAATGACGAAGCCGAAGCGCGAGGCGAAACGGCGGCGCATCTTGCCGACGCGGCTGGCCAGCTCGTCGCGCGAGAAGGACAGGTGCGCCGAGACCTGCTTGCCGAGCACCAGCTCGACCTCGATGATCCGCAGCGACTCCTTGACCGACTGCCGTTCGGCCTCGATGGCCTGAGCCTCCTGCTCGCGCTTGGCGACCTGCATCTTTTCCGCCTCGGTCGCGCGGCGGCGCGGAATGACGTAGGCGATCAGGCCAAGAATGAGCGCGACCGTAGCGAAGGGCAGGAACGGAAGGCCGGGCAGCAGCGACAGGACGAAGAGCAGCGAGGCAGCAACCATCAGCGCGCGCGGGTAATGCCCGAGCTGCGTCATGATGGCGCTTTCGGCCGCGCCGCGCGTGCCACCCTTGGAGACCAGAAGGCCGGCGGCGAGCGAGACGACGAGCGCGGGAATCTGCGTGACGAGACCGTCGCCGACCGACAGCTTCACGAAGACGTCGGCCGCGTGCGCGGCGTCCATGCCGTGACGTGTCACGCCGATGATGATGCCGCCGAAGATGTTGACGGCCGTGATGATGAGGCCGGCGATCGCGTCGCCGCGCACGAACTTCGAGGCACCGTCCATGGAGCCGAAGAAGGAGCTTTCCTCCTCCAGCTCGCGGCGGCGCGTCTGCGCCTCCTTCTCGTCGATCAGACCGGCCGAGAGGTCGGCGTCGATCGCCATCTGCTTGCCGGGGATGGCGTCGAGGGTGAAGCGTGCGCCGACTTCCGCGATGCGCGTGGCGCCCTTGGTGATGACGAGGAAGTTGACCGTGATCAGGATGATGAAGACGACGATGCCGATGACGAAGTCGCCGCCCATCACGAACTGCGAGAAGCCGCCGATGACGTAGCCGGCCGCGTTGTGGCCCTCGTCGCCGTGGCTGAGAATGACGCGCGTCGTCGCGATGTTGAGCGACAGGCGCAGCATGGTCGCGAGCAGCAGGACCGTCGGAAAGGCCGAGAAGTCCAACGGCTTCTCGATCCAGAGCGCCACCATTAGGATCAGGATCGACAGGGCGATCGAGACCACGATGCCCATGTCGATCAGGACCGCCGGAATCGGTACGAAGAGAACCGCCAGGATGGCGACGATACCGAGCGCGAAGCCGATGTCGCGCATGCTGGCCCGGGTCGGCACCGGTGAAGAGGAGATTTTCAGCGTATCGACGGCCATGCGTTTCGGTCCTGGACGGCGCCCTGCGCATGTGCGCCGGATGCGGGATCGTTAACGCTTTCTTGCCAGCCCGTGCTGGTGCCGGGCTGGCGGCCCCAAACGAGAAAGGCCCGAACCTGTGCGGTTCGGGCCTCTCCTGTCAAAGCCATGATGTCGTCGGCTCAGTAGCCGTGTTCGATTCGCGAGAAGGCTTCCTGCGTGAAGGCGTAGACCTGCGCGCCGGTGAAGGAGGCGGTGAAGGCGATGATGACGAAGATCGCGAGGATCTTCGGCACGAAGGTGAGCGTCACCTCCTGGATCTGGGTGAGCGCCTGGAACAGGGCGATCAGAATACCGACCAGCATGGCGCCGCCGACGGCAGGCCCGCAGGCGGCGACCACGGTCCAGATCGCGGACTGGACGATATCGATGGCGTCGGCCTCGTTCATGCTACTCGACCTTCACGCCGGACCCGAGCGGCAGGTCCTTGCCGTTGGCGAGCGTCGCCACCGCGCCGTCGCTGGCGACCTTGATCGACTTGACGACGCCCGAAATGGTGCCGTCGCCGCTGGTCACGGTCCGGCCGATCAGGTTGTTGGCCTGGGTCAGCGTCGAGAGCGTGGTCATCGCCTCGAGCTTCTGGTTCAGCTTGATGGATTGCTCGACGTTGGAGAAGGAAGCGAGCTGGCTCATCTGGGCCGTCGGATCGGTCGGATTCAGCGGATCCTGGTTCTTCATCTGCGCGACGAGGAGCTTCAGGAAGGCGTCGTAGTCGAGGCCCGTCTTCATCTCGCTGGTCTTGTTGGTGACGACGGGCGCGTTCGCCGTCGCCGCCCCGCTGGTGTTCGTGACCGTGGTCATGGTTCAGCGCGCTCCGGCTGCGACCGCCGGGCGGGCGGGCGTCTTGATGTCCGTCGGGAAGGTCCACTCGCCCGCCAGCACCACCTCTTCCATCGGAAGCAGCGAGCGGAGGCGCTTGAGCCCCTCGAAGTTGCGCTCGCGGTGCACGAGGTCGACGACATCCTGGATGCCGGAGCGGATTTCGGCGGAGGTGAAGGCGGCCAGGAGGCCGGGATAGGTCCGGTCGAACATGGTCCGCGCCTCGGCGGCGCCGGCCGGGTCGATCAGCATGAGCTGAATGATGAAGTAGAGCTGGCGAAGCGGCGTCGTCGCGTCTTCGGCCTGCATGACGTGGCTTTCCAGGAGGAAGGTCACGTCGTTCATGAACTCCAGATGGGTCTTGCGATCGACGCGCATGACCGCGCCGTTGACGAAGATTCGCTCGCCCGCCCGCAATGTGATCCGAAGGGTGGCCATTGCCTTACTCTCCGAGCCCGTCGCGGATCATGGCGGTGATGTCGATCATGGCGGAGAAGTCGTCGCTGCGGCCGAGGCGGATGGCTTCGGCCTCCCGCATGATCCACAGGCCGATCGAGATCAGCGCCGCGCGCAGCTCTTCCGGGAGGGCGTTCTCGGGGTTGGCGAGATCCTCGACGAGGACGCTCCAGAGGCTGCGGGTGAGGTAGATCGCCTCGACCGCCTCGCGGGACTTCGGACCGGCCGCCTGGGCACGCTTCAGGGCATCGACGGTGCGGTCGAGCGCCTCACGCTCCCGGTCTCGCGCCGTCGCGGAACTCTCCGAAGTGACTTCCGCATAGGAAAACTGATACATGCTTCATGTCCCGTAAGGCTGGTTCGCAGTCTGCCCTCGCGCGGGCGGAGGCTCGGTGGGAAGAATCAGATGTAGTCCATGAGGCTGAGACCCTTCAGGCGTCCGGTCACCGTGTAGGAGGCCTGGAGCTGGGTCTCGAGAGACGTGATGCGCTGGATCGCCTCCAGGGTGTCCACCCCTTCCAGACGCTCGATCGAGGCCTGCACGAGAACCATCTGCGAGCCGAGGCTCTCGTCGGCGAGCTGCACGCGGTTGAGCCGCGTACCGACCTGGGCCTGAAGAGCCGTGACCCCGTCCGTGCCGGCGCTGAGCCGTGTGACGGCGGCCTTGGCGACGGTCGCCCGTGCCTGATCCCCCATCGTCTCGATGCCGACGCTGTTGATGAGGGAGTATGCCGCGGCAAGCTTGCGGAACGCTGCATCGTTGGTGGACAGCGAGGATTCGATCGTCTCGTTCTTGGAGATGCGCGAGACGATGGGCGTGGTCGAGCCCGTGGACCAGTGGGGCGACCAGATGGCATCGAAATCGTCGTCGAACTTGAACTTGGTGCTGCCGGGCGAGGCGCTCCATCCATCGACGGAGAAGTATTTCTCGAGGTCTTCCGCCTTCACCGTCGCGGCCGTGACGGTGGTGGAATATTTAGTGCTGAGCGCGGAAAGGAAGCTGTTGAAGGCGTCGACGACCTTCCTGCTCCCGTCCTTCATCGGCGTCAGGTCGGTCTGAGCGCCCGCGAACAGGAACTGGCCCGTCGCATTGATGTTGAGCCCGCCGATCATCGATTCCAGCCCGGAGCGGGCCGTATCCTGCACCGCCTTGACGGCGACCTGGTTGTTGATCGCGCTGGTCAGGGTCGTCAGGCTGCTCGACAGGCTCCCGGCGGTGTCACGCAGGTTGGTCAGGACGTCGTCCATGACCTCCAGGCGGTTGGTGACGAGCTTGTTGGAATCCTGCATCCGCTTGATGGTGGATTCCTGCGAGTGGTACTGGACCGCCTCGCCCGACAACCGTCCGAGCGTCGCGCCGACATCGGCGAACCGGCCGGTGCCCTGCTCCGTGGTGGCGTCCTTGAGCTCGTTCTGGAGCCGCATGATCGTCGCGCGGGTCGACGCATTGAACGAGAGGGAAGAAATCGACATTGCCTAGACGACCCGTCAGATGGATTGAAGGAGCTGGGCCAACATCTGGTCGACCGTTGAGATGATCTTCGCGGAGGCCTGGTAGGAGCGCTCCAGCTCGATCAGGCGCGTCAGTTCGACATCCAGATTGATGCCGGTCTCGTTGGACAGGGTTTCCTCGGTCTTGGCGACCAGGGTGTTCATCGACAGCGCGGTCTGCTTCGCCTCGGCGCGAGCGTCCTGCAGCCAGCTGATCGACGAGGCCGCGTAGCCGCTCAAGGACGCGCGGGGATCGGCGCCGGACGTCGCCGAGAAGTTGCGCATGCTGTTCATGGCGTCGGCGAGCGCGTTGATGCGGCCGCTGAAGCCGCCGAGCGGTTTCGCGCCCTCGTTATAGGTGTAGTCGCCGCCGTTGACGCCGTCACGCAACTTGAAGGGGTTGGTAAGGACGCCGGCTGCGAGAGTCAGGGTCGAGGCGAGACCGGCATTCGGGTTCACCCCGGCCGGCAGGGTCGTTGCTCCGCCGGTCAGGCCGGCCGCCGGCGTGCCACCGAGCCCCGTCAGCCCGATCGTGCCCCGCCCGAACGCGGTGCCCGACAGCTCCAGGGCCGCGCCGTTGACCGAGACCGCTAGGCGTCCAGCGCCCAGCGCAGCGCCCGACGAGCTCTTGCCCTCGGCAATTAGGGTGTTCATCCGGGCCGCCAGCGCGGCCGGCGACGCGAGTTGGGCCGCATCGACTGAGCCCGACACGACGTAGTCGACGCCGTCGTAGCTGACCGTGAAGGAGATAGTGCCGGGCGTCGCACCAGCTCCGGTGACCGGGGTGCCGATCGCTAGGGGACCGAGCGCTTCGGAGGTCAGCTGCGTGGAGTTGAAGAGGCCGGCCAGGGCGGGCGCGGTCGGAGCACCGCCGTTCTGATCGGACTCGGAGAAGGCGGAGATGAGGCCGCGGGCCAGTTCGTCGAGCTGGGCGCCGTAGGTGTTGGCGATGCGGTCGCGAACGTCGGTCAGGCCGACCACCATGCCCGTCTTGATCGGCATGTAGGAGTTCCGGCCGGTGACGGCGACGCCGTCGATATAGAGCGCGTTGCCCTCTTGGCCGGCGTTCAGCGAGGCCGTCTTCTCGAAGGACACCGCGCGGGCCGTCGTTTCCAGCAGCGTGACGCCGGAGTCGGTGTAGATCACCATGTCGTTGCTGCCGCGCGTGCGCACGCTCACACCGACATATTC
>NZ_JAPZDS010000032.1 GCF_029813115.1 Aureimonas sp. SK2
CGCGGTGGCCCACGCGAACGACCGGGTTGATCCGCAGCACGCGGTGAGCGTGAGCGGCTTGCTCATACTGGTCAACGGCATCGCTTCGTTCGTCAGCCCGATGATAGGGACCGGAATCATGGGCCGCGCGGGCTTCACCGGCGTCTTCGTCTACATGGCCATCGTCGGGGGGCTGTTCGCGCTCTTTGCGCTGTGGCGGGCGCGAACCGTCGAACAGCCCGAACACAAGGAACGCCCGTTTGTCTTCCTCAGCGAACGCATGGGACATCAAAGCGCCCATGTCGCGGACGACGCCGAGACGGTCGACATGCAGGAGGCGTCCTTCGCAAACGATGCAGGCGTGGCGGCGCCGGAGCGGGAGACATCGTCATGATTTATGGGCTCGCAACGAAAGACGGTCCCGGCAGAATACGGACGCAAGCAAGACCAAAGGGAGGACCGGCATTGGACAGTTCACATGCATCGTTGCGACACGGCGTTCATGCCGGTCAAGCGGGAGGGCGCGCCCTCACGCCGACTATCCTCGTCGCGCTCGTTCTGCTGTGCGGTTGCGCCACGCGGCCGGGACCCGAGGTGCTCGCGACGGTGCCGCCGGCGCCGGAAGCAGCGCAGGTCAGGCTCTATGCCGCAACGACACGCGAGCGCGCGCCCGAGGGTGAGGCCGATTATACGGCGGAACGCGCGCGAGCCCTCAACCTCGCCGCCTTCACCATCTCGATTCCGCCAGGCCACCAACCCGCGAGCATCGAATGGCCTCAAGGAATGCCGGACGCCGGATCCAGCTTCGCCGTCGTCGGGCAGTCGCAATTGACGCGTGCGGAGTTTATTCAAGAGATCGGGGCTCCCGGGACATCGGGCGGCCGCCGCAACGTCGGAATCTTCGTCCACGGCTACAATCACAGCTTTCCGGAAGCCCTGTTCCGACTGGCGCAGATCGCGGCCGATTCGCAGACGACCGAGCCCCAGATAGCTTTCTCCTGGCCTTCGCAGGCGTCCGTCGGCGGCTATGTCGCCGACAAGGATTCCGTGACCTATTCACGCGACTATTTGGCTGAACTGATCACGGATCTGGCCGCGCAGCCGAACGTGGGCGAAATCAATATCATCGCGCACAGCATGGGCGGCTGGCTGGTGATGGAAACCGTCCGGCAGTTGCGTCTTCAAGGGCGAGACGCGGCGATCGATCGTCTGAATGTGGTCCTCGCCGCGCCCGACATCGACGCCGACGTCTTCTATCAGCAATTGCAGGTCATCGGTTCGCTCCGCACCCCCCTGACGGTGCTCGTCTCGCCGGACGACCGGGCGCTGCGCGTCTCACAAAGGCTGTCAGCCTCGCGCCAGCGCCTTGGCGCACTCGATGTTCAGGATCCGCGCGTGCAAGAGGTAGCCGCGGAAACGAACGTGCAGATAATCGATATATCGCAGGCCGGCGCATCCGACGGCTTCCGCCACGATCGTTACGTTTCGCTCGCGACCATAATGCCGACGGGCAACCAAGACGAAGGGACCGGCGACATCCGCCAGGCCGGGGCGTTCATCTTCAACGCCGTGGGCGCGACCTTGTCGACGCCGTTCGAGAGCGCAGGACGCGTGTTAGCCGGAGAGTAGGAAGGCATCCTGTCAAGGGAATCTGATGACGCTCAGGTACCGCAAGATCGCCGTCCGCTTAGAGAAGAATCGCAATGGGCAACACGGCGCATGGCTCCTGTTCCTGTCACCATACTCTCCCGATCGCAACCCGAAAGAGATGCGGATAATCGAGGTCGGGCGAGCCATGCAGGCGCGAATGTGGAGCGTCTATGCGGGGGCGCTGCAACATCATCTTGGCGACAAGCTGGACGATGCGCAGGCCGCCCAACTGGCCGAGCTGTTGGCGGCATTGTCGCGCAATTCCTGAAACCTGCACCACGTCCGCAGCGGACCGGAATCCGGGCCGCGACGTGTCGCAAAAGTCAGTCGCGCAGGTCTGACTTTCGCACGCGACTTTTGCGACAGATATTTCCCTGAAAATTCAGCGCCGGTGATTTTGTCGCAAAACTTAGGAGTTACGCGACGGCACCAAGGCGTCAATTACACGACATTCGGCCACACGGCCACGGCTGCACTCGCTGACCATCCGGCGCAGTTCTTCACGCAATTTGATTAAGCGAGCGATCCGGCTTTCAACCGATTCAAGTTGGTCCTGTGCGATCCGGCTTGCATCGTCGCAGGATGCCTCGGGCTGCTCCTGCAAGGCCAGCAACACCTGAATATTCTTCAGGTCAAAACCAAGATCGCGGGCGTGCCTGATGAAGCCTAGACGGTCTGCATCGGCGGGGCCGTAGCTGCGCCGTCCGTTCGACTGGCGAGCAGGTTTCGGCAGTATCCCGATACGCTCATAGTAGCGGATCGTTTCGATGTTCACACCCGACTGTCGCGATAAGTCGCCTATCTGCATTTTTTTCTTGCTCCTGTAGTGACTACAGGATGTAGCACGGCAGGATCAGAATTTCGAGGATCGACACATGGCTGCCGCCGCAACCGACATAATCCGCTACCAAGTTACCGGCATGGATTGCTCATCCTGCGCGGCCAAGATTGAAGGCGCAGCTCGTAAAGTCGAAGGCATCAACGATGTGAAGGTGTCGATCGCCTCGCAGATTATGACGCTCGAAGTCGATGATCCGGCGCGGCGACTTCCCGCCTTGGAATCCGCTGTAACAAACCTCGGCTATCAGCTCGACCGGGTAGGCGAACCGAAAGCTGCGAACGCAGACGGCGACGACGACCATCATATTCCCGACCTGTCGCATGTGAGCCCTGCCTATAAGCGGGCGCTCTGGATCGTCGTGCTGCTTAATGCCGGATATGGCATCATCCAGATTGGCGGCTCGATCCTGTCGGGCTCGCAAGCGCTACAGGCTGACGCTCTCGACTTCATCGGGGATGGTCTGATTTCCTTCCTCGGCCTGATTGCTGTGGGCTGGGGTCTTGCCGCCCGCGCTAAAGCGGCCTTGCTTCAAGGCATCTTTTTGGCCCTGCTCGGCTTTGGCGTGATCGGCTCCACGGCCTACCGTGTCTTCGTCGAACATGAGCCGCAAACCCTACTCATGAGCGGCTTCGCCATTGTCGCCTTCTTCGTCAATGTTCTGGCTGCCGTGGTGCTGATCCCGCACCGTAAGGGCGACGCCAACATGCGAGCCGTCTGGCTGTTCTCTCGCAACGACGCCATCGGCAATCTGGCCGTGGTCGCCGCTGCTGCCCTCGTCTGGTGGCTCAACAGTCCGTGGCCGGATTTGCTGATGGCCTTTGTCGTGGCGGCCCTGTTCTTGCAATCGGCATGGTCGATCATCCGGGATGCGCGGCAAGACCTCGCACAGGCCGGCCGCTCATGAGGGTTGGCACTGCTGCATTGATAGTCGCCACAGGTGTGGCGCTCGATCTTGCAACGAAGGCATGGGCGCGGGTGAGTCTCGAACCCTATGGCCCTGCCTCCGACTTCTTGCCCTTCGTATCGCTGCACCTGACCTTCAACAAAGGCGTGTCGTTTAGTCTGCTCGCTTTCGAGGGCGATACAAGCCAAGCAGCTTTAGTGGTCGTTACAGGATTGCTGACGCTTGCCATGACCGTCTGGGCCTATCGGTCGCAAGGTTGGCACCGGATAGCCCTCTCCTTGGTCGTGGCAGGCGCTCTGGCAAACCTGATCGACCGAGGCGCACGCGGCTCTGTCACCGACTTCCTGAACCTACATTTTGGGGATTGGCATTTCTTCGTGTTCAATCTGGCAGATGTATGGATCAGCTTCGGCGCTGCTTTTCTGCTGGCGCTACAAATCATTCCGCCGAAGAACCCGGCTAAAATCGCCTCTGGTTCAGCCTCAACTAGAGCCAAGGTTACTGAGGTGCCGCCACGGTGATGGTGCAACGCTGATCCGTGCCAGCTTTCGCTGCCGCCTCCCAACATGCTGTCACCGTCTCCCTGTTCGCCGCAATGAGCTGATCGGCCGCCGCCACGCGCTGCCATGATACCGGACTATCAAATGCCATGAGACTCATGCCGGCCTGCCACGGCGTTTCCCCCATGACAACGCTGGCGACACGCGGCGCGGCCGAGAACGGCAACAGGCGCGGAAGGAACAACATCACCAGCGCGCCGGCCAGCAGGCCGATAGCGAAAGCGGCGACAAGCCACCAATTTTGCCGGTCGCGCTCCCGTGCGCCGGCGACATGCCCGGCGAGGTTCCGGCCGGCGCGCTCGAGGTCGGACGCCTGCCGCTCGAGCTGCTGCACGGCGGTGCGTATCAGGGCCTCGCCGCTGCGCTCGAGGGCGGCCGCATAATGCTGCGCACCCTGCCGGAGAATAGGCGACTGCTCTACGCCGTGCAGCCGCTCCGCAACAGTGTCGAGCGCCTGCACAAGCTGGGCGAGCTGGGGCTTGTAGTCCTGCGCCGGCTCGATCTTTTCGAGCTGGTCGAAAGCCGCTTCCAGCCCGCGCCGCATCACGGTCATTTCCGCGCCGATCTGCGCGCCCTGCGTCTCGATCGTGCGCCGGAGCGCATCGAACGCGGCGGCCGGGTCGCCGGCGTCCTCGTCCAGTGCTTCCGGCTCGATTCCTTCCCTGTCGTCGTCCAGCTCCGCCATATGCTCCGTGCCTACCTTCCCAAACCGATGCCCCGGCTAATCTGCCGGCTGCGTGACATTTCCTCTTGCAGCTCGTGGGCGATGCTCTGCCCCCGGCGCTGCTGCTGCCCGATTCCGAGTTCCTGCCGGCGATTGCGCAGGATGGAATCTACCTGCGGGTCACGCTCAAGGCTCTTGGTCATACCGTTCATCTGGCTTTCGACCTTGGCGCGGGCGTCGTCGTGCTGCCAGCCGCGAAGCTCCCGGCGCTGGCCCTGTAGCTCCTGCCAGCGTTCAACGAACCGCTCGGCCCTGATATTCGGGTCTTGCAGCGCGGCGTTTTCGCGCTTCATTCCGTCGATGACATGCGCGACACGCTCCCGGCCGGAAAGCTCGGTCATGGCGCGTGCCGTCGCCGGGTCGTTTTGCAACGTCGAGCGCAGCAAATCTTTCATGCCGCCCTGCACCTGGTCGAGCTGCTGGCCGGCATCGCGCATTTCCTGCCGCTGCATGTCGAGGACCGGCAAGCCCTCGCGCCGATGCTCCGCGACCGACTGATAGGCCCGCGCATAGCGGTCAACAGCCTGCTCAAGCGGCGACTGCCGCCGCGCCCGCTCGGCCAGCCGGTCAGGCGCCGGCGCCTGCCGCAAGCTCCCCTCTCTTTCCGGCCGCTCTGTGCGCTCCTGTGAGGGTGCAGGACGCGCATTGAGCTTGAGGCCGGCAAACATACCGCGCCGCTGCTTCTCGGCCTGTTGCGGCCGTTTCTGGTCGATCTGCGAGCCGTCCTCGCCGGCGCGGTCTGGCTCGCGGCTCTCGGTCGCCGCGCCGCGCCCGAGTTTCAGGCCCTCGAATGGCCGTTGGCGCTGCTGTCGATCGGCGGCGAGATCCTCGCGAGGATCTGCACGAAGATCCTGCGCGAGATCCGCGCGGACTTTTTGCGAGGATCTCCGATCAAGAGCATGATCCCCGGCCGTCGACTCCCGTTCCGCACGTAGCCCGACGCGCTCGGCCGGAATCTCGATCTCGCTGCGGACGCCCATCTGCTCCGCGATCCCGCGCCGCTCGGCAAAGTCGCGAGTATAATCGAGCGTGGTTTCTTTCACGCCCGACCGGGACAGGCGGCGCTCTAGCTGGCTATAGGCCAGCTCCCCGGCGTCCTGAACCTTCCATGTGTTGCGGTGCGTCTGCGTCCCATCCGGCAAGGTGACGGGGGTGGAACCCTCATGCTGTAGGCCGATCTTCTCCCCGATCTCCGGCGCGGCCTCCTTCATGGCGCGCTCTAGATCGACGCCCCATAGGGTGCGCTGCTCGCCCTTGTCGTTTTCCAGCGTCACGAAATAGCTGTCGGATTTCTGCGGGTCATGCTCATAGGGCGCGGCCCCATGCTCGACCAGCCGGCCGGCATTGGTGAACTCGTCCTGTGCCGCGTAGAGCTGCACCCCGTCACGATGCCGGGTCATGGCGACATAGGTTAGATGCCGGTCCATCGTCCCCGACGCCATCACATAGGACCGATCGACTGTCGCACCCTGATTTTTGTGAATCGTCGTCGCATAGCCGTGGTCGATCGCCTGATAATCGCCCATCGGCACGGAAACACTATTGCCGCCCCGGCCGTCCAGCGTGGCGATGATGCGGCCCGGCTCGACATGATCGACCGTGCCTAGCATCCCGTTTTTCACGCCAAGGTCGCGGTTGTTCTCAAGGAACACGATGCGGTCGCCCGGCGCGAACTCCCGCTTGCCGTCATTGGTCTGGAAGGTCAGCGCGCCGGCGTCCTCGCCCTGCGCCAGCTCGCCCCGGTCCTGTAGTTCGGCCCGGATCGTGTCATTGATGGCGCGAACATCGGCCCGGCGATGTGCCATCGCTACGCGGGTTCCCTCCGGCCGCTCGTCGCGATCGGCAAGATAATCGCGCACGATCTGGCCGCGCGCGTCCTCGCCGGTTTCGGCAAAGCTGATGTTGCCGTGATCCCGATAGGCCGCCAGCCCCTCGGCCGTCCGGTGCGTGGCGAAGTCAACCGACGCCTCGCGCTGCCAGTCCACCCGCTGCCGGCGAATCTCGGACAGCTCGGCATGGCCGATTTCCTCCGTGATCGCCCGGAACGGTGCGCCGGCCCCGATCGCCTGTAGCTGCTCATGGTCGCCTACAAGGACGATCTTCGCCCCGCGCACCTCGGCCTCGCCAACGAAACGGGCGAGCTGGCGCGAGCCGACCATGCCGGCCTCGTCGATCACGAACACGTCGCCGCGGCCGATCGTGCCGCGGTCGTTCTCCCAACCGCGGGACCATGACGCGAGGGTGCGGCTCTGGATGCCGGAACTTTCCTCCAAGCCCTCGGCCGCCTTGCCCGACAGGGCCGCGCCGTGGACCTGATAGCCCTCGGCCTCCCACGCCTCGCGCGCGGCCGCGAGCATTGTGGACTTGCCAGCGCCGGCATAACCGACAACGGCCGCGATCCTCTCCGGGCCGGTGATATGCTCGATCGCCCGGCGCTGCTCATCCGACAGCCGGGCGGAAGCATCGCCGGCGCTGCGCTGAATGGCGGCGTCCTGCCGCTCTATCGCCCGCTCGACATGCCGGCGATCGACGCCATGACCATGCGCGTCGTGCATCCGCTGCGCGCTCTCGATTATGCCGGATTCGATCTCGACCATTTCGCGGGTCGAATAGCGCGCAAGCTCGATCTCGCCCGTTGCCGGGTCCGCCCGCTCGGCCTGCAACTCCACCAGCGTCGGCGAGGCCATGACCTTCGCAAAGGCGCTCTGGAACTCCTGCGGGTCGTCGTTGATATAGCGATGCAGCGCCCGCGCAACGTCGTGCCGGTCGAACACGCTCTTTTCCCCGGTGATGAGGGTAAGAACCTGCTCGGGCTTCTCGCGGATCAGCTCGGCATTGCGCCGGGCCGCATCCTCGTCCAGCCGCGACCGCGACACGTCAAGGCCGCGCCGCTCCATCTGCGAGGCATGGACACCCATATGCTCGGTCGGCGCGATCTCTAGCCCGCGCTCCATATGCGAACGATGGTCGATCCGAATATCAAGCCCGGCCATAGCAAGGCGCTCGTTGGCGATCCCCTCCCAACGCTGGCGAAGGTCGCGGAGCTGCATGTCGGTCGTCGGAAGATCGTTCGCCAGCAGCCATTTGTTTTCGCGCTCAAGGTAAGTCTTTTCGCCTAGCCCGTTCTCCGTCACCTGCCGCGTGGTCATGAGGATATGGGCATGGTGATTGCGAACGTCGCTCGCCTCGTGCGGCGCATGAATGGCGAAGTCCACAGCCGCGCCGTAGCGGTCGGCCAGCTCCTGCGCCATCTCCCGCGTAGCCTCTAGCCGTTCCTCGGCCGATAGCTCATGCGGCAAGGCAACCTCGAACTCTCGCGCAACGCGGGCGTCCTTCCGCTTCTCGGCAAACTCGGCGGCGTTCCACAAGTCCGACCGATCACGCGCCCAATCCGCGTTGACGCCTTCCGGCAAGACGATCTCGGCATGTTCCACGCCCTGCTTGGCCGTGTAGTCGTGTGTGATCCCGTCGCGCTCGTTGGTCAGCTTCTCCCCGGCACGATAAGCCATTGAGGCGACGGCGCTACGGCCCTTCGCCCGCGAAACTGGCTTCATGCTGAAATGGTAGATCGCCAACCCGTTGCCTCGATCCTGTTTCCGCTTTTCCCGCCAGCTTGGAGGCTGGCGGCGCGCTGAGTTGCGTAGCAACTCGTAAGTGCGCCCTTATCAACTCAATCGCTTCGCTCTTTCGTCGCTCGGTGTGGCGCTTGCGGCAAGGTTGATGCAATGAACTGAGGCCCGGATTGTGCTGCAAAACCGTCGAAAACTCAAGCGCAACAGGCAAACGCTGGAAAAGAAGGCCGGGAATGATAGTCTAGGCGAACAACCGGAAAAGGAGATATGAGGAATGGCGCGCAAAACGATCGAACAACGCTTGGCCGAACTGGATGCGCAGCGCGCCACGCTCAAGGCCCGTCTGTCGAAGCAGGAACGCGCCAACGACACGCGCCGCAAGGTGCTGCTCGGTGCGCTCGTCCTGCATCGCCTCGAAAACGGCAAGGATGAGGAATTTTCCCGACGCCTGCGCGAATGGCTCAAGCGTGAGCTGCCCGACTTCCTGACGCGCCCCGGTGACAAGGAACTGTTTGCCGACCTGATCGGCAACGCGCCGGCCGGGGAGACGACAGGCAGCGCCGGGGGGACGGCCGCATGAGTCAGGCGAGACTTGCATGGGGTGCGTTCAAGAACATGATGCGGCAGGCCGCGCGTGATCCACTATGGGCGTTCGTCGCTCTGCTCGCCGCGCCCTTCCGCATCTGGAAACCGCTTCTCGGGCTTCTGTTCCTTCTTGTTATCGTCCTGTTCGTCGTCGGCTTCGGCGGCCGCTTCGCTCTCGAACAAATGGGCTTTCGCGTCGGCTCGGTTCCGGTTCTCCTGCTCGATCTCGTCACGCTGCTGGTGCTGCTGGCGCTCGCCTTCCGCTTCCTCACCAATCCGCTGATTATCCATTTCGGGGATATGGACGGCGAAACCCACGGCTCGGCCCGCTTCGCCACCGACAAGGAAACCGCCGCCCTCGCCCGCGCCGAGTCCGGCCTGCTGATCGGCCGCGACGGCAAAACCGGGAAGCTCCTGCGCTATGACGGCCCGGCCCATCTGCTGACGATGGCCCCGACGCGCACCGGCAAGGGGGTGGGAACCATCATCCCGAATCTGCTCACCGCCGATCGCTCCGTGATCTGCATCGACCCCAAGGGCGAAAATGCCAAGATCGCCGGCCGCGCCCGCCAGCAATTCGGCCCGGTCCATGTCCTCGACCCCTTCGGCGTCACCGGCCAGCCCTCGGCCGCCTTCAATCCGCTGGAAGGGCTCGACCCGGCCGGCCTCGATGTCGCGGAAGATGCAAGCACCTTGGCCGACGCCCTCGTGTTCGATGAACCGGGCATGGCCGGCGAGGCGCATTGGAACGAGGAAGCCAAGGCGCTCATTGCCGGCCTGATCCTCCATATTGCCGCCAGCGAGCCGCGCGACCGGCGAAACCTCGCCACCCTGCGCGAATATCTCACCCTCGCCCCTGAAGCCTTCGCGGCGCTCCTGAAGGACATGCAGGCGTCAACGGCCGCCTCCGGCCTGATCGCCCGCGCCGCAAACCGCCACCTCGGCAAATCCGACCGTGAGGCCGCCGGCGTCCTCTCGGCGGCGCAGCGCCATACCCATTTCCTCGACAGCCCGCGCATGGCCGCCGTCCTCGGCCGATCCGATTTCCGCTTTGCCGATCTCAAGCGCCGCAACGTCTCGGTGTTCCTCGTCCTGCCGCCCGATCGCCTCGCCACCTATTCCCGCTGGCTGCGCCTGCTCGTCGCGCAAAGCCTCACCGACATGGCCCGCGATCCCGTCAAGCCGGCCGTCCCGGTCCTCTATCTGCTGGATGAGTTCGCCGCCCTCGGCCATCTGGCCCCCGTCGAGCGCGCAATGGGCCTCATGGCCGGCTACGGCGTCCAGCTCTGGCCGATCCTGCAAGACGTTCACCAGCTCCGCGCCACCTACGGGCAGCGCGCCGGCACCTTCCTGTCAAACGCCGGCGTCCTACAGGTGTTCGGCGTCAACGATCACGACAGCGCCCGGCTTGTCTCCGACCTATTGGGCCAAGAAACCGTTGTGTTCCAGACCATGAGCCGCGCGCTCGATTCCGACAAATCCGGCATTTCCTACGGCGAGCAACACACCGCCCGCCCGCTGCTGACCCCGGATGAGGTCCGCAACCTGCCGCAGCACGTCGAATTGCTGTTCCTCGCCGGGCAACGGCCGATCGTCGCCGGCAAGCTCGCCTATTATGCCGATGCAGAGTTCCGGGGGCTGTTCGACCAAGCATGAAAGATGAAGCTATGACCGATACCGATGCGCCCGAATGGCCCGATCCCGCCGACAAGGCCCATGCGGTCGAACAAGCCAAGCGGCTCCGCAACCAGGTCGCAGAGGGTGGATTGCGATTTGAAGCCTATTTGCCGCCGTCGCTGGCTCTGTGGCTGCTCGATCTGGTCGAACAGGACAGGTTCCTTCTCAAAGCCCCCCTGCCCGAGGCGGTCCCGGCGCTGACGCGCCGAGGCTTCTCTCAACCTCGCCACACCCGCGACGGTAGCCCCCGGCCGGCCCGCTCTCATCATCTAGGGCTGTAGGGACGGCCGGGGGCGGGTTTGAGGCAATGAGGCTTTGAGTATTAGCGGAAACTCTCAATCACTCAAACAATTCGGCGTGGGTGCCGGCGCGCACGAAAATCAGGCTATTGCCCTCGACCTGATACACCAAGAGAAAATCGCCGCCGATATGACATTCCCGATGGTCGGCCCAATCCCCTTTCAGGGCGTGGTCAAGCCATTCCGGGCCTAGCGGCTCGTCGTTCGCTATCAGCAGCAACATGACCTCTTTGAGCTGGCGCATGTTGTAGCGGCCAGAACGGGAAAGCCGCTCCCAATCCTTCACGAAGCTCTTGGCATAGTCCGCCGATCTCGGCAGAGAAGCCCGCTTGCTACTGGCGGGTTTCTTTGTCGAGGGCATCAAACAATTCCTGTCCGTCATTGAACCGCGCACGGCGGGCCTTCATCATCGCGCGGGATTCCTCGATCGCGGCGCGCGTCTCGGCGTTCGGCACCTTCAACTCAAAGGGCAAAGCCTTATCCTTCGCCACGCGGGTCAAGGTCATCCGCACCACATCGGACACGGTAAGCCCCATTTCGGCCAGCACGGCGGCCGCCTCGTCTTTCAGGCGCTCGTCAATGCGAGCGCGCACAAATGCACTTGCAGCCATGACCGGGCCTCCTTTCTCTGCACTTAATGTAGCTCACATGAGCAACAGTTTCAAGAAGCTCAATCGCTCAACTAATCAGATACTCATACACTCATTTAAGTGATTGAGAAACCATCTCCCGCAGTATCTCCGAAATGGTCCGGCCCTGCTCCACGGCCATGATTTTGAGCCGTTTGTGTTCCTCGCGGTCCAGATCGAAGTTCACGCGCACGGTTGCGCCCTTGTCGGACAGGCTGGCGAGCGTGGCGGACTTCCGCACATTGCTCGGCCGGCCGGCGCTGAGCATACCCCGTTTTTCTTCACTCATTTGATGCTCTCCTTATCTACTCAATTGAGCAATTGCTTAATTTCGTCGGCAAGCGCCGTCATTTCGCGGGCCGCTTCGCTGTCCGGTTCCAGATCGAGGACGGTTGCGCCGGCCGCAGCGGAGCCGGGATAGCTCACGCGCTGCGTGATCCGGGCCGCGAGGATCGGCAGACCGTAACCGTTCAGGGCGTCGGTGATCTCGTTGCCGATCCTCGTTCCCTTGATCGCGCGGGACACGACAAACGCGGCGCGCAATTTTCCGTCCGTGATCTCCATGCGCTGCTTGACCAAATCGACAAGCTCGGCCGTCGCCCAAATGTCATAGGGCGAGGGCTGCACCGGGATCAGGATGAAATTCGCGGCTTTGATGGCCGACACGGCGAGGTCGGCCGCTTGTGGCGCTCCGTCGATGACGACGAAATCCTTACGGGCGACATTCTTCAAATCGCGCTCGATCGTCGGCCGATCCAACCCGACCACGGAAAGGGGCTGATCTTCCCGCACCGCCGCCCAATCGCGGGCGCTGCCCTGCGGGTCGGAGTCGATCAGCAGCACGTCAGCGCCGCCGAGCTGCAAGGCGCGGGCGAGGTGGGTGGCTATGGTCGTTTTCCCGGCCCCGCCTTTCTGGTTCAAAACGGCGATCACATGCACGGCCGAATCTCCTACGGTTGATGAAATACGCATTTACTCAAATGAGTATAACGCATTGAGCAATTGAGTAAAGAGGGTTTGGGCTCATTCACTCACTTGAGTAATATAGCGCCAGCCTTGCCCCTTGCTCTCTCTCGAAAGCCCATGTGGGGGTTGCCGCAGGCGCGGGCGTTGCGGTTTAGGTGATGAGGGTGCCGCTTGCCGGCCCGCCTATACGCGGGCCGGAACCGCCGCAGGGCTGCGAAAGCAGCCCGAACAGCGGCGACCGCTTATGTTTGTCCTCTTAGATAAAGATCAGATGGGGATTCAGTCTGGTTATCGGACTCACGTTTCTGCACCATCTTCCCAAGGGCCGCGAGCGCCCGGCCTAGCGTGTTGTCACCGGCCTCGAACAGCGCCAGCTCATCGAGGGGCAGGGCCTTCCTGTAGGCGTCCAGCTCGGCCGCGCGGGCTTCCTGTGCGGCGCTGTGGTCGTCGGGCAGGGGCGGGGCCTTGCCGAACCGTCCAAGGAACTGGCGGGCCTTCTCGGGCAGGGACAGGCGATAGGCGTTGCTCGTCTGCTGGACCTGTGGGCCGCGCCCCTCGTTGCCGGTCGGCTCGTAGCGCCGCAGCCAGTCGATGAAACCATGCGCCCGCAGGTTTTTCAGCGCCCGCACGATCGTATCGCGCGACCGGCCTAGCCGATCCATGATCGTGGTGATTGACGGCTCTAACCGGCCGGTGCGGAAGTCGATGAGATTGACGAACAGCCGCAGCACGTCCAGCGCCACCGATCCTAGCGGGCCGCTGCGCTCGCCCTTCTGGCGCAAACCGGCCTCGTTGTAGATTTCGGCCGCCCTCAAGATCGCCTGAACGTCCTTGCGCGTCGTCGGCCGCCATATGCGGCCCTCCGACCGCCCCCGGATATGACTATGCCGGCGAACTGGCGTCGGGCATCGCTCGGCCGGGGGCGGAAAGACCAGACCTAGCGCGGTCTGTCCCGATCCCCGCAGGGCGGCCCTGCGCTCATGGGCGAGCGTCGTAAGCTTCCCGGCCTCATCGTCGGAGAGCTGGCCCGCGCCGTATAGGGTCCAAACCTCCCGCATGATCTCGTCAAGCGCGTGCCTGCGCGCGCAGCCGATCGCGGCCGCGTAGTGCGTCCTCAACATATGCCCTCGTCCTTCCATTTGAAGGACATGACAGCGCGGACGGCAGGCACAGCTTTCCCCATTTCCGCAAGAATCAATCTTGCGAATTGGAGTGCTCTAGCGTAGATAAGGGGAGAGTTATCGGCCCCGTTAGCTACGGTGTGTCTGACGGCCTACAAAAACGCTCGACCGTTGGCGCGGTCGGGCGTTTTGCCGTTATGTCCCTTGCTTCGCTTCGATATAGAACCTCAACGCTTCCTCGATGATCGGCGCGCGCCCTCGCAAGCCCGCGTCGTCCTTCAGGCGGTCAATCGCCGCGACCAGCTCGCCAGGCAGATCGGCCTGCACAAGAATCCGGCCCTCCGCGCGCCAACGGGCGCGCAGGTTGCGGACACTCTCCAACTTGATTTGCTGCTCGCGTGTTCGACTCACCATCTCTACATGTAGAAGCGATTTACGCGATTCTGCAACCCTTTGCGTAAGGAACCGGGCAAGGCACTACTTCTAGGGCCGGCAACTAAACGTGGTTACGTCAATGCGTTCTCAAGCACCCGGTAGAGCGTGGCGCGATGCACACCCAAAAGCCGGGCAACCTCGGCCGGCTTCTTGTCCTCGCTGATGAGCTGGCGGGCGTGTGCGATCTGCTCGGCCGAAAGGGCAGGGGGCCGGCCGAACCGAACGCCCTTCGCCTTCGCCGCAGCTCGGCCGGCGCTCGTGCGCTCATGGATCAAGCTGCGCTCGAACTCGGCAACGCCGGCGAAGAATGTCAGCACCATGCGCCCGGCCGGCGTCGTCGTGTCGGCCCACGGCTCGGCCAGCGATCGCAAGCCGGCCTCGGCTTGGCCGATCCGCTCGGCAATATCGAGAAGATCGCGCGTCGATCGGGCGAGGCGATCGAGCCGCGTCACCGTCACCACGTTGCCCGGCTGCAAATGGTCCAGCATCTTCGCCAGTTCGGGGCGGCCGCGCTGCGCGCCGGATGCCTTTTCCTCGAACACGCGCTTGCAGCCGGCCGCCTTCAGCGCCGCCCGCTGCTGGTCGAGGGTCTGGCCATCGGTCGAGACGCGCGCATATCCGATCATCATGGGGCAGGGGGCTTTCGCTGCTATGCTCACCGCCCGAATCTAGCGTGTGCAACCCGTCGCGAAAATGCCTATTCTGCGACCGTCGCGGGTTTTGGGAATTTTGCGAACTTGTCAGGCGGAGGCTTTCATCAGCCATGCGTCATGGTTCTTTAGGAAAGCCTTTGAGGCGATCCGCGTAGTCATCGGTGATGGCCTCGCCCACGCTCGGGCGCTGGGCCAGTGCCTTCCGCCATGCCGTGACGCGGTGCAACGCGTCGAATACGCCGGTGGGCGCGATGGTGTCGAACACATCAAAATAGCGGAAGATCGGCGCGAAAACCGCATCGACCAGGCTGAACGCCTCGCCGGCGAAGAACGGACCGTCTCCAGTACGGCTTCGACGCGGCCAAACCTGTCTATCAGCGCCCGGCGTGGCCTCGTAGGTGGTGGCATACTTGGCTGTCTCGAATCCCAATAGGTCCGACAGGATGGAGGAACCGAACTCGATCCAGCCACGATGCCGGGCGTGCGCCAGCGGGTCACCATCCGATATGAACGCCACGCAGACCTCTATCGCGCCTTCCTCGCCCTCGCAGTGGCGATCATATGCTTCAACGCCAAGAATAAGTTTTGTTAGGTGCTCTAAGTAGGCTGCTTCCTTTTCCAGGAGGCCCGGCCCCGCCTGTTCGTCGTTCAGCGGTCGTTCCTGCAGATGGGATGAGGATCTGCTCCAGCAAAGCGGTCATGAACGCGGCGGCCACCGCGCCGACGAGCGTGAGAACGATGCGCAGGACGGTAGCGTCCACCGGCTCTTGCGTGGACAGTCCGCCCGCGACCAGCGAGATCATTGCCGAGAAGGCGAACTGGTAGACCATTGGCGGATAGTAGCCGTCAATCATGCGGCTGGCGATGAATAGCCCGCCTAGAAACACTAGGATGAGCAACACCGGAAAATGCGCGATCGGTGTGAAGACCGCAAGAATAAGGAGCGCCATGACGCCGCCGATCAGCGTCGCTAGCGTCCGTTCCCAAGCCTCGGCGTAAAGCTGCTTGGTGGTCGGGAAAACCAGCACGAACACCGCAGCCACCGCGATCATCATATTGCTGGAGTCCAGAATCGAGAACAGCCAGAAGGACAGAATGAGGAGCACGCTACCGCGGATCAGTGCCCGTAGGCCATGATGGCCTTCCTTGGCCGGCTCATATATCTCGACCATCAACTCTTTGGCGCGCGGCGGAAAGATCATATAGAGGATCGGGATGGCGAACAAAGCGCAAAGGCTCGCCTCGATAAAGCCATCGCGCATGAAGACCATCGCTTGGGCCGAGTCCATCCGCATGACCGACATCAGTACCGCGACGATCGCGATCAACATGCCGATCGGATTGCCCGTTTTCAAAATGACGTAATACGACAGCACACAGAGCGCCCATACGATCATCACCAGCACGATAGGCATGGGCCGCGCCAGATCCACAATGAAGGACAGGGTCGCAACCATCACGATCATGGCCACCGGCGCGCCAATTCCCTTCTTTGCGTCAAAGGCTTTCCGCATGCCCGCCATTAACCCGACGATCAGTGCGGGCGGCAACATCGCTAGCGGCGACTGGAGACCGATCGCAAGCAGGAACCCGACGACCGCGCCGCACGACAAGCGTATGGCAAACAACGGGTCGTCCTCGACGCGGGGGCGGGGGGCGACATACATGGCGGATCAGTAGAGGTAGGAGAGATAGGATTGCGCCCGGTGGAGGCCGGCGGCGATCCAGGCGATAGGATTGCTCGTCCCTCCAGAATAGACCACCACGCTGACTTTGGCGCCAGCCCGGGCCTGACGCGGCCAGGCCTCCATGCCGCCATCAAGCTCGATGCGCACCGGCATGCGTCGGGCGGGCTCGAACCAGCGGTTCTCTGGTAGGTTTTGCATCAGGCCACCCGCCGTGGTGCGGCCGGGGTCAATGCCCCAGGCGACGCTGTGCACCCGGCCCGTATAAATCCGGCCCGGCATCACGTCGAAGAGGATGCCAACCTCGTCGCCGGGCGCGACCAGTCCGAGCTGGTTTTCCCGAAGATCGGCGGTGATCCAGCCGCCTCTGGAATCGATGAAGGTCATGCCCGGGGTGCCGGCCGCCGCATATTGCCCGATCGCCAACTGGAGATTGGTGACGACGCCGAGCGTGGGGGCGGTCACGGTGGAATAGAGAAGGTTTAGCTGAGCCTCTTCCAGTTGAAGTTGGGCCGCCAGGATGTTCGGGGCAGGTTCGCCATTGTCGCCGCCCAGTTGCGCGACAGCGCTGCGCAGGTCCGATTCGGCGGCTTCAAGCTGTGCCTCGGCGGTCAGCAATTCTGCTTCAGCCGTGTCGACCTGGGCCTGCGATACGATCCCGCGCTCGGCCAGCGAATTGGTCCGGCTGGCCGAGGCCCGCACGTTCTCGAGATTGGCCCGTGACTGCGAGACCCGCGCTTGCGCGGAGGCAACGCCGGCGGCCGAAACGTCCGTCGCCTGCATCGCCTGGGCGAGATTGGCCTCGGCCTGCCGCACGGCGAGTTCGAAGGCTCGCCGATCGAGCTGGAAAAGCGGATCGCCCGCATTGACGATCGTGTTGTCCTCGACGAAGACCTCGGTCACCTGGCCGGCGACCCGCGGCGCGATCTGCGCCACATAGGCGGAGGCCGACGCGCGTCCGGTATAGGGTGCGGTGCGGTCGGTCACCGCATACCATGCAACGATGACGATCAGCAGAAGCAGGAAGACGGCCCCGATCTTCTTTGCGGGATTAGCGGGATTGGCCGCGACCGGCTCCTTGAGCGCAGCCTTCTCGGCAGCAGGCTCGTACTGCGTCAGAGGATCTTCGGCGGCAGGCTTTGTCAGGAGCTGGTTCTCGCCGGAAACCTGAAGATCCTCCGGCGCGGCGTCGCCTCGCTCAGGATGCGCGTTGTTCTTCATGTCAGTTGCCATTCCGTCAAACCTCCTTAACCGAACTCTAGCAAGGAAGCCCGTTCGATCCTACCATTGCGCCATCTAGTATCTTGATGGTAGAGCCATATGGATGAAGCATATCGATAAATCAAGTGATGAACGCGCTGTCCTTGTTCACGCCCTGCGGCGCAACATGCGGATGCTGGTCAGAAGCTTCACGAAAGCCGACGCTCTGTTGGCAAAAACCATAGGCATACACGCTACGGATCTGGCCTCCATCGATCTCTTGAGATCGTCGGAGGAGCCGGTGACACCGAAACAGCTTGCAAACTATCTCGGCATCTCCACCGGCTCGGCGACGGCCGCGATCGATCGGCTGGAAAGGGCGGGGTTTGTCGAGCGCGTTCACAACCGGCGGGATCGTCGCGGCATTTTCATCCAGCCGGTGCCAGGCCGCATCGAGGAGATCGCCAAGGCGCACGATAGCATCAACGTTCACTTCGATGCGCTGGCCGGGCGATTTTCGGATGACGAACTGCGCGTCGTCAACAAATTCCTGTCCTCGATCTGAACCAGCCACCACCGAGTGAGTGCCATCCATGTCGCGACTTGTCTTCACCATCGGCGCTGTCATTCTCGGCATCTGCCTCGTCCAGTTGGCAAATGGCTTTCTCGGCACGCTCGTGTCGATGGAAACCTCCGCCGCCGGCTTTTCGCCGGCCGTGATGGGCATCGTCCTGGCAAGCTATTTCGGCGGCTACACGATCGGCGCGGTCAGCGTCGGCAGACTTCTGATGCGGGTCGGACATATCCGCATGTTCGCCGCGCTCGCCGGGCTTGTCGCGGCTTCGGTGATCGTGCAGCCCATCCTGACCTCGGCGCCGGCCTGGATATTCATTCGTCTGGCGACCGGATTTGGATGCGCCGGGCTCTTCATAACCGCCGAGAGCTGGCTCAACGCCTCCTCCACGGCAAAGAACCGCGGCGCGGTGTTCGCGCTCTACATGGTAGCCACCAATGCTTGCTTCGGCGGCGGCCAGTTCCTGCTCAACCTTCCTGCCCCGATGGGCTTCGAACTGTTTGCACTCGCCGCCGCTCTGTTCTGTCTGGCCTTGATCCCGGTGAGCCTAACGCATGCCTCACCGCCTTTTCTGCCTCCCGCCCCCAGCTTCGGCCTTCGCGAATTGCGCCGGCTCGCGCCGGTGTCGATCGCTGGATGCGCCGCAAGCGGATTGGCGAGCAGCGCCTTTTACGCTCTCGTTCCCGCTTATGGTCAGGCCCAGGGCGTCGAGGCAAGCTGGATTTCCGCCTATATCGCGACCGCGATCTTCGGCGGCCTCGCCTTCCAGGTTCCGGTGGGAAAGCTGTCCGACCGCTTTGACCGTCGCGTCGTGGTAGCGTGCGTCGCTGCCGGTTTGTCGGTCACGGCGCTCGTCCTTGCGCTCTTGCCGCAGACGATGGCGATCCTTGTCGCCACCTTCGTGCTCGGCGGCTTCCTGTCGACGATCTATCCTGT
>NZ_JAPZDS010000033.1 GCF_029813115.1 Aureimonas sp. SK2
CCGAACCGTTCAGGTATCGCCCGTCACGAACGAAATGGGGTCCTTACCGCTGCCGCGCATCCAGCACTTCCAGCAGCTTCGGATGGAAAACGTCCGGTGCCTCGACCTGAGGTGAGTGCCCGAGTTCGGGGAACTCGACCAGCGTGGCGTCGGGGATCGCTTCCGCCGCCTCCCGCCCGAGCGTCGGGTACTGGCCGAGCGTCTCGGCAATCTCCTTGGCCGCCCGATATCCGCCGGGCGCGGTCCGGTCGAGGCCGCCGATCATCAGGACGGTCGGCACCGCGATGCGCCCGAACTCGTGAACCACGGGCTGGGTGAAGACCATGTCCGAAGTCTGCGCTTGGTTGCGGGCGACGATCTCGCGACCGTCACCTGAATACATGCCCGCGAGCATCTCGACCCAGCGATCGTAGTCTGGCTTCCAAACTCCATTGTAGTAGATGCGCTGCTGGTAGGCCTTGATGCTGTCGAAGCTCGTCTTCAGCTCCCCCGCGTAGGCGTCGTCCAGCGTCTGGTAGGGCACGCCCTTCGCCTGCCAGTCCTCAAGGCCGATCGGGTTGACGAGGACGAGCTGTCCGACGTCGTCCGGGAACATCAGCGCGTAGCGTGCGGCGAGCATGCCGCCCATGGAGTGGCCGACGACGACCGGCTTCTCGATGCCGAGTTCCTCAACGAGGGCGTGCGTCCGTGTGGCGAGGTCGGGGAAGCTGAACTGGTAGCCTTCGGGCTTCGACGACTTGTAGAAGCCGATCTGGTCGGGGGCGAGGACGCGGTAGCCGGCCTCCGTCAGGACAGCGATCGTCCGCTCCCAGGTCGCGCCGCAGAAGTTCTTGCCATGGAGGAGGACGACGGTCCGCCCATTCGCCTCGCCGACGGGAGCGACGTCCATATAGGCCATCTCCATGTCCTGTCCCTGGGATCGGACCGAGTGAAGCGCGACGGGATGGGGGTACTCGAAGCCTTCCAGCTGCGGACCGTAGACGGGATGCGTGGGACTCGCTTCAGCGACGGCTGCGAAGGGCAGGAGGGCGCCGAGAAGGGCGGTGGTAATGAACCAGCGGATCATGCGAGCGGTATGCCTTTCGGTCGTTCTGCGCTTACCTTGAGCACCCGCTCGACATCGCCAGCATCCTCTCCGACCCGTGATCTCGGCCCTTGGCGGGTTTGACAAGGCTTGAGAAGTCGGGGCCGCGAAGACGGCCACGTCCCGTTTTCCACAGGGCGATCTGGCTTCAGTGGACAGCCGGACGGATCATTGACTCTCGGGCTAGCCTCGGAACAGAACGGGAACATATTCTGCGACTGAGTCGCCCTTAGGAATCCGGTCCGTCGCCAACCAATGCCCCGCTTGCCCGACACATCCGTCCTGGCCGACCTTCGCGAGCGCGTCCAGCGGCTCGAGGGAAGGGACGCGCGGGTTCGGAAGGCCTTGCCGTTCGGTGTGCCGGAGATCGACGGACGCCTGCCGGGCGGCGGCCTCGCGCTCGGTGCCCTGCACGAGGTCGCGGGCGGCGGGAATGGCGCGGTCGACGGGGCGGCCGCGGCGCTTTTCACCGCCGGGGTCGCCGCACGGACGAAGGGCAAAATCCTGTGGTGCGTCACCCGTCAGGACCTCTTCGCTCCGGCGATCGCCCAGGCGGGTCTCGCCCCAGGGCGGGTCATCTTCGTCGAAGCCGGTGACGAGAAGACCTTGCTGGCGTGCTTCGAGGACGGGCTTCGGCACGGCGGGCTCGGTGCCGTTGTTGCGGAGGTAGCCAAGCTGTCCATGACAGCGTCGCGTCGCCTTCAACTTGCCGCCGAGGGGTCGGGCACGCTTGCGCTAGCGGTTCGCCGGTGGCGACGGCAGGCCGAGGCCGCGGACTTCGGCCAGCCGACGGCATCGGTCACTCGCTGGCGCGTTTCGGTCTTGCCATCGCGCCCGCTGCTCGTTCCCGGCGTCGGCCGGTCGCGTTGGCTTCTCGAACTTCTTCGGTCCCGTGCCGGGGAATGTGCCGACTTCGAAGTGGAGGCGTGTGATGCCCAGGGTCGTCTCGCTCTTCCTTCCCAAGTGGCCAACCGATCGGCTCCGCCGCAAGTCGCCCGGAAGCGCGCCTCTGGCTGACGTCCCGCTGGTGCTCGTCGGGCGCGACGGGAGCCGCCGCGTCGTCGTGGCGGCGGACGAGCTGGCGGAAAGTGCCGGGCTGTCGGTCGGCATGCCTGCGACGAAAGCCCAGGCGCTGGTCCCGGGCCTCGCCATCCTGGACGCCGACCCCGTCGGGGACGCGGACGCGCTCGATCGCCTCGCAGTCTGGGCGCTGCGGTTCTCGCCCGTGGTCGCGGCGGATCCGCCGGACGGGCTGGTCGTCGACACGACCGGCACCGATCACCTCCATGGCGGCGAGGAGGCGATGCTCCACACGATCGTCGACCGCTTCGCCTCGTCCGGTCTCGAGACGCGTGTCGCCATCGCGGACACATGGGGCGCCGCCCATGCGGCCGCCCGGCACGCGGGAGCCGCCATGGTCCTAGTGGAACCGGGCCGGACTGACCACGCCCTTGCGCGTCTGCCGCTAGCCGCCCTGCGGCTGCCGGAGCGCATGCGCCACGACCTTCACGACCTCGGCTTCGCGACGGTCGGCGACCTCGCCGTGCAGCCCCGAGCCCCGCTCGTTCAGCGCTTCGGCCCGCAGCTCGTCCGACGCCTCGACCAAGCGTTCGGCACCGTGCCGGAGCCTGTCGAGCCCGTCCGGTCTCCCGACCTCGTCGAGGTGCGACACGTCTTCGGCGAACCCATCGGCGCGCCGGAGACAATCAAGCGGTACGTCGGCAAGCTCGTCGTCGCTCTCGTCGCCGAACTCGAGCTGCGCGGCCTCGGCGCCCGCCGCCTCGACCTCCTGTTCGGACGCGTGGACAACAGATGGGAAGCCATTCGCATCGGCACGGCCAAGCCCGAGCGCGATGTCCGCCGCCTGACGAGGCTGCTCTGCGACCGGATCGAGAAGATCGATCCGGGCTTCGGCATTGAGGTCATGACGCTCGCGGCGACCCATGCCGAGCCGCTCGGAGCAGCCCAGGTTGTCTCCTCGCTCGTCGAGGAGCCGGAGGCGGACGTGTCCGGGCTCGTCGACCTCCTGGCGAACCGCATCGGCGAGAGGATGCTCTACCGCTTCGCCCCGGTCGCCAGCGATGTGCCGGAGCGCTCCGTCACCCGCGTCGAGCCCATGGCCCTCGACGACGGCGCGTCCTGGGACGACCACTGGCCGCGACCGTCCCGGCTCCTGCCGCGGCCCGAGCCCGTCGAGACGATGGCTTTGCTCCCCGACCATCCCCCGGTGTGGTTCTCGTGGCGCGGGCAGCGTCGCCGCGTCCGCCGTGCCGACGGTCCCGAGCGCGTCTTCGGCGAGTGGTGGAAACGCGACGCCGAGGCGGCCGAGGTGCGGGACTACTTCCGTGTCGAGGACGACGCTGGCGAGCGGTATTGGCTCTACCGTGCCGGTGACGGCGAGCATCCCGAGACGGGCTCCCACAAGTGGTTCCTGCACGGCATCTTCGGATGAGCGCAGGCCACCGCTACGTGGAGCTTCAGGTCACCTCGCACTTCTCGTTCCTGCGTGGGGCTTCGTCGTGCGAGGAGCTGTTCGCCACGGCCAGCCTGATGGGCATCGAGGCGCTCGCCGTCGTTGACCGGAACTCGGTCGCCGGGATCGTGCGGGCGCACGAGGCGGCGAAAACCACGGGCGTGCGGGCCATCGTCGGCTGCCGCCTCGACCTCGCCGACGCGCTGCCCGTCCTTGTCTATCCGATGGACCGTCCGGCCTACGCCCGCCTCTGCCGTCTGCTGTCGCTCGGCAAGTCGCGAGGCGGGAAGGGGCGCTGCGTCCTCCACTGGGACGACCTCGTCGCGCACGGGGACGGCATGGTCGCGATCCTCGTTCCCGACGAAGCCGACGAGGACCTCGGCCGCCAGCTCCGTCGCCTGCGGGAGGCGTTCGGCAGCCGGGCCTATGTCGCTCTCACCCTTCGCCGCCGGCCGAACGACCAGCTTCGGCTGCACGACATCACGACGGCGGCCGCGGCGGCGCGCGTGCCGACGGTGGTGACCAACGACGTCCTGTTCCACGAGCCCGACCGCCGGATCTTGCAGGATGTCGTCACCTGCATCCGGCACGGCGTGACGATCGACGCCGCAGGCTTCCGCCGCGAACGGCATGCCGATCGCTACCTCAAGCCGCCGGAAGAGATGCACCGCCTGTTCGCTCGATACTCCGAGGCGCTCGCCCGCACGAGCGAGATCGCCGATCGTTGCCGCTTCTCTCTGTCGGAGCTCGCCTACCAGTATCCTGAGGAGAAGCAGTTCCCTGACCTGACACCGCAGGAGGCTCTGGCGAAGCTGACATGGGAGGGGGCGGCCGAGCGCTACCCCGAGGGCCTGCCGAAGAGCGTCCGACGCAACCTCGAGCACGAGCTTCGGCTGATCGAGCGTCTGGACTACGCCCCTTACTTCCTGACGGTGAACTCCATCGTCCGCTTCGCCCGGTCGAAGGGCATCCTCTGCCAGGGCCGCGGCTCGGCGGCGAACTCGGCAGTCTGCTACGTCCTTGGCGTCACCTCGATCGATCCGTCGCGCAACGACCTCCTGTTCGAGCGCTTCGTGTCCGAGGAGCGCCGGGAGCCGCCCGACATCGACGTCGACTTCGAGCACGAACGGCGCGAGGAGGTCATCCAGTGGGTCTACGAGACCTATGGGCGCGACCGGGCCGCCCTCTGTTCCACTGTCATCCGCTACCGGGCCAAGGGAGCGCTCCGCGACGTCGGCAAGGCACTTGGCCTGCCGGAGGACCTGACGAAGACGCTGTCGAGCCAAGTCTGGGGCTGGTCGGAGGACATCGACGAGAAGCATGCCGCGAGCATCAACTTGAACCTCGAGGACCGGCGCCTGCGTCTGGCGCTCGAGCTCGCTGGTCAGCTCGTCGGCTTCCCGCGGCATCTGTCGCAGCATCCCGGCGGCTTCGTCCTGACGCGAGATCGCCTCGACGAGCTCGTTCCCATTGAGCCGGCCGCCATGGTCGACCGTCAGGTGATCGAGTGGGACAAGGACGACATTGACGCCCTGAAGTTCATGAAGGTCGACGTGCTGGCGCTCGGCATGCTGTCCGCCATGCGTCGGGGACTCGATCTCCTGCGCGAGCATAAGGGCATCGACCTCGACCTTGCCAGCATCCCGGCCGAGGACCCTCGCACCTACGCGATGATCCGGAGGGCAGACACACTCGGCACCTTCCAGATCGAGTCCCGCGCCCAGATGGCCATGCTGCCGCGGATGAAGCCGCGGACCTTCTACGACCTCGTCATTGAGGTCGCGATCGTCCGCCCGGGGCCAATCCAGGGCGACATGGTCCACCCTTACCTTCGACGTCGCGAGGGCAGGGAGAAGGTCGTCTTCCCGAAGCCGGAGCTCGAACGTGTGCTCGGCAAGACGCTTGGCGTGCCACTGTTTCAGGAACAGGCCATGCGGGTCGCGATCGAGTGCGCCGGGTTCACCCCCGGCGAGGCGGACCAACTCCGCCGCGCTATGGCGACGTTCAAGTTCACCGGCGGCGTCTCCCACTTCCGCGACAAGCTCGTCGAAGGGATGGTCGCGAATGGCTACGAGCGCGAGTTCGCCGAGCGCACGTTCCGCCAGCTCGAGGGCTTCGGGTCCTACGGCTTTCCGGAGAGCCATGCGGCGTCCTTCGCACTCATCGCGTACGCTTCGAGCTGGCTGAAGTGCTGGCACCCGGACGTGTTCTGCGCAGCGCTCCTGAACGCCCAGCCGATGGGCTTCTATGCCCCGGCGCAGATCGTCCGCGACGCACAGGAGCATGGCGTCGAGGTTCGGCCAGTTTGCATCAACGCCAGCCGATGGGACTGCACACTGGAGCCGAGTGGAGCGGAAGAGTTTTCCGATGCCGACGACGGACGGTTTGCCGTCCGGCTCGGGCTGCGCATGGTGCGGGGTTTGAGCAACGCGGACGCAGCGCGTCTCGTCGCGGCACGCGGGAACATGCCGTTCGCCTCTGTCGACGACCTGTGGCGCCGAGTGCGGCTTCAGCATTCCGCCCTGACCGAGCTCGCCGAGGCGGACGCCTTCCGTCCCGCGTTGGGGTTGAGCCGCCGGGATGCGCTCTGGACCATCAAGGCGCTTCGGGACGAGCCGCTCCCATTGTTCGCCGCGGCCGCCGAACGGGAGGCGGCGACCGTCTCCGAACAAGTTGAACCCGTCGTCAGGCTACGGGCGATGCCCGAGGGCGGCGAGGTCGTCGAGGACTATGGCCATGTCGGGCTGACGCTCCGACAGCACCCGGTCTCGTTCCTCCGGGCCGAACTGGGCCGGCGGCGCCACATCACCTGCGCCGAGGCCATGTCGTCGCGGGATCGACGCTGGGTCGAGGTGGCCGGCCTCGTGCTCGTCCGGCAGCGGCCGGGATCCGCGAAGGGCGTCATGTTCATCACGATCGAGGACGAGACGGGCGTTGCGAACCTGGTCGTCTGGACGAAGGTGTTCGAGGCGAACCGCCGGACGGTGCTGGGCGCTGGGATGATGGGCGTGCGCGGACGCATCCAGCGGGAAGGGGAGGTCGTCCACCTTGTGGCGCACTCGCTGACGGACCTGACACCTGAGTTCGCGAGCGTTGGGCGACGGGGACGGGAGGAGGGCGGTCCCACCGGACCCGCTGCCACACCGCCGCGCATGCCGCCTGCGAAGGTTATGGCGGATCCGTACGGACACGTCGTCGACGAAATCCGCGTCAAAACTCGGGACTTCCGTTGAGGGTGGAAAGCGGAAGGGCAGCTCTCGGGCAAACCATGCAAGTAAGCTGCCCTTCCGAACACAGACCTTGCCCGGGGCACATCTGGCCCGGAACGAAGCTCCTAGCCAGCGGCTGGAGAACGTCGACCGATCTCCACCGGCTTCTCCACGAGCATCGAGATGATGGCACCGAACAGGAGTGCCCAGAACGGCGCGCTGATGTTCAGGATCGTGACGTTCGACATCGAGACCACGAGTGCCACGAAGGCGCCGATCTGATACCCGTCGGCCTTCGTGAAAGCCGCTTGGAACGCCATGATGAGGACGTTGATCATCGCGAGCCCGGCGATGGTGCCGATCAGCGGAGCGGGCAGCTTCAGGATCAACGGCACAACCGCCCCGGCGAAAACACCGAAACCTGCGAAGAGCACTCCGTTCACGATCGTGGCGGCATAGCGCCCCTCGCGCTTCTCGCCGGCCTGGTCGGACGAGCAGATCGCGGTCATCGGGCCGGCGATGTTGGCGTTGTGCCCGCCGAGGAAGCCGGCCAGGATACCGCCGACGCCCGAGATCACGGTCATGGCGTTGACGGGGGGAGAATACTTCTCCGCCAGAAGCACGCCGGTCGCCTGTGCGTTCTCGGCCCCGACCACCAGGATCGCAAGCGGCACGGCGATGGCGAAGAAGGCGTCGAGCGTGAAGATCGGCGCCGTCAGTTCGGGCAGCACGAAGCTGATTCCGGCCTCGCTGGTGCCGAAGGAGCCGGTGAGGGCGACGGCGATCAGCCCGACCACCAGGGCGCTGAGCACCGGCGGTACGGCTTTCACGAAGCGCATCGATACGAAAAATGCGATAACCGACGCGCCGACGACGATCGGCAGCGCGGAAACCGCTGTCACGGCGCCGATGCCGAAGCGGATCAACGCGCCGGCGATCATCGCCATCACGATCGGCATCGGCAGCCAGCGCATGACTTTGCCGATGAGACCGGTCACGCCGAGGAAGAGCACGATGACGCCGGCCATGACGAAAGCGCCCACGGCTTCGCTGAACGGAAACGTGGCAAGCGATCCTGCAACCAGCGCTGCGCCAGGGATCGAATAGGCTCCGGTGACCGGAATCTTGTAATGAAGGGCCAGCACGAAACTGATCAGTCCGCCGAGGCCGTAGATGGCAAGCAGCCACGCAACGGTCTGCCCGTCGGTCAGATTGCCGGCGCCCGCCGCGCCGATCACGATCAGGGCCGGTCCCGAGCAGCCGAAGATGGCGGCGACGAGGCCAGCGCTGCCCGTCCTCAGGTTAAGATTGCTGGGAAGATCCCGCAGGCCCGAGGCAATGCCCGGGCCTGGCTCGATAATTTGTCGTCTCGCAGTTTCCACGTTTCATCCTCCCTCATGAGACGCCCGTCCGGCATCCTCTCCGGCTGACGGCGCCCGTTGCACCAATCGGCTTTCAGCGGCCGACGAAATTCGCCTTGCGCTTGTCGTGAAAGGCCTCGACGCCTTCCTTGAAGTCCTCGGACTGGCGCAGACGGCTGTAGTTCAGGCCTTCGACCTCGATCGCCGTCGTCAGAAAGGCGTCGTCGGTGTCGTTGAGCATCTTCTTGGCGGTGCGCTGGGCGAGCGGCGAGAAGGCGCGCAGTTCGTCCACCAGGGCATCCACCGTCGCCTCGAGATCGCCGTCGGCGACGCATTCGGTAGCGATGCCCCACTCGAAGGCCGTGCGGCCGGGAATGCGCCTGGAGCGCATCACGATGTCCTTGGTCCGCGTGACGCCGACGATCTTCTGGAGCCGCGCCGAGCCGCCCGAGCCCGGGATCTGGCCGAGCTTCTGCTCCGGTAGCGCGTAACGGCAGGTTTCCGACACGATGCGGAAGTCGCAGGCCAGCGAGATCTCGAAGCCGACGCCGAAGGTGTAACCGCGGTTGGCGGCGATGACCGGCTTGGAGCAGCGCGCGGGCGCGGCGATGTTCCAGGCGAGTTTGGAGACGTGCTCGGGGCTCGCCTCCATGAAGCCGCGGATGTTGCCGCCCGAGGAGAAATGCTCGCCGGTGCCGGACAGGACGATGACGCGCACGCGCTCGTCCTCGTCCAGCGCCTCGAACACCAGGCGGAGCTGGTCGCGCTGAGCCATGGAGATGACGTTCAGGGGCGCCCGGTCGAGAACGATGTCGCACCGTTCCTTCTCGGGCGCGATCGTGACCCTGAAGCCGTCGAGTTCGACGAGTCGGGGGTCGGAGAAGGTGTAGGCTTCGCTCATGATGTGAATGTCGTCCCTGCTTGTCAGTGTGAAAGTTCGGGCTCGCGCCGTTCCGCGGCGCTGGCCTCGGGCGTGTATTCACCGGCAACGAGCATGCGTCGCAGGAGCTTGCCGACCGGGGACTTCGGGATCGCCTCGACGAAGACGTAGGCGCGTGGGCGGCGGAAATTGGCGAGGCCGGATCGCTTGCAGTGAGCATCGAGCTCGGCTTCTTGAACCTCGCCAGAGCGCCGGACGAATGCGGTGACGACCTTGCCCCAGCGCTCGTCCGGGAGTCCGACCACCGCCACCTCGTCGACCTGCGGGTGTAGCGAGAGGCAGCTCTCGACCTCGACCGGAGAGACGTTTTCCCCGCCGGTGATGATCATGTCGTCGGCCCGGCCGGTGACGAAGAGATCGCCTGCCTCGTCGATGAAACCGGTATCGCCGGTAAAGTACCAGCCGTCGCGCAGCGCCTTCCCGTTGGCCTCGGGACGCTTCCAGTAACCCTCGAAGCTCTCGTCGCCGAGCAGCGACGCGACGATCTCGCCCTCTTCGCCCGGTCTGGTACGCTCGGCCGCGCTCGCGGCGCCGAGGGGCACGACCCGGACGCGCTGGTTGATGCCGGCTCGCCCGGCGGAGCCCGGCTTGGCGGCCGCGTTCTGATCGATCGTGAAGGTGTAGACCTCCGACGAGCCGTAATGGTTGACGAACAGCTCGGGCGAGAAGGCGCCCACGAGCTTCTTCGTCAGGCCGTCCGTCATCGGTGCGCCGGCGTAGCCGATCTTCGTGACGGACGCGACCCGTGCCTTCGAGAAGGCCGGATGGTGGACGATGTCGTGGTAAAGCGTCGGCACCAGATAGAGATTGGTGACGCCGCGTCGCTCGATCACGGCCAGCGCGTCGGCCACATCGAAGCGTCGCAGGCAGACGAAGGCGCCGCCGATCACCGAGCTCGCCAGCAGCGAGCGCACCCCCATCGTGTGGTAGAGCGGCATGACGCCGAGCGTGCATTCGCCGTGACGGTAGAGGTTCTGCGCGACATGGGCGATCGCCGCTGCACGCTCGGCATGGTGGCGACGCGGCACGCCTTTGGGCCGCGACGTCGTTCCCGACGTATAGAGCATGAGCGACCAGTCGTCCGCCCTCGCGCGAGGCTGCGCGTCGGCAGCCGACGCATCCATCAAGTCGTTGAGGGAGGCGACGTCGCTTCCGGGCTCACCGGCTATAAGGCGCAGGAGGTCCCGGGCCTTCTGCGACTGTCCGACGGCCTCGGCCGTCGCGGCCTCGTAGACGAGCGCCCGCGCCTCCGCGTCCTCGATGGCTTGGTCGATCTCGTCGGCCTTGGCGCGCCAGTTGAGGGGCGTCACGATCAGCCCCGCGAACTGGCAAGCCCAGTGGAGGGAGGCGTTTTCCCAACTGTTCTGAAGGACCGTCAGGACATGGTCGCCGGGTTTCAGGCCAAGATGGTCGAGCCCCGCCACGAGCGCGGAGATCCTCGCAAACCACTCTTCGTAGGTGAGCTCGAGATCGCCTTCGCAGATCGCGCGCGCATTCGGATCGCGCTCGACGCTGGCAATGAAACTGGTTCCGAGATCAAGCATCGGCGGGCTCCTCCTCCCTGATGGCGGCCTGGGCGGCGAGTGCCGCCCGAATGATCGGCGCGTATCCCGTGCAGCGGCAGAGATGGCCGGAAACCTGCTCGCGGATCTCCTGCTCGGAAGCGTCGGGCCTGCGCCGGAAAAGATTGTCGAGGCTGATCAGGATGCCGGCGGTACAGAAGCCGCATTGCAGGGCGAAATGCTCGCGAAAGGCAGCCTGGAGCGGCGAAAGCTCGCCCGGCGAAGGTTCCAGCCCCTCGACGGTCCGTATTTCGGCACCCTCGACCTGCGCGGCGAGCGTCAGGCAGGCGCGCACCGGTTCGCCGTCGATCTCCACGGTGCAGGCACCGCACACGCCGTGTTCGCAGCCGACATGGGTCCCCGTCGCGCCGAGGTCGTGGCGGATGAGATCGGTCAGCAGCGTGCGCGGTTCGGCGCGCGCGCGAACCCTGCGGCCGTTCAAGGTGAAGGCGATCTCATGCTCGGCATCGCGGCTCAGCTTGGACATGACGCGGCCTCCTCGGCTGTGCTGCGGCCGAGCCTGCGGACGAGGTCGCGGCGATAGCGGGCGCTGGCATGAAGATCGTCGCGGGCGTTCAGCGACCAGGCGAATTCGTTGAGTTCGTCGTCGAAGGCGGGGTCGGCGGGGGCCGGCAGGGCGATCGCCTGCGGCGTGTCGGCGACGCCGCCCACGGCGAGGCGGACCCGACCGTCCGGCCGGGCGACGGCGGCGCAGGCGACGATCGCGTAATCGCCGTGCCGCCGCGCGACTTCGCGGAAAGCCACGCTTGTCCCAGCGTGGGCCGGGAACGCGATCGCCTCGATCATCTCGCCCGGCGCGACGACAGTTGCCATCATCCCGAGAAAGAACTCCGCGGCCGGAACGACGCGCTGCTTCTTCTTCGTGCGGAGCCGGACCTCACCCTCGAGCGCCAGGAGCGCGAGCGGCAGTTCAGCGCTCGGGTCGGCATGGGCGAGCGAGCCGCAGACTGTCCCGCGCGAACGGGTCTGCGCATGCCCGACCCAGGGCAGCATGGCGGCGACGAGTGGCAACTCCTTCCGCAGCGGCGTCCACCGTTCGAGACCGGATTGGCGCACGCCGGCGCCGATCGCGATCTTGTCTTTGCTCTCCTCGATCCGGGCGAGCGCTTCGATGCCCATGATGTCGATCAGCACCGAAGGCCGCGCGAGGCGCATGTTCAGCATCGGTACGAGGGACTGCCCCCCTGCGATGATCCGGGCCTCGTCGCCGCTCTCGTGCAGCGCGTCGAGCGCCTCGGCGAGGGTATCCGCGCGCACGTAGTCGAACGGTGCGGGCTTCATGCGCCCCTCCCGATGAGGGCTTTGAGCCGCGCCAGAAGGCCCGGCCGGCCGCCGCCGGCGTGGTTCGCGAGCGCCTTGAAGAACTGGCCGATGACGACGCGAGCGGCGCCGTCGAGCAGCCGCCCGCCGACCGAGGCGACCTTGCCGCCGATGCCGGCCTCGTAGGTGTAGGTGATGCGGGTTCTGCCCGGCGCCGTCTCGGTGAGCGTGATGCGCCCTTCGCCGCTGCCGAAGCCGAGCGCGCCTGTGGTCCTGCCGCGCAGCGTCACCGCGTTGGGCTCGTCGAGGTCGAACAGCTCGATATCGGCCTTGTACCGTCCCTTCACCGGGCCGACGCCCAGCGTGACGTCGGCCGCGAAATGCGTGGCGGACAGCTTCCGTACGCCGTGCGAGCCGGGAATGATCGCGGCGAGCGTCGCGGGATCGAGCAGCATCCGCCAGACATCCTCGCGCGGAGCCTCGACGTCGGCCGCCCCTTCGCCGGTCAGCTTTCGCTGGCCGGACGGGGTCATCGCCTCCGTCTTGCGCTGCGTTTCGCGTGCAGGAGGCTCTTCCCCTGCCAGGAAGGCTGCGATCTTCGATGGGCTGAGGGGCAGCGTGACATCCTCGACGCCAAGCGCATCCGCAACGGCGTTGGCGAGGCAGACGGGCGTCGACATGCAATTGCCTTCGCCAACGCCCTTGGCGCCGAGTGGCGTGAAGGGCGAGGGCGTCTCGTGATGCAGGATCGTCAGCTCCGGCACCTCCATCACGGTCGGGATCAGGTAGTCGGCGAGCGTTCCGGACTGGAAGCTGCCATCGGCGCCGTAGGCGTATTCCTCGAAGAACGCCGCGCCGAGCGCTTGGGCGAAGCCGCCGCGAACCTGCCCCTCGACCATTGCCGGATGAAGGATGCGGCCGCAGTCATGCATGGTGACGTAGCGGTCGATCCGGGGGTCGCCGGTCTCGCGATCGATCTCGATGCCACAGAAATCGAAGATGAACCCATGGCACAGAGAGGAATTGACCTCGTCGCTCTCGTTCGGCGCGACCAGCTCGTCCGGCGTCCAGAAGACAGTCTCGCGGATGGTCTGGTCGACCGTGTCGGGGAGCGTGCCCGGCGCCCAGTGAGCGGCGGCGGCGACACGCGCGAAGGAAAGCGCGTTGTCGGAATTGGCCTTCGACCGGACGCGACCTGCCGTGAACTCGACGTCGTCCGGCGTGGTGTTGAGCTGACTGGCCGCGACCTTTTCCAGCTTGGCGCGGATCCGGACCGCGGCAAGCTTCGTCGCGCCCGCCACGGCCGGTGCGAAGCGGCTGGCGTAGTTGCCCGAGGCGATCGACCACGCGTCGCGGCCGGTGTCGACATCGGCGGCGACCACGATCGCGGACGGGGCGAGCCCTAGTTCGTCGGCCACGACCTGCGAGAGGACGGTGCGGTGACCCTGTCCCTGCGGCACGGACGCGACCTTCACCGACACGGACCCGAGCGGATCGATGGCGATCGTGGCGGTCGCCTGCGCACCGTTCTTCGCCCCCGCC
This sequence comes from Aureimonas sp. SK2, assembly GCF_029813115.1. Classification (GTDB taxonomy): domain Bacteria; phylum Pseudomonadota; class Alphaproteobacteria; order Rhizobiales; family Rhizobiaceae; genus Aureimonas. The sequence goes on from NZ_JAPZDS010000033.1 coordinate 13,453, forward strand.
TTATCGCGCTGCTCGGGCGTTAGAACCGTGGTGATGTAGCCCATGTTCGAGACGCTCGGCTCGACGACGGCCGCATAGCCGATGCCGTAGAGCCGCCCCTCTGCCCGCATCGCGTCGCGGCGCGCCAAGAGTTCCGCCAGACCGCCTTCGGCCGCAGCCCGTTCGAGGGCTGTCGCGTAATCGCCCGAGTCCAGCAGCGCCCCGGTGGCCGTGCGGTAGGGAAACGCGTTCGCCGGAACGAGATTGCGCCGCCTGACCTCCACCGGGTCGAGGTCGAGCAGCCGGGCGACGCGCTCCATCAGACGTTCGAGCGGATAGTAGACCTGCGGGCCGCCGAAGCCACGATTAAGACCGGTCGGCGTCTTGTTGGTGAGGACGACGCGGTTGCGGATGGCGACGTTGCGCACCGCATAGGCGCCGGTCATGTTGCCATGCATGCGGTAGAGCGTCGCCGGCTCCGGCGCCCGCAGATGCGCGCCGCAGTCCTCGATCTGATCCCACGAGAGCGCGGTGATCCGACCATCCGCCTCGACCGCCGCCGCCAGCCGCGTCACCCGGTTGGTCGCCGAAACAGAGGCCGACAGATGCTCCAGCCTGTCCTCGATCCACTTGACGGGGCGGCCGCAGACGTGCGCGGCGACTCCCATTAGGATCATGTAGGGGAAGATGCCCTGCTTGATGCCGTAGCTGCCCCCGGACGAGGGCGGCGTGCGCAGGCGAACGCGGTTTCCCGGAACCTTCAGGGCGAGCGCGATCACGGCGTGGATCGAGAACGGCCCTTGAAAATTGGCGCAGATATCGTAGGCGTCCTCGCCCGGATCGTAGGCGGCGACGACGCCGTAGGTCTCGATCGGCGTGCAGGAATTGCGCGGGTAGGCCGTCTGAACGACGACCGTATGCGGCGCCTCGCGAAAGGCGGCGTCGGGGTCGCCATAGGAAAAGTGCCGCTCGTTGATGAGGTTGGAGCCGAGCGAGGGATGCAGCACCGGAGCGTCGGCGGCGAGCGCCGTTTCCGGATCCACGACGGCGGGCAGGATCTCGTAATCCACCGCGACGCGCTCGGCCGCGTCCTCGGCAACGTAACGGTTCGCGGCGACGACGATCGCGACCGGCTCGCCGACATAGCGCACGCGATCCGTCGCGATCGGCCAGCATTCCACGTCTGCCTTCACGCCAACCGTCATGGAGCGGGTCAGGCGTTGAACATCCGGGCCGGTCAGGATCGCCACGACTCCCTCGACGCTCGAAGCCTCGGCGAGGTCGATCGAATGGATCGCGGCATGACCATGCGGTGAGCGCACGATCGCAGCCTCGAGCGTTCCTGCGCGTGTCGGCAGATCGTCGATGAAGGACGCGCGCCCCGTGAGGAGTGCAGCGTCCTCGACGCGCGACACCGATTGGCCGATCCATCGATCGACGGGCGGATTGATCGTCATGAAGCCTCCCGAATGCCCCTCCAGGCATCTCGACAGGCTTAGAGGGAGACCGGGACCTGCTGCGATCTCCAGGCGTCGCGCGACTTACCCAGGCGTCTCATAATCGGGCGTTCCCAGCGCCGCGACGGTCCGGAACGCCATGGGAGACGAGCCGGCATGGTCGTGGAAGAAACGCGAGAAATGCGACGGGGCGGAGAAGCCGAGACTTTGCGAAAGCGCGCTGAAGGACTGTCGGCCATCGGCGACGGCCTGCACCGCGTGCTCCAGTCGCACGACGTTGAGGTAGACCCGCGGGCTCACGTTGAGCGAGGTCTCGAAAAGGCGGAAGAAATGCGCGCGGGACAGCCCGACGGAAGAAGCGAGCCCATCCATGTCGCAAATGGCGCCGGGGTCGGCGCGGATGGCTGCGACGGCCTTCCGGATGCGATGGTCGACGGCTGAGGATGCGGCGATGCGCAGCGAGACGGTCTGCTCGCGCCACGCCGCGAAGCGCTCGACCACCGCGATCATCAGCTCGGCTAGCAGACGCTCGTGCGCTAGGGCATCGCCCGGATCGTGCACCATCGCCTCGGCGAGTTCGCGCGTCAGCGCGCGGATCTGCGGGGTCGTCGCGCCGACCGTCTGCGTGAAGAAGTCCGGAGCGCCGCTGGCTCGCCAGTTCGAGCGGAACTCGCTCAGCCATTTCGGCTCGATGTAGAGCGCGAGGATGATCGTCGCCGGCTGCCCGTCGAAATGGGCGTAAGCGTGTGGCTCCCAGGCGTTGATCAGAACCGCACTCTCGTCCGTCAACGGGACCACGCGATCCTTGACCGAGAACTGGGTGTCGGCCCCCTCGACCTTGAGCAGGACATGGCAGTGCGGATGCGCATGGCGCACGAGGGGGCGATCCATGTCGAGCAGGGCGACACGTCCGAACGTTCCCTTCGCGAGCCTCAACGCGTTCGACATGAGCAACATGTAGCACGAAGAGAACGGGCGCTGAACAAACGCCGCTCAAGCTGCTTTTGCCTGCCCGCCAAGCGGGTATCACCGGAGCCGAGTTATCGTCGGCTGACCGGCAGCAATCGGAGGCATCGGTCCCGATCCGCGGCGTCTGGAACGGGTAGGGAGCGATGGGTCCGCTTCCGGGAGTCTGGTTCTGACAGGCTGGTTGGCGCGACCGGGTGGAAAGGAGACTGTCGGTAATTCAGACGGGACAAGTCTAAGCTGCCGTCCATGTGGTTGCATGCGCGTTTGACTCATCGATCCACTGAAGGCTCTATGAGGTAGTAGCCAGCTCCGGCATTACGGTAGCGAACTGAGGCATCCTCGCTGAAGACATCGCGCCAACCGCTTTTGATCCCTGGTTCATATCGAACTGTCC
>NZ_JAPZDS010000034.1 GCF_029813115.1 Aureimonas sp. SK2
GCGGAATTCAGATGCGGCGAGACTTCTCTGCTTGCACTGCAATACGCCAACAGCGCCGAGATTAGTCGCTTGAACAAGGGTCTGAAGCGCCGAAAGGACAAGACGGTCTTCGGCTTCAATATCGATCCCCGCACAGGCTACTGGGCAAAATCTGAGGACGAGGATGCGGAGACCGATGCTCCGCTCGATGTAGTTAAGCTAGTCCGAATCGTGCCGATCGTCAGGGACCGCAAGAACGCGCTTCTGTTCCGCTTCAAGAAACCGGAAAACTTTGACCCAAGCACGATCACCACCGTTCAGCATGCGCTCTTGCGGGGGATCGAGGTCGTCCACCAGCTTGAAGAAGGCGAGATCCTAAGCGAGCCCCTTCCAGCTCGCGACAGCCGCCGCGCCATCCTTGCCTACGAAGCCACAGAGGGGGGTGCCGGTGTTCTTAAGCGCCTGATGGATAATCCAGATGCGATCAGCGAGGTCGCTCGGACAGCGCTCGAGCTCATGCACTTCGAGAACATCGACGCAGCGGTCGCAAGCGGAGACGCTAGCCTGCTGATCGAGGAGGCCGACGATGCCTGCGTCAGAGGGTGCTACCGCTGCCTGTTGTCGTACTTCAACCAGCCGGACCATGAGCAGATCGACCGCGGCAGCGGGGAGGTTGCCCAGCTTTTGGTTGACCTTGCGCGCGGTCGCACAGTCCTTGAGAGGCGGGCCGCGCCAGACGGCGCGTCGTCGCCGTGGCTGAAGGCCTTTGAGGCTGCTGGTCTCCCGCAGGTCGACACGGTTGGCCTCAGCTTTGCCGGTGCGGAAGCCGAATTCGTTTGGCGCGGGCACTTTGTCGCCGCAACGAGCCAGGCGGTTTCCGCGGACATGACCAATGAAGCAGCCAACAAAGGCTGGGAATTGGTCGCTCTTCCAGCATCAGCCGAGGCCGGCGTCCCCAGACAGCTGCTCGATCTATTGAAAGGGTAATCCTTGTGCTGAGTTTCTCACCTGGCGACTTGGTTCGGGCCCGAGGCCGCGAATGGGTGGCCCTCCCAACGCCACGCGCAGGGATTCTTGCGCTTCGACCGCTGTCGGGAAACGAGAACGACATCGTTGTCCTAGATCCCACACTGGAAATTGCATCGGTCGAAACCGCGCGGTTCGACCTCCCCGAGGACGCGCGCACTACTGTCCAGGCCAAGGCTGCGCTCTTGGCGGACGCACTGCGGCTCACACTTCGTCGCGGCGCCGGGCCTTTCCGATCTGCCGCGCAACTCGCCTTCGAACCACGGACGTATCAGCTTGTGCCGCTTCTCATGGGGCTCAGGCTCCAAGTGCCACGTCTCCTGATCGCGGACGATGTCGGTATCGGCAAGACCATCGAAGCGGGCTTGATCCTGCGGGAGTTCATGGACCGCGGCGAAGTGGATGCCTTCTCGGTTCTTTGCCCGCCTCACCTCGTGGATCAATGGATCATCGAGCTCAAGGATCGGTTCGGAATCGACGCAGTCGCGGTGACTTCCGGCACCGCGGCACGCCTCGAGCGCAATCTGCCGCTCGTTCAGACCCTCTTTGACGCTTATCCCTACACGGTTGTCAGCCTCGATTACATCAAGGCCGAGAAGCGCCGGGAGGGGTTCGCGCGGGCCTGTCCCGACTTCGTGATCGTTGATGAAGCTCACGCTTGTGTGGGCACCCACAAAGGCAAGCAGCAGCGTTTCGAGTTGCTGCAGGGTCTCGCGAGGGACCCGGAGCGACGGATCATCATGCTCACTGCCACGCCGCATTCAGGCGACGAGGAAGCATTTGCACGACTGCTCTCACTCATCGACCAGGACTTCGCCACGCTGGACTTTGACAGCGCGAGATACCGAGAGCGCCTTGCGAGGCATTTTGTCCAGCGGCGTCGAGTGGACCTCGTGGAGGGCGATTGGCACGAGGACCGAGCATTCCCGAAACACGAAACGACAGAGCACTCTTACCGGCTCTCACCCGGGCACTTGGCATTCCAGGAGGCCGTTTTGGACTATTGCCTCTCGGTGGTCTCGAAAGCTGGGGAGCAGAAGAGAGATCAGCGCCTAGCATTCTGGGGCACCCTCGCTCTTATGCGCTGCGTCGGTTCCTCACCGGCTGCCGCGCTGAGTGCGCTGCGAAATCGTGCCGCCAACGAAGCGGACCGCCTCGAACCGCAGATCTATGACGACGACGGTGACGACGAAGACGCCGTGGACATCGAACCGAGCATCGCTTTTTCGAATGATCCCGCGCTCCATGCTCTTATCGATCAGGCTAGCGGTCTCCTTGAAGCGAAAGATCCCAAGCTTGATGCCCTCATCGGTGCGCTCAAGCCTCTGATCAAGAGCGGTGCCAACCCCGTGGTCTTCTGTCGGTATTTGGCAACCGCCGAACACCTTAAGGCTCGGCTGCGAAAGGCGTTCCCGAAGCTCATCATCGAGTCCGTAACCGGTGAACTTACCCCGGACGAACGTCGCGATCGCGTCGCGGAGATGGCACTGGGAGAGGGTGAAGAAGGCGCCCAAAGGCTTCTGGTGGCGACTGACTGCCTATCCGAAGGCGTCAATCTGCAGCAGCTTTTTGACACGGTCGTGCACTACGACCTCTCGTGGAACCCGACCCGGCATCAGCAGCGTGAAGGGCGGGTTGACCGCTTCGGCCAGCTGGCCGAGCTGGTTCGATCAATCATGATGTTCTCGCCCGACAGTGCCATCGATGGTGCCGTCCTCGACGTCATCTTGCGGAAGGCCGAGGAAATCAGGAAGGCCACCGGGGTGACGGTTCCACTGCCTGACGAGCGCGGGCCGGTCACAGACGCCTTGATGTCGGCGATGATGCTCCGCCGTGGCGGGCACAAACAGCTCACTTTGGACCTTCGCCTGGAGGATGGCACAAAGGTCATGGAAGCGCGTTGGCGCGACGCCAGCGAGAATGAGAAGAAGTCCCGTGCGCGGTTCGCCCAAAATGCGATGAAGCCTGCAGAGGTAGCGCCGGAATGGGACAAAGTCAGGAGCCTGCTTGGCTCTCCGGAGGACACAAGGCTTTTCGTGGAGCGCGCGATGTCGCGGTTCGGGGTGCCGCTGGAGAAAAAGCGGAACGTCTTCGTCGCTCACGTTCACGCTCTCCAGCAGCCTCTGAAGGAGAAGCTTGAACAGCGCGGCCTCGAGAAATCTGTCAGGCTCGCCATCGCAGAGCCTGCTCACTCTGGAACGTCTCTCCTAACGAGAACTCATCCGCTGACGGCGTCGCTCGCCGAGAGCCTTGTCGAGTCGTCGTTGGATCAGGAGGCGCTTCCGGACCTCGGCATCGGCCGTGTCGGTGCGTGGCCGACAACAGCGGTCTCAGCGATGACGCGCGTTGCCCTCTTGCGTGTGCGGTACAAGCTCACGATCCACGCCAAAAAAGAGCGGCTGCTTCTGGCCGAAGAAGCAGCGCTGGTTGCCCTCCAGGGCAACGGCGTCGTGGCGACCGGCGAAGACGTCCGCAACATGCTCAGCACGCCGGCCACTGCCGACCTCGCGGCGATCGCACGAGATCGGATGATTAATGCCGCCAAGGCGGATCTGCCCAATTTGCTCACTGGACCCTTGGCGGACTTCGTCAAGCAGCGTGCCGCGGAACTTGTCGAGGATCACGCTAGACTGCGTGCCGCAGCCGGATCCATCTCTCGCGTCAGCGTCGAAGCGGTCCTTCCGCCGGACGTGATCGGCTTGTTCGTCCTCATGCCGGGCGAGGTGTGATCATGACGCGCAAACCGATCTCCGACATGTCAGCATGGCCCTCGCTGAGCCTCGAGGGCAACCTGATCGCGCCCGCGATGATCGCTAGGATCGATCAGCGTGATGCCCCGGAACAGGCGCCGGAAGACTACGCCGTCCGCAAGGGCCTCACGATCCGCGAGGAAATCTCGACGGCGTTCCGGGTCGGCCAATCTCACTTCGATGCCTTCGCGAAACTCGAGGTGCCCTCCCAGGACGCAACCCGTCGTTTCGTGGCCAGCTTTTTTAAGGAGACGTTCGGGTTCAACGATCTCGCGCCTGCCGCCGCGCCGCTCGCCATGATAGCGAGTGGGCGCGTTCCCGTGGTTGTGGTCCCGCCGAGCGAGACGTTGGACCGCCGCAGCCCGACCCTGTCTGTCGACCGCTCCCGCTCGCCCGCCTTTGTTCTCCAAGACTACGTCAACGACTCCGAGGAAGCGCTGTGGGGCATCGTCACCAACGGCAGCCACCTTCGCCTCATGCGGGACAATGCATCCCTGACGCGCCCGGCCTACATCGAAGCCGACCTCGCCCAGATCTTCTCGACCGAGGACATCGCATCCTTCGCCGCGCTCTGGCTCCTGATCCATCGGTCCCGCTTTGGCGCCGCCGACGCCCCGCCTACCGACTGCCCGCTCGAGCGCTGGCGCGAGGCCGGCTCGCGCGAGGGCGAGGCCGCGCGCGACCGCCTGGCCGACCAGGTTCAGATCGCGCTCAAGGTGCTCGGCTCGGGCTTCCTTGAGGCCAACCCCGACCTCGCCGCGAAGCTGAAATCCGGTGAGGTGAACCTAACCACCTGGTTCAACGAGCTCCTGCGCCTCGTCTACCGGCTGATTTTTCTGATGGTCGCGGAGGACCGGAACCTCCTCCACCCGGCGAAATCGAAAACCGAAGCCCGCGCGCTCTATGCCGAGGGGTACAGCCTCGCGGCGCTGCGCAAGCAGTGCTACCGCGCCGCCACCTGGGACAAGCACCACGACCGCTACGAGGGCATCAAGATCGTGTTCCGCGCGCTTGCCCACGGGCAGGAGGCGCTCGCCCTCCCGGCGCTTGGCGGCCTCTTCGCAGAAGACAGGCTGCCCCACCTCGAAACTGCCCGCCTGCGCAACCGTGCCGTCATGGAGGCACTCTACCGCCTCTCCTGGCTCGACCAGAAAACCGGCATGGTCCCCGTCAACTGGCGCGCGATGGAGACCGAGGAGTTGGGCTCCGTCTATGAATCCCTCCTCGAACTGCAGCCGCAGCTGGGCGATGACGGCAAGACCCTGCTCTTCGCTTCCGAGGCGGCCGAGCAGAAGGGCAACCAGCGCAAGACCACCGGCTCCTACTACACGCCCGATAGCCTCGTTCAGGCGCTGCTCGACACCGCACTCGACCCCGTGCTCGACAAGACCGAGGCCGAGGCGGACGATCCCGCCAAGGCCCTACTGAAGCTCTCGGTCATCGACCCCGCCTGCGGATCGGGCCACTTCCTGCTGGCCGCCGCCCGCCGCATCGCCACGCGGCTGGCGCGCATCCGCTTCGACGGCACGCCCTCGCTCGCCGATTTCCGCCATGCCCTGCGTGATGTCGCGCGGTCATGCCTGCACGGGGTGGACCGCAACCCGATGGCGGTGGAGCTGACCAAAGTCGCGCTCTGGATCGAGACGGTGGACCCCGGCCTTCCCCTTGGCTTTTTCGACGCGCAGATCCGCTGCGGCGATGCGCTGCTGGGGGTGTTCGACCTGCAGGTGCTGCAGGAGGACATCCCGGATGCCGCCTACAAACCTCTGACCGGCGACGACAAGGAAACCGCGAAGTACTACCTCAAGGCCAATCGCGATGCGACGGCGGGGCAAGGCGGGTTCGACTTCGGCACCGGTCAGGCGTCGATGCCCGCGATGAAACCACTGGCGCTGGATTTCTCGGGCTTCCGGGACCTGCCCGAGGATACGGTGGAGCAGATCGGCGCCAAGGCCAAGCGCTTCAAGGAACTGCGCAAGGGACAGACCTTTGTCCGCGCCAAGGCCGCGGCGGACCTCTATGTCGCAGCCTTCCTGCTGCCCAAGATCGGTGGCGCACCGGCGGGGGCATCAGAACGGACGGTGCCGACGACCGAGGAGCTTTGGATGGCCCTGAATCAGGGCAAGATGCGCCAGGCGATGGTCGAGGCACCCAAGGCCGCCCGCAACGCCCGCGCCCTGCATTGGCCGCTGGAATTTCCCGATGTCATGCAGCGCGGCGGGTTTGATGTGGTGCTGGGCAACCCGCCGTGGGAGGTGATGCAACTCAGCGAAAAGGAATACTTCGCCTCGAAGCACCCCGAAATCGCGGCGCTTGCAGGCGCTGCGCGCAAACGCGCGATCGACAACCTTAAGAAAGAGAACCCTGCCGCCTACGCAGAATTCGAAGGTGCGCTGAGACAGTCAGAAGCAGGCAACGAGTTCGCCCGCGCATCGGGTCGGTTCGACCTCACAGCCCGAGGGAAGGTTAACACCTACGCTCTTTTTGCCGAGCTCTTCGCCAACCTGGCGCGAACGCGCGCCGGGATCATCGTGCCCACTGGCATCGCGACTGACGCAACGACGGCCCCATTCTTCGCCGCATTGGTCAAGGACAAGCGATTGGCGAAGCTGGTGGACTTCGAAAACCGAGCAGGTCTGTTTCCGGCGGTCCACAGTGCAATGAAGTTCAGCCTACTGACACTCGGGCGAGATGAGCCGCTTGCTGCGTTCGCGTTCTTCCTGACCGACCCAAGCCAGTTGTTGGAACCGGAGCGCAACTTCACCATGTCGGCCGAAGAAATCGCTCTGATCAATCCCAACAGCGGAACTGCACCAGTTTTCCGTGCGCGGTATGACGCTGAGCTGACAGCGAAGATCTACGGCTCCGCACCGGTGCTGATCCGTGAGGGCAACGACAAGCACGGCAACCCTTGGGGGCTCGAGTTTCGACAAGGCTTGTTCAACATGACCTCGGACTCTGAGTTCTTTCGAACTGCCACGCAGTTGCAGGCCGACGGCTTTGGCCGCGACGGCATGGACTGGGTTGATTCGGGTAGTGGACCGAAATCAACCCGATACGTCCCACTATACGAAGCGAAGATGATTTCGTTCTTCGACCATCGCTTCGCTGGCTATGCCGCGCGCGGGGATGATCGGGGTTATCGTGTTTTGCCTGAAACCACACTCGACGAGCATCAGAATTCAAGTTTCGAGGTGGAGCCCTTCTATTGGGTGGCAAAGACCGAGTTTGAGGGTCGCTTATCGGACCGCACAAAGTTGGGATGGCTCTTGGGCTGGAAAGACGTCACCGCAGCCACCAATGAACGAACAGCCATCTTCTCGGTCATTCCTCGCGTGGCAGTCGGCCACACTCTGCCGCTGATGTTCTCGACCGAAGGCACGAACCGCCTGACGGGGCTGTACGCAAATCTGAATTCGATTGTGACCGACTACACCGCGCGAAACAGCGTCGCCGGACTTCATTTGACCTACGGCTATTTGAAGCAGTTCCCTGTATTTGATCCGGATTTCTACACCGAACCCCGACTGGCCTTCATCACCCCGAAGGTGCTGGAACTCACCTATACCTCGCACAGCCTCGCCCCCTTCGCCCGCGATCTAGGCCATGACGGCCCGCCCTTCGCCTGGGACGAGGACCGCCGTACCCGCCTGCGCGCCGATCTCGACGCCTTCTACGCCCGCGCCTACGGCCTGACCCGCGAGGAGCTACGCTACATCCTCGACCCCGCCGACGTGAAGGGCCCCGACTATCCCTCGGAAACCTTCCGCGTCCTGAAGGAAAAGGAAATCCGCCACCACGGCGAATACCGCACCCGCCGCCTCGTCCTCGAAGCCTGGGACTGCATGGAGGCGACCTGCGAGTTCAAGGCCATGGGGATGTGAGCGATGCCGGCACTCGACATGTCCCTGATGGAACGTGCGGAGCCGCACTTTTGTGACGCCTTTGCGACCTATGACCAAGGAGACCGTGATCTCGTTCGAACGGCCCAAGAAATCACGATGGCCGGAAAGATGGCGGGGTTCACAAAACTCGGCCGTCGGAGAATGCTCGACTATCTGTATGGCTTCATGGACACGCTAGAGGAGCGAGGGGTCGATCCCTTCCTGAAGGGCAATCGGTTGGACGACCCGTCGACGCTTTTTTCCCGTGATCGCCTCGGTGGGCTTTTCAACGCGGACCCTACGCCTCAGACGCGCGCGCAGAGTGATCTTTTTGGCCCCGTAGTCGATCAGCAGCCGCGTGAGCGCGCGCTCATCGACCAACTGATCGCAGCGACGAAGCTCTACGACAGCAGCGAGGCAATCCAAGAGCTATTTGCCTTCACCATCCGCCTTCGCGAGTTTGCACCCTTCAACGCAATGCTGCTGCATATCCAGAAGCCGGGTCTCACGCACGCGGCGACAGCGGATGACTGGTGGCACCGGTTCGGCCGGGTGCCGAAGAAAGGCTCGCGCCCACTCCTCGTCCTGCGCATGAAGGGACCGGTCGATTTCGTGTTCGACGTGCAGGACACCGAAGGCAAGGATCCGCCGGTCGATGCGTTCTCATTCCCGACTTTCGGCAACCTCAGCGACAACCGCTTCGCCGAGTTCATGCGAGCGGTCCGCAAGGAAAAGATAGACCTGGTCCAGCTCGACGCCGGCGACGGCCAAGCGGGGTGGATCAGACTGCTCGCCCACTCGAAGAGCGACAAGGGCAAGAACGTCTACCAGCTCGCGTACAACCGGAATCATCCCGCGCCCACAAGGTTCGTGACCGTCGCTCACGAGTTGGCGCATTTGTATCTGGGCCATCTCGGCGCCGACAACGGACGCCGCGTGCCGGATCGGCGCAACACGCCCCACGAACTAATGGAAGTGGAAGCCGAGATGGCCGCCTACCTGGTGGCGATGCGCAATGGCCTTGAGCCACGGAGCGAGAGCTACCTCTCGAACTACAAGGGGGCCTTCGAGGATCTGAACCTCTACGCGGTGACGCGAACCGCCAACGCCGTGGAAACAGCGATGGCCATTTCTGCCCAGAAGCTATGGAACGAAAAGGAATGAGGCGATGATCGAGACGCCCCAATCCTTCATCGTCCGCCAAGAATGCGACAAGGTCGCGTTCCAAAACGGCTTCCGCCGGCCGCATGGCGAGACCGATGGCTGGCGGCACTACAGCTCAACTACGGCGCAGGGCTCGATTTGGCTTGCGCGTGACGCTGCCGCCCGTTGGCTTCTCGCCCTCGACCATGGGGGCGTGATGGAAGAGCTCCACGACGCCGCCGATGCGATCGAGGGGCCCGGGTTGGCCCGCTACGCCTTCGCGTCGCTCGGCGAACTCTACGCCCTGATGCCCCGGGTCTATCAGCTGGCGGCCAGTCTCCCCGATGCTCCGCTCGCGCAATTCCAGGCCAAGGTGAAGGATCTGCCGACGAGCACCGAGGCCGAACGGCTGGTCGTTCAGCGCATCGGCCAGGATGTCTTTCGGTCCGGGCTGCTCGAGTATTGGCAGGGCCGCTGTCCGCTGACGGGCATCACGGATGCACCCCTTCTACGCGCGTCGCACATCATTCCCTGGAAGGACTGCACGGGTGACGCCGAACGCCTCGACGTTCACAACGGCCTGCTTCTTTCGGCTCTCTGGGACGCCGCGTTCGACCGCGGCCTCGTGACCTTCGACGATGCCGGGCAGCCACTGTTTTCGCCTATCCTTGGCAAGATAGCGCGCTCAGAGCTTCGCTGGGAGCAACCGATCGGATTGACTGAAAAGCATCGTACTTGCCTTGCCTGGCACCGCCTTCACCTCTTCAAGGTCGGTAAGTACGATAAGAACTTGGAAGGGGGCGCGGACGGTCGACGGGGCTGAACGCAGTGATCCTACCGGCCGCCAGCACGGCGGTGCCGCAGGGCAGTGGCTGGCACGTAAAGGATGGGTGGTCCTCTGGCGGTAGACAACTCTCGGTAGCAATTTCCTCATCACCGCGATCAAGGCGCAATCGCCACCGATATCAGCCAGAGGACGAGCATATCTGCAGGTGCTCTAGCTCCGCTCGACCGACCGAGTCGCCCGAAAACTGGCTGGCGGGCTTCTTGAGGCTCCTTGTGGTATGAGCCCGAAGGTTAGCGCTTTGACGCACCGTATGGTGCACAGGTGTGAGCTCTTCATTTCATTTCATTTTGCTGCGCTTTGCTCCATACTGATTTGAAGCGCTTTGCAGTGGATCGAAGCGTTTTGAATGGCGCTGACGACGAATTGTGCTGCGCCGACGACAATCAAACAGAACATCGGGAGGGTGCCTTGCGGAATGAGGAACTAATGGAAGGGGCTCGGGCAATCGCGGCGGACATTGACCTAGCGAATGGGCGCCAAGTAAGGCTGGCGAAGGTGATAGATCGGCATCTCGCTTGGTTTGAAGCCGCACGCAGACGCGGCCTCGGTTGGGATGACATTATAGAAGTGTTGTTTGTTGCCGGAGTAAAACGGGCGAACGGCACACGCCTTAGCCGCGGACACTTGTCATCTCTCGTATGGCGCAAGCTCAAGAAAGAGCCCGACATCTCGCCGGAAACGAACCACGGGTTCAAGCGGCGGGATTGCGCGACGGCTCGCGGACCGACACCGCCTCAATCCACATCCGTTCGCCAGACCGAATTCCTTCAAACGGAAGCGCCAAAGGTGAGCTCAAAACCGGTGCAGTTTGAGGGAAAGCCGGTAACGTCGAGGTGCCAATCCCCGTTCGTCAGAAGCAGCGACCAAGCCATTGATGCCGTGAATGCGAAGAGCGGAGGTCCCGCAGCGGCGAACGAAGCGGCAACGCCTCCAGCCAACCCACAGACGACCCTAGACTACATGCGACGCGCGGCTGCACTTCGCCGTAGGCGAGAGGACGAATAAAGTTGCGCATGACGTCGTATGATATGTTCGGTATCGGAAGTGCACTCGATAATATTTGGGCGGCGAATAAGAAGGGCAGTGAGTGGGCGAGTCATTAACGTGACCAAACATTTAATAATTGAGAAGAATAGGCTAAGGACCTATTAATTCGGTTTGAGGTCTGATTCAGTTCGGCTTTCGGACGGAGGTTTCGATGGCCGGGCTGTTTCTTTTGAGCGAGCGCCAGATGGCGCGTATATCGCCCTTTTTCCCGCTGTCGCACGGCGTTCCGCGCGTTGACGACCGACGGGCGGTGAGCGGCATCGTCTACGTAATCCGCAACGGGTTGCAGTGGAAGGACGCGCCTGCCGGCTATGGTCCGCCAAAGACGCTTTACAACCGCTTCATCCGCTAGACGGTGTCCCCATAACGGGGTTCACGGTTTTGGGGTGATCTGTTTCAATCTCCTGCGAAGGAGGTTGGCATGCGTCGTCATGAACTGACGGATCACGAGTGGTCGGTGATCGAACCGCTCTTGCCTCGGAACAGCCGCGGCGTGCCCCGTGTGGACGACCGGCGGGTGATCAACGGCATCCTCTGGCGGTTTCGGACCGGCTCGTCCTGGCGGGACGTACCCGAACGCTACGGCCCACGCACCACGCTCTACAACCGCTTCACACGCTGGCGGGCTGCCGGTGTCTGGGATCGACTGCTGGAGGCCGTGAGCCGGGCCTATGACGGCGACATCGTGATGATCGACAGCTCCTGCGTGCGCGTCCATCAGCATGGGGCGGCGGGCAAAAAGGGGGGCCTGCCGATCCTTGCATGGGACGTTCCAGAGGCGGCCTGACCACCAAGATCCATGCCCTCGTGGATGCCGAGGGCCGACCCGTGCGCCTGGAACTCACCGCCGGTCAGGCAGGCGACGCACCCATGGCAGCCAAGCTGCTCGATACCGTCGCGCCCGGTGCGACCGTGATCGCCGACAAGGCCTACGACACGGACGGCATCCGCTCGTTCGTCGCGGCACGGGGCGCCTGGGCCAACATCCCGCCGCGCTCGACGCGAAAGGCTACCTTCGCCTTCAGCCGATGGGTCTATCGCCAACGCAACCTCGTCGAGCGCTTCTTCAACCGCATCAAGCAGATGCGCGGTATTGCAACGCGCTACGACCGAAGGCCTGACAACTTCCTCGCCGCCATCAAACTCGCAGCCGTCCGCATCTGGATCAATGCGTAACGAGTCCGCTCCCTAGTCGCGACTTGGCGTCTTCGATCGAATCTTTGCTGGGCTCGCGGGCCAGGGGCCCAAGCCTGAGCGCATCATGATCGACGCCACGCATCTGAAGGCGCACCGCACGGCGGCGAGCCTTCTCAAAAAGGGGATGTTCCCCGTCGCATCGGGCGAACCAAAGGAGGTCTGAACTCCAAGCTGCATACCGTCTGCGACGGGGACGGGCGGCCGATCGTCCGGTCCTGTCCGAAGGACAGATGAGCGATCATAAGGGCGCACGCCTCGTGCTCGACGCCCTGCCACTAGCCGCCCTTCTGATCGCCGACCGGGGCTACGACAGCGCCTGGTTCCGCGCTGAACTCGAAGCACAGGGTATCGAGCCTTGCATCCCGTCGAGCCGGAGCGGCAAGGTCCCGTTCCCCTATGACGCAGCCCTTTACCGCCAGCGCCATAAGGTCGAGAACCTGTTCGCCAAGCTCAAAGACTGGCGCCGCATCGCAACCCGCTACGACCGATGCGCCCACACCTTCTTTTCAGCCATCTGCATCGCCGCCGCCGTCATCTTCTGGCTTTGATCAACGAGTCCTGAGCCTAGCTCTAATTAATCTGGCAACGCCGGCATTGGCCGTCGCCGATCGACATAGCGCCCCCACAGGGCATTTCATTCAAGAGGGCTTTCGAGGCAGACGTACCGGTCCTCACTTGGCAGCCTCCCGCTCAGAAGAGTCTTCACAAGTCATTGCCTTTGTTAGCGTATTCCGTGTGCATTGATTCCGTTGTGGTTGTCTCCGCATTCCGAAACCTTGTCACCGTCTCGCCAGAGCTTCGGTCAACCCGCGAGTTGTCTTATCGGCGAGACGTTCGAGCGCTCCCTGCAAGGGACGCAGGTGTATGCATCATGCGAAAGTAAGGAAGCCATGACGGATAGCAACAGCAACGACAGAACCAAACCAGCGCATCCGCCAGCGGTAAGCGAAAGTGAACGCCGTGCCCTAAGGCGGAAGCGGCTCGAACGTTTGGCGAAGCTAGGATCGGAAGCGCCGGTCGATCCCGCAACCGAGGTGCGTGTCTATTACGATCCGTCGGCTATCGACACGACCGGCTACGGTTTCCGAAGCCTTCTCATCCCAATGCCGGAAATGCGGAACCACGAAGGACGTCGCCCTTTGCGGGCGGTTGCCGAGCGTCTGCAGATCGCGTGTTGCATACATGTGCTGCGGTGCTACGACGAGATGCGAGCATCCGGGGTTGGTAGCGCCGAGGCGATCGAGACGGAGTTGAAGTCTGTCGTCCCGTTGTCGTTCGACAACGTTAAGCGGATTGGTAGGAAGGGGTTGGACGAGCGCAAGCTGCCGATCACTGCAGTGGATATGCTCGCGAGCCGTCTCTACGAAGGCGAACCGGATCTGATCCGCGCTCATCGTCAACTGGCGGGGTTGCTGAATACGTCTTTGACGCGGATGAACCGCATCATCGCCGCAACCGACGCGTCATGGTCGATGCCCCAAAAGGACTGGGCAAAGGCCAACTCCTTGGTCATGGAGGCGTTCAATTCCCATCCCAACAGCATGCCGAGAATTGATCTCGTTAGGATAAGCTGCGCTGCTGACATCCAGCCGTCTATTATATGGAGCAGATATCAAATCGACGCTCCAATGTACGAGGTCGCGCGCTTCGCAACGCAGTTGCTCTTCAAGGGGCTGCGGACGAGCGGCGGTCCGCCCGTCGAATTGAAGATGTCGCATTTTGCCGTTGCCGACGAGTTGCTCCATCTCAACCCCTCGGACAGGTACCACGAGATGGCGGCCGTTCAGTTGGTCAGCGATTTGCTCAAAAGCGCGGACCCAGCCATGCTGCTCGATCAAGCCATCGATAAAGCGGCGATGGCGGAGAGTGACCTTTTGATCGAGTAATAACGGGGCTCGATAGCCTGGTTCAATTCCAGCCAGCAAAGGGAGCGTCGCCGCTCCCTTTGTTTTTCGATGTCTATTGGCGAAAGCGGCGTTTGCTTTTTCGGTCTCGATACGCAGCGCACGTTGGTTTCGACTGACTCGACGGTGGAGCGGCCCCCCTGCCTTCCTGAGGCGACAGAGAAGAACGGTTCACAGTAGTGGTCTCACGATGGGCGTCCTGTGGGCGTAAGTCTCTGTCAGAAATGCATAATTTACACCTCATTTATTCCGCTGACGAGTTTTCCAGCATTTGCGATGCGTGCAAACCGTTTGGAGAAGGACTGAGAGAATGGCGAAGAAGGTCGAGTCGAACGAAGCCATTGGCAACAAGCAATCGACTGAACCGGGCAAGTCAGCCCGCGCGATGATGGTGCGTGGCGGCATCGGGGGGATCGGAAAGAGCAGCTTTCTCGTCAACGTTGCGGATGCTTTTTCCATCGCGTCCGTTCCGCTTGATCTGATGCAGATCGACGACCAGACGAAGATCGAGCGGATGACCGGGCAACCGGTGACGACGATCGATGTCGCGGTGTTTCGACGCTCGCGCGAGGATGGCTGGGCTCTTCAAAGGGCGATCGCGCCCTTCTACAACGTCGTCGTAGGCATGCCGGCAACGGGTCGATGGTGCGCGATTGAGATCGCCGGAGGCTTGAGCGCCGTCGCTGATGACGCCTTTCTCAGCATCGACATGGCCGAGGAGATTGAGGAACTCCGCATCGCGGTCGACGCCCACATCGTCGTAGTCGCTAGCGAGGAGTCGGTGCGGCACGCGGCGCTAGAAGCTCAGCGGCATGCTCTGTGCTTCCCGGGCAGCCGAGTGGTCTTCATCCTGAACAATCGATACGGGCCAGTCAGGTCCTTTCTCAACGACGTTTCGGTCGATCTCGGTAAACCTGTGCTCAGGCTGCTGGAAGAACACGCGACCATTGTCGTCCGACGGGTCCAGCCCGAAAGCATACGTTTGTGGGAGAACCTCGGTATCCGGCCATCGCAGATCGCACGCTGGCGCGTCGAGGGCGGCTACGAGAAGGTGTGTGCCGAGACCGGGCTTGATCGCCTCGAAGCAAGACTCTTCGCGAGCGAGATTGTCGGCTGGTCGGCCGATATCCGCGAGCAGTTGATCGCGATCTATCCAGTGCTTGGCGGCTCCGATGTCTGACACCGGGAACCATAAGCGTCTCGAAGCACAGATCGTACGTGAAGGCGCAGAAGCACTTCGGGCATACATTGCCCGTTGCAAGCGGATGTCGCCGGAGAGCTTCGCTCGGGAACCACGGTCTGCGACCTCGCGGCTGTCGGCTGCGCAATACGCGGAGATTGTGGTCGCCATTACGGGTATCGATTTGCCGAGGCCGATGGCCGATGCTGTCCAAGAAAAACCCGTTGCCGCGATGTCGCCGCGCCGACCGATCACCAAGTGGTGGCGTAGCCTTTCAAACGCGAAGGTCTCGGTCATCCTAGGCGGCGCAGCGGCGATCATCGCGAGCGTTGGGTTCTCCTTCGGGGCCATTGAGACGCATACGCCAGACCCAATGGTTCGGAGCCGATCGACAGGCGAATGGGGATCGTGCCGGCGTTTGTCACCCGAGGCGGACGGATGTCTGTATTCCGTGCGAACGTCCATGCCCTGGGCGAGGGCGGCTGCGCTGCTCGATCAACCTGAGGCGATGCTGCGTTTAATGAACAAGCATCTTCCCGCCGCTCACAACCCAAACCTGTACATTCCTCAAGGAGCGCGCCTGATCATCTGGCGATCGACCGGAAAGCTGAAGGATTAATAGATGCTTCGGAGAACGAAACCTGCCGCCTACGAACATCGTTCCTTTGAACCAGCTGTGACCGCGGCATTGCAAGCTTGCCTCGCTGCCGCGCTTTGCAGCGCCATAATCACCTTCGTCTTGTTCGCCCCGGAAGGTTGGCGAGCGGATGGCCCATTCCGCGCTGATCTTTTCTTTGTCCTTCGACAAATAGTGAGGAACATTCAGCTAGGCGGTCTTTTTGGGAGCATTGATGATACGCTCCACGATCTTCGCGCTCGCTTTGACCTTTACAACGAGATTGCGTGGCGCATCCATGCAATTGGAACAAGCGCTGTCGCAGCGCTTCTGTTCGCCGGCGTCCGTGCTTATAGGCGAACTAGATACGTCGATACCCGAACGCATCATGCCGGTCTTCAATTCTGGGCGGGTCGCGCGGGCACAAGCTCGGCCGTCGAGTTCCTTGCTTCCGAAGTCAAAGAGCATGGCGCCAGCATCCGTCTCGCACCCAAGATCTGGCTGCC
>NZ_JAPZDS010000035.1 GCF_029813115.1 Aureimonas sp. SK2
GGTCGAACTCCTCGGAGCTCACGCTACCCGCCGGCTCCGCGGCGCCGCCTGTGGCCACCCACCAGGTCGCCAGCCGAGCCACCGCATAGTGCGATCCGACCTCGGGCTGCACCACGAGATCGGCATAGCTGGTCGGCAGGTGCGGAGAGCCGACGAGGACGGTGAAGACGTCAAGGCGGTCGGAGTGGACCGCAGCGAAAGCCACGTTCGGATCGGGATCAATGAAGGACAGGACTTGCCGCCACTCGTCGTCCGACAGGCGCGCTCCGTAGTCCGGCTGGCCAGACAACTTCGCCCTGGTGCCCGCCTCGAGCTTCTCCAGGCGTTTCATGATCTCAGCGCGCATTGGCGGCCTCCAGGGCGGCGATCCGTTCCAAGATCTCGTTGGCTTCAATCGACTGCCGGAACTGCGTCACTACCGACATGAGAGACGCCCCCTCATCCGGTGACAGGCTGCCGGCGGCGACGGCCTTGAGGATGGCGGCTCCTGCCTTCGGAACGTCGGCGATGCCTTCGATCTTCGGCAAGGCAAAGGGAACGGGACGCCCCTTCCGGACGGGATAGACTCGCTCGAGGCAAAGACGCATTGCGACGGTGTCACCCTGCTTCGCGGCCTCGATGCACTTCCGGGCGATCGCCTCGGCCTCACCTTCCATAAGGGCTTCGACGGCCCGCGTGGTTACATTCTTTGAACCGATGATCATCGGGTCCGACCAGCGAGACGAGGAAGATGGGTGATACCGCGAGCTCGGCGCCGTGAGCGAGGGAATGCAGAGCCCGCTCAAGGACGACGTGCGTAAAGGTGCGCGAAGCACACTGGCGCAGGGGGATCACGTCCCCCATCAGGCGGCCTGAGCCTCGTCTTCGCCGACCACGTCGACGAGGATGCCGCGGATGAACGTCGCAAGGGGAAGATCACGGCGCTCGGCTTCGGCGGCAGCGCGACGGCGCTGGTCCGGAGTGAGCTTCACAAGCACCGTCTGGGTGAGAGGATGTCTGTTGCTTCGCATGTCAGCCTCACTTATTCGATGAGGCTAAGTTAGTTCAGCGTCGAACCCGCATCACTAAAGGTCTAACGAAAGTTTCAAATAGATCGCAAAGCTAAAGCGATACTTTAAGAAGGCTTTTCCATTTCGATCAGGCCATTCATTCGCTCCACCATCAGCCGGTAGAGCATCGACGTGCGGTGAGCAGCTCCGACGTTCGCCTGCAGCCGAGTACGAAGCTCTTCCCGCTCTCCCTGCACAGGGATGCAGGCGATCGCAGTCCGGATGAGCGAGTCCAGTGCAACCTCGACGGCGTCCTTGTCATCGAGATCCCCGACCAGCAAGCCAACGGACCGCAGGGCACGCAGGTCTTCAG
The DNA here is from genome assembly GCF_029813115.1 of Aureimonas sp. SK2. Taxonomy (GTDB): domain Bacteria; phylum Pseudomonadota; class Alphaproteobacteria; order Rhizobiales; family Rhizobiaceae; genus Aureimonas. The sequence goes on from NZ_JAPZDS010000035.1 coordinate 1,363, forward strand.
AATGAAGCTCGGCCCGGTAGGATTGATACCCTGCGGCGCGGCGCTTCCTGGATCGCTGCATCCGATAGGCGCTGCTGTTGCCCGCTTCCTCTCGTTCCCGCTCTCGGTCCACCCTGGCGCACCACAGAGCGTCCGACAGGAGCGCCGGCGATAGCTGAACCTTCAGTCGGAAATCGACGTCGCCGATGCTCTGGTAAAGCTCATCCCGGTCCGCCTCGCCCGTATCTGCGACGTACCTCAGAAGATCCTCGAGCGCTTCGGCAGCTTCCAGAGTGCGATTTCCAAGGGCCTGCACCACCTCACCGAGGCGCGGCAATCTCTCTGCCCACCCACCCGGCACACCATTATCTTGGGTCGTCTCCTGTCTCAGGATCTGGGATGCCTTCCGCGAACAGTCGGCGAAGAGCACCATGACCTCTTCGCCGATTTGCGACGTTCCGACACTCGGATACGGCGCATGGTCGGCCCACTCCGCATACTGCCTCACGACGTCGAGGACCCCGCTGGCGCGGTCCCGAATCCGGAACACGCGGAAGCGGAACGCCCTGTCCTTCAGGTTCTCATCACGTTCGGCCTCTTCAGCCCCTGCTGTCGCGCTCATGCCGGCACCTTTGACCCCGTAGGCGTCCCGTTTTTACGGGCTGGGCTCTTTGTCGGAGCGTCGATCATGCCTCCGACACTCTGAGAATCTCGCAAACCCTTACGCCGTAAGGCTTTGCCGCATTCTGTCGGAACTGTCGGAGTGTCGGAATGGATAACGTCCATTGCCACTGTCGCCCGTTCGAATATAACCAAACCATTGATTTTATTATTATTATTAGGCGTATAGCCCGACACCATTCCTGACTTGTGTCGGAAGTGTCGGAGCTGTCGAACAACCATTCCCGCATGATGTGAAACAGGCTTTTGCATGTTGCGGCCCGACACTTCCGACACTCCGACAGACAAGAAAAAACCTTTGTTTCCCAATGCCTTGATGTGGTTCGGAAAGTGTCGGACACCGCTCGACACCTCCGACAGATTCTCGCGAGGTGTCATTTCCGCCCGTCCTCTGTCAGGAGGTACGCTCGACGTACGGTGGCCCCGTCGACCTTCGTTCCCTTCTCCGCAATCTCGACGGCATCGAGGGAGACAAGGGCTTCTAGGAGGGCAGCTATCTGCGTCGCGCCTGACCGGGCGATGCGGTTTGGGCCGTTCCGCTGCACCGACCGGATGCTGAACGGTTGGGTCGGATGGGTCTCGCGGAGCCACGTCAGGAGGTCTTGAGCCTCTGTCTCGGCTGCCGTCGCCGGCGCCACGTCGATCACGCGGGCGGCTTCCATCATGCCGAACCTCACGATAGCGATCGCCGCCTGCATGGCTCTAGGGGTTACGGAGCGGGCGGTGTGGTCTTCGTACAAAGTCAGGAGACCGGACAGGCGCAGCGCGTTTTCGGCCATGCGCAGGGCGAACGGCTGCAGGGCGTTTCCGAAGCGGCCGGTTTCCGCCTCGGCGTCCTTCTCCACTTCGTTGTGGAACGCGAACCAGGCCTTCCGAGGCTCCCCCGACAAGGTGATTGCGGGTAGGTTCAACTCGCCCGGAACGTCGCATGGTGCGCGGTTTCGCAGCATGGTCCGAAGTGAGCGGTTGTATTCCTCGCAGTCTTGCTGAAACCGGAGATCGGCTGTCTCTCCAAGATCCTTCAGCATGCGGGTGCCGATCGTGGATTCCGGCCAGCATAGGAGGAAACGGGGCAGAAAGCCCTGCTCTTGTGTGAGCTTGTCGCCAAGGAAGGCAGAGGCGAAAGCCGGCTGAAACGCCAACCACACCGTCACCCGCCTGCGGCGATAGTGCTCCGACACCCCTGCCCTGACGCGCTGCGCATCGCCGCGGTCCCACAGCTCGGTCAGCGTCGTGATGGTGCGGGCCTTGGACTCGCTCGTCATGCCGTGACCGGACAAAAATGTGCCGCCCTCGGCCGTGAAGACGGCAGTCGCCGGCGTGGTCCGGAGTTCCCGTAGAAGGCCTTCGATCGTCGGTTCGCTCAGGCGCATCTTCGGGCTAGCGGGTGGTGTCGGCTCCGGTCCGCACTCTGCTAGAGCTTCGCCGATGTCGGTTTTCACCTTAAGAGCCTTGGCGCGTTGGGCATCCCACACGGCTTTTCGGTTCCCGAAGTCCTCAAGGCGTTGCTTGTAGGAATCCATCGCTTCCTCCTCCACTGCGTCGATCGCAGCGCATGCGAGGCGGTCGACAGAGGATTTGCGCTCACCCGACTTGGCCACCACTGCCATGAAGAGCGAAAGCGGCGTGCTGGCACCGTGAGCCGGGTGGATGATGTTTGCCATCTGCTGTCCGGCGAGGGCGATCGCGCCAAGAGCCGAGAAGGCGCATAGGGAGAGCGGCGCCTGCGTACGCTCCTGCAGGCCATGGATGGCCATGGCCAGGCTTTCCGGCATTTCGTTCAGCGGGAAGCTTTCGGCTGTCCCGAGCTGCGGCACCAGGCGCAGCGGATCCATGCTCGACGTCCGGCCGGGCTGGAAGGTCTCGACCTTTGCCGCCTTCGCGACGGCGGCGATCGGTGAGGCGGCGGGACGGCGGTCAAACCGGGTCGGGGCGCTCATGCGGCCACCTCCGAACCGAGTACGTCATCCCAGTCCGTTCCGGCGTCGGGAGGCGTGAAGACGTGCACCTCGCGATCCTGGGCTTGCCAGTTGAGGGCGCATCCTCGAGCTGCATCGATGCCTGGCGTTCTGCCGCGATCGTCAGTCCGGTCGGCGTCCGCATAGATCCGCAGGGCTTCTACGGAAGGCAGGACAGGCAAGCCGGCGAGGTTGCTGGCGCTGCACATCGCCCAGATCGGGCGCTCACCAGCTTGCCGGAGACGTAGCGCCGTCTCGACGCCCTCCGCGACTGCGAGAGACGTGTCGACCTCGGCGCTGTCGTCGATCATCACCGCGCCCATCTTCAGACGCCCGATGACAAGGCGGAACGCCTTCAGTCCCTTGTCATCCAGTATCGTCAGCCGGATGCCGCAAGGCGCGCTGGTGAGGACGTCGCGGATGAGACAGACCATCGCGGGGCCAAGCCTCTTCTCCTGCCCATCCTTGCGGTACGTTGGCGCCGGGTGAAAGCGGCACCAGCCGTCGTTCACCCCCAATAGAGAGAGGCGCCTATGCTCGATGATGTGCGTTTCGGCGAGGGTGCCGGCGATCGGCCGGGCCTCGTTCCAGATGCGCTCTCCGTCACCGATCCGCTCGGCCAGATCTTCGGCTTCGATACGGGCAGCTTCTCGGCGTCGCGCCTCCTGGTTGCGGCGGCTCTGTTCGATCAGGCTTGAGACAGCGATGTCGGGAGCGGCAGGCTCATCGAAGTGAATGCCTGCGATGTCGCCACAGAAACGCAGAGCGTCGGGGAACGAGAGCCCCATCCGCGCCTTCGCCAGCGCGAGCATATCGCCGCCCTCACCCGTCTCATGGTCGTACCAGGTACCCGCTTTGGGGCCGTCGACTACCACCGAGCAAGAGCCGCGACGGCCGAACCGAAGCTCGCTACCTCGCCGCGAGGAGGGATCACCGAGGATCGCAATCGCAATATCGGCGGACCAGCTCGCCAGCTGGTCTCGATCCCGATGGTCGAGCGCTCTCACACGCCCTCTCGGAAGCTTGCCGGAAGAGGAAGCGCCCGCTCCTGGTAGGCAGCTTTGAGCGCAGGCGTGAGCCGCCCGTTCCTCAGGTCCTCTAGGGTTTCGAGATCGCCCTCAACGACGAGATGCCACCCCACTGGATGGATGCGCCAAGGACTGCCGGGGCCGCCGGCCTGATAGGCTACGCCGTGACGCTTCGCCCACCGCACCGCGGTTTCGGGTGAAACGCGGGCCATGTCGCCGGCTCGAGATGGATTGAGATGCGGCCCATCAAACCGCAAAAGCCGGCACTGGGCCGGCTGGGCTTCCGTGGTCTCCAATGGACCGTCCTCGCTAGCTGGGGCTGCGAGGCACTTGCGAAAAACGCATACGGTGTGACAGCGGAACGCCGAATATGTTGGGCGTTCGTCTGGGCCGTTGCTAGTTTCTCACTCGTCATAAGGCACTCGCTGCCGACATCGAAGTGAAGGCCGCACCTCCTGCCAGAGGGCGGCCTTCTTTCGTTGGCCGCACGCGTCTTCGATTCCAATCATACGGGAAACGAGGAATATGCGGAAGCCCGCGAGGGAGCTCAGGCCCTCGCATCTTGCGGATTCGTTTAAATTTCGGCCCCGAAGGAGCGATTTTCCGCTCAGCGGCCCCGTTTTGTGGGAGCCGGAAGCACCACGGCGGCCTTGCCATGCTGGCGCAAGAGAAGCTCGACGGCTTCTTCCATGAGGCGCTGAATGGGCACTGCGCGACCCGTCGACCTGCGCATGTCTCGTGAAATCTCCTCGAGAGCTTCCACGGCCTCGAGGTTCAACCGAACTATGACGCGGGTACGAGTGTCATCTAACGGCTTGGCAGAGACAGTTCCCTTCTCAGTCTGCGGAGCTGGATCGGACGCTGGGGCGGCCTGCGCAGGCTTCTTCTCCACCATCCCTAGAAGGCTCGGCCGCTTACTCATTTGCTTTCCAGTTCGTCCTTGATGGTGGTCCAGAGTGCGCCGATCTCCTGCGCGGCCGCCCCGCCCGGTTCGAGCTCGTCGACGGACATACCGCCGGAGATCGCGCTAGAGAACGCAGCGCGCTGCGTAATCGAACCCGACCAGACGCGGGCGCTGTAGCTATCTAGGACCGCCCTTGCCTCCATCTCGACCGTCGTACGTCCGAAACCCCGACGAGGCGGAACCGCGTTCAAAACGACGAGAGATCGAGCTCGCATAGCTTCAGCCTGGCGCAGCGTGGGCTCTATGGCGCCGAGGTCGAAAGCCGACGGCCGGGATGGAATGAGGACGAGATCGGCGACCTTCATGACCGCAGAGATAGCGGACGCGGCGTGAGGTGCACTGTCAACAATGCACCATTTCACCTTGTGGTCTTTTGCAGCCTCGAGGATCTCCGGCAAGGTCTTCGCCTCGGCCTTCGCAAGGATCGGCGTCTCGGCGGATCGCAGGCGGTGCCAGAGTACGAGGGAGCCCTGCGGATCGGTATCGACCAGCAGTGCCGGCGACGCGTCTCTGTCGGCCAAGATCGCGAGGTGCGCGGCAATAGTCGACTTACCCGCACCGCCCTTCTGGGCCGCGATACCGATGATGTGCAATTGGCACCTCGTCAATTTGGCAACAAAACGTCAATGCCACATATTGCCATTGCCGCAAAGCGGTTATATGCCTTGTGACATTAGTTCCGAAAAACTGCATTATCGACACCAAAGGGAAATGGCCCCATGTCGCCGAGTGTCATTGTTGCCAATGAGGCTTTCCCTGTCCTGACGCAAGAAGGCGAGGGGCGCGCCTTGGCGGTGGTGCCAAGCCTTGAGGATCTGCACGAGCGGTCCCGTCAGACGCGGCGATCATCGAAGGCCAAGGGGACCTTGCGCGTCTATGCCTCGGCCCTCCGTAGCTTCGGCGACTGGTGCCGACAGCATGATCTCGTGTCCCTTCCTGCCAGTCCCGAAACTGTGGTCCTGTTCATAGAGGCCGAGCGCGCAGCCGGCAGGAAAGTGAGCACCATCGAGGCGAAGCTGGCGGCGATCCGATGGGCTCACATTAGCAAGGGGCATCTGTCGCCGACGACGGCCGCGGTGGTCATTGAAGAGATGCAGGGCATCCGGCGTGAGCTGGGCGTCGCGCCGAACAAGAAGAAAGCTGCCACCGCTGCCCTCGTCGCGGGCATGCTGGCGCAGATCTCGGCCGACACCCTGAAGGGCAAGCGCGATCGGGCCATACTCCTCTTGGGCTTCTCCGGGGCCCTGCGTCGCTCCGAGATCGTCGGCCTCGACGTCGGCGACCTCGAGATGACGGAAGAAGGCATCGTCGTCACTATCCGCCGGTCGAAGACTGATCAGGAAGGGCAGGGGCAGGTGATCGCCATCCCGACCGGCGAGCGGCTTCGTCCCGTCGAGGCTATCACCGCATGGCTGGATGCCGCCGGCATCACCGAAGGTGCGATCTTCCGTCCGGTGGGGAAGGGGGGTCGACTGTCGGCCGAGCGTCTGACGGATCGATCCGTCGCCGACCTCGTGAAGCGCTATGCGGGCGCGTCCGGCCTTGATGTCGCCGGCTACTCTGGCCATTCGCTCCGGAGCGGCTTCATCACCACCGCAGCCGAGAATGGCGTCTCGGAGGGCTCCATCATGGATCAGAGCCGGCACCGCGACATGCGCACGGTGCGCGGGTACATCCGCCGATCGAACCTCTTCCGCAATCACAGCGGAGCAAGCTTTCTCTGAGGTGCCAACGTCTAATCCACAACTCTGGGTATCCTCACCCCTTGTTGCGTTCCGTTGGGATACCCATCCTCCAGATATCAGTAGAGGAGGGTGGCAATGGCAGAGAAGTTCAAGCCTGGCGATATCGTTCAACTGAAGTCGGGCGGCCCGAAGATGACAGTGGATCATCTGGACACTGGCGACGCTTGGGTGACCGTGAAGTGGTTCGCCGGCAGCAAGATGGAGGGCGCTCGAGTTCGCACGACAACGGTCGAGGCCTACGTCGAGCCCCCCAAGACCTCAACCGCCAAAACCTTCTAAGCTATGGCCGCGCCGACCGTGAACGACGTCGCCAAGTGGATGGCCGATCAGATCAAGGAGCCGTACAGAGTCCTTGATCAGGGGATTGCTGCCTATCGGATCCGAGATGATTTTGGGAGCGACTTCACGTACCTGAACGCTAACGGCAATCTAGCGATTGCACAGAGTGTCCTGAAAGAGTTCAACAAGATTACCGCAAAGGACGTCGTCTGGAGCCGCAGTGAGCGGCACTGGCGTCTCCGGCGGGATCATGACCTACCGGGCCGCCAGCAGCCCTAGGCATGGAAAGGGCGGCCTACACCGCCCTCTCTTGCCGGTCATGAGATGCACATTCCCAACCGTGCCTTCACGCGCTCGCCGAACTGGTCGGCCATGCGCAGGACCGAAAGAGCTTGGTTTCCCTCATCATGCGGGATGAACCATCCTTCGGTGCCATCGGGGTGCTGGATGCGCTGAGCGTTTGCGACCATGTGTTCTCTGACCATGGCAACGACCTCGGCCAGCTGGGCGAAATCGCTTCCGAGGTTGGAATAGCTCGGCCGTGACGTCTGAGAGATCGGGCTGGAGCTCATCGCGAGCCCTCCTGTCTGACAAGGGCTTGAATGCTCGGCACACTGTCCACGACGATGTCGCGGGGCGGCATGAAGGGGCCATAGACGTCTCGCAGCATCTGGACGGGTACGCCCCAGATGCGCTGTGTCTTGCTCATCGGTCGACCGGACGGCTGTTGAACGACGCAGTTCCCATCGCTGTCGACGATGGCGCGGAGCGGGCCCTGATTACAGGCGGCCAAGGCGTCTCGCAGCTCGACGAGAAGGCGGTCGACCTTGTTGGCGGCCGCAGCTGTAGAGCCGGTCTGGTGCATCTGCGCCATGATCATGCCCTCCCTTCGAGGAAGTCGATCACGCCGCGCACGATGTTGGCGTCGACCGGGTCGATGTCTCTCCATGACAGCACCAAGCGCAGGGCCTCGGCCGCGCCCTTCGACGACAGGACTGCAGGCGGCTCGTCGCCGGAGAACGGCGCCATGGCCTCCCGGTGCAATGCCTCGGCGTCCTCGTCCGTGGTCTCGGTGAGCTGCATGACAGAACGCGCGATGCGATACCGCTCAATCGCCCCGAGAACCGGATCGAACACGATCACGCTGGAGCGAGGCAAGGACTTCGCCGCCCGTCCAGCCTCACCGAGAGCCTCAGCGACACGACGGATGGAATCCTCTGCCCTATGCGCGTGGTGCGTCAGGATCTCCGTCTCATCCGGGCTGAGGGCTACCACGTCGGCGCCCTGCGCTCCGACCGGCAGCTTGCGGTTCAAGAACACGTCGACGCAGAGGGTTGCGGTGGAGGCGCTGATACGAGCGTCGACCGCTTCCTGGTCGATCTCACGCAGGATGCCCTGCACCTTCTCGATGGCGAAGGAGTCTTTGCGCGTGAGTGTGCTATGCTGATTGTCAGCCACATCGATCTCCATAGGATCGGTTTCGGTTAGGCCTGGGTGGGAAATCTCACCTTCTCACCTGGGCCGATTAACCATATAGCATAGCTCTCAGCATACCTACAAGCACACCTCTGGGAATGTCTTTCGGTATCATGTATGGAGTCTCCATCAGAAACGGAGACTTTTAGGCAATGGCCGACAAGGTGCAGGAGAACCGCATCCGACGGATGGCGGAGCGCCAAGGGATGCAGCTCAAGAAGATCCGCAGGATCGATCCGAAGGCAATCGACTATGGCCATTTCACCCTATCGGACAGAGAGGGAAAGCCAGTCCTGATAGCTGGGCAGGCCACCGGGACGGCCGACCAGGTCGAGGCGTTTCTGAAGGCGTGACACCTACGGCGTATGTCGGAGTAACGGGGGTGTAGTCGGGGGCAAGAGCCTACGGCGTGACGCCCTCGGCCGCTCTGAGACGGTCGGCTTCCGCCCATGCCTCGCGGCTCTTCAGTGTCTCCATCTGCCGGCTGGCCGACAGTTCCGTGACCCGCTTCCTGAGGGCCTCCAGGGCCTCGTTCCCATCGCAACGCCAGACCACGAGGAACCGCAGGGCGAGACGGTAGATGTCAGCCAAGGCGGCTTCGTCGATCATGAAGACGGGACCACGGCGACCGCGCTGGAGGAACGCCATCAAGAGGGCCTTGTCGACCTGGCGGGCTTCAGGAACCTTCCGGGCAGCGCGAGCGGCGCGCCACTTCTCAGTGCGGTTGCGATCTTCTCTGGCGATCTGGGCAAGGCTTTTGCGCATCATGTCCTCACTGTCATTCGGTGGCAGTCAGGGTCTGCTGGATCCTGGAAAGCGGCAACTCGGATAGTCGTCGACAGCCGCAGCTCATCAGGTATGTGTACCCTCCACCTGTCGGTGGCATGAGCGGTGCATAGAGGATGGAACCTGAAGGGATGGAGCCGAGCCTACTCCTGCTGCAGATTGCGATCCTCTTCCTGCCAGGAATGATCTGGGCTCACCTCGATGCAAAGTTCGCCACCAAGGGGTCACCTGGTCAGGTCGAGTTCATCGCTCGAGCCTTCGTCTTTGGGGTCGCGAGCTACGTTCTCACGTTCCTAGTGTACCTACGGAAAGGCTGGTCATTTTCCGTCGGCGACCTGAAGGAAATGGATAGCACGTTCATCCTGACACCCGAGATGGGCTGGCAGGTCATCATCGCGACGATCGTCGGATTCGTTTCATCCATCGCATGGATGTACGGGGTTCGGTTCAAGGTGCTGACGCGCATCCTGCAGTATCTTGGAGCGACCAGGACCTACGGCGACGAAGACGTCTGGGAATACACTCTGAATTCCAACGCGGCGACGTCGGAGTACGTCCACGTTCGGGACATCGCCAACCAAATCGTCTACGCCGGTTGGCTTCTCACATTCTCCTCCACCGGCAAGATGCGGGAGATGGTGCTGCGAGACGTGCAGGTCTTCGACCTCGACGGCAATGCGTTGTATGACACGCCACGGCTCTACATCGCCCGCCCGCAGGAAGGGATGCACATTGAGTTTCCCGCGACTGCGGCCCACATTGATAAAGATCCGAAGACGGTGGAGACCGACAATGACCGACAAGTACCCCCCGCGGCCTAACATCCCAGGCTTTCGGCTTCCCAGCCAAGGTGAGAACGCTGGCTATCAGAAGATCAGTGAAGGGTACGACCGGAAGGGTGGTATCAATCCGCTGCAGTCCCGCGTGACCATCCGTCCGCCAGCACCGGCCCCAATGCGAGTTCAGCCGAAGCCACCCGGGAAGTGACAGCTTAGTTTCACTTCCGAAAATGTCCTTTGTCGGAATGCATCAAAGGCGCTTTGGCACCATTGTGTCAGCTGCCAGTCAGAAGCGGATTTGAATGACCGATCTCACCTTCGCCAAGAATTTGGTCGCTGAAATTCAGCATCGAAGCAAACTAAAATCCGACGCTTATCAGAAGGCCGTGGCTGATCTGCAAGAGCGTATGATCATGCTTTTTGACAGTCTCGATGTGATCAAAAATGGCATCGTCGCGGTCAACGGAGTCCACCTCGACACAGGTCAGTTTTCCGAAACGGAAGCCGGAACGGTGTTCCGAGAAATCGTCGCCGAGAAGGACAGAGAGACGGCTAAGATCCGGGTCGAGTGGAGTCCTCTGAACTCCCGTCCTATAGCGGTTTATGGCCTCAACACGAAGTGGCTTAACTCTGCAACAGAGATGGGTGCGGTCGTCGAACATCCCGGGGATGAAAGGCCTGCTGTGACGTTTCAGGAGGAGGACGGCCTTCTAGCCTCACAGTTTGCTTTAGGGTTCCTCAAGGACTTCTATTTGTCATCGTCTAGGTGAAAGCCGCCCGCTCGGTTTGGAGGCGACATGCGCCCATCATGTGACATGATCGCTTGATGGGCGTTGCATCTGTCAACGGTGGACAGATAGCCTTTTCGCTCACCTAACCGCGTGATCCATGAGCGACCCATCCGAAGAGTTCCCCCCCGAGACTGACGAATTCCTCCGAGGCGTGCTTGCCTCAATCCAAGCCGCAGAAGATCACCTCGGGCTCAGACGGGCCGTGATCATCAATCTCATCGGCGAAGCCAGCTTCGTATTCATGATCGGCGTCTACGGCGTGATCGAACCGATCCTGAACGATCTCCTGGCCGGTCAGATCATGACCATTCGGACGAAACACAAGCCATTCCCGGAGGCGCAAGAGGGAGCTCGCAAGTTCGTCCAGAAGCAAGCCTTCATCCAGAAGGCCGCCCTCCTGCGTGACATCGGATTGCTCGCGAAGGATGAGTACCAATTCCTCGACGCAGTCGCCTTCGTCCGGAATAGGTACGGCCACAACGTCAGGAACTTGAGCCGCCCAATCATCGACGTCGTTGCAGACGACCCCAAGAAATCGAAGCAGATCCTGATAGCTCTGTCCGGCGTTAAGGGTGCAGGGTTTGACGACAAGGAATTGCAGAACGAACGAATTCTGCGCTTCCTAATCCTGTCCGAACTGTCCCGTTTCCTCTCAAGCGCCCTGCACACTCTGAAACCGCCTCCGTCCACGGCCATGGGCGGTCTGTTCGGTCTAGGCTTGCTCGGTCGGAAGGGTGCCGGCTTGGGCAGAGGTCAACTGATGCCGCCCATTCTCAGCACTAAGTCGATGATAGAGGACGATCCCCAGCCTAACGAGGAATGACCTGCGGTTTGCCCTACAGGTTCGCGTCGTCCTTTGTCATCTCAAGGCGTACAGGATCTGGCCGAGCTGCCATGACGTCGATGACGGCAGGGCCGCCCCCGAAGATGCCGGCGGGATGGATAACAGCTTGGCGCATCGCCTGCACCGCAGAACCGGCGCCCTCCCATCCGAAGAGGTGCCCAGCCGCCCGGTCGAA
>NZ_JAPZDS010000036.1 GCF_029813115.1 Aureimonas sp. SK2
AAGGAAAATCGCTAGGGGATGTGAAAATTTGGAAAGAGTCATCTGATCAGCGGGTTAGGTGTCGTTGACTCCGTCATTCCAGCGTCATCAAGCCACCGAAGGCGCTCACACCTCTTTCTCGCGAGGCGTCTCGGGGAGCGCCGCATCCCCCTCCCCTCCCCTCCCCGCCCCTCCCGTCACGACGGGGTGCGAACGAAAAGGGCTGCCCGGATCGGGCAGCCCTTTGCGATCGATCAGATCAGGAGGTCCGACATGATCTGGTTGTCGGTGATGTCCTGGTATCGGATGCCGGCGGCGGCAAAACGGTGGAGCAACGTGTCGAAATTCTCCGCGCGCCGCGTTTCGATACCGAGAAGGATCGAACCGAAGTCTCGAGCAGACTTCTTGAGATACTCGAAGCGCGCCACGTCGTCCTCGGGTCCGAGCAGGTCCAGGAAGTCGCGGAGCGCTCCGGGGCGCTGGGCCAACCGCAGGATGAAGTACTTCTTCAGACCCTCGAAGCGCAGCGCACGCTCCTTGACGTCCGGCAAGCGCTCGAAATCGAAATTGCCGCCCGAGACCACCAGCACGACGGTCTTGCCGCGCACCTCCGGCCCCAGCGCCCGCAACGCGTCGATCGCAAGGGCGCCCGCCGGCTCCAGCACGATGCCCTCGACATTGAGCATCTCGATCATCGTCTGGCAGAGCCGCCCCTCGGGGCACAGGAGCACGTGCTCCGGCGTGAAGCGGCTGAGGATCTCGAAGGGCAGCGCCCCGATCTCCGCAACCGCGGCGCCATCGACGAACCCGTCCACCTGATCAAGCCGGACGCGTCGGCGCTCGATCAGGCTGGTGCGCAGGCTCGGCGCGCCCAGCGGCTCGACCAGGCGGATGTCGGGCGAAGCCGGACCGTCGAACACCTTGGTCATGCCCGAAGCGAGTCCGCCGCCGCCGACGGGCAGGATCAGCATCTCGGGATGCTCGCCGCCGAGCTGGCGCATGACTTCGAGCCCGACGGTCGCCTGGCCTTCCACGATGTCGGCATGGTCGAAGGGCGGCACCATGGCGGCGCCGCTCTCCTCGGCATAGCGCCGCGCGGCCGCGTAGCTTTCGTCGAAGATGTCTCCGATGAGTTCGATCTCGATCGCGTCACCGCCGAACATGCGTGTCTTGGCGATCTTCTGCTGCGGCGTGGTCACGGGCATGAAGACCCGTCCCTTCAGCCCGAAATGCTTGCAGGCGAAGGCGAAACCCTGCGCGTGGTTGCCGGCGGAGGCGCAGGTGAAGCTGGCGGCCGCGTCCCCGGCCTCGATGCGCTTGCGCATGAAGTTGAAGGCGCCGCGGATCTTGTAGGAGCGGACCGGCGTCAGGTCCTCGCGCTTCAGGAAGATGCGCGCGCCATAGCGGCGGGACAGGTGCTCGTTGAGCTGAAGCGGCGTTTCGGGAAACAGGTCGCGCAAGGCGGCGAGCGCCGCCTCGACGCCCGGCTGGAAATCGGCGTTCGGCATGGGTTCATCTATCGCGGAAGGGCGCATGGCCGTTTCGGCGCGCCCAAGGAATCGGGAAGGGCTCTGGAGCCCTGTCGGACGGTTTGGGACGATGCGCATTCTGCGCCGTGTCGTCTCCGCCGGACGTGCTCTCGGCGACCGTGCTTTTCAGGCGGCGGTCAGCGCGAAAGGACGCCGGCGCCGATAATGAGGAGGAGGACTCCGCCGATCGCAGCAGCAAATGGCATCGCGCGCTCCCCTGTCCTCGCGTTTCCGTTGGCCGTTCCATGCGACATGGACACGAACTTGTAAAGCGGTGCCGCCCTCTTCCGCCGCCGCGCTCGCCGGACTAGAAGCGGGCGGCGCGTTGCAGGCGTGGCGAAATGGTATACGCGACGAACTTAAAATTCGTTGTCCGAGTGGCATGCGGGTTCGAGTCCCGCCGCCTGCACCATCCGGCCCGCCGGCCGCCCGGCGGCCAATCGAGGCGCACAGGCTCCGTATTAAATCAGACCAAATAAACGGAATGTGCCATGCCGCACAGTTCTTGGAACGATTTGGGATGCGGGTGTTGGGACGGCTGTCGAATTGTCGCAAAAACTTCCGCAAGTTTCGTTTGTCTTCGGCGCGGCGGCGTGATTTCCTCTCCTCATGGGTGGTTCACTGGAGGCGTTTCGAGGAGGATCGAGCGATGTCCGAGATCAAGCGCGTACCCCTATTGGCCGCTGCCGATGCCGACCCGTGGCTGGATTGGGAGCAGGAGAAGGCGTCCGATCTGCTCCAGCACCTGCGTAGCGACAATCTCGCGCTGGGTCGTCTGCGCGATGCGCTTCTGGCAGATGGAGAACCCGCCTTCACCGACGCTTCGCCCGCCTGACATCTCGTCAAAAAAAGCCCGGCCACCGCGTTCGAGAGGCCGGGCAGAGGTTCATCAGGCCGTGAGCTTGGCCGCGATCTCGGCGATATGGCGGCCCTGGAAACGGGCGCCGTCGAGTTCGATCGCGCTCGGCTGGCGAGATCCGTCGCCGTTGGCGATCGTGGTGGCGCCGTAGGGCGAGCCGCCGACGATCTGGTCCGAGGCCATCTGGCCTTGGAAGGAATAAGGCAGGCCGACGATCACCAGGCCATGATGCAGCAGCGTCTTATGGACCGACAGGATCGTCGCCTCGTTGCCGCCGTGCTGGGTGGCCGAGGACGAGAACACGCCGCCGACCTTGCCGATCAGCTTGCCCTGCGCCCAGAGGCCGCCGGTGCGATCCCAGAAGGAGGCCATCTGCGAGGCCATGTTGCCGTAGCGGGTCGGCACGCCGACGATGATCGCGTCATACTGCGCGAGTTCGTCCGGCTGAGCCTCGGGGAAGTCGTGGTTCGTCTTGAAGTGAGCGGCCGCGACCACTTCGGGCGGCGCCGTCTCGGGCACGCGCTTGACGTCCACCTCCGCGCCCGCCTCGCGTGCGCCTTCCGCCACGGCCTTGGCCATGGTCTCGATGTGTCCGTAGCTCGAATAATAGAGAACCAGTACCTTCGCCATCGCTTCCTCTTCTCGTGCCGGAAAACCCATCGGCGTCCGGGCCTCGCCGTGTGCCGCACTTAGAGCGCCTGCGTGACACGAATACGAGGGGCGCGCATCGTGACGCACCGTTTACCGGATGGGCCGTTCGTTGCCGCCCTTCCCTTGCAGCGCAATCCGACCCAAAGCTTGGCGGACAGGCAGGGGGATTCGATGACGGACACACGAAAGGTTCATACGGCGGCGATGCTCGCGATCGGCGACGAGCTTCTGTCGGGCCGCACCAAGGACCGCAACATTGCCCATCTGGCCGAGGTTCTGACCCTGGCGGGTATCGACCTGCGCGAGGTGCGGATCGTGCCGGATGTCGAGGACGAGATCGTCGCGGCGGTCAACGCGCTGCGCAACCGCTACGACTTTCTGTTCACCTCCGGCGGCATCGGTCCGACCCACGACGACATCACCGCCGATGCGATCGGCAAGGCCTTTGGCCTCGCGGTAGAACCGCACCCGGAAGCGGAACGGCGGCTGTCGGTCTATTACGAGAGCCGCTCCCTGCCCTACACCGATGCCCGACAGCGCATGGCGCGCACGCCGCGCGGCGCGACGCTGATCGACAACCCGGTCTCTGTGGCGCCCGGATTTCGCATCGGCAACACCTTCGTGATGGCCGGCGTGCCCGGCATCTTCACCGCGATGCTCGACAACGTCCTGCCGACCCTTCCCTCCGGGGCGGTCATGCTGAGCGTCGCGATTCCTTGTCCGTTCGGCGAGGGAGACATCGGCGGGCCGTTGCGGGAAATTCAGAAGCACCATCCGGAAACGGCGATCGGTTCCTATCCCAAGTTCGACGGGCAGCGCTACACGACCGAACTCGTCGTCCGGGCGCGCGACGCCGGCCATCTGGAGGCGGCGCGGGCCGAGATCGAGGCTATGATCCGGTCGCGCCCCTCGGCGTGATCACGAGGCGGTCGGAACGGCCGCGCGGGCGCTTCGCATCTCCCGCAGACTGCCCCAGGCGGACCACAGGAGAAGCAGTGCGGTGATCCCGAGCACCGTGCCCGAGATCGGTCGCTCGACGAAGGTCATGAGGTCGCCGCGCGCAATCAGCATGGCCCGGCGGAAATGCTCCTCCATCAGGGGTCCCAGCACGAAGCCGAGCAGCAGGGGTGCGGCGGGGAAGGCCAGCAGCCGCATGGCATAACCCAGCGCCCCGAAGAAGAGCACCATCCAGATGTCGAAGGGATTGCTGTTGACCGTATAGACGCCGATGCAGATGAACATCAGCACGGCGGGATAAAGGAGGTGGTAAGGGATCAGCAGCAGGCGGACCCACAGCCCGATCAGCGGCACGTTGAGGATCACGAGCAGAAGGTTGCCGATCCAGAAGCTCATCACGAGGCCCCAGAACAGGCCCGCCTGCTCCGTCATGAGCTGCGGGCCGGGCGTGATGCCGTGGATGATCAGCGCGCCGAGCATCAGCGCCATCGTGGGACTGCCGGGAATGCCGAGTGCGAGCGTCGGGATGAACGACGTCTGGTCGGCGGAGTTGTTGGCCGATTCCGGCGCCATGATGCCCTCGACCGCCCCCTTGCCGAAACGCGACTTGTCCTTGGCCAGGCGCTTCTCCACCGCATAGGCCATGAAGGCGGCCACCGACGGGCCGGTGCCTGGCAGCGTGCCGAAGAAGGCGCCGAGTCCGCTCCCACGCGCCATCGGTCCGATCGAGCGTCGGAGGTCGTCCCGCGTCGGCTTCATCGCCTTGAGCGTGACGCTGCTGCGGTCGATCGCGTTGGTGGAGACGTGACGGACGCCGACGATGATCTCGGAGATGCCGAAGAGGCCCATGGCAAGCGCGACGAGGCTGATCCCGTCCATGAGCGAGAGGTTGCCGAACGTGAAGCGCGGGGCTCCGGTGTAAATGTCCATGCCCACCGTTCCGAAGGCGATGCCGGCCACCACCATGGCCAGGCCCTTGATCGCCGAGCCGTCCGAGATCGTGGAGGCGGCGACCAGACCGAGCACCATCAGCGCGAAATAGTCGGCGGAGCCGAAAGACAGGGCATAGGCGGCGATGGTCGGAGCGAAGAGCATCATCAGGACGATGCCGATCGATCCTCCGACGAAGGAGGCAATCGTGGTCATCAACAGCGCGACGCCGCCCCGTCCCTGTCGCGTCATCGGATATCCGTTGAGGCAGGTGACGGCGTTCGCGGGCGTGCCGGGAATGTTCAGAAGGATGGACGCCGTGTTCCCCCCGTAGCTCGTCCCGTACCAGATGCCGGCCAGCATGATCAGCGCAGACGTCGGATCGAGGTGGAAGGTAATGGGGAACAGCATGGAGATCGCCGCAAGCGCGCCGAGCCCCGGTATGACGCCGATCACGGTTCCCAGGAATACGCCGACGAAGCAGTAAAAGAGGTTCGTAGCGGAAAGGGCCGTATTGAGACCGAGCGCGATATTGGTGCCGAGCGTGCCGAAGACGTCCATCAGAACCGCACCATCGCCAGAGGAAGGCCGAGGCCGACGCTGAAGATCAGGTAGGCCATGACCGAGAGACAGACGATCAGCCCCAGGATCGCCGCAGGCCGGAACACCGTCTCGGCGAGACTTGCCACGACGACCAACGCCGCGATGGCCGGCAGAAGTCCGAACGGGCCGATCACCAGGGCGAAGGTCGCGACGCTACCGAGCACGGCCGCCGTGGAACGGAATTCGAACTCCTCGAAGCTCCCGGTCCGAAAGAAGGCCGGTACCATGATCGCGAGACCGAACAGGGCGAGAAGAACGCCCATCCCGGCCGGGAACAAGCCCGGCCCCATCCGTCGGATCGTCCCAAGGTCAAGATAACTTGTCGCGTACCAGGCAATCCAGGCGCCCGTCAGAGCAAGCAAGGCGCCGCCGACAATGTCTCGGTAGTCCCGTTCAAGCATAGACTGACCCCCTCCCAGAAGACGGTAATTACCACCCAACCCGGCGGCCTCAAAACCCCAAACGAAACATCACGAAAAATGCATTTATGCGTTACCGATCCACCTCTTCCGCTTTAAATCGATCTAATTTCCATGTCTTGGCCACTGGACGCCCGCATCTACTCACCCAGCTGCGTGTCATTCCATGCGGTCCTTCGACCCCGAGGGTTGGATCGGGTTGCGCATGGGGTTCCGGCGAGCCTTGCCCCTGTCCCGCCGAAGGTTTATCGCCACGCCCAGCCCACAGGAGCGTCGCCCATGTCCACACCCGAAAAGTCCTTCCCGGTTTCCTGGGAGCAGTTCCACCGCGACGCCCGTGCGCTCGCCTGGCGGCTGGCGGGACAGAGGGCGGAGTGGAAGGCGATCGTCTGCATCACACGCGGCGGATTGGTGCCCGCGGCCATCATCGCGCGCGAGCTCGGCACGCGTCTCATCGAGACGGTCTGCATCGCCTCCTATCATGAGTACGACACACAGGGAGAGTTGCAGGTCCTCAAGGACATCGCCCCCTCTCTTCGCGAGGACGACGGCGACGGCATCCTGATCGTCGACGACCTGACCGACACCGGCAAGACGGCCGCCCTGGTTCGCGCCATGCTACCGAAGGCCCATTTCGCCACGGTCTACGCCAAGCCCAAGGGGCGGCCGCTGGTGGATACGTTCATCACGGAAGTCAGCCAGGACACCTGGATCTTCTTCCCCTGGGATCTCGGTCTCTCGTTCCAGGCCCCGATCGCCAAGGGCTCGGCCGGCTAAGCCAAAGGACCAACCAGTACTGTCGGAACCTGAGTTCGTCGGCGGCGGCCTTTGGCTGCCCAAACGATTGCTCGCGCTTGTCCACAGGGCTGCGGTGGAAAGCGTGAATTGCCGACACAGACTCTGATTCGGGCTGTCGATCCGCGCGCGATCGGATCAGGATCGCGCCCCTGGCATTTGAATCAAATGCTTAGGGAAGACGGAAATGCGACACGCCGGCGCCAGGTGGGGATAGATCGCCGAGACCTGTGGATAAGCGTTGAGTCAAGACTCCAGAGCTCACCGCGCCTCACCATATATAGCTTCAGGAACGACAGGCCGACACAAGATATAGGCCGCGAAAGTCGATCGTCTGAAGCTTCCCGAGAATCGGCCTGCCGCCGTTTTCACCGGGTTCCAATTCGAGGAATGCACCGATGGGCATGAAGATCGACCGCCGCTACACGCGCGCCGACGGGGGCGCCTACGACACCATCGAGTTCCGAAAGGCCACGAGCGAGATCCGCAATCCGGACGGCTCCGTCGTCTTCCGCTTGGCCGACATCGACGTGCCCACGCAGTTCAGCCAAGTCGCCTCCGACATTCTGGCCCAGAAGTATTTCCGCAAGGCGGGCGTGCCCAAGGCCCTTCGCAAGGTCGAAGAGAACGACGTCCCCTCCTGGCTGTGGCGCTCCGTCGCCGACGAGGAGGCGCTGAGCCAGCTTCCCGAAGCCGAGCGCTACGGCTCGGAGATGGACGCGCGGCAGGTCTTCGACCGCCTGTCCGGCACCTGGACCTATTGGGGCTGGAAGGGCGGCTACTTCCAGTCCGAAGACGACGCGCGCGCCTTCCGCGACGAACTGGCCTACATGCTCGCGACCCAGAAGGTCGCCCCCAACTCGCCGCAGTGGTTCAACACAGGCCTCCACTGGGCCTACGGCATCGACGGCCCCGGCCAGGGCCACTTCTATGTCGACTACCGCACGGGTGAGCTGACGCGCTCGTCCTCGTCCTACGAGCACCCGCAGCCGCACGCCTGCTTCATCCAGTCCGTCGCCGACGACCTCGTCAACGAGGGCGGCATCATGGACCTGTGGGTGCGCGAGGCGCGCCTCTTCAAGTACGGCTCGGGCACCGGCTCCAACTTCTCGGCGCTTCGCGGCGAGGGTGAGAAGCTCGCCGGCGGCGGCAAGTCGTCGGGCCTCATGAGCTTCCTCAAGATCGGCGACCGCGCCGCTGGCGCCATCAAGTCGGGCGGCACCACCCGCCGAGCGGCCAAGATGGTCGTGGTCGACATCGACCATCCGGATATCGAGCAGTACATCCAGTGGAAGGTGCGCGAGGAGGAGAAGGTCGCGGCGCTCGTGACCGGTTCCAAGACCGTCTCGAAGCACCTCAAGGCGATCCTGTCGGCCTGCGTCAACTGCGAGGGCGGCACCGGCGACGAGTGCTTCGACCCGAACGTGAACCCCGCCCTCAAGCGCGCGGTGAAGGACGCCAAGAAAGCCCAGGTTCCCGAGAACTACGTCAAGCGCGTCATCCAGTTCGCGCGCCAGGGCTACACGGACATCGACTTCCCCGTCTACAACACGGACTGGGATTCTGAAGCCTATCTCACCGTCGCCGGCCAGAACTCCAACAACTCGGTGCGCGTCACCGACGAGTTCCTCCAGGCGGTTGAGCAGGACGGCGAGCACAAGCTGATCGGCCGCACCACCGGCAAGGTCACCAAGACCCTCAAGGCGCGAGAGCTCTGGGACCAGATCGGCTATGCCGCCTGGGCTTCGGCCGATCCCGGCATCCAGTTCCATACGACCATCAACGACTGGCACACCTGCGCGGCGGCCGGCGCGATCAACGCGTCGAACCCCTGCTCGGAATACATGTTCCTGGACGACACGGCCTGCAATCTGGCCTCCATGAACCTCCTGCAGTTCCGGGAAGCCAGCGGCCGCTTCGACGTCGATGCCTATGAGCACGCGACCCGTCTCTGGACGATCGTGCTCGAGATCTCGGTCCTGATGGCGCAGTTCCCGTCCAAGGAGATCGCACAGCGCTCCTACGACTACCGCACGCTGGGCCTCGGCTTCGCCAATATCGGCGGCCTCCTGATGACCGCCGGCATCCCCTACTCCTCGGCCGAAGGCCGGGCGATCTGCGGTGCGCTCTCGGCCATCATGACCGGCGTCTCCTACGCGACCTCCGCGGAGATGGCGCGCGAGCTCGGCCCCTTCCCGGACTACGAGCGCAACGCCGACGGCATGCTGCGCGTCATCCGCAATCATTCGCGCGCTGCCCATGGCCTCGCCAACGGCTACGAGGGCCTTGCCGTCGATCCGGTGCCGCTCGACCACGCCTCGCTCAAGGACAAGCGCCTTTCGGCCCGCGCCAAGCAGGCCTGGGTGCTCGCCCAGGAACTCGGCGAGAAGCACGGCTATCGCAACGCGCAGGTCTCGGTCATTGCGCCCACGGGCACGATCGGCCTCGTGATGGACTGCGACACGACGGGCATCGAGCCGGACTTCGCGCTCGTGAAGTTCAAGAAGCTCGCCGGCGGCGGCTACTTCAAGATCATCAACCGCGCCGTTCCCGAGGCTTTGCGCACGCTCGGCTATTCCGAGGCGCAGATCGCCGAGATCGAGGCCTATGCGGTCGGCCACGGCAACCTTAACCAGGCGCCCGCCATCAATCCCGGCAGCTTGCGCGCCAAGGGTTTCGGCGACGATCAGATCGCGGCGCTGAACGAGGGCCTCAAGAGCGCCTTCGACATCAAGTTCGCTTTCAACAAGTGGACGCTCGGCGAAGCCTTCTGCAAGGACGTGCTCGGCATCTCCGACGAGCAGCTCAACGACTTCTCCTTCGAACTTCTGCCCTTCCTCGGTTTCTCCAGGAAGGACATCGAAGCGGCGAACATCCATGTCTGCGGTGCGATGACGCTGGAAGGCGCGCCCTTCCTGAAGGCCGAGCACCTGCCGGTCTTCGACTGCGCCAGCCCATGCGGGCGCATCGGCAAGCGTTCGCTTTCGGTGGAGTCCCACATCCGCATGATGGCGGCCTCGCAGCCCTTTATCTCGGGCGCGATCTCCAAGACCATCAACATGCCGAACGACGCGACGGTCGAGGACTGCAACAGCGCCTATATGCTGTCCTGGAAGCTCGCGCTGAAGGCAAACGCCCTTTATCGCGACGGCTCCAAGCTGTCTCAGCCGCTGAACGCCTCGCTGATCTCGGACGAGGACGACGAGGACGATCTGATCGAGGAGACCGCGGCCGCGATCGCAGCCGCCCCGGCCGCCGTCCAGGCGACCGAGATCGCCGAGCGTATCGTCGAGCGCGTCATCGAGAAGGTGGTGCGCGAGCGCGAGAAGCTGCCGAACCGCCGCAAGGGCTACACCCAGAAGGCCATCGTCGGCGGCCACAAGGTGTACCTGCGCACCGGCGAGTTCGACGACGGGCGCCTCGGCGAGATCTTCATCGACATGCACAAGGAAGGCGCCGCCTTCCGTGCGATGATGAACAACTTCGCCATCGCCATCTCGCTCGGCCTCCAGTTCGGCGTGCCGCTCGACGAATACGTGGAGGCCTTCACCTTCACGCGCTTCGAGCCGGCCGGCATGGTCCAGGGCAACGAGGCGATCAAGAACGCGACGTCGATCCTCGACTACGTGTTCCGCGAACTGGCGGTCTCATATCTCGGCCGCCACGACCTTGCCCACGTCCAGCCGGAGGATTTCGGCGCCTCGACCATCGGCCGCGGCGTGGAAGGCGACAAGCCCGCCGCCCTGCCGATCTCCAGCGGCATGGTGCGCGGCCAGACCGCGAAGTTCCGCCTCGTCTCCTCCGACGCGCAGGGCACGGCCTCGCCCGCCGGACAATCCAAGCCCGGCGGCAGCGTCACGGCCGTCGCCCGGCCGGTCACGGTCGCGTCCTCGGCCGCCCCGACCCGAGCGTCGTCCGGCAACCAGGCGACGGCCTTCAAGCGCGACTACGAGGCCGCCCCGCTCAGCGAACCGGCCCCGACAGCCGACGCTTCGCCGGCGCAGGGCCTCTTCGACAGCCCCCTCGCCTACCCCGCCTCCGCCCGCGACGTCTCGCGTGTCGAGGCGCCGGCCAAGGCCACCAGCGCCGAACGCCGGGCCCAGGCTTTGATGAAGGGCTACACCGGCGACAGCTGCTCCGAGTGCTCAAACTTCACGATGGTCCGCAACGGCACCTGCCTGAAGTGCGACACCTGCGGAAGCACCTCCGGCTGCTCGTAACGGCGGCTCGCTTCTGAAACCTGACGCGTCACCGAATCTCGTGAAGATGCAGGCATAGGATGGTCATTTGTCGGCATAGTTTGACCTCGGTGAAGCCATCCATATGCCTCACCCTTGCCTTGGCTGGGGGGTCGCCGTGTCGGGGTTCTTGGCGCGGTAGTTCATTTGGACGACGCGTGTAGTTCGGACATCCAGGCGTAACGAGCGTGAAGATGCCAGAAAGCCGGTCTTCGTCAGGAGGCCGGCTTTCCCGTTTTACGTCCTGCGCTGAGCGGTCGAGAATGGGTGAAAGGCTCTCACACTCAGGTTTTCGGCGTCGAGCCCCGACCGCGTCCCTGGACGGAAAAGATTCCCTCTCCCACGAACATCATGGCTGCCCCATCGAACCGTAGGAGAGCGAATAGCGATGCGCTTCGAAAACCTGAGCAACATTCGACGCCGGGCCGTGATCCGCTTGACGGGCTGAGCATCGGACGCCGAGCCGATCGGCTGCCTGGAAACAGATTTGCCAGCAGCGATCCTCGAGACCGTCGTGCAACCGGAGCGTCTCGGTCTGGAACGGGTCGAGGTCGGCTGGCTCGGTGCGAGATGGTGGCACCTGACAAGCCGGGGCTAGTCAGCGCGAGATCTAGGGGAAGCATGACAACGAACAGAGGGCGGACGACCTCACCGTCAATCTTGAGCGTATGCCCATGAAAGTCGAAATGACGCCGAGACTTCCCAACGTTTCGCGCATGATAGGCGGCCCGATGGATATCATCCA
>NZ_JAPZDS010000037.1 GCF_029813115.1 Aureimonas sp. SK2
GGACGAGGTGGTCGCGTCCCACCTCGCGGTACCGAGGCGCTGGCGGCATGAAGCCGAGCGGGCGGATCGGGCTCTTCATCTCGTCGGTGCTGCCAGCCGCCCTTGGGCGACGCCGGCGCGGGTCTGCTACCGGCACGGCGGCCAAGAGGTTGCGGGTGTAGGGATGCTGTGGTTCTCCGATGATCGCTTCGCGCGGCCCGATCTCCACGATGCGCCCGCGTCGCATAACCGCGATCCGATGGCTTACCCTCTCGACGACCGCCATGTCGTGGCTCACAAAGAGGTAGGACAAGCCGAAATCGTCCTGCAGGTCGAGAAGGAGATCGGTGACCTGGGCCTTGATCGAGACGTCCAGTGCCGACACGGCCTCATCTGCGATGACCAGTTGCGGGTCGAGTGCGAGGGCGCGGGCGATACAGATGCGCTGGCGCTGGCCGCCCGAGAACTCGTGCGGAAACCGGGAAGCGAGGGCCGGATCGAGTTCGACGCGGCCCAGGAGCGCGGCCACACGATCCTCGACCTCGCTGCGAGCCGCGATACCATGGACGTGGATGGGTTCGGCGATCGCCGAGCCGACGGTCTGCCGCGGATCGAGTGAGCCGTAGGGGTCCTGGAAAATCATCTGGATGCTGCGGCGGATGCGCCGCAGCTCCGGCCCTTGGCTGGCGAGTACGTCGGCATCCTCGAAGCGAACGCCCCCGCCCTCGGGCTCGACGAGCCGTAGGATCGAGCGTCCCGTGGTAGACTTGCCGCAGCCCGACTCGTCCACCAGTGCCAGTGTTTCGCCACGCCCGAGCGTGAACGATACTTCGTCCACCGCATGGACGTTGCCGATGTGACGACCGAGGAGGCCCCCTTTCACAGGGAAGCGGGTTACGAGGTCTCGGACCTCAAGGAGCGGTTGCATGACCCGCTCCTCCACCGCTGGTTCTGCGGGAGTGGATGCGCCACTCGTACCGCGCTCCCGAAAACGGCGGGGACCCGCGATGCCAGCCATGGCACCTAGGCGAGGTACGGCATCGAGGAGGTCTCGTGTGTACCGTTCGCGGGGCTCGGCGAAGACCTGCTCAGCGCTCCCGGCTTCGATCGCGCTGCCGTGGCGCATCACGAGGATATCGTCGGCGATTTCCGCGACGACGCCCATGTCGTGGGTGATGAACAGCACCCCCGCTCCGGTTTCCCGCTGGAGTTCTGCCAGAAGGCCTAGGATCTCCGCCTGGATCGTCACATCGAGTGCTGTTGTCGGCTCGTCCGCAATCAGCAGGCGTGGCCTGCAGGCCAGGGCCATTGCAATCATCACACGTTGACGCATGCCGCCGCTGAACGTGTGCGGATATTCGCCGTAGCGTCGACGTGCGTCCGGGATACGGACGCGATCGAACAAGCGCAACGCTTCCGCGCTCGCCTCAGCCCGTGTCAGGTCAGTATGATACCGAAGGGCCTCGGCCACCTGATCGCCGACCCGCATCACCGGGTTCAAGCTGGTCATGGGTTCTTGGAAGATCATGCCGGCCACCTTGCCGCGCGCGCGTCGAACCTCCTTAGTCGAAAGAGACAGCATGTCCGTCCCGTCAACGACGATCCGTCCTGACACGCGAGCGGACGGCGGCAGGAGACGCATGATCGAAAGGGCTGTTACGCTCTTTCCCGAGCCGGACTCGCCGACCACTGCCAGAGTCCGGCCGGCTGGAAGGGCGAATGAAACGCCCCGCACCACCTCGGCCCGCCCGAACGATACGCGTAGGTCCTCGACCTGTAGAGCCAGTTCGTTACCGCTCATGTGCTGCGCCCCAGCTTTGGATCGATCGCGTCGCGCAGACCGTCGCCGACGAGGTTCAGCGCTAAGACGAGGATCAGGACGGCAAGGCTTGGGAACAGCGCGACGGCATAACTGTCGAGTATGTTTTCGAAGCCTTCGCGCACCATGCCGCCCCAGGTTGGGGTGGGCGGCGCGATGCCGAGGCCGATGAAGGCGAGCGACGCCTCGGTGCGCACCGCCGTCGCCATCCAGAGCGATGCCATCACGACGATCTCGGGCACGATATTGGGCAGGATGTGCCGGAAGATGAGCCGTGCGTCGGAGAAGCCGAGGGCGCGTCCAGCCTGAATGAATTCGCGCTCCCGCAGCGCCATGACTGGAGCGCGGGCGATGCGCGCGAACGCGGGTATCGCGGTGAAGGCGATCGCCGCGATGATGTTGAAGACGCTGGCGCCCAGGATCGCGACCAGCATCAGGCCCAGGATTAAGGCGGGAAAGGCGAGCACCACGTCCATCATCTGCATGATGACGATATCCGTCCGTCCGCCGAAGTAACCGGCCAGCAGACCGATGAGGGACCCGATCACGACGGCAGCCAGGATAGACAGGATGCCGATTGTCAGCGAATAGCGGGCGCCGAATAGAAGGCGGGAAAGGATGTCGCGTCCGTAAGCGTCGGTACCGAGCCAATGCTGCCAGCTCGGACCTTGAAGGCGTCGGACGATACTCTGGGCGATCGGATCGTAGGGTGCGATCCACGGCGCGGCGATTGCCAGCACGACGATTAGCCCGAACAGGACAGCTCCGACCAACGTCGTCGGACTGCTGACGAGAGTACGACCGCAGAAGCGCACAGCGTTGGAAACGAGCGCGGCGAACTCACGCCCTCCGCCGATCCGCTGAGGAAGATCAGTTTGCGTCATCGGTACTGCACCCTCGGATCAATCAGGCCGTAGACGAGGTCGGTCACCAGGTTCACGAGGACGACGATCAGGGTGTAGATCACCATCAGTCCCTGCAGCATCGCGTAGTCGCGCTGATTGAGCGCTCCCACGATGAGGCGGCCAAGACCCGGACGATTGAAGACAATCTCCGTGAGCACGGAGTTTCCGATCAGAATGCCGAGGTAAAGGCCTACGACCGTTACGACTGGAATCAGGCAGTTGCGCAGGGCATGCCGCCAGATCACCACGGTGTTCGAGGCTCCCTTGGCCATCGCCGTGCGTACGTAATCTTGGCTCAGCACCTCGAGCATGGATGAGCGCGTCACGCGCGTGACGTAGGCAGCCATGATGAGGGCGAGGTTCAGGGCTGGCAGGAAGATGTCTCGTCCGCGATCCAGAAGGGTCGCGCCGCGTCCGCCGCTGATCACCGGAAACCATCGAAGCATGATGGCGAACACGAGGAGAAGTACAATCCCGGATACGAAGGCTGGAGCCGACAAGCCAAGGAGCGAGACGACCCGGGTGACGTAGTCCGGAATACGGTTGCGGTTGGCTGCAGCCCACACCCCCGCGGGAAGGCCGAGGGCGACGCCCATGATCAGGGCGAGCGCCGTAAGCTGCAAGGTATGCGGGAGGACGTTGAGCACCTCCTGAAGCACTGGTCGCCCTGATACCAGCGACGTACCCAAATCTCCGCCTGCGACTCCTCCGATGAAGGTGAGGTACTGCATCCAGACGGGCTGATCGAGACCCAGGCGCTCGCGCAGAAGCGTGATGGCTTGGGTGCTCGCCTGATCCCCAAGGATGACAAGTGTCGGATCACCCGGCAGCACCCGCACCACGAAGAACACCAGCGTCAGGACGGCGATGAGCGTGATCGCGGCGAAGCCGAGTCTTCGGAGGATGAAGCCGATCATTAATCCGCCAGGCGCGTGGTTTCATCCAGCGACGGCGAAAGGTTCAGTGAGCCTTCCTGGGGGACTGCGAAGGTCACGCGGCTGTTCCAGGCCCAGGGTTGACCCATCTCGTAAAGCGGAACCGCGCAGACAGCCTCGACGATCTTTCGCTGAGCCGTCGCCCAGAGTTTCAAGCGCTTTTCCGGGTCGGCCTCGTTGCGAGCCTCGCGGAGTTCCTGGTCCGCGACACCACAATGGGAGAAATTCGTCACTGCCTTCGGCTTCTGAACGATGCTGTCGGAATCGAAGAATTGGGTGAGGAAGATATCTGCAACGGGCAGGCGTGCAGCGCCGTAGTAGACGACCTGCGAAAGATCCTGGCGGATTTGTTCATGGAAGGTCGGGTGGTCAACGAGGCTGAAGTTCAACCGGATGCCGGCTTCGGCAAGCTGGGCCTGCACCACCTCCATCGTCGTGAGCATGGCAGGCAAGGTCGTCTGAACCGCTCGCAACTCGATCCCGTCTGGATGGCCGGCCTCTGCAAGAAGAGCCTTCGCGCGCTCGACGTCACGCTCGGGAAGCGGCTGCGCTTCGTAGCCAAGGTAGCCTGACGGAATCACAGATGTGGCCGGGATCGTCAGCGACGGGCCGCGGAAGGCGACAATACCACTCCGGTCCACTGCAAGGGCAATGGCCTGCCGCACCCGGATGTCATCGAGCGGCGGCTGAGTGATGTTGAGATGGAGCTGGTGGAGTTCGTTCGGTCCGATGACATCGACCGTCGTGTTGGGCAGAGCGCTCGTCCGAGTGACCCAAGACTCTTCGAACCGCCCATTCATCATATCCACTTCACCGGACTGGTAGGCGAGGTCACGGCTGGAGTCCGAGGAGATGTAACGGTAGACGATCTCCTTGATGTGAGGGCTCCCTCGGAAATAATCCTCGTTCGCTACCAGACGGACGAACTGCTGGGCTTGGTGTTCGGCAAACTCGAATGGGCCGGTTCCGACCGGATTGCGGCCGAAGCCCTCACCGAGCCTCGTACCCGCGGCTTCGCAGATGATGGCGCCACCGTTGAAGGGAACGAGGAGACCGAGAACGCTGGGGAGCGGACGCGACAAGTGGATGCGCACCGTGTGGTCGTCCACAGCCTCGATCGTTTCCAAGGCCGAATAGTCGCCCGAGTATGAAGAAGTCTCCGGCGAGGCGGCGCGCTTCAACGAGTACACCACGTCGCGTGCCGTCAGCGGGCTGTTATCGCCGTGGCATGTCACGTCGCGGCGGAGAGCGAAGGTCCAATCGAGCCCGTCCTCGGAGTTCGTCCAACTTTCGGCGATGTCGCCCTCGATCGTATCGAGACGGAACTGGCCGGGCGCGGTGCGCACCAACCCGTTGAACATCCAGTTGATCACGGTCTTATCGAGGGTGGCGCTTGCACGATGTGGGTCGAGAGTGCCGAGATCGTTGCCCGGGACGGCTACTGTCAGCGTCTGTGCGGCAACGGGAGCCGCAAGCGTCATGAGAAGCGCGGTGCTCATTGCTAGGCGGTTCATGCATTTCTTGACCATCGTCCTCGACTCCAACTGGCGGCAAAAGGGAAGGGCGAATGCGAAATCAGCCGTGCAGCGTCGCTCCTTCGGCGAAGGATCGGCTGTTGTGAAAGCGTTGATACCGGAAGGGCTCAATCGGGAGCCGAGCCGGACGCCCCTGCACCAAGTCAGCAATCAGCCGACCCGTGATGGGACCAAGGCAGAAGCCGTGGCCCGAAAATCCCATGGCGACCACAAGACCTTCCGGTCCCGCATCGGCATCGATCACAGGTAGAGCGTCAGGGGTGAGGTCGATGAGCCCAACCCAGGACTCCTCGATCTGTGCTTGAGCGAAGGCCGGCACGACGTGTCCGAACAATTCCACAACCTGCGCCATGCTGCGGCCGGTCGGGAGGACGCGGGGGCGGGTTCCTTCGGGTTTCTGCGTTTCCTGCAAGCCGCCGTGCCAATCCTGAAGGCCGCTGGTGACACGGAAACGTCCGTTGAATTCCTGACGACCGGCGCAGTCGGCATTGGCGACGCCGATGACTTGCTCCAGTACGGCGTCTAAGGGCGCCGAGCGTAGGACGGTGACCATTGGGATCTGCAACGGAACGTCGATCCCGAGCGGACGCAGAAGTTCGTTGCCGAAGATGCCCGCGGCGACCACGACCTTTCGGGTAGGAATGCTGCCCTTATCGGTGCGCACTCCCGTGACCTTTCCGTCTTCCGTCTCGACTTCAAGGACGCGCTCTCCGAAACGCGTATCGACACCCAGGCGCACTGCAGCAGCGACGAACGCCGCAACCGTGCTGGAGGGATCGGCGCTACCGTCGGTCGGGCAGAACGATGCGGCGAGCACATCCTCGCTCAACGCGGGCGCAATCTCACGCACATCCCTAGTTGTGGGGAGAAAGTCGAGTTGAAGACCGGATGACGTCTGCTCGGCGACGATGCCGCGAATGATCGCGACCTCCTCCTCGTTGCGAGCTAGCCTGAGATTTCCGCCTCGCCGGTAATGCGTGGGTGCGTCCAGTTCCTCGCCGAGCGTTTCCCAGATCTCGACGGCAGCCTTGGCAAGTGGGAGTTCGGCGATGTGGCGGCCGGACTGACGTACGCCGGCCAGTGTCCAGCCTGACGCCATGGCTCCCGGACCAAAGCGGTCTACCAGGACGACGCTGAGGCCCTCTTTGGCGAGTTCGTAGGCAGTGGCTGCGCCACTGATTCCGGATCCGATGATAACGACGTCCGCCATCTCTTAAGGTTCGACTTTGGTGACGACGTCGGGTGACGCGGGATCACGGATGAAGGCCGTGATCGCGAGTTCCAGCCGCATTTCAGGATGAGGCTGAGGTCCGATCGCAATCGTGTGTGCCGGGTCGTTCTCCGGAACCCGCTCTGCAATCACCGCCAGGACGGGCTCTAGATCATCGGGACTCGCGACGCTGATGTGAAAGCGGACCGTATCAGATAGTTTCGCACCGACGCCGGCTAACGCACCCGATAAATTGTCGAGAGCTTGATGAGCCTGTCCCGCGGGATCCTTAGGCATCTCGCGGGTCTTGTAATTGCGGCCGGCTGTATTGGATGAGTAAATCCAATTTCCTGCTTTGACGAGGCGGGAAAATTTAAAGCGGTCCTCATAAGGGCTTCCGCTTTTTACGCGTTCGACGACGGTCATGTTGGCTTCCAATAGCAATGAATTTAAAGTTGCTTCGGTCGTCTTGTATTCGGGCGCAACGACCGGCGGCTGTCAACGCCCTTCCGTTATGTGAAACCTGGCAAATCGGAATGTTGCGATTATCGGCATATCTCGGGAACGTGAGAGCGAGAAGAAGTGACGTTTGACCCGCATTCAGCGGGGGGTGCATGGGCAGTCGAACAGCGCAGCCAATCGCTGGAGGGATAGCGGAGGACAGATACACCGCTCAAACTGGCGTGCCGTGGGGTATGGGAAGGAAGCCTTTCGTCATGCGTATCAGCCGTAAGGAACTGTACGAGCGCGTTTGCCGGAGTCCGTTGAGCAAGATCGCGCCGGACTTCAGCATCTCAGGAACGGCGCTGGCTGCCATCTGCCAAAGGCACCGGATACCTTACCCGGGATCAGGGTACTGGACGCGCAAAGCGCTGGGGCTTGCTGTTAAGCTGCCGCCACTGCCCGATGGCAGCGATGAGACCATCGAAATTACGGCAGCGCCGGCGAAGCCAAGACCGAAAAGGCTAGAAGGGGAGGCGGCGGTCTCAAAAAGAAAGCGCGTCTCGAGGCCTCCGCTTCCACCTCGGCACCCCATCCTATTCGGCGTCGAAGAGCACTTCCGCAAAACACGAGCGACGGAACGGGGCGAGTTCCTTCGGTCGTATAAGCGGATCCTGCCCGACGTGCGATCATCGGAGCCTTCGCTCTCACGAGCGCTATCCATCGCGAACGACCTGTACATGGCGCTGAGGGATCAGGAGCTTGACGTTCGAATTGCGCAAGCCGGCGATGATCTGCATGGAATTCATGTCGATGAGCAGGAGGTCGCGCTCAAAGATCGCAGATATGGTCGCTATCACTCGGGCGGTATCTGGTCGCCAGATCGCCCGACGGTCTTCACAATCGGTGCTGTGCCGATCGGGCTAGCGCTCATCGAAATGACTGAGCGCGTGACGATGAGATACTTCGGTGGTGATTATCACCATGAGGATAGCCGCACGATCAGATTCGCAAGACCCTGGCAGCTGGCAAACACCTGGACGACCGAGCAGGACGTGCCGTCGGGTCGGTTTCGGCTTGTGGCCTACTCGCCCAAACGGAACGTGGACTGGTCATTGCGATGGCAGGAGGCGGATGGGCGAACCCTCCAGATGCTAACTGCCGCGATCGTTGAAGAGCTGAAGG
>NZ_JAPZDS010000038.1 GCF_029813115.1 Aureimonas sp. SK2
ATCGAAGACATATCGGCAGGGACATGGGTGCCTGGGCCTGGTCTCGAAGCGTTCGATACGGCCGGTTGGCCCGATGGCCGGGCTGGGTTCGCGCTGGAAGCGTTGAGTGACCTGGACCTGGACACAACCGTCACCTCGATGCCGGACGAGGTCCGGGGCTGGATCGCGCATGCCGCAGCATGAGATGTTCGCCCCTCCAAAACTTAGCCTGACCGCTCCCGCGGGTCTGAAAGAGCCGCGCCTTTGGGTGCGGCGCCTGGCGATCTGGGAGGCGCCAGGCGGCCAGAAGATCCGCGACATCTCGCTTCGGCCGGGCCTCAACATCGTCTGGTCGCCCGACGGTTTCGATGACGACCATGTGGGCGGCGTGCGTGCCATCGGCCATGGCAGCGGCAAGACGCTGTTCTGCCGCCTGCTGCGCTATTGCCTCGGCGAACAGCGTTTCGCCGACGAAGCCCAGCGCGAACGGATCGCGATCGCCTTCCCTAACGGCATCGTCGGCGCCGAGGTGATGCTCGACGGGGTGTGTTGGGCGGTCGTGCGGCCCTTGGGCATCCGGCGTCGCCATGTCGCCATCGCGGATGGCAACCTCGATGAGATCGCCGCAGGCGACGGCGCGACGACAAGCATCGATCCGCTGATCGAGGCGATCGAGCAGGCGATTGTGACGCCCGCCATCGCCAGTTTGGCTCGCCTTCAGCCGGGCCAGAAGGCATGGCCGATCGCGCTCGCTTTGCTCACGCGCGATCAGGAGTGCCGCTTCGACGACGTTCTCGATTGGCGCTCTCCCGCCTCCGGCTCCGACGCTCCGCTGCCGGCAAGCGGGCGCGAAACCGGACCTCGGCGCGAGGCGCTTCGAGCGTTCCTCATGGCGATCACGGAAGAAGAACAACAAGCCCGGCGCACAGAGGAAGCGCTGCGCGCCGATGTCGCCAATGCGGAACGCGAAATATCCCATATCGAATGGGATCGTGGTCGCCGTCATGCGCGGCTGATCGACCAACTCGATCTCGGCGGACAGACCCTGCCGGAAATGCCTTTGCTCCTCGAGATGTTTCGAAAGGTGGCCGACGGCCAGCTTGCCGCCGCAGCTCAACTCCCAACCGGCGACAACGCTGAGCTGGGGACAGCCCGGAAGGCTTTGCAAGATGCTCACGAAGAACTGAACCGCGCGAACGAGGAGCGTATTCGGTTGGATGCGCAGTTGCCAGCTGAGAAGCAGGTTCTCACCCTGCTCTCGAGCGAAATCCCCGGTCTTTCAACGGCGGCGGAAAATGCAGCGAGTCAGGTCTGCCCAATCTGCGAGGTGCCGATCGACAGGGCTTTGGCGGAGAAGTGCGGCCTCTCGCACAAGCTTCACAACGAAGCCGAATGCCGAGCCCGGCTCACGACGAAACGCCAGGAAATCGGCGACCAGCAGAAGAAGATCGGTGATCTCGAAGCTCAGTTGAAGGCCCTTCAACCGGTCATCGCCTTGGCAAAGCAGAAGGTTGAGCAGACAGAGAAGCGGGCACAAGCCATCGAGAATGTCCGCGATGCGCGCGCATCCGCTTGGCAGGCCGCAACACGCCTAAAAGAGGGCGTCGAGCGCTTTGCTGAACTATCGATCGAACGCGATAATCTGCGAAAGCGCCTGCGCGGCCTAGAGGACAATCTAGTCAAAGAGCGAGAGAGACTTGCCGCCTTCCGGGACAAACAGGGGCTGACCTTCGGCAGGATAACCGAGAAATTTTCGGCCATCATTCGTCGCTTGGTCAACGAGAGCGCAAAAGGGGCGGTCACTCTGAGCGGCAACGGGCTGGAAATCGTTGTCGACGTCGATGGCGATCGCCGTACAGCCGCCATCGAATCCCTGAAGGTGCTGGCGTTCGACCTTGCCTGCCTCTGCCTGAGCATCGAGGGCGCATCGCGCCTTCCTGCCTTCCTCGTTCACGATAGCCCCCGCGAGGCCGACCTCGGCCTCAGCATTTACGACGAGCTGTTCCGCCTGATGCGCGAACTTGAGACGATGACCGAAGCAACGGCTTTTCAGTACATCGTGACGACCACAACTCGTCCTCCCAACGACCTCCGGCACGATCCTTGGCTGAGGCTGACCCTGAAGGGTGCGCCAGGTTCCGACCGCCTGATGGCGCGCGATCTGTAGGCTGGCGATGCTTGAAGCCCCCCAGTCTTTCATCGTCCGCGAAGAATGCGAGAAAGCCGCCTCACAAAACGGCTTTCGCCGCGTTCTGGGCGAAGGGGCCGGGTGGAGAGCTTTCGCGTCTACAACCGCCCACGGCACCATCTATCTGGCCGCCGAAGGCAGCCACGGACCATGGTTTCTCGCCACCGACCATGCCGGCGTTGTTGCTGAATTGGGCTGGCCAACCACTGCCACGCCCGGGCCCGGCACGAGCCGCTACGCCTTCGCCACGCTGAGCGAACTCTACGCAGCGCTGAATCGCGTTTACTCCTTGGCGATCAGTCTCCCTGACGCGCCCTTGCGGGAATTCGAGCGGCGCGTGGCGGATCTGCCGACCACCACCGAGGTCGAGCGCCTGGTCGTGCAGCGGATCGGCCAGGATATCTTTCGAACCCGCCTGTTGGACTACTGGCAGGGACGCTGCCCCCTGACCGGAATCTCCGACCCTCCGTTGTTGCGCGCATCGCACATCATTCCTTGGGCCGAATGCGAAAGCGACGCGGAGCGGCTCGATGTGCATAACGGCCTACTGCTATCCGCGCTGTGGGACGCCGCGTTCGACAGGGCGCTCGTCACCTTCAACGATGATGGAGAACCGGAGTTCTCGCCGACGCTCAGCGATCAAGCGCGTGCCGAACTGCGCTGGCAGTCTCCCATCAAATTGACCGACGGCCATCGCCACCGACTGGCTCGTCACCGCGAGCGACTATCACGCCAAATCGTGAACTGACGCGGAGCATTTACACGCCAAAACACAGCGGCCGATAACGTCTCCTTCCGATCCTACCGTTTAGGGGCGGGGATGCCGGCCTCTCGTTACCTTGCTCTGCGCTCTACATTGAAATCTGTCAGAAAATTGCATATATTTCTGACAGGAGAATTATCGTGCGGCGACTGACCGAACAGATACTGGCGCATGCCGAAGGCTTGCCCGAGGGCGCTCCGATCGCGGCGAAGGGCCTGCTCCATCTCGGCAATCGCGCCGCATTGGATCAAGCATTGTCGCGACTGGCTGAACGTGGCCAGCTGATGCGTGCCGGACGCGGCGTCTATCTGCGCCCTGTTTCGAGCCGGTTCGGCGTTAGGGCGCCTTCTGTCGAGAAGGCCGTCGAAGCCCTCGCGCTCCAGCGCGGTGAAGTCATCGTTTCGAACGGCGCCGCTGCCGCCAATGCGCTCGGGCTCACAACCCAGGTGCCGGTCTTGTCGGTCTATCTGACATCGGGCCGCAGCCGGACGATGAATCTGGGCCAGCAGATCGTCGAGCTGCGGCATGCGCCGCGCTGGCAGTTGGCGTTGGCTGATCGGCCTGCCGGACAGGCCGTGCGTGCGCTCGCCTGGCTGGGGCCGGAGAAGGCGGAAGCCGCGTTGAAGACGTTAAAGCGCAAGCTGCCGTCTTCCACGTTCGGCGAGCTTGTGGCGGCCGCGCCTCAACTTCCGAGCTGGCTGGCCCGAACGGTCGGCAAGGTCGCGCATGGCTGAGGTGTTCCCGAGGCGCTGGTCGAGCGATGCATAGACATCGCCGAACGGGCGAACCGCGCGGCGGAATAATAGGAGTTGGGGGAAGCGTGGGGCTGTATAAAGAGTGGTGCGACGCCACCAAGGAAAAGAACAAGCGCAAGCGCTACTGGACCTATGTCGAGAAGGACGGCGGTCGCGACGAGATTCGCGATGATCTCGCCGAGACGATCCGCTCGCACTACGACCGGCTCGAACGCATAGCCGAGGACGTGGAGCGGCTCGGCTACAAGGTCGCCGCGAAGATCCTCAGCGAGGCGATGCCCCAGACGCCGAAGGGCCGTTCCGGCGATCTCGGCGAGATTCTTGCGACAGAGCTGGTGGAAGAAGAGATCGGCCTGCGCGTCCCTGTGCGCCGCCTTCGCTACAAGGACGGCCGCAACATGGCCATGCGCGGCGATGACTTCATCGGCGCCGGATACGATGGGGCCGGCGAGAATCTCTGGCTCCTGAAAGGTGAAGCCAAGAGCAACGAGAGGCTCGGCAAGGCCACGGTCACGAGCGCTCGCAAGGTGCTCGACCGCGACAATGGACGCTGCACGCCCGATTCCCTGCTGTTCGTCGCCAACCGTCTGTTGGAGAGCAACGACCCGGGCGACAACGAACTGGGCCGCAGCCTTCGCGACGAAGTGGGCCTGAAGTCCCTTCGCGCCGATCGCATCGACCATATGCTCTTCACCGTGTCGGGGAATGGCCCGCACGCTTCGTTGAAGGAGGACCTCGACGCCGCTGGGACCAACCGGGACCACTACGTCGTGAACATTCACGTCGAAGATCACCAGGACTTCATCGCGGCCATGTACCAGGAGGCGGAAGACCTTGGAGACGATTGACGAGCTGACCGCGTTCCTGGCGACCGCGACCGTCGATGGCATCCTCGGGCGCTTGCTCTATCGCGGCGCCGCCTGGTCGCTGATGCGCGAGGAGGGCGTCCTACCGGCGAATGCGCCGCCGCTCGGCGCGACGATCGAAACTGACCTTGCCGAGCACGGCTTTGCCCTGCTTCGGGGTGCGATGGCCCTGCGCGCTCAGGCCGGTGCGTCGGATCTGACCAGCAAGGCATTCGAGCGGGCCGCTAACGCCTTCGAAGCCCTCGTGCGCAACGGCGATCCGGAGTCCCCCGATCGCGGTTTCCGTCGCACGATCGCCGCAGCGGCCTATCACCTGGCGGGCTTCTCGGCCGTCGCTTATTCGCTCTTCAACGAGACGGCGGACGACCTCAATGCCTCGCCGGGCGAAACGGCGATCCAGCACCTGATCCTGCGCGATCTCGGCCAGTTGCGCGGCTTCGTTCGCGGGTGGCTCGACGACGAGGCGCACGGCGACGAGCAGATCGCCGAAACGCTGACGGGCGAAGACCCCGACATCGACGAGGCGCTGTCGACCATTCTCAACACGACGATCTGCCGGGCTCTGGCGTATTTTGACTTCGCGCTCGAGACGGGCGAGGCCGAGCCGATCGAGACCGCGCGAGCATTGCTCGCCACCGCGGTCAGCTTGGCGGACAACGCCGAGAATGTTCCGCTGTGGTGGATATCGAACCTCTGCCGTCACCTGATCGATGACCTCTGGCAGCATTCGCTGCACGAGAACCTGCCGACCGAACCGCCGGAGGGGACGGAGGAAAAATACCCAGACCTGCGCAGGCTGTTCATCTCGTCGCTCTACGCGCGCAAGACGTCCGAGGTGGAGCTGTGGCCGTCGCAGCGCGAAGCGGCCCGGCGCTCCACGGACGTCACCGACGATCTTGTCATCGCCCTGCCGACCAGTGCCGGCAAAACCCGCGTGGCCGAAATCGCCGCGCTGATGACCCTGTCGTCGGCGCGCCGGGTGCTGATCGTCACGCCGCTGCGTGCCCTGTCGGCGCAGACCGAGCGATCCTTCAGGAAGACATTCGCGCCGCTCGGCTTCAGCGTCTCCTCCCTTTACGGTGCCAGTGGCCTTTCGGCTGGCGATGAAGACGCGCTGCGCTCCCGCGAGATCATCATCGCGACGCCCGAGAAACTCGACTTCGCGCTGAGAAGCGACCCGTCGCTGATCGACGATGTCGGCCTGATCGTTCTCGACGAAGGCCACATGATCGGACCGAGCGAACGCGAGATCCGCTACGAGACGCTGGTGCAGCGCTTGCTTCGCCGCGCAGATGCGGCAGACCGCCGGACTGTCTGTCTGTCCGCAATCCTGCCCAGCGGCGACGAACTCGATGATCTGACAGCGTGGATACGCTCCGACGAACCGGGCGATCCGGTGCGTTCCGACTGGCGCCCCACGCGTCAGCGGTTCGGCGCGCTCACCTGGCGGGGCATGGATGCGCGGCTACGGCTTGACCTCGACGACGATGGTCCGTTCCTCGACAAATTCGTCGTGCAGAAACCGGCACGGGGGAAAGAGAAGAAGCCTTATCCGCGCAAAAATTCGCATCTCGCCCTATTCGCTGCATGGGAATTCGCAGGTCAGGGCAAGCGGACCCTGATCTTCTCCACCCAGGCGAACTGGGTCGAGAGCTACGGCAAGCAGGTCGTAGACCTCTGCAAGCGCGGCTATCTGGACTCCCTGTTGGAGGATGAGGCCTCGATCGCCCGCGCCCTGGAGGTCGCCAAGGAGTGGTTGGGCGAGAACCATCCCGCCGTCGCCTGCCTGAAGGCGGGTGTCGCGATCCACCACGGCCGGCTGCCGAGCCCTTTCCTGCGTGAGCTGGAAGCCCTGCTATCCGAGGGAGTCCTGAAGGTCATCGTCGCGTCGCCGACGCTGTCGCAGGGCCTTAACCTCAATGCCGCCGTCCTGTTGGTGCCAGCGCTGTATCGGGCGTCCGAGAAGATCAAGGGCGAGGAGTTCGCGAACGTCGCCGGCCGGGCCGGTCGCGCCTTCGTGGACGTCGAAGGCCTCATCGTCCATGTCATGTTCGATAAGATCGATTGGCGGAAGAAAGAATGGGGGAAGCTGGTCGCCTCCGCCAAGGCCCGCACGCTGAAGAGCGGCCTCATCCAGATCGTTGCCGAGATCCTTGACCGCCTCTCCCGTGAAGGTGTCCTGGATCGCGATGATGCCTGGGAATATCTCGCCAATGCGCGTGAAGCTTGGAGGTCGCCTGAGGAGGAAGCAGCGGTAGCCGAGCGCCTGGCGGCCGGCGCGGAGTATGACGCTGATGGCGACGACGACGGCGGCGGCGAAGACGAGGAGGAAACCATCGACGAGGAGCCGCTCTCGCAAATCGTCGAACGCCTCGACGCGACGGTGTTCGGGCTGATCGAGGCGCTCGATTCCGATCGCGCCGATTTGCCGAAGCTCTTGGACGAGGCGCTCAAGGGATCGCTCTGGGCGCGCCAGATCGCGCGCGAGGACGAGGATGTCGCCCCGCTGCACAGGAAGGTGTTCGAGGCCCGCGCCGATCTCATTTGGAAGACCACCACAGCGCAGGCGCGGCGCGGACATTTCGCCATGGGCGTCGGGCTTGAGGCTGGTCTCACCATCGACGCCATGGCCGACGAGCTGGCCGAACTCCTGGACCGGGCTGATGAGGCGGCGCTGAGCGGCGACATCGACGCACTTGTCGAGGCGCTCGGCGGTCTCGGTGAGCGTCTGCTGTTCATGCGGCCCTTCATCCCCGACAAAGCGAATGCGCTGCCGGCGAATTGGAAGGCTATCCTGCACAGTTGGGTGTCCGGCGAGGATGTGGCCAAGATCGGACCGCAGAACATGCGGGCCGTCGAAGAAGCCTTCACCTATCGCATGGTCTGGGCGCTGGAAGCTGTCCGCACTCGCCGTATGTCCCTAGGCTGGTCGCCGGAAACGGTGGCGGGCGGCGCCGCTGCGGCGGTCGAAACCGGCGTCCCGCAATTCATGATGTCGATGCTGATCCGCGCGGGCCTTCCGTCACGGCGCGCGGCCATGGCGGCGATCGAGGATACCAAGCCGGTCTTCGTCACACCCGCTGAGATGCGGGCCTGGCTCGAATCCGATGAGATCACCGCCTACACGGACGCCGGCAACTGGCCGACGCCCGACACAGCCGCGCTATGGGCGCGGTTCCGAACCGAAGCCCTCAGCGGCGGCATCCAGAAGTGGTCTGTCGAACATTACAAGCGCCTGCTCGATATCGCGGCCGCCCCGCCTGCCGGCCTCTATCGGATCGTCACGGACGAGGGCGATGGGCGGACTTGGCTAGCCACGCCCGACTATCAGCGAGTCGCCGCGTTCAAGAAGCCGGCTGTCGATCCCAAGCCTAG
>NZ_JAPZDS010000039.1:0-2500 GCF_029813115.1 Aureimonas sp. SK2
GATGCGTTTGGCAGACCTGGCAGCGACCGACTTTCCCGCGTCTTGAGACGAAGTATCATGGGCGCTGAGGCGTTTCACGGCCGAGTTCGGAATGGGATCGGGTGCGGCCGCCTCGCTGGAACCACCAGGTCGGCCAAACGCATTTTTGGAAGCTTCGCTCACGCCGATCGCCTGTGGGGCGATCGTCTCCGCTGGGGCACGCCACGGGGCGCGACGCCCGTTCGGGCTTGCCTGCGGACCCTGTCGGGTCCTTGGGGGCTCGCCTTTCGGAGATGGAGTGAGCTGGTCTTGAAGAATGAAGCCTTATCCCGGCTCGACCGAGCCGGCGGGCCTCGTGGCCCGGCCCTCCGCAGACAGTTCGCTCGATAGCGAACTGGCGCGAGGAGACAAAAAACTCATGATCATCGATCCCTCGAGGATCGATGATCATGGGCGAATGAGAACGATCAAGCCGATCGGGCGATTAGTACCGGTCAGCTTCACGCGTTACCGCGCTTCCACATCCGGCCTATCAACGTGGTCGTCTTCCACGGCCCTGATAGGGAACACTCGTTTCCAGGTGGGTTTCCCGCTTAGATGCCTTCAGCGGTTATCCCGTCCATACATAGCTACCCTGCACTGCGGCTGGCGCCACAACAGGTCCACCAGAGGTATGTCCATCCCGGTCCTCTCGTACTAGGGACAGATCCTGTCAATATTCCTGCACCCACGGCAGATAGGGACCGAACTGTCTCACGACGTTCTGAACCCAGCTCACGTACCGCTTTAATTGGCGAACAGCCAAACCCTTGGGACCTGCTCCAGCCCCAGGATGCGATGAGCCGACATCGAGGTGCCAAACAACCCCGTCGATATGGACTCTTGGGGGTCATCAGCCTGTTATCCCCGGCGTACCTTTTATCCGTTGAGCGATGGCCCTTCCACGCGGGACCACCGGATCACTATGACCGACTTTCGTCTCTGCTCGACTTGTCTGTCTCGCAGTCAGGCGGGCTTATGCCATTGCACTCGACGACCGATTTCCGACCGGTCTGAGCCCACCATCGCGCGCCTCCGTTACTCTTTGGGAGGCGACCGCCCCAGTCAAACTACCCACCATACACTGTCCCGGACCCGGATGACGGGCCGCGGTTAGACATCCATGACGATAAGGGTGGTATTTCAAGGATGGCTCCACGCGAGCTGGCGCCCACGCTTCAAAGCCTACCACCTATCCTACACATGCCGACACGAATGCCAGTGTAAAGCTATAGTAAAGGTGCACGGGGTCTTTCCGTCTGACCGCAGGAACCCCGCATCTTCACGGGGAATTCAATTTCACTGAGTCTGCGTTGGAGACAGCGGGGAAGTCGTTACGCCATTCGTGCA
The DNA here is from genome assembly GCF_029813115.1 of Aureimonas sp. SK2. Classification (GTDB taxonomy): domain Bacteria; phylum Pseudomonadota; class Alphaproteobacteria; order Rhizobiales; family Rhizobiaceae; genus Aureimonas. The sequence goes on from NZ_JAPZDS010000039.1 coordinate 1,369, forward strand.
GGTCGGAACTTACCCGACAAGGAATTTCGCTACCTTAGGACCGTTATAGTTACGGCCGCCGTTTACTGGGGCTTCGATTCAGAGCTTGCACCCCTCCTCTTAACCTTCCAGCACCGGGCAGGCGTCAGACCCTATACGTCGTCTTGCGACTTCGCAGAGCCCTGTGTTTTTGATAAACAGTCGCTACCCCCTGGTCTGTGCCACCACCAATGACTTGCGTCACTGGAGGTCACGCTTCTTCCGAAGTTACGCGTGCAATTTGCCGAGTTCCTTCAACGCAGTTCTCTCAAGCGCCTTGGTATGCTCTACCAGTCCACCTGTGTCGGTTTCGGGTACGGTCTATACGGTGGGGCTATTTCCTGGGACCCCTTCACCGCCACCCCAATCCAATAAGGGATAACGATACACGGGATCCGTCACTCACCACCAGGCCCACGACTATTAACGTGGTTCCCATCGACTACGCCTTTCGGCCTCGCCTTAGGGGCCGGCTCACCCTGCTCAGATTAACTTTAAGCAGGAACCCTTGGACTTTCGGCGAGGGTGTCTCTCACACCCTTTATCGTTACTCATGTCAGCATTCGCACTTCCCATACCTCCAGAGGCCCTCACGGGTCCTCCTTCAACGGCCTAGGGAACGCTCCGCTACCGCTGCGCAAATCCGAAGACTGCACAACCCGAAGCTTCGGTGTATGGCTTGAGCCCCGTTACATTTTCGGCGCAAGAACCCTTAAATCTAGACCAGTGAGCTGTTACGCTTTCTTTAAATGATGGCTGCTTCTAAGCCAACATCCTGGTTGTTTTGGGATTCTCACATCCTTTCCCACTTAGCCATAACTTGGGGACCTTAGCTGTCGGTCAGGGTTGTTTCCCTCTTCACGACGGACGTTAGCACCCGCCGTGTGTCTGCCGGACAGTTCTCTCAGGTATTCGGAGTTTGATTGGGTTTGGTAAGACGGTGAGTCCCCCTAGCCCATTCAGTGCTCTACCCCCTGAGGAATACATCCGACGCTCTACCTAAATAGATTTCGCGGAGAACCAGCTATTTCCGAGTTTGATTGGCCTTTCACCCCTAGCCACAAGTCATCCCAATCTATTGCAACAGATGCGGGTTCGGTCCTCCAGTGCGTGT
>NZ_JAPZDS010000004.1 GCF_029813115.1 Aureimonas sp. SK2
AAGGAACGGCGGCACGAGACGCAACCACGCCATCAACCCGGCCGCGATCAGCGGTGCGGGCGCTTTGGCGCGTCCGATGGTCCGTTATTCCGGGTTCTGTCCGGGGACCAAGCCGGACGAGGGCGTCGAAGCCTCGACGGACGGCGTGCGACCGCCAACCAGCGGGATCGAGGACGCCTTGCCACGCGCGTCGCCGAGGCCGAAGAAGGCGGGGAAGCCGTAGTTCTCCGTCTGCAACACCACGCGACCGTCCGGCAGCACGACCTCGCGCACCACCTCCTGACGCTCGCGCGGCGACAGGATGGTGCCCGTCTCCCGGTCGTAGGCCAAGGCGGGGAAAGCAATCAGGATCAGCGCAAGACCGGCGCTGGCGTAGAGGCACTCTTTCATCGTCGTCCACCCTGGTCGGCGCCGGCTCGAAAGTCTTATGGCGCTCCTGTGTCGTTGGTTCGGCAACGATGTGGCAAAGCCGATGGTTCCAGCGCGTCACCCCACGAAAAAGGCCCGCCGGGGCGGGCCTTGGTCGAGACCATCGGGGCTGGTTCAGTTGCCTCTGACGGCCGGCCCGCCGAGCGGGATCCCCACGCCGCTGCGCCCGCCCTCCGGGATCGCGCCGGGAACGCGCGTCAGGGTGTTGCCAGCCGAGCCGGAGGCATCCGGCGTCATGTTGCCATAGGCGCCGACACCGTTCTGCAACCCGCCGGGGCCGCGTGAGCCACGGTCGCCGCCCGCCGTGCCGATGCCCATGCCGACGCCGGGCAGGCCGTTCGCCGGTTGCGAGACGCTCTGGCCCGCTCGAAACTCGTCCGGGGCCATGGTCTGCGCCGCGACGGGGGCGGCAAAACCGGCGGCAAGAAGAAGGGCGGGGGCGAGGAGCCGGTACATGGGGCGCGTCCTTGAAAAGGTGTCTCCCCTTCTAATGCCGGGGGGGGCCGCCTGTTCCGGCGGCGTGCCTACGAAAGACGCCGCCCCGCAGGGAGTGCGGGGCGGCGTCCGTTGGCTAGCGCTGGGCGCGTCGGATCACTCCGGCGTCTGCCCCGGGACGATGCCGCCCGACGGCGTGGTTCCGCTGGCCGCGGCGCCCGCTCCTGCATCCATGCCTTGCGTCGGCGTGCCCGCGCCCATCGGAGCGTCCGGCGTGGTGGAGCTGGTGGACGTGTCGTCCGTGCCCATGGTGCCGGTGCTCGGCTGAGCCGCCGTGTCGCCGGTGCGCGCCGCGTTGCCCATGGCGTCGGTTCCGCCCGTCGTCGTGGTGCCGGTGGCGCCGGTCGGCGGCAGGACGGTCGTGCCGCCATTGGTGGTGCCACCGTCGGTGGACTGGGCGAGCGCGGGAGCGGCGAGGAAGGCCAGGGCGGCCGTGGCGGTCAGAATCCGCTTCATGGTGGATCTCCGTATCGGTTGGTCCCCGTTCGGGGTTCGGGAGGGGAAGCCCTGCGCGACGGGGATGTTCCGGCGAAATTCGTGAACCGGCCAACGGCCTCGGGCATTTGGAAGCGGCCGCGAAAGGGGCTTCCCGGCGGCGCATGTGAGGCGAAATCCAGGCGCTTCGCACTTCGTCAGTCTAGCGATCTATCTGCACTTGAAGGCCGATAAAGCAGACCAAATGGACCTGTGACGTACCAAACAAGCCGCGCCGTGAAACTTTCGCTTGCAAAGTCAAGCGACTGCTTGCACACTTTTCTTGTTCGGGCAAATTCGCGAACTCGGGTAATGGACGAATTGCGTATCGGGGGCGCATCCCCCGAGTGGGCCGTGCAAGCGGGCCACGATGTATCGGTTCCTTTTCCTTCGCATGAAGACTTGCCTGCAGCCCCCGCAAGGGGACCATACATAGCCCAAGGAAAAGGGTACGAGACATGGCACAGACCGGTACGGTCAAGTTCTTCAACACCGAGAAGGGCTTTGGTTTCATCAAGCCCGACAACGGCGGCGCGGACATCTTCGTCCACATCTCCGCCGTGCAGGCCTCCGGCCTGCCGGGTCTGGTCGAGAACCAGAAGGTTTCCTACGAGACCGAGCCCGACAAGCGCGGCAAGGGTCCCAAGGCCGTGAACCTCGAAGCGGCCGACTGACCAGCCGCTTCTCCGGGTTCCCCGGCACCGGGGTCCCGCCCAAACCAAGTTTCAAACGGCCCGCCGATCGCTCGGCGGGCCGTTTTGCTTGTTAACCGCGATTTAACTCTCGGCCCCCGCCCGTTTGACTTGGAGCCTGCCGGCACACATTCCTTAATCAAGGATTAACCGGGCAGGACGGACATGAAGCGCATTTTCCCGATCATCGGCACGGCCCTTCTCGCTTGCGCAGCTTCCCGCGCCGCCGCCTTCGAGACCGAGGCGGTGCTCGACCAGTTCCCCACGAGCCGCACCCTGGATGTCCGCAGCGTCCAGGACGTACGCCGGGGCGCCCGCACCGAACAGGGCCGGGCCGTGCGCGACGGTCGAGACGGCGGGTACATGGCGCCGCGCTACCGATCCCACGGATCCATCATCGAGGTCAGCGCCCTCGGTGGCTCCGTCGAGCGGGGGGCCTTCTACGGCACGGCGGGGACGGCCCAGGCCGACGGCGGAATCATCGTGATCAACACCGGCGCCGATCTCGCCGCCCTGTCGGCCGCCATCCACAGCGCCATCGGCGGCGGCGCCAAGATCCTCGACATCGAGACCGACCGCCTGGACCGCCGCCCCTACGGCCCGGACGGGCTCGACGTGGTGCATGCCGGCAGCGCGAAGATCATCCGCATCAGCCCCGACTTCGGCCGCACGCAGACGCAGAACGAACCGGTCGCCGCGGTCGCGCTCGCCGAGCCCCCGCCGGCACCGGTCGCCTATGTGCCGCCGGCCGCGGTCTATCCCGACACCGACATGACGGACCGGCCCGTCGATCCGCCGGCCGCCGAGCGCCGGGCCAGCGTCCGGGAAGAGCCGGTCGCGGCACCGGAGCCGGACGTCGAGGCTCCCGCGGCCGAAGCGCGCCAGGCCGAGATGCAGGTTCCCGAGCCGGTTTCGCCCGCGCCGGCCGCGACACCGGAGCCTGCCCGCCCCCATCTCGAGCCCTGGACGCCCGAATGGCTGCGCGACTGCGTCGGGCGCCACTCGACCTTCGATGCCTCGCTCGGCACCTATGTCGGCGAAGACGGCCAGCGCCGCTTCTGCACCGGCGAGCCCTGATTCTTTTCAGCGAAGGAAGGGGTTGGTCCGGCGCTCGATCCCCAGGCGGCTTCCCGGGCCATGGCCGCAGATGAAGCCGACCTCGTCGCCGAGCGGCAGGATCTTGTCGCGGATCGTGGCGAGAAGCTGTGCGTGGTCGCCGCCCGGCAGGTCGGTGCGCCCGATCGAGCCGGAGAACAAAACGTCGCCGGCATGCAGGAATGCCGCGTCGCGGTTGTAGAAGACGACATGGCCCGGCGCATGACCGGGGGCATGGATCACCTCGAAGCGGTGGTCGCCCAGCGACAGGATCTCGCCCTCCTCCAGCCAGCGGTCGGGCACGCAGTTGCGGAACCGCCCCGGCAGGCCGAACATGCGGGCCTGGTCCTCCAGCCGCCCGAGCAGCATCTCGTCCGCCCGGTGCGGGCCGATGATGGGCACGCCGAGCGCGTCCTTGAGGTCCATCGCCCCGCCCGCATGGTCGATATGGCCATGCGTGATCCAGATGCCCTTGACGGTCAGGCCGAGGCGCTTCAGCGCGGTCTCGATGCGGTCGACGTCGCCGCCGGGGTCCACCACCACCGCCGACTTGTCCGCGTCGTCGTAGAAGATGCAACAATTCTGCTGGAACGGGGTGACGGGAACGATCTCGGCGGCAAGAGGCATGATGCGGGGCGATCCTGACTGACGATGCTGGACGGGATGTCGGGCGCGGGGCGCCAAAAGAAAAGGGCTCGCCTCGCGGCGAGCCCCGATCCGGCCGACAGAGGGGCCGCCTATTCGGCGGCGAGGCGCTTCGGCTGCACCTCGGCGGCATAGTCCTCGACGAGGCGCCGGGTCACGTCGCCCGGCGTGAAGCGGTAGGGGCCGATCTCCGCCACGGGCGTCACCTCCGCGGCGGTGCCGCACAGGAAGCATTCGGTGAAACCCTCCAGCTCCTCCGGCATGATGGCGCGGACCTGCACCTCGTAGCCGCGGCGCTTGGCGAGGTCGATCACGGTGCGGCGGGTGATGCCGTCGAGGAAGCAGTCGGGGTCGGGCGTATGGATCGCGCCGTCCTTGACGAAGAAGACGTTGGCGCCCGTCGCCTCGGCCACGCGCCCGCGCCAGTCGAGCATCAGCGCATCGGCGTATCCCTTGGCCTCGGCCGCGTGCTTGGACAGGGTGCAGATCATGTAAAGGCCGGCCGCCTTGGCGCGCGAGGGCGCGGTGCGCGGGTCGGGGCGGCGATATTCCGCAAGGTCGAGGCGGATGCCCTTCATGCGCTGCTCGGGATCGAAATAGCTCGGCCACTGCCAGATGGCGATCGCGAGATTGATCCGGTTCTTCTGCGCCGAGACGCCCATGGATTCCGAGCCGCGCCAGGCGATTGGGCGCACATATGCGTCGGTGAAGCCCTGGCGGCTCAGGAGCTCGTTGCAGGCGGCGTCGATCTCGTCGGCGCTGTAGGGGATTTCGAAGCCGAGGATGCGGCCCGATTCGATCAGGCGGTCCGTGTGCTCGCGCAGCTTGAAGATCGCGCCCCCATAGGCCCGCTCGCCCTCGAAAACGGCGCTGGCATAATGGAGGCCGTGGGTCAGCACATGGACCTGGGCATCCCTCCAGGGCACGAATTCGCCGTTGTACCAGATCTGGCCGTCGAGTTGGTCGAAGGGAACGCTGCTCATGGTGGGATCTCGCGCCGTCGGCGCCCTTTCCTGTCTTTGCGTGCGCATCGACCCGGCGATGCGCCGACCCTCCCGACCGCCCGGGCGCGGTGGCATGACCGTCGGTCCAGCGAGGATGCGGCGTTCATGGGCTGAAAATACGGCAAAGCTTCGTGAAATGCCCGGGGAAACCGGATGTCGGCGAAGCCAGCACGTCGACGGCCGCTGTTCCCGGCCGGCCGCTTGGGTGTAACAATGGTGGCCATATACGTCAACAGTGCTGACCTATCTCGATGGACCTGCCCTTGGCCGACGCCCCCGCCCCGGACGATGCCGACATCGTCGTCGAACCGTTGCCGACGCGCGGGGAACTGGACTTCCGGCTGATCGAGCTCTTCTTCTTCGCCTATCGCGAGTTCACGGGCGACGCCGACTCCATCCTGGAACGCTACGGGTTCGGCCGGGCGCACCATCGCATCCTGCATTTCGTCAACCGCGATCCGGGCATGACCATCGCGGAGATCCTGGATCTCCTGGAGATCACCAAGCAGTCCCTGTCGCGCGTCCTGCGGCAACTGATCGACGACGGTTTTATCGCCCAGGTCCAGGGCACGGACGACCGGCGGCAGCGCCGCCTCTATCCGACGCAGAAAGGCCGCGATCTCACGCTCGAACTCTCCCGCGCCCAGGGGAGGCGCATCGACGCCGCTTTTCGTGCCGCCGCCCTGGACGATCCCGGCCTCGTCAACGATTTCCTCCTGGAAATGGGCGCGGATCGCAAGGCGACGCGGGATTGGTTCGCGCGCAAGGGCATCGGAAGGGAGAACCGATAGGTGACGATGACCGACGATCAGCCGCTGGCCGACGAATCCATGGACGATGCGCCCCATCTTCTGGTGATCGACGACGACCGGCGGATTCGCAGCCTCCTTTCGCGCTTCCTGTCGGAGCGGCGCTTCCGCGTTTCGGTGGCCGCCGACGCGGCGGAGGCACGACGCATCCTGCAGGGGCTCGAGTTCGACCTCATGATCGTGGACGTGATGATGCCGGGCGAAAGCGGGCTCGACCTCGTGCGGGCCGTCTCGCCCCATCGCGAGATCCCGATCCTCATGCTGACCGCCCGTTCGGAGACCGACGACCGCATCCTCGGCCTGGAGGCGGGAGCCGACGACTACCTCGCCAAGCCCTTCGATCCGCGCGAGCTTCTCCTGCGCATCAACAACATCCTGAAGCGCGGCAGCCCGGCGCCGGTGCAGAAGGTCGAGCACGTCCGCTTCGGCCCCTTTTCCTTCTCCTTGTCGCGCAAGGAGCTGCGTCGCGGAGCCGAGATCATCCGCCTGACCGAGCGCGAGCAGGAGATCATGACCCAGTTCGCTCAGAAGGCCGGCGACACGATCCCGCGCCAGGATCTTCTCGCCAACGAGGCGGAGGTCGGCGAGCGCACGGTCGACGTTCAGATCAACCGGCTGCGCCGCAAGATCGAGAGCGACCCGGCCAACCCGCTCTGGCTGCAGACCGTGCGCGGCATCGGCTATCGCCTGAATGTCGATTGACCGGCTGATCGATTCGGCGGTCCTGGAGGGGAGCGCGCCGGAGACCGAGCCGAAGCGGCCGCCCCGGCGCGGGCTCTGGCCCTATCTGCGCGGCGTTTCGCGGCAGCTCCGCCGCTTCGTCTCGCGCCGCACGCCCAAGGGCCTCTACGCCCGCTCGCTGATCATCATCATCGCGCCGATGGTGCTGCTCCAGTCGGTGGTCGCCTTCGTCTTCATGGAGCGTCACTGGCAGACCGTGACGCAGCGCCTGTCGGCCGCCGTGGTGCAGGATATCGCGGCGGTGATCGACATGATCGAGACCTATCCCGATCCGAGCGGCCAGTATGCCGAGGTCAGCCGGATCGCCCGCGAGCGGCTGGCACTGAACGTCCTCGTCCTGCCGCCAGAGCCCCTGCCCGCCCCGGCGCCAAAGCCCTTCTTCAACATTCTCGATGGCATTCTGTCGGAGGAGATCACGCGGCAGATCAACCGGCCGTTCTGGATCGACACGCTCGGCGAATCGCGCATCGTCGAGATCCGCATCCAGCTCGCCGACCATATCCTGCGCATCTTCGCGCCGCGCAATTCCGCCTATGCCTCCAATAGCCACATCTTCCTGGTCTGGATGGTCGGCACGTCGCTGGTGCTGATCCTGATCGCCATCCTGTTCCTGCGCAACCAGATCCGCCCCATCCAGAAGCTCGCCCAGGCGGCCGAGGGTTTCGGGCGGGGACAGCCGATGCCGGCCGACTTCCGGGTGCGCGGCGCCTCGGAGGTACGCCGCGCCTCGCTCGCCTTCATCCAGATGCGCGACCGCATCGAGCGGCAGATCGAGCAGCGCACGCAGATGCTGAACGGCGTCAGCCACGATTTGCGCACCGTCCTCACCCGCTTCCGCCTCCAACTCGCTCTCCTCGACGACAACGAGGACCGACGCGAGCTGGAGCATGATGTCGACGAGATGGGCCGGATGCTGGAGGGCTATCTCGCCTTCGCCAAGGGCGAAGGCGGCGAGGAGGTTGGCGAGCTCGATCTCGAACGGGTCTTCGCGCGCTTCGAGAGCGAAGCGGCGCTAAAGAACCGGCTGATCGAGACCGACGTCGTGGGCGACCCGCGCGTATCCGTGCGGCCGGACGCCTTCGTGCGCTGCCTCGGCAACCTCGTCGCCAACGCGCTTCGCCATGGTAACGCGGTGCGGCTCACGGCTCGGCATGACGATCGCTGGCTGTCGGTCTCGGTGGAGGACGACGGGCCGGGCATCGAGGCGATCCAGCGCGAGGAGGTGTTCAAGCCCTTCGTGCGCCTCGACGAGGCCCGCAACATCGACGCGGGCGGCACGGGCCTCGGCCTTGCCATCGCGCGCGACGTTGCGCGAAGCCACGGCGGCGACATCCTCCTGTCGGACTCCCCGCTCGGCGGATTGAAGGCGCTGGTCCGGATTCCGGCCTAAAACAGCCGACCGCCGTTCGGGACGGGATGAGAAAGGGCGGCCAGTACGACGTTGCCGGCCTCGTCGGGGAAGCCGAGGGTCAGCACTTCCGAGCGCATCGGTCCGATCTGGCGCGGCGGGAAGTTGACCACCGCCATGACCTGCCGCCCGACGAGCTCCTCCAGGGAATGGCGCACGGTGATCTGGGCCGAGGACTTCTTCCGACCGATCTCCGGTCCGAAATCGATCACGAGGCGGAAGGCGGGCTTGCGCGCCTCCGGGAAGGGCTCGGCCGAGACGATCGTGCCGACGCGGATATCGACCTTCATGAAGTCGTCGAAGGTGATCTGCGTGGCGACGCCCGTCGTGTCACTGCTCATCGGCTCACCCTTTGGAAAGCTCGACCGCCCGGTCGCGCGCGGCGGCGACGGCCTTCGTCATCAGCGGCTGCAGGCCGTCTTCCGCCATCAGGACGCCGAGCGCCGCCTCGGTCGTGCCCTTGGGCGAGGTGACGTTGCGGCGAAGCTGCGCCGGCGGATCGTCGGAGCGGATCATCAGCTCGCCCGCGCCCGCCACCGTATGCCGCGCGAGGCGTATGGCGAGGTCGGGGTCGAGGCCGGCCTTCACGCCCGCTTGCGCCAGGGCTTCGGCGAGCAGGAACACATAGGCGGGGCCGCTGCCCGACACAGCCGTCACGCGGTCGATGTCGTCCTCCGACGACACCCATTCCACCGGTCCGCAGGCCGACAGGAGGTCGGTCGCGGTCGCCTTGAGGCCCGGCGTCACCCGTGCGTTGGCGAAGGCGCCGGTGATGCCGCGCCCGATCAGCGCCGGCGTGTTGGGCATGGCGCGCACGACCGGCCTCTGCCCGAGATGCTCTTCGATGAAGGCGACGGTGCGCCCGGCCGCGACCGAGATCAGCAGCGTCTCGTCCTTCAGCGCCGGGCGCAAGGGCGCTACCGCCTCGGCGAGCACCTGCGGCTTCACCGCGAGGATCACGACGTCCTGGCGCTCATCCGGCGCCGAGGTCGCATGGCGCACGCCGCGCTCGAACACGTCGCCGAGCGCCGGCGACGGGTTGGGGTCGAGGATGGTGACGGAGGCCGGATCGAGACCGCCCTCGATCCAGCCGCGCAGCATCGCGCCGCCCATGTTGCCGCCGCCGAGAAGCAGAAGCCGGCCGACCGGCGCGATGCCCGCCGTCATGCGTTGCCGACCGTATCGAACACGGCGCAGGCCAGCGCCTCCTCGGCCCCTTTGTCGGCCCAGACCACGAACTGGAAGGCCTGGTAGTAGCGCTCGCACGCCTCCAGCGCCGCCGACAGGAGCCGCTCGGCCTGCTGGCTCGTCGGCTGCACGCCGCCGGGCAGGAGCATGGCGTGGCGGAACATGACGGCGCCCTCGTCGGGCCAGAGGTCGAAATGGCCGACCAGAAGCTGCTCGTTGATGCGCGACAGGAGGCGCATCGTCTCGACCTGGCGCCGCGCGGGCACCTTCAACATGAAGGCGCAGCCGAGATGGAGCGCCTCGGACGGCTCCATCCAGGAGAAGGACACGGAATAGTCGGTCCAGGCGCCGCGCACCGAGACGGCGATCTCGTCGTCGCAGGGACGCTCGAACGACCAGTCGTGATGGGAGGCGACGGTCTCGATCACATCCACCGGGTGGCATGATCGGCCGACGTCGAATTCGTTGAGTTGCATGTCCTGAGTTCCCCGTGCCGCATCGGACGCGGGATCGCCGGGGCGCCGCACGCACCCCGTCGTCAAGGGTCGAATTCCTCGTAAGACCCTCGGCTCCGCGCCTCCCGGAAACCGCCGCCGTGGCGAATCACCGTTGAGAATCAGTGTATCGACGCCGACTCGTGAAACCAGAGGCGGAAACGGGATTTTAAGATTCGCCGGGAGCGGGCCTCGCCGCCTGCCGCCTGCGCCTTGCGTTAAGGGATTCACCCCTCACACTTTTCGCAATCCGGACCCGCGCGACGGGTCCGTGACGAACCTGTGCATGGCCTGTGGAAAAGCCTCAGACCGCCGGCGTGGGGTTGCCGGACAAGCGGGCCTCCAGCTCGGCCACCCGCTTCTTCAACGCTTCGTTCTCGACGCGGGCGCGGGTCGCCATTTCGCGCACGGCCTCGAACTCCTCCCGCTGGACGAGATCCATAGAGTTGATGAAGCGCTCGCCCTGGGAGCGGAACACGGTTTCCATTTCGCGGCGCACCCCCTGGGCCGCGCCGGCCGCGTCGGTCATCATGCGTGCGAACTCGTCCAGCATGCGGTTCGGGCCTCGGTCGGTCATGGCTGCGCTCCTTGTTCAAGCCCCTCGGAGGTAGGCCCTTGCCCGGCCCTTGGCAATGGAGCGGCTTGACCCTTCCGGCCGGGCGGCGCACATCCCGGCTCGTCGCGCCAAGCTCTCGGGGGACGCCCAGCCATGACAGCCTCTGCCCTTCTGGGCGTGCTCGCCTATCCGCAGATCGACCCGGTCTTCCTCCAGATCGGGCCGATCGCGCTGCGCTGGTACGGGCTGGCCTATGTCGCCGGCATCCTGTGCGGCTGGCTGTACGGGCGCCATCTGGTCGGCAACGCGCGGCTCTGGCCGAACGGCGTCTCGCCCATCACCAAGGCCGACATCGACGACTTCATCGTCTGGATCACGATCGGCATCGTGGCGGGCGGGCGGCTCGGCTCCATCCTGTTCTACGACTTCGAGCGCGTCCTCGCCGACCCGCTCTCGGCCTTTCGCGTCTGGGAAGGCGGCATGTCCTTCCACGGCGGCCTCATCGGCGTGACGATCGCGATGATCCTGTTCTGCCGCTCGCACAAGGTTCCGCTGTTCAGCCTGATCGACGTGGTGGCCGCCTCCGTGCCCTTCGGCCTGTTCTTCGGGCGCATCGCCAACTTCATCAACGGCGAGCTCTGGGGCGCGCCGTCCTCGGTGCCCTGGGCCATGGTCTTCCCCCATGCCGGCCCCGAGCCGCGCCATCCGAGCCAGCTCTACGAGGCGGCGCTGGAGGGCGTGGTCCTGTTCCTGATCCTGCGCGTCCTGACCCACCGTCTGGGCGCGCTGGGGCGCCCGCGCCTCGTCGGCGGCGCCTTCATCCTGCTTTACGGCTGCGCGCGCATCTTCGTGGAGTTCTTCCGCATGCCGGACGTCCAGCTCGGCTACCTTCTCGGCACCGGCTGGCTGACAATGGGCATGGTCCTGTCGCTGCCGATGCTTCTCGTCGGCCTCTGGGCGATCGCCACCGCCAAGCCGCGTGCCTACGAGCCGCGCCCGGCCGAGACGTCGGCCTCCGCGTGAGCGATCTGTCCGCGCGCATCCGCGCGCAGATCGAGGCCTCCGGCCCGATGCGGCTCGACCGGTTCTGGAACCTCTGCCTCTTCGATCCGACCGACGGCTACTACACAAGCCGCGATCCGATCGGCGCGGGCGGCGACTTCACCACCGCGCCCGAGATCAGCCAGATGTTCGGCGAGCTCCTGGCCGCCTGGGCTTTCGCGGCCTGGGACGGGCTCGGCCGGCCGGCGCCCTTCGTCTTCGCGGAAGCGGGTCCAGGGCGCGGCACGCTGATGGCCGACATGCTGCGCACGCTGCGCCAGCTCGATCCCGCCTTCCTGCAGGCGGCGCAGGTGCGGCTCGTCGAGGTGAGCGACCGGCTGGCGGGCGTCCAGATGGAACGGCTGGCCCGCTTCGACCTGCCGATCCGCCGCGTCGCGCGGATCGAGGACCTGGACGCTGGGCCGCTCGTCCTCGTCGCCAACGAACTCCTCGACGCCCTCGCCATCCGGCAGTTCGTGTTACGGGAGGGAACGTGGCGCGAGCGCTACGTGGCTGCGGCGCGGGACGCCTTCGCCGTCGCCGAAGGGCCGCCGACGACCCATGTCCCCGCCGCGCTCGCTCGCCTGCCCCAGCCGGAGGACGGCGCCGTGTTCGAGGCCTCGCCGGAACGAGACGCGCTGTGCGGCACCCTCGGCGCCCGATTGCAGACCTCGGGCGGCGCGGCGCTCCTGATCGACTACGGTCATGCCCGCTCGGCCTATGGCGACACGCTCCAGGCGCTGCGCCGCCACGGCGCCGCGCCGGTCCTCGACGCGCCGGGAGAGGTCGACATCACCAGCCACGTCGATTTCGAGCAGGTGGCGCGCGCCATGGCCGGGGCCGCATCCTCGCTCCGGTTCGGGCTCGCGAGCCAGGGCGACTTCCTCCTGTCGCTCGGCCTTCCCGAACGCGCGGGGCGGCTCGGCGCCCATTTGGACGCGGCCGGGCGCGCGGCGATCACCGCCGCCGTCCATCGCCTGGCGGGCAAGGGAAAGGGCGAGATGGGCGCGCTGTTCAAGGTCTTCGCCGCCGCGTCGCAGGCACTTGCCCTGCCACCCTTCGCACGCCCCTCCTCCGATTGACTTCGATTCCCCCCTCGCCCACGATCCCGGACCATGCTCGATCATCGCCTTTCCAACGCCTCGCATCTTCGCGCCCGCGACACTGTCCAGGACCCGCGGTTCGCGTCCGACGGCCGCCTGTCGCACGCGTTCTTCACGCGCGCCGGCGGCGTCTCCACCGGGCTCTATCGCGGCCTCAACGCCGGCATCGGCTCGCATGACGAGCCGGAGGCGGTGCACGAGAACCGGCGGCGGGCTATGCACTTCCTGGGGCTGGAGAGCTCGCGGCTCGCCACGCCCTGGCAGACCCATTCGCCCGACGCCTTGGTGGCGACTGAGCCCTTCGGCGCCGAGCGCCCGAAGGCGGATGCGGTGGTGACGGCGGTGCGCGGCCTCGCGGTCGGCGTGGTGACGGCGGACTGCGGCCCGATCCTCTTCGCCGACCCGCGCGGCGGCATCGTCGCGGCGGCCCATGCCGGCTGGCGCGGCGCCGTGGGCGGCGTGCTCGAGCGGACGGTCGAGACGATGGAGAGCCTCGGCGCCCGCCGCGGATCGATCGAGGCCGTGCTCGGCCCCTGCATCACGCAACCCAACTACGAGGTCGGCGCCGACATGGCCGAGACCTTCCTGCGCGAGTCCGCGGAGAACGAGCGCTTCTTCGCGCCGGGCGCCTCGCCGGACAAGCGGCAGTTCGACCTTCCGGCCTTCATCCTCGCGCGGCTGGAGCGCATCGGCGTCGCCGCCCGTTTCGTCGGCCGTTGCACCTATGCCGAGGAGGATGCGTTCTTCTCCTTCCGGCGCACCACCCATCGCGGCGAGACCGACTACGGGCGCCAGCTCTCGGCCATCGCCCTCGCCTGATCGAAAGGCCCTCATGCTACATTTCACGCCCGACGAATTCGAGCGCCGCCGCGCGCGCCTGTCCGCCGAGATGGCCGAGCGCAAGCTCGACGCGATGATGCTCTTCGCACAGGACTCGATGTTCTGGCTGACCGGCTACGACACGTTCGGCTTCTGCTTCTTCCAGTGCCTCGTGGTGAAGGCCGACGGCGAGATGCGGCTCCTCACCCGCTCTGCCGATCTGCGCCAGGCGCGTGCCACTTCCAACATCGAGACGATCGTCGTCTGGCGCGACCGAGGCGGCGCGAACCCGGCGATCGAGCTGCGCGACATCATGGACGACATGGGCCTGCTCGGCGCGCGCGTCGGCGTCGAGTGGTCGACCCACGGCCTGACCGCTTCGAACGGCAAGCTGGTGGAGGAGAAGCTCGGCTCCTTCGCGACGCTGATCGATGCCTCCGACCTCGTGCCCTCGCTTCGCGTCGTCAAGAGCGCCGCCGAGATCGCCTATACAAGAGAGGCCGCGCGGCTCGGCGACGAGGCCTTCGAGGCGATGTGGCCGCTGGTGCGCGAGGGCGCCGACGAGGGCGTGCTTCTCCACGCGTTGCAGGGCGACATCCTGCTCAAGGGTGGCGACTATCCCGCCAACCCGTTCATCCTCGGCTCGGGCGAGGACGCCCTTCTCTGCCGCTACAAGTCAGGGCGCCGGCAGCTCTCGGGCCAGGATCAGCTCACGATCGAATGGTCGGGCGTCAAGGCGCAGTACCACGCGCCGCTGATGCGCACGCTCATTGTCGGTCGGCCGCTGATGCGCCACGAGGAGCTGTTCGAAGCGGGAGCAGAGGCGCTGAAGGCGGTGGAGGCGGTCATGCGCCCCGGCCAGACCTTCGGCGACGTGTTCGACGCCCATGCCCGCGTGATGGAAGAGCACGATCTCGTGCGCCATCGCCTGGCCGCCTGCGGCTATTCGGTCGGGGCACGCTTCGCGCCGTCCTGGATGGACCCGCAGATGTTCGTCTCCGGCAATGCCGAGCCCATCCGGCCGGGCATGACGTTGTTCGCCCACATGATCATCATGGATTCCGACTCCGGCACGGCCATGTGCCTCGGCCAGACCTACCTGACGACCGACGGCGCGCCGGAATGCCTGTCGCGCCTTCCGATCGAACTCAAGTCGACGGGCTGAAAGGGAGCGTTCCTTAACCGCGCGGCGGTCTTTCCCGCAGCGCAACCTTGAATCTTTCCACCATCTTGTTAAGAGCCCGCCCAACAGACCGGCTCCTCCCGCGAGGTGCCGGCAGGCCTCGATACGGATGAAGCGGTCAGCGATGAAACTCTTTGTCGGCAACTCGAACCGCACCCTGGCCGAATCGATCGGGCGCTACCTGGAGCTGCCGCTCGGCGCGGCTTCGGTGCGCCGCTTCGCCGACCAGGAGATCTTCGTCGAGATCCAGGAGAACGTGCGCGGCGAGGACTGCTTCGTCATCCAGTCGACGTCCTACCCGGCGAACGACCATCTGATGGAGCTTCTCATCATCATGGACGCGCTGCGCCGAGCCTCGGCCCGCCGCATCACGGCCGTGCTGCCCTATTTCGGCTACGCCCGCCAGGACCGGAAGGCCGGCGGCCGCACGCCGATCTCGGCCAAGCTCGTCGCCAACCTCATCACCCGTGCCGGCGCCGATCGGGTGATGACGATGGATCTCCATGCCGGGCAGATCCAGGGCTTCTTCGATATTCCGACCGACAATCTCTTCGCGGTGCCGCTGCTCGCGCGCGACATCAAGGAGCACCTGGAGACCGACCGCGTGATGGTGGTCTCGCCGGACGTCGGCGGCGTGGTGCGCGCCCGGGCGCTCGCCAAGCGCCTCGACGCCCCGCTCGCCATCGTCGACAAGCGCCGCGAGAAGCCCGGCGAGTCCGAGGTGATGAACATCATCGGCGATGTCGAGGGGCGGCACTGCATCCTGATCGACGACATCATCGATTCCGGCGGCACGCTCTGCAACGCGGCCGACGCGCTGATGGCGGCGGGCGCCAAGGGCGTTCGCGCCTACATCACCCATGGCGTGCTCTCGGGCGGCGCGGTCGCCCGCATCGCCGCTTCCTCGATCGAGGAACTAGTCATTACTGACTCGATCGAGCCGACCAAGGCCATTCGCGAGGCGCGCAACATCCGCGTCATCAGCACCGCGACCCTGCTCGGCGAGGCCATCTCGCGCACCACGACCGAACAGTCGGTCTCCTCGCTCTTCGACTGATCGTCAGCCGATCTCGGCCAGAAGCGGCTCCAGATCCTCCAGCGAGGCGATCGCCCGGAACCGCGGGTGATCGGTCGGCGCCTCGGCCCTCTCGTATTCCCAGGTGAGATCGTGGGGCACGTGGACGCCCCAGGCGCCCACGGCCAGCGCCGGCAGAACGTCGGAGCGGAGCGAGTTTCCGACCATCATGGCCCTCTCCGGCCCGTCCGCATGGCGCGCGAAGACGCGGGCATAGGTGCCCTCCGTCTTGTCGGAGACGATCTCCACCGCGTCGAACAGATCGCCAAGTCCGGACGCCGCGAGCTTTCGCTCCTGGTCGAAGAGATCGCCCTTGGTGACGAGGATCAGGCGGTAACGACCGGACAGACGTTCCACCGCCTCCCGCGCGCCGGGCAGGAGTTCCACCGGATGCTCCAGCATGGCGCGGCCTTCGGCGAGGATCGCCCCGATCTCGGTCGACCCGACGCGTCCGTTCGTCACCTCGATCGCCGTCTCGATCAGCGACAGGGTGAAGCCCTTCACGCCGAAACCATAGGTCGCGAGATTACGTCGTTCCGTCTCCAGGAGGCGGCGGGACACCGTGTCCGCATCGGCATGGGGCGCCAGCATCGCGCGGAACCGTTCCTCCGTCAGCCGGAAGCGCGTCTCGTTCTCCCAGAGCGTATCGTCGGCATCGAAGCCGATCGCGGTCAGACGTGCCATGCGATTCCCCCTCGTCTTGCCCTTTGCGGGCTTGGACGCTATAGCCAACCCGCCCGCGCGGACACCCTTGGAGGCAGCGCGGGCGTGAAGCGGCCTTGGGGCCGCTTTTCGTCGTTCCGGCGCCTCGTGGTCCGGTCCGGCATCCTCTGAACGGAAACAAGGATTCAAGCCATGAGCGAGAGCTACACGGTCAAGGCCGAAGCGCGCGAGAAGGTCGGCAAGGGGGCCGCCAGACATCTCCGCCGCAACGGAATGGTGCCCGCCGTCATCTACGGCGACAAGCAGGAGCCCCTGCCGATCGCGGTCCCCTACAAGGAGACCTTCCTGAAGCTGCACGCCGGCGGCTTTCTGACGACGGTCATCACGATCGACGTCGGCGGCAAGAAGATCCAGGTCCTCCCGAAGGACTACCAGCTCGACGTCGTCAAGGACACGCTGACCCACGTCGACTACCTGCGCGTTTCCGAGCGCACGGAAGTCACGGTCCGGATCCCCGTTCACTTCGAGAACGAAGACGCCGCCCCGGGCATCAAGGCCAAGGACGGCACGCTCAACGTCGTGCACCACGACATCGAAGTGGTCTGCGCCGCGCAGTCGATCCCGGAGGGCTTCACGCTCGACCTGACCGGCCTCGACATCGGCGACGCCGTCAGCTCGACGGCGCTCAAGCTGCCGAAGGGCGTGCGCCTGACCACCGACGAGGAGTTCGTGATCGCCACGATCGTCCCGCCGATGGCCGAGGACACCGACGAGCTCGACGCCGAGACCCTGGAGACGGAAGTCATCGAGCAGTCGGACGCCAAGGCCGAGGACGAGCCGAAGTCCGGCAACTGATCGTGTCTGCGGCGGACGCCCTTTAGCTTCCGCCGCATCCCGATGGCGGGTCCGGCCTCGAGCCGGTCCCGGATCGCTGGAGAACGGGCGCATGCTTCTCATGGTGGGGCTCGGCAATCCCGGCGCGCAATATGCCGGGAACCGGCACAATATCGGCTTCATGGCCGTGGACGAGATCGCACGGCTTCCCGGCTTCTCTCCGTGGTCGAAGAAGTTTCAGGGCGAGATCGCCGAAGGCACGATCGCCGGCACCAAGGTGCTCCTGCTCAAGCCGCTGACCTTCATGAACGAGAGCGGGCGCTCCGTTCAGGCCGCGGCCGCCTTCTACAAGATTCCCCCGTCCGCGATCGTCGTCTTCCACGACGAGCTGGACCTGCCCCCGGCCAAGCTGCGCGTGAAGACCGGCGGCGGCCACGGCGGGCATAACGGGCTGCGCTCCATCGACGCGCATCTCGGCAAGGACTACCGCCGCGTGCGGCTCGGCATCGGGCATCCCGGCTCCAAGGAGCGGGTGAGTCCGCATGTGCTCGGCGACTTCGCCAAGGTGGACCGCGAGTGGCTGGAGCCGCTGCTGGAAGCCGTCGCGCGCAACGCCGATGCGCTGGTCGCCGGCGAGGACGCCGTCTTCATGAACAAGGTGACGCTCGCCGCCGGCGGCTCGGAAGAGCCGACGGGCGCCAAGGGGGGCGCCGGCAAGGCGAAGGGCCAGAGCCACGTGCGCCAGGCCCGCGGCGCCGAGCCGAGCCCGGCGCCTGTCGCCGGGCCGATGGCGGGCATGCTGCGCCGGCTGCTCGGCGGCGGCGACCCGACCTGAACCCTATTCCATTCGACACGGGCGCCCGGACGGGCCTGCCCCTTCCACGAGACTGAAGGCAAGACAATCATGGGCTTTCGCTGCGGCATCGTCGGACTTCCCAATGTCGGCAAGTCCACCCTCTTCAACGCGCTGACCAAGACGGCGGCGGCGCAGGCGGCGAACTACCCGTTCTGCACGATCGAGCCGAACACCGGCGACGTCGGCGTGCCCGACCCGCGCATGGCGCCCATCGCCAAGATCGGCAAGTCGGCGCAGATCATCCCGACCCGCATCACCTTCGTCGACATCGCCGGCCTCGTGCGCGGCGCCTCCAAGGGCGAAGGGCTCGGCAACCAGTTCCTCGCCAACATCCGCGAAGTGGACGCGATCGTCCACGTGCTGCGCTGCTTCGAGGACGACGACATCACCCATGTCGAGGGCCGCATCGACCCGGTTGCGGATGCCGAGACGGTCGAGACCGAGCTGATGCTCTCCGACCTCGAGAGCCTCGAGCGCCGGATCGTGGCCACGCGCAAGAAGGCGCAGGGCAAGGACAAGGAGTCGCTGGCCCAGCTTCCGGTCATGGAAGCGGCGCTCGGCAAGCTCCAGAACGGCGAGCCGGCCCGCACGCTCCTCGGCTCGCTCGACGCCGACGACCGGCAGCAGCTTCGCAACCTCAATCTCCTGACCTCGAAGCCCGTGCTCTACGTCTGCAACGTCGCGGAAAGCGATGCGGCGACCGGCAACGCGCATTCGGAAGCGGTCGCCGCCATGGCCAAGCGCCAGGGCGCACGCAGCGTCGTCATCTCGGCCGCCATCGAGGCGGAGATCGCCCAGCTCGGCGAGGACGAGGTCGGCGAGTACCTGGAGGCGATGGGCCTGACGGAGCCCGGCCTCGACCGGCTGATCCGCGAAGGCTACGCGCTTCTCGACCTCATCACCTACTTCACGGTGGGTCCGAAGGAGACGCGGGCCTGGACCGTGAAGCGGGGCGCCAAGGCGCCCCAGGCGGCCGGCGTGATCCATACCGACTTCGAGAAGGGCTTCATCCGCGCCCAGACGATCGGCTACGACGACTTCGTCTCGCTCGGCGGCGAAGTGGCAGCCAAAGAGGCCGGCAAGGCCCGCGACGAAGGCAAGGAATACGTCGTCCAGGACGGCGACATCATGCTGTTCAAGTTCAA
Source organism: Aureimonas sp. SK2 (assembly GCF_029813115.1). Taxonomy (GTDB): domain Bacteria; phylum Pseudomonadota; class Alphaproteobacteria; order Rhizobiales; family Rhizobiaceae; genus Aureimonas. The sequence continues at coordinate 18,750 of NZ_JAPZDS010000004.1, forward strand.
CGTCTGACCGCTCGGCTCAGGCCGTGGTCCGGGACGGGGCGGCACCGTGGTCGTCGTCCCCCGAACGATCCTCCAGCGCGGCGATGGTCGCGTTCGTCAGGCGCACGCGATTGCGGCCGGCCGACTTGGCGTCGTAGAGCGCCTTGTCGGCCAGGGTGAGGAGGGTCTGCCAGGAGGAGACGGGTCCCCGCTCGTGGGCGAGGCCGAAGCTGACCGTCACGCGGACCGGCCCGGCCGATGTCTCGACCGTCATGGCTTCGACCTCGGCCCGCAGGTCCTCCGCGAAGGCCAGAACGCTCTCGACGTCGTCGGAACGGACCAGGATGGCGAACTCCTCGCCGCCATAGCGCGCGGCGACCACATCGGCTCCGGCGCGCTTGCGCAGGAGCGCGGAGAAGGCAGCGAGAACCTCGTCGCCCGCCCCGTGGCCACAGGTGTCGTTCACCGCCTTGAAATGATCGATATCGCCGAGAATGGCGACATACTCCCGCGCCTGCGTCCCGAAGCAGTCCAGCCGAACGAACAACCCGCGTCGATTGGGAAGGGAGGTCAGTTCGTCCGTCTCGGACAAGGTGCGCAACTTCTCCGCCAGGGCCGCCCGCTCCTCCTCCAGGATCATGCGCTCGCGGTCTCGCGCGGCCAGCGTGTCCAGAGCCCTGTAAAGGCTCTGAACCGCGTCGACCGAGCCCTCGTAGGGGCGCCGCGCGATGGGGCGGCGCTCGCACAGGGCCAGGATCTGGTCGCGCAGCCCGAACAGGGGCCGCAGCATCTGCCGGTAGAGAACCCAGGCCGCCGTCGCCGTCATCACCAGGACCAGCGCCGACAGGGACAGCACCAGACGCATCTCTTGAAGGGTGGAGTTCTGGACGGCCTCCGCCTCCTGCATCATCGCCTCGACATAGAGATCGCGCATGTGCACGATGGGAAAGGTCGTGGGAGCGTAGACGGCGGAGATCCGGCTCCCCTGCTCCGCGGAGGCCACGGGTTTGCGGGAGTGAGTCTCGATGGCACGACTGAGGAACGGAAAGCCCTTGCCGAAGTAGACGGCCCGGATCGCGGCCATCGCCTGGCTCAGTTCGGGGGAATCGATACCGAATTCGAGCTGCGACACGCCGACATCCCAAAGCGCCAGGATTCGCTGCTGGACGCGCATGCTGCCCATCACGGCCTCGGGCGGAATCTTCTCGGAGCGTTTCAGGGCGGGGGTGACCTCGGACGCAAGTCGCGTAGCCGATTCGTAGAGCGCACCAAGGAGCCGCGCCACGTTCACCCGGCCGGTCAGGCTCTCGTCGGCTTCGATGACACGCTTCGCGGCCCTGTCCACGAACGGCACGAACGTTTCCGATATGGCCGACATGCCGCGCGCGATGCGCAGCTGGAGGCTCGTCTGCCGATCCTTGACGGGCAAAGTCAGGAGGGAGTCGGCCAGGCGACGTTCGTCGCGCAGAAGCGTCATGAGGAAGTTGAAGTTCAGGTCAGGCTCGGCAGCCGCTTCGCCAAGATGTTGGTGCAGGCGCGCGATCGCCATGTCGGTCGACAGGCGCGCGCCGCGCAGATCGGCGCGGGCGCCGAGAGACTGCTCCGGCTCGAGGCTGAGCGCCGTCTCCAGGGGAAGCCTCTCCTTGGTCATCGCGGAGGCAGCGGCGGTCGCCAGTTCGAAGAAGCGAAGCTGCCGGAGAGATTCCGTTGCGATTTCGCGCCTGTCCAGCACGCCACGCAACGCGATCGAGCCGATGATCATGCTCGCCGACAAAGCGATCACCGAGCTGATGCGTATGAGATCGAGTGACGGAAGGCGGAACATCGGGATTCCCCAGGTGCGACGACGAACCTAAGGGCCTATTGGTGAAAGTTCCCTCACCCGAAGGTGGATCGAAGGCGGTGAGAGCCCAAGAAAAAGGGGCCGTCAGGCCCCTCGTTCCATATTCCGTGCAACGGGCTTAATGCGGGGTATCCGCCCACACGCGGCGTTTGACGAGATACAACATGATCGCGAAACCGATCAGGAAGATCATCACCACGAAGCCGGTCGCCTTGCGCTCGACGAGGTGCGGCTCGGCCGCCCACATCAGGAAAGCGGAAACGTCGCGGGAATACTGCTCCACCGTGGTCGGCGCGCCGTCGTCGTAGGTCACCTGACCCTCGGCCAGCGGCGGTGCCATGGCCAGAGCTGGGCCCGAAATGAAGTGCGGGTTGTAGTACGTGCCCGGCTGGATCGTGACGTTCGCCGGCGCCTCCTCGTAACCCGTCAGCAGAGCGTGGATGTAGTCCGGCCCGCCTTCGGCGTACTGGCTCCAGGGGAAGATATCGAGGAGGAAGCGCGGGAAGCCGCGCTCCACGGAACGGGCCTTGGCGATCAGCGACAGATCCGGCGGATGCGCGCCGCCGAGAGCGGCGGCCGCCGCTTCCGGGTTCGGGTAAGGCGAGGGCAGATGGTCGGACGGGATGCCCGGCCGCTCGAACATCTCCCCTTGCGCGTTCGGCGCGGGATCGGTGATCTGGTACTCGGCCGCGAGCGCACGCACCTGGTCGTCGCTGTAGCCGAGCGCCTCGAAGTTGCGGAACGCCACGAGGTTCATCGAGTGGCAGTTCGAGCAGACCTCCTTGTAGACCTTCAGACCGCGCTGGAGCTGGCCGAGATCCCAATGGCCGAAGGGGCCGGCGAAGGTCCAGTTGAGCTCCGCCGGCTTCTTCAGCGGATAGTGCGGGGTATGCCCTTCGGCGTGCTCGCCGCCATGCCCTTCGGCGACGGCCTGCTCGGTGCCGCGCGCTGCGTCCGGCGCTTCGCCCGGTGCGTCACCGACGATCTGGCCGGCGGGCGCCGCCGTCTCCTGGGCGAACCCGAGCATCGGCGTCAGCACGACGCCGGCTGCCAGGAAGGCTGGAAGAAGCTTTCTCATTGCAAGGTCCATGGGTCGCTTCGTTCAGCCTTTGGTTTCGGGAGAGGCGGCGGCGCCGGCAGGCGCTCCGCGTGCGGCGCCGTGCTTGGCCAGCACCGCCTCCGTGATCGAGTTCGGCAGCTTCTTCGGCGTCTCGATGAGGCCCAGGACCGGCAGGACGATCAGGAAGTGCGCGAAGTAATAGATGGTGCCGATCAGCGACAGGGTCGGATAGATGCCCTCCGCCGGCCGCGAGCCGAGCCAGCCGAGCAGCACCGCGTTCACCGCGAAGACCCAGAAGAAGATCTTGTAGATCGGCCGATAGGCGGTGGAGCGCACGCGGCTGGTATCGAGCCAGGGCAGGAAGAACAGGATGATGATCGAGCCGAACATCACCAGAACGCCGCCGAGCTTGGAATCGATCGGGCCGATGTTGAAGGTGATGGCGCGCAGCATCGCGTAGAAGGGCAGGAAGTACCATTCCGGCACGATGTGGGCGGGCGTCTGCAGGGGGTTGGCCGGAATGTAGTTGTCCGGATGGCCGAGGTAGTTCGGCATGTAGAAGACGAAATAGGCGAAGAAGGCCAGGAACACGACCATCGCGAACCCGTCCTTGATGGTCGCGTGCGGCGTGAAGGGCACCGTGTCCTTGGACGACTTGATCTCGACGCCGGTCGGGTTGGTCTGGCCCACCACGTGCAGCGCCCAGATGTGCAGGATCACGACGCCCGCGATCATGAAGGGCAGGAGGTAGTGCAGGGCGAAGAAGCGGTTGAGCGTGGCGTTGTCGACCGCGAAGCCGCCGAGAAGCAGCGTCTGGATCGGGCCGCCGATGCCGGGGAAGGCGGTGAAGAAGCCGGTGATCACCGTGGCGCCCCAGAAGGACATCTGGCCCCAGGGCAGGACGTAGCCCATGAAGGCGGTGGCCATCATCAGGAGGAAGATGATGACGCCGAGGATCCACATGATCTCGCGCGGGGCCTTGTAGGAGCCGTAGTAGAGCCCGCGGAAGATGTGGATGTAGACGGCGATGAAGAAGAACGAGGCGCCGTTGGCGTGCATGTAGCGCAGCATCCAGCCCCAGTTCACGTCGCGCATGATGCTCTCGACGGACTGGAACGCGATGCCGGAATTGGCCGCATAGTGCATTGCCAGCACGACGCCGGTCAGGATCTGGATGCCGAGGAACAGCGCCAGGATGCCGCCGAACGTGTAGGCGTAGCTCAGATTGCGCGGAACCGGGAAGACGACGAAGGAATCGTAGAGGAGCCGGGGCAGCGGCAGGCGGGCGTCGAGCCAGCGCATGACGCCGTTGGTCGGCACGTAGGACGAAGGACCACTCATGTTCTTTGTGCCTCTTGCCTCAGCCGATGCGGATCGTGGTGGGATTGGGGAAGGAGTAGAGCGGCACGGCCATGTTCTCGGGCGCCGGTCCCTGGCGGATGCGGCCCGCCGTGTCGTAGTGCGAGCCGTGGCACGGGCAGTACCAGCCGTCGTAGTTGCCCGACTGGCCGAGCGGAACGCAGCCGAGATGCGTGCACACGCCCACCATCACGAGCCACTGCTCCTGGCCTTCCGCCGCGCGGTTGGCGTCGGTCGCGGGCGCGTCGGACGGCAGGTTGGCGTTGCGGGCGATCGGGTCCTTGAGCGCGGAGAGGTCGACACCCTTGCCTTCCTCGATCTCCTGCGGCGTGCGCTGGCGGATGAAGATCGGCTTGCCGCGCCACTTTGCGGTGATCGACTGGCCGGCCGCGATCTGGCTGATGTCCACGTCCACCTGCGCCAGCGCCAGCGTCGCGGCGTCCGGGTTCATCTGGTCGATGAAGGGCCAGAGGGCCGCGGCGGCACCGACGACGCCGGCCGCCCCCGTCGCGATGTATAGGAAATCCCGGCGTGTGGGTTCGCTGCTGTGATCGACGCTCACGGAGAAATGCGCTCCTTCAGGGCCGGCGCGCCGATTCTCGCGCACCCGCCTCAGTCCCAACACGACCTCGCGGAGCACACCGAGCGCCGGAGCGACCGCGCCCTCCCCTAGAGCCGTTTCGGCCGCGATTTCTAAGCGCCCACTTGGAACTTGTCCAGACTGTGGCGGCGGTTCGGGCGGTTATGTCGCTCGACGGGCACGCTCCGCTCAAGTCCCGGGGAGCGACCGGTCCGCCGCCCGGCGCCAGACCGCCGCAGAACCCTGCCTATTCGGCGGCCGCCGGCAGGAATCCGCCGGACTGGCGAGCCCAGAGCGAGGCATAGAGGCCGCCCTGCCGCACCAGTTCGGCGTGGGTTCCCTCTTCCACAATGCGGCCGGCATCGATCACGACGAGCCGGTCGAGCTGCGCGATGGTGGACAGGCGGTGCGCGATCGCGATCACCGTCTTGCCCTCCATCATCGCGGAAAGATTCCCCTGGATCGCCGCTTCCACTTCCGAGTCGAGCGCCGAGGTCGCTTCGTCGAGCACCAGGACCGGCGCGTTCTTCAGAAAGACGCGGGCGATGGCGATGCGCTGGCGCTGGCCGCCCGACAGTTTCACGCCGCGCTCGCCGACATAGGCGTCGAGCCCCTCGCGCCCGTTGGGGTCGCGCACCGTCTGGATGAAGCCGAGCGCGTCGGCCCGCCGGGCGGCGGAGATGATCTCCTCCTCGCTCGCCTCCGGCCGGCCATAGGCGATGTTGTCGCGGATCGAGCGGTGGAACAGCGACGTGTCCTGCGTGACGACGCCGATCTGGTTGCGCAGCGAGGTCTGGGTGACGGCGGAAACGTCCTGCCCGTCGAGGAGGATCGTGCCCTTCTCCACGTCGTAGAGGCGCAGGAGGAGGTTGACGAGCGTCGTCTTGCCGGCGCCCGAGCGGCCGACCAGCCCCACCTTCTCGCCCGGCCGGATCTGGAGCGAGAAGTTCTCGATGACGCCCTTTCCCTTGCCGTAGTGGAAGGTCATGTCGCGGAACTCGACCGCCCCGCCGGCCGGGCGGAGGGCGGGAGCGTCCGGCTTGTCCACCAGCACGGGCGCGGCCGAGACGGTGGCGACGGCGTCCTGCACCGTGCCGTAGTTGCGCACGAGGCCGTTGATGTTGAACATCATCCAGCCGCTCATCTGATTGAGCCGCAGGATCAGGCCGAGGGCCGTCGCGACGTCGCCGGTGGTGGCGGTCCCCTGGGTCCACGAATGGAGGGCCAGCGCGCCGATCGCGGTCATCATGAAGCCGTTGAGGACGGCGACCGCCGTGCGCACGGCGGTGATGGCGCGCGTCATGGCGCGGATGGCATCGACATAGCGACGGAAGCCGCCGAGAACGAAGGCGTCCTGGCGGCGGCCGGGATCGAAGAGCTTCACCGCCAGAATGTTGGTGAAGCTGTCCACCACGCGGCCGGACATGACCGAGCGCGCCTCCGCGCTCTCGCGGCCCGCACGGCGGATGCGCGGCAGGAGGTCGCGGACGATCCAGCCGTAGCCGACGGCCCAGAGGAGCAGTACGAGCCCCATCCATGGATCCATCGCGCCGAGGATCGCGACGGCGAGGATCGCGAAGGTGACGAAGCTCCAGAAGGTCTGCAGCGTCGTGACGATGAAGTCGCCCGTCGCCTCGCCGACCTGCTGCACCTTCTGGGCGACGCGGCCGGCGAAGTCGTTCTGGAAGAAGGTGTAGGACTGGTCCATCAGCCGCCGGTAGGACTGCCAGCGGATGCGGTTGTAGAGCGAGGGCACGATGACCTGCTGCTCGATCACGGAAGCCGCGAAGAGGACGAGGGTGCGCACCAGAAGCGTCGTGACCGCAAGCCCGACCAGCAGCCAGAAGTGATCGACGAAGAGCCTCGCCGGCGAAGAGGACCCCAGAGCGTCGACCACCCAGCCGACGGCGGCGTAGAGCAGCGCGTCCACCGCGCCGGTCAGGCCACCGGTCACCAGGAGGGCCAAAAACGGCCATTTCGCCTCGCGGGCGAAGTGCCAGATGAAGCGGTTGGTCTCGCGCGGCAGCGGCGGCAGAGCGCCGACCCGGCGCGGCTCCACGCCGTCCGGCTCGGCGTCGCCGTAGGGGTCGATGACGCGCTCGAAGCGCCGCAGCAGGCCGTCGATCATTCGGCCGCGCGTGTCTGGGCGGAGGCCACGGGTTCCTCGTCCTCGCCTGCATCCAGGAAGCCGCCAACCTGACGGCGCCAGAGATCGGCGTAGAGGCCGCCGCTCGCGATCAGATCGCCATGGCTCCCCTCTTCGACGATCCGGCCCTTGTCGAGAACGACGAGGCGGTCGAGCGCGGCGATTGTGGACAGGCGATGGGCGACCGCAATCACCGTCTTGCCCTCCATCAGGCGGTAGAGATTGGAGGCGATCGCGGCTTCGACCTCGGAATCCAGCGCCGAGGTCGCCTCGTCGAGAAGTAGGATCGGCGCGTCCTTCAGCATGACGCGGGCGATGGCGATGCGCTGGCGCTGACCGCCGGACAGCTTCACGCCGCGCTCTCCCACCTCCGCGTCGAGGCCGCGCCGGCCCTCGCGATCGACCAGCGCGTCCACGAAGTCCTCCGCCTCGGCGCGGCGAAGCGCATGGCGGACCTCCTCGTCGGTGGCGTCGGGCCGACCGTAGAGGATGTTCTCGCGGATGGTGCGGTGGAGGAGCGAGGTGTCCTGCGTGACCATGCCGATATGGGCGCGCAGCGAGTTCTGCGTGACGCGAGCAATATCCTGCCCGTCGATCAGGATGCGGCCGGACTGGACGTCGTAGAAGCGCAGGAGAAGGTTGAGGAGCGTCGACTTGCCGGCGCCCGAGCGGCCGACGAGGCCGATCTTCTCGCCCGGCCGGATCGTAAGGTCGAAATCCTGCACCACCGGGCCGGCGGCACGATGGGGCCTGGCCGAGGCATAGGCGAAGCAGACCTTGTCGAAGCGGACCTCGCCCGACGCGACGGCCAGCGGGCGCGCGTCCGGCGCGTCGGTGAGCGCCACGGGCTGGGTGAAGGTCGCGATGCCGTCGCGGATCGTGCCGACGTTCTCGAACAGCGCCGAGACCTCCCACATGATCCACTGTGCCATGCCGTGGAGCCGCAGGACGAGACCGATGGCGACCGCCACCGCGCCGACCGACACGAGCCCGTTGACCCAAAGCCCGATCCCCATTGCGCCGACGGCAAACAGCAGCAGCGAATTGAGGAACAGGAGACAGACGAAGAAGAGCGTGATGAGCCGCCCCTGCCCGTAGACCGGCTTCAGGAACAGGCGCATGGCGTCCTGCGCGTAAGTCACCTCGCGGGGCGTATGGGCAAAGAGCTTCACCGTGCCGATGTTGGAATAGGCGTCGACGATGCGGCCCGTCATCTCGGCGCGCGCATCGGCCTGGCGCTCGGCGACCGAACCGAGCCGCGGAATGAAGTAGCGCAGCATCAGGACGTAGAGCGCCAGCCAGCCCGCGAAGGGCAGCATCAGGCGCCAGTCGGCGGCGGCTACCAGCACGATGATGCCGGTGAAGTAGACCGCGACGTAGAGAAATACGTCGATCGACTTCATGATCGTCTCGCGCACGGCGAGCGCGGTCTGCATCAGCTTGGTCGAGACGCGGCCGGCGAACTCGTCCTGGAAGAACCCGAGCGACTGGTTGAGCAACCAGTTGTGCGCGGTCCAGCGGAAGCGCATCGGCAGGTTGCCGAACAGCGCCTGGAACGAGATCAGCGATTCGAGAAGCGCGAGGCCCGGCAGCAGGACCAGGATCACGAAGGCCATGCCCGCAAGACGCCAGCCCTCGTCGGCCAGGAACGTCTCCGGGTTCGCCGACGAGAGCCAGTCCACGATCGAGCCGAGGAAGGCGAAGAGCGAGACCTCGATCACCGCGATCACGCCCGACATCATGGCCATGCCGACCAGCAGCCAGCGGACAGGCTTGGCGTAATGCCAGACGAAGCGCCGGAACTCGGCCGGCGGGCTCTTGGCCACGCCGGCGGGGAACGGATCGACGAGCTTTTCGAAGAAGGCGAACATGGGCATTCGGTCCGGCAGATCGTGCAGGCGGCACGCGAAGCGGCCGGGTCGCCACCATATAGGCGGCCGGGCGACGATTTCACGAAACGGACCGTATCCAACGACCGCGCGCTTGGGTATCGGGTCGCAATGCGCCCGTCCATCGCCCTCTACCAGCCCGACATCGCCGGGAACGCCGGCACGATCCTTCGGCTCGGCGCCTGTCTCGGCCTCGATGTCGAGATCATCGAGCCGACGGGCTTCGACCTCTCCGACCGGGCTCTGAAACGCGCGGGCATGGACTATCTCGCGATGGCCCGCTTGATTCGGCATGTCGATTTCGAGGCCTTCGAGGCGTCGCGGCGGGCGGCGGGGCGGCGGATCGTGCTCCTGACCACGAAGGCCGACGCGGCCTATTGCGACGTCGACTTCCGGCCGGACGACATTCTCCTGTTCGGTCGCGAGAGTGCGGGCGTCCCGCAGGCGGTGCACGACCTCGCAGAAATCAGGGCGACGATCCCGATGGAGGGAGGTGCGCGCTCCCTGAATCTCGCGGTGAGCGCCGCCATGGTGGCGGGCGAGGCGATGCGGCAGTTGCATTGGGGGCGAACGGCATGAGCACACGCGAACCGAGGCTCGGCACCGGCGCGGCAATCTTACGCGACGGCCGGCTGCTCCTGATCCGGCGCCGGCGCGAACCGGAAGCCGGCGCCTGGGGCCTGCCGGGCGGCAAGGTGGACCTGTTCGAGCGGGCGGCGGAAGCGGCCGAACGCGAGGTGCTGGAGGAAACCGGCCTTGCCATCGCGGCGCGCGATCTCCTCTGCGTCGTGGACCAGATCGACCGGGACGCCGGCCATCACTGGTTCGCGCCGGTCTATCTCGTGGAGGACGCTTCGGGCGAGCCGCGCATCGTGGAGCCGGACAAGCACGACGGCCTCGACTGGTTCGCGCTGGACGCCCTGCCCGAGCCGCTCACCGCGCCGACGCTGGGCGCCCTGCCCGCCTTGCGCGAGCGGCTCAGTCGGCGCTCGGCAGGCGGCGCATCGTGAACTCGACTTCGCCGCCGGGCAGGAGGCGCCAGCTTTCGACCTGCGTCCAATAGGCGGCCTTGGGATAGCGGGCGAACCACTCTCGCGCCACGGTCCGCGCCTCCGGGCGCGGCAGGGTAAAGGTCTCGCGCACGAAGCTGTCGCGCGGGGGCGCCTCGCGCCGGGCGCGGAGCTGGCGGCGAAGGCCGTCCAGAGGGGGTGGCGGAAGCGGGGCCATCGGACCGTCGGGCTCCTGTCTCGGCGAGCTCCTGTCGGGACCGAATATAGGCGCGGACCTAAGCGAATTCGAGTCGCATCCGCCTGGCTCCCAGCAACGGATCGCTTCCGAAACGCTCTCGCACCTGCTAGCCAGAGCCGATGCATGCCGGCGGGGGCCGGGGCCGGAGGATCGTCGAGCGCCATGGAACGTCCCGAACTGCCGCAGGGCCTTCCCGAAAACCTCGACGCCAAGAAGGAAGAGGCGCGAACCTGGTTCGAGGCGCTGCGCGACCGGCTGTGCCAGGCCTTCGAGGACCTCGAGGACGAGTTCGGCTCCGACGAGACGCTTGCCCCCGGCCGCTTCGAGCGCACGCCTTGGGAGCGCGGCGAGAACGGCGGCGGCGGCACCATGTCGATGCTGCAGAACGGCCGCGTCTTCGAGAAGGCGGGCATCCATACGTCGACGGTCTACGGCGAGTTGTCGGAGGACTTCGCCGCGCAGATCCCGGGCGCGGCGAGCGACCGCAGCTTCTGGGCGTCCGGTATCTCGCTGATCGCCCACACGCGCAATCCGCACGTGCCGGCGGTCCACATGAACACGCGCATGGTGGTGACGACCGGCCAGTGGTTCGGCGGCGGCGCGGACCTCACCCCGATGCTGAGCGCACGCCGCACGGCGGAGGACCCCGACACGCGCGCCTTCCACAAGGCGCTGCAGTTCGTCTGCCAGCGTCATTCGGCCGTCGCGGATTTCGACCGCTACAAGACCTGGTGCGACGAATATTTCTATCTGCCGCACCGCAAGGAGCCGCGCGGCGTCGGCGGCATCTTCTACGACTGGCTGCACTCGCCGGAAGAAGCGGGCGGCTGGGAAGCGGACTTCGCCTTCACCCGCGACGTCGGAAAGGCGTTCCTTGTGGTCTATCCCCACCTCGTACGGCAGAACGCCGCCACGCCCTGGGGGGAAGCGGAGCGCGAGGAGCAGCTCGTGCGGCGCGGGCGCTATGTCGAGTACAATCTCCTCTACGACCGGGGCACCCTGTTCGGCCTCAAGACGGGCGGCAACGTCGCCTCCATCCTGTCGTCCCTGCCCCCCCTCGTGAAGTGGCCCTGACGATTTCGTTGGCGGGCTGAAGACCGGGGAACCAACCCTCGTCTTTCTCCCCGCCGACCCTATGTCTAGCCTGCGGACACGAATTGGTTAAACACCCAACAACGTCCTGTTCACATACGGAAAACTCCTGTTAAGGTCCGTGCAACCCGAAGCTGTCCGAGAGTGGGCAAACGGGGGGTTCGCGGAACCGAGGAGTCCTGCGGGCAGACGTGCATTCCGACCGCATGGTTTCGAAGGGCAGGCGGCTGGCGCATCCGCGCGGCCGAAGGATCGACCAGGGAGGACTGTGATGTACGAACTCGATTGCCACGGCGTCATTCCAGGCTGCGAGCGCGTGATCCGCGCCGAGTCTCAGGCGGAGGTCATGCGACGCGCCGTGACGCAGGCCAAGCAACTGGGGGTGGAAACCATCACCCAGCGCCTGATGGACGCGATCCGTGACGGAATGCACGAGACGAGCGTCAAGCACTGAGCCCTGTTAAGGGGCAGAGGCTCGCCGACGAGGCCGGCGGAAATGATGCGGGCGCGGATCAAATCCGCGCCCTTTTTCATGGGTTCAGACCAGCTTGAGCAGGGCCTCGCGCCCGAGCACGAAGCCGCTCTCGGCGAAGGCGCGCTTCAGCCGGTCGAGTGTGCGGCCGATCTCCGGCCCCTGCGCGACGCCGGCCGCCGCAAGGTCGTGGCCGGACAAGGGAAAGGCCGGCGGCTCGAAGCCCACGGCCGCCTCGTGCCGTGCGGCCAGCAGCGCGACCTGGGGCAGCTTGTCGGGATTCTGCGTGGCGGCGGTTCTCTCGGAGTTCAGCGCCAGCGCGAGGCGATCGGCGAGCGCATCGGCGTCGCCGAGATAAAGGCGGGCTCGAAAGGCCGCATCGCTCTCCGTCGCAGGTGCCTCCGCCATCGCCCAGGCGACCAGCCGATCGCGGTCCGCGTTGGACAGGCGCAGGCGCCCCGCCATGTCGCGCAGGCGCGCGGCGTCGGGCGGCACGATGGCCTCGAGCCGGCGGATCGGGTCGGGCGCCCAGCCGTAGAGCCGCTCGGTCTCGATCAGGCCGTGGATCGCATCGATCCCCCATTTCTCGCTCTCGGGAAGCACGCGACTGAGAACGCCGGCCTGGCGCATCCAGAGAAGGGCGCGCGCCGGGTCGGGCGCGGCGAGGAGCTTGCGCAACTCGTTCCAGACGCGTTCGGCCGACAGGCGGTCGAGGCCCTCCTTCAGGCGCGACGACGCACGCAGCCCCTCCCCGTCCGGCCGGCCTCGTCCGTACCATGCGAAGAAGCGGAAGAAGCGCAGGATGCGGAGATAATCCTCCTCGATGCGCTGCGACGCCTCGCCGATGAAGCGCAGCGTGCCGCTCTCGATGTCGGGCAGGCCGCCCACGAGGTCGAGGATCTCGCCGTCGGCATCGCAATAGAGCGCGTTGATGGTGAAGTCGCGCCTCGAAGCGTCCGCCGCCCAGTCGCGCCCGAACAGGACCTTGGCGTGCCGCCCGTCGGTCTCGACGTCGCGGCGGAGCGTCGTGACCTCGAAGGGGCGTCCGTCCGCCACCACCGTTACCGTGCCGTGCTCGACGCCGGTCGGCACGGCCTTCAGCCCCGCCGCGTCGACGCGGGCGATCGTCTCCGCCGGCAGGGTCGTGGTGGCGACGTCGATGTCGGTGATCGGACGGCCCATCAGGGTGTTGCGGATCGCGCCGCCCACGACCTTCGCCTCCTCGCCGTTCGTCGAAAGGCTGGACAGGATGGTTCGAAGGGCGGGGTCGCGGAGCCAGTCCGCCTCGATGCGCGTCATGATGCGTAGAGCCTTTCGTAGAGCGTGCGCAGGATGCCCGCCGTCACGCCCCAGATATACCGGTCGCCGAAGGGCATCGTGTAGAAGTATCGCGGCTTGCCCTGCCAGACGCGGCTGTCCTTGGCGTGGTTGGCCGCGTTCATCAGGAAGCCGAGCGGCACCTCGAAGGCGTCGGCGACCTCCGAAGGGTCCGGACGGGGCGCAAAGCCCGGATCGACGATGCCGATGACGGGCGTGATGCGAAAGCCCGTCGTGGTGCGATAGCGCGGCAGGCGGCCGATCACCTCGACATCGCCCGGGTCGAGCCCAATTTCCTCGCGCGCCTCCCGGAGCGCCGCGGCTTCCACCGACGGATCGGCGGCATCCACCGAGCCACCGGGAAAGGCGACCTGGCCGGAATGCTTGCGCAAGTGCGCGGCGCGCGTCGTGAGGATCACGCCCGCCTCGCCCGGACGGTCCACCACGGGCACGAGCACGGCCGCTTCGCGCGCCGCCGCGCTCTCGGCAAGCTGCTCCCAGTCCGGGTTGAGGATGTGGTCGCCCGTGTCGTGCTCCAGCGCGCCGAGCCCCCTGGTCAGGAGGCGCGCCTTGAGGTCAGCGGCATCGAACATGCGCTCAGGCATCCAGTCCGCCGGGCGGGAGCGGCACGGGGAACCAGGCGCTGCCCGATGCGATGCCGGCCTCGCCCTCCCGTTCCTCGATCCGCTGCGCGAGATCGAAGGCGAGCGAGCGGGTGAGCCGCGCCTCCAGCCCGCCGCGCACGCGGACATAGGGGCGGAAGGCGCCGCCCGTCCCGGTGGCGAAGCGCAGGGGATGCGCCTCGTCCGCCTCCACCATGTCGCCCATGTTGGTTCGGAAGCTGAGGCGCCCCCCCTCGTCGCTCATCTCGACGGCGACGAAGGGCGCGTCCGCGACGCGGATGGTCAGTTTCTCGGCGGGGGTCACCAGCACGAAGGAGCCGTCGGGCTCACGCCGCAACACGCTGGAGAAGAGGCGGGCGAGCGCCGGGCGGTCGATCGGCGAGCCCTGGTAGAACCAGCGCCCGTCCTCGTCGATGGCCATGTCGATGTCGCCGCAATGGTCCGGGTTCCAGCGCTCCACCGGCGGCGCCGACCGGCCCGCCCGCTCGGCGCGCGAGACCAGGGCCTCCAGCGAGACGGATGCCGAATTCGTGTCCTGTTCCTGCGGCATGGTGCGCTGTTCCCCAAGGTCTACGGCCGGAGCCCGTCTTATTTTGGCCGGCCTTGGCCGTCACCAAATAGTCGCGCACCCCGGCGCTTGCCAGACGGCCCCGGCCTCGATTCTATGGGGCCTGTCCTCGTCGCCGGCCCCTCCCGAAGCGACTCATCGAAAGGCCCCGAAGGATGACGATACTCGCCCACCCGGAGCCTCCCGTCGACACGCGCGGCATGGTGGAGGAAGCCGAGCGCGCGCTCGCCGATATCGCCAAGGCGCGCGAATCCGTCGCCCGCGTGATCTTCGGCCAGGAAAGCGTCGTGGAGCAGACCCTGGTCGCGATCCTGGCGGGTGGCCATGCGCTTCTGGTCGGCGTGCCGGGCCTTGCCAAGACCAAGCTGGTGGAGACCCTCGGCACCGTGCTCGGGCTCGACGCGCGCCGCGTCCAGTTCACGCCCGACCTCATGCCGTCGGACATCGTCGGCACCGAGGTCATGGACCAGGACGAAACGGGCCGCCGCTCCTTCCGCTTCGTGCGGGGGCCGGTGTTCGCGCAGCTCCTGATGGCCGACGAGATCAACCGCGCCAGCCCGCGCACGCAGTCGGCGCTGCTGCAATCCATGCAGGAATATCATGTGACGGTGGCCGGCGAGCGGCACGATCTGCCCGCGCCGTTCCACGTGCTCGCGACGCAGAACCCGCTGGAGCAGGAGGGCACCTATCCCCTCCCCGAGGCCCAGCTCGACCGGTTCCTCTGCCAGGTGGACGTGCACTATCCCTCGATCGAGGCCGAGCGGCGCATCCTGCTCGCCACCACCGGCGTCGCCGAGGACAAGGCCGTCGCCGTGATGACGTCCGACCGCCTGCGCGAGATCCAGACGCTGGTGCGCCGCATGCCGGTGCCCGAGAGCGTGGTGGAGGCGATCCTGTCGCTCGTGCGCTCGGCCCGGCCGGGCCAGGGCTCGAAGGAGGCCGACACGCATGTCGCCTGGGGTCCCGGCCCCCGCGCCTCCCAGGCGATGATGACCTGCGTGCGCGCCCGCGCGCTCTACGAGGGGCGCCTCGCCCCGTCGATCGACGACGTGCGGGCCTTGGCCGAGCCGATCCTGCAGCACCGCATGGCGCTGAACTTCGCCGCGCGCGCCGAGGGGATCGGCGTCCGCGAGGTCATCGCGCGTCTCGCCAAACAGGCGGGCTGAAACCATGGCCACGGTCGGGCGCATCACGGACGCCGTCACGGGCGGCGAGGCGCTGCACCGCGCCCGCCAGCGCGCGGCCCTCCTGCCCGACCTCCTGGTCGAGGCGCGGCGCGTCTCGGCCTCCGTCGCCACCGGCTGGCACGGGCGTCGGCGGCGCGGCACCGGCGAGAACTTCTGGCAGTTCCGCCCCTTCGTCGACGGCGAGCAGGTCTCGCGCATCGACTGGCGGCGCTCCGCGCGCGACGACAACGTCTATCTCCGGGACCGCGAATGGGAAGCGGCCCAGACGGTCTGGCTCTGGGCCGACCCTTCGCCCTCCATGCTCTACCAGAGCCGGGAAGGCCTCGTGTCCAAGGAAAGCCGCGCGCTGGTCCTGGTGCTGGCGCTAGCCGAGCTTCTGGCGCGCTCGGGCGAGCGGATCGGCTATCCCGGCGTGCTCGCGCCCGTCTCGGCGCGCAATGCGGCCGAGCGGATCGCTGCCGCACTTCAGACCAACCGGCCGTCCGGCGGCTTCCCCGAGACCGATCGGCTCAAGCGCTTCAGCGAGATCGTGCTGGTCGGCGACTTTCTCGATCCGATCGAGGAGCTGCTTGAGCGCATCGACACGCTCGCTCGCCAGGGCGTGCGGGGCCACGTCGTGCAAATCGCCGACCCCGCCGAGGTCGCCTTCCCCTATGCCGGCCGCACCGAGTTCCAGGATCCGGAGACCGGCATGAAGCTGACCGCCGGGCGCGCCGAGGCGCTGCGAGACCTTTATCGCGACGCCTTCGAAGCGCGGCGCGAGGCGCTTGGGCAGCATTGCCGTCGGCTCGGCTGGAGCCACGTCTTCCACGCCACCGACCGGCTGGCCTCCGAGCCGCTGGTCGCCGTGCACGGCCATCTGAGCGGCCAGCCGCAAAACATGAAGGCGCGCGCCTGATGGGAGCCTTGTCCTTCGGCGCGCCGCTCGTTCTTGCCGGCCTTCTCGCCCTTCCGCTGATCTGGTGGCTGCTGCGGCTCACCCCGCCGCGTCCGCAGACGGAGACCTTTCCGCCGCTGCGCATCCTGGAGCGCGTGCTGAAGCGGGAGGAAACCCCGGCCCGCAGCCCCTGGTGGCTGACCCTCCTCCGGCTGCTTCTCGCCGCGCTGGTCATCCTGGCGCTGGCCGCGCCGATCCTCAACCCGCGCGAGAGCGCGCTCACGGGCGACGGGCCGGTGGTGGTGATGCTCGACAACGGCTGGGCCAGCGCGCGCGACTGGGACGAGCGCCGCGCGGCGGCCGAGGACCTGATCCGCGAGGCGGGCGAAGCCGGTCGCCCCGTGTCGCTCGTTCTGACCGCCGAGGACGCCGCCAACGACGCAGCGCCCGTGGAGGCGGCGACCGCGCTGGAGCGTCTCGCCGCCGCCGAGCCGCGCCCGATCGCGCCCGACAGGGCCGCCGCCACTACGCGGCTGGCCGCCGTTCTCGGCGGCACCGGCGGTGCGAGCCTGGCGTATCTGAGCGACGGTCTCGACGGCGGCGGCCTGGAGGCGGCCGCCGAGACCCTGCGTTCGTTTAGGGTTGCGCAGACGATCCTTTATTCCCCGCCGATCGGCAACTTGACCGGACTGACGGGCGCCGACAACGCGACGGACGCGCTGGTGGTGCGGGCCGTGCGCCCCGACGGCGAGGCCGGCCCCGCCACCTACCAGCTCCGCGCGCTGGACGCGCAGGAGCGCGAGATCGGCCGCGCGCCGCTTGCCTTCGCCGCCGGCGCGCGCACCGCCGAGGCGCGCTTCACCATTCCCATGGAGCTGCGCAACGACGTCGCCCGGATCGAGCGCGAAGGGCTGAACGACGCGGCCTCGGTGCGCCTGGTGGACGAGAGCTTCCAGCGCCGGCGCGTCGCGCTCGTCTCAGGCGAGGCGGCCGACCTCGCGCAGCCGCTCCTGTCGCCGCTTTACTACATCACCCGCGCGCTGGAGCCCTATGCCGACCTCGTGCGGGCCGGCAGCGCCGACCTCGGCACCGCCATTCCCGCCCTCGTCGAGCAGCGCCCCTCGGTGATCGTGCTGGCCGACATCGGTGTCCTACCGGATGCGGCCACGGAAGCGCTCAACACCTTCCTCGACAACGGCGGCACGCTGGTGCGCTTCGCCGGTCCGCGCCTCGCCGCCTCCACGGCGGAGGACACGCTGGTGCCGGTGCGTCTTCGCGGCGGCGAGCGCCAGCTCGGCGGGGCCTTGTCCTGGTCGGAGCCGCAGCGGCTGGCGCCGATCGCCGAGGGCAGCCCGTTCGCCGGCATCGCTGTGCCGGCCGACGTCACGGTCTCGCGCCAGATCCTCGCCGAGCCCTCGGCCGAATTGTCCGAGCGCACCTGGGCGAGCCTTGCCGACGGCACGCCGATCGTGACGGCGGCGGCGCGCGGCGCGGGCTCCATCGTCCTGTTCCACACGACCGCCGAGGCCACCTGGTCGAACCTACCGATCTCCGGCGCCTTCGTCGATATGCTGCGCCGGATCGTCTCCCTGTCGCGCGGGTCGGTCGGAACGGAGGGCGGGACGGCGGAGACCAGCCTCCCGCCCTATCGCGTGATGGACGGCAACGCCCGGCTGGTGCAGCCCGGCCCGGAGATCCGCCCCCTGGTGCTCGCCCCCGGCGCCGCGCCCGTGCCCAGCCCGCAGAACCCGCCCGGCCTCTACGGCACGGCGGAGGGATACCGCGCCTTGAACCTCCTGGCAGCCGACGCCACCCTGCGCCCCCTGCCCGCGCTCGACCTCGGCGAGGCGCCGGCTTTGCGCGCTTACGGCACCGAGGGCTCCACCGACCTGACGCCCTGGCTCTTCGCCGGTGCCGTCGCGCTCTTCGCTTTGGATGCCCTGGCGCTGCTCTGGCTCCATGGGGGCTTCTCGCGGCTGCGGCGGGGCTTCGGCCGACGCGCCGCTCCGGCCGCCCTGGTGCTCGCCCTGGCGCTTGCTGGCGCGGGCCATGCCGACCGGGCGCTCGCGCAGGAGTCTCCGCCCCCCGCCTCGCTGGCGACGCAGGGTCTGGAAGGCATCGACGCCGAACGAGCCATCGCGGCGACCGAGACGACGCACCTCGCCTATGTCGAGACCGGCGACGCCGCGACCGACGAGATCTCGCGCCAGGGGCTCGACGGCCTGTCGCAGTTCGTCGCCTCCAAGACCGCGCTGGAGCCGGGCGCGCCGATGGGCGTCGACATCGCGACGGACGAACTCTCCTTCTACCCGCTCCTCTACTGGCCCATCCACGCCTCCGCCCCGATGCCGAGCCAGGAGGCGATCAGCCGGGTCGATGCCTACATGAAGCAGGGCGGGACCGTTCTCTTCGACGTGGAGGGCGACGCGATGGGCGACCTGTCGGGCACCACGGTCTCAGCCGGCCAACGGCGCCTGCGCGACATCCTGGCCGATCTCGACATTCCGCCGCTGGAGCCGGTCCCGGCCGACCATGTGCTCACCAAGGCCTTCTACATCATGGACAGCTTTCCAGGCCGCCACACGGGCTCGGACCTTTGGGTCGAATCGCTGGTGCGCTCGGCCGACGCCGAGGCGCGGCCGGCGAGCGCGGGCGACGGCGTGTCGTCCATCATGATCACGTCCAACGACTTCGCCAGCGCCTGGGCGGTGGACGGCAACGGGCTCTTCGTGTTTCCGACCGACAATGCCGATCCCTCGCAACGCGAGTATGCGTACCGGGCGGGCGTCAACATCGTGATGTATGTGCTGACCGGCAACTACAAGGCCGACCAGGTCCACGTGCCCGCCCTCCTCGAACGCCTAGGGCAATAGCGCCATGACCTGGTCGATCGACGTCTCGCCCTTCTTCTCCTGGACCGTCATCGCGATCCTCACGGTGCCGGCCGTCCTGCTCGCGGTTGCGCTTCTGGCGGCCCGCATGCGCGGCGCCGTGGTGCGCAGCCTCGCGCTCGCCGCGCTGGTGCTGGCGCTCCTCAACCCCGTGATCCTGCGCGAGGAGCGCGATCCCCTGAAGAGCGTCGTCGGCGTCGTGGTGGATCGCAGCCAGAGCCAGGCGATCGGCGAGCGCACCGCGCAGACCGACGCGGCGGTGGAACAGCTCCGCCAGAGGCTCGCCGACTACCCGCAGTTCGAAGTCCGTACGATCGAGGCGCGCTTCGCCGGCGAGGGCGACGCGACGACGGCGCTCTTCAGTGCCCTTCGCGACGGGTTGCGCGACGTCTCGCCCGCCCGCGTCGGTGGGGCCATCCTGGTGACGGACGGGCAGGTCCACGACATTCCAGAGAACGCTGCCGCTCTTGGCTTCGACGCGCCCGTCCATACGCTGGTCACCGGGCGGCCGGACGAGTTCGACCGGCGGCTCGACCTCGTCACCTCGCCCCGCTTCGCCCTGGTCGACCAGCCGCAGACCCTCACCTTCCGCGTGGTGGAGGAAGGCCAGGGAGCCTCAGCCAACCCGGTGGATGTCCAGATCTTCCTGAACGGCGACCTCGTGGAGCGCCGCAGCGCCACGCCCGGCCAGGACGCGCAGGTCGAGATCACCCTGCCGCGCGCCGGCAAGAACATCGTGGAACTGTCGGCCGCGCGGGACCCGCGCGAGGTGACGCCCGTCAACAACCGCGCCATCGCCGTGATCGACGGCATCCGCGAGAACCTGCGGGTGCTGCTCGTCTCCGGCGAGCCGCACGCGGGCGAGCGGACCTGGCGCAACCTCCTGAAGTCCGACGCGGCGGTGGACCTCGTCCATTTCACCATCCTACGACCGCCGGAGAAACAGGACGGCACGCCGATCAACGAGCTGTCGCTGATCGCCTTCCCGACGCGCGAGCTTTTCGTCGAGAAGATCGAGGACTTCGACCTCATCATCTTCGACCGCTACCAACGGCGCGGCGTGCTGCCGACGCTCTATTACGACTACATCGCCCAGTACGTGCAGAACGGCGGGGCCATGCTGATCGCCTCCGGCCCCGAATATGCCGGCCCCGACTCCGTTGCCAACTCGCCGCTCAGTTCGATCCTCCCGGCGCTGCCCACCGGCTCGGTAGACCAGCGCGCCTTCCGGCCCGTCCTGTCCGATCTCGGCCGCAAGCATCCCGTGACGCGCGACCTGCCGGGCGCGGGCGCGACGCCGCCAGACTGGAGCCCCTGGTTCCGCTCGGTGGATGTCGGCGAGACGCGGGGCGAGACGGTGATGAACGGCCCGGACGGCAAGCCGCTCCTGGTTCTCGATCGCGCCGGCGAGGGTCGCGTTGCGCTGCTCCTGTCGGACCAGGGCTGGCTCTGGTCGCGCGGATACGAGGGCGGCGGACCGCACGTGCCGCTGTTCCGCCGGCTCGCCCACTGGCTGATGAAGGAGCCGCAGTTGGAGGAGGAGGCGCTGGACGCCGAAGGCCTCGGCACCGACCTCGTCGTCACGCGTCACACGATCGGCGACGATCCGGGTCCGGCGACGGTGGTGACGCCGACAGGTCGCGCCGTGCAGTTGCCGCTCACCGAAGGCGGTGCGGGCGAATGGCGCGGCAGCCTGAAGGCGGAGGAGCTCGGGCTCTATCAGGTCGCCAACGGCGACCTGCGGGCGCTCGCCAATGTCGGCCCGGTGAACCCGCGCGAGTATCGCGAGGCGATCTCTACCACTGAGAAGCTCCAGCCGATTGCGGATGCGACCCGCGGCTCCGTGCGCAGGCTGGCGGAGGCCACGGGCGACGTGTCCGTGCCGCGCGTCGTGCCCGTGTCGGGCCGCGCGGACGCGGAGGGGCGCGACTGGATCGGGCTCAAGACCACGGAGGAAAGCGTGCTGCGCGGCGTCGACCGCACGCCCCTGTTTGCCGGGTTCCTCGGTCTCGCCGTTCTGCTGATGGCGCTGTCCGCCACCTGGTATCGCGAAGGACGCTGACTATATCGCGGTGCAGCATGAACGCTGGACACCTCGTCCGGCGTTGGTGCATGGATGGTCGGGAGGACGGACGGAAGGCAGGAACACATGACCCGCATCAGTCTCGCCCTTCAAGGCGGCGGCGCGCACGGCGCGTTCACATGGGGCGTGCTCGACCGCCTTCTGGAAGACGACTCGATCGACATCGCGGCCGTCAGTGGCACCAGCGCCGGTGCGTTGAACGCGGCGAGCCTTTCGGCCGGCTTGGCCAGCGGCGGACGAGACGCCGCGCGCGAGGCGCTGCACCGGCTCTGGGAAACCGTATCGGCCCGCTCCCCGCTCGGCGCCGTCGAGAGCAGTTTCCCGTTCTTCCCCTTCCCCCGCGCCGTGGTGCATCAGGCGATCGAGCAGGTCCGCTCGTTCAGCCAGTTCGTCTCGCCCTACAGCACGGTGCGCCCGGGCGGCAATCCGCTGCGGGGGGTGGTCGAGGAGGCGATCGACCTGCCCCTTCTCCAGAGCCAGACGGAAGTTCCGACCTTTGTCTCGGCGACGGATGTCGAGGCGGGAAGCGTGCGCGTCTTTTCGGGAAGCGAACTGACGGCCGACGCCCTGCTCGCTTCGGCCTGCCTGCCCGACATCTTTCGCGCGGTGGAGATCGACGGTCGTCACTATTGGGACGGGGGCTATCTCGGCAACCCGGTTCTGACGCCGCTCTTCACCGAGGATCACGGCACGGCCGACCTCCTGATCGTCCAGGTGACGCCCTTCGTCCGGCCGGGTGTCCCCGGCACGGCGGAAGAGATCATCGCCCGCGTCAACGAGATCACCTTCAACACTTCGCTGATGCGCGACCTGCGCATGCTCACCGAAACAAAGCGGCTCATGCGCGGCGAGGATCTCGAGAATCCCGTGATGCGGCGGATCGCGGACCTGCGCCTCCACATGATTTCGGCCGGCGAGGAACTGACACGGCGCGGAGCCGTCGGAAAGCTCGACACGCGCTGGTCGGAACTGACGGAACTGCGGGATCTCGGCCGCGCGGCGACCGATCGCTGGCTAGCCGATCATCGCAACGACCTCGGCCACTGCTCCTCGCTTCCGACCGAAGTGGAGGCCCTCGTCTAGAGACGAGGACCCACCAAACCGGAAACGCCGACCCAGGCGCCCGGCTCCAGCTCGAGGCCGAGAATGCGCTCCTCGTCCACCGGACCCGGCATGGTCACCGAACCCACAGGCAGCGGTCGATAGCCGAGCGGCATGTAGTAGGCGCGGTCGCCGACCAGGAAGATCGCACGCTCGCCCGAAAGCCGCGCCGCCTCCGCCGCCATGGCCATCAGCGTGCGGCCGATGCCCCGCTTCTTGAAGCGCGGCCGGACGGCCAGCGGCCCGAGCATGACCGCCGGGACGCCGCCGATCGCGACGCGGGTCTGGCGAACGGAGCCCACGACCTCGCCGCCGAGAAGGGCGACCAGGGACAGGGCAGGATCGTGGGGAACGCGCTCGCGCACCCGCTCGGCCGCACGCGTGAAGCGACCCGGGCCGAACGCCTCGGCGCAGATGCCTTCGATGGCGGCGGCGTGGTCGGGAGTTTCCGCGCAGAAGCGCAGGTCGAGGTCCTGGACGATGGACAGCATGGACGGGCTCTCAAAGGGCAAGCGCAACGGCTCCGCCCCGCGTGCCCGAAGAGCCGGGTCAGGCGGTGGCGGCGTGGATCGTGGCGGCGGGTGCCGCCCCCTGGCGTCGTCGTCGCAGCATGGAAACCCGCATGGTTCAGGCCTGCCTATCGGCCGGGATGCTCCATATCACCGCTTGGAAGCGCCGTCGATAGGCAGGTGCGTCACGGCGAAAATCGTTAGGGAACGGAGCCCATGGGTCTTCTGGTGGACGGCAAGTGGCAGGACAAGTGGTACGACACCAAGGCGTCCGGCGGCAGCTTCGAGCGCTCCAAGACCGCGTTCCGTCGCTGGGTCACCCCGAACGGCGAAGCGGGGCCGGACGGGCAGGATGCGGTGCCGGCGGAAGCCGGGCGCTACCATCTCTACGTCTCGCTCGCCTGCCCCTGGGCGCACCGGACGCTGATCCTCCGAAAGCTCAAGAAGCTCGAGGACGTCGTGTCCGTCTCGGTCGTAGACTGGTTCATGGGCAAAGAGGGCTGGACCTTCTCCGACCGGCAGGGCTGCATCCCCGACACCGTGAACGGCGCCGAGCGCCTCTACGAAATCTACCTCAAGGCCGACCTGCAGTTCACCGGCCGCGTCACGGTGCCCGTTCTCTGGGACAAGAAGGAGGGCACGATCGTCAACAACGAGTCCGCCGAGATCCTGCGGATCTTCAACTCGTCGTTCGACGCCTTCGGTGACGCCACGGTGGACGTCTGCCCGGCCGACTTCAAGGCCGCCATCGAAGCCACCAACAAGGAGGTCTACGAGGCCGTCAACAACGGCGTCTACAAATGCGGCTTCGCGACCACGCAAGAGGCCTACGAGAAGCCGTTCCATGAGCTGTTCGAGACGCTCGACCGGTTGGAGGAGCGGCTGGGGCGCCAGCGCTATCTCGTCGGCGAACGCGTCACCGAAGCCGACTGGCGCCTGTTCACGACGCTGATCCGCTTCGACGCCGTGTATCACGGCCACTTCAAATGCAACCTCCGGCGGATCGCCGACTACCCGAACCTGCAAGGCTACATGCTGGAACTCTACCAATGGCCGGGCGTCCGGGAGACGGTCGATTTCCACCATATCAAGCATCACTACTACGAGAGCCACGACATGGTGAACCCGACGCGGATCGTGCCGCTCGGACCCGAGCTTCTTCTCGACCGGCCGCACGGGCGCGAGCGGCTGGCCGCGCGCTGACCTACCAGTCCCCGGACGGCGCGGCGCCTTCCAGCACCTCGGCCAGACGGCGACGGGTGGCGGGCGTCGTGCCGGGCGGCAGGGATCGGGGATCGAAGAAGCGGGCCTCCGCGATCTCGCGGTCCGGCTGGCGAAGAGCGGTCTGCCGGGCGCCGTCGCAGCGATAGAGGAGGACGTGATCGCGCCCTTCGCGCCGATTGTAGTAGACGCCGAGAAGCTCCAAGGGCGCGCCGCATTCGAGGTTGCCCTCCTCGCGCGCCTCGCGCAGCGCGGCCTCGCCGGCCGTCTCGCCGGGGTCCACCGCGCCGCCCGGCAGGTACCAGCCTTCCCGATAGGCGTGGCGCACCAGGAAGACCTGCCCCTCGCCGTTCAGCGCCACGAGGCGCACGCCGAGCGTCATGGAGCGCGACACGAGAGCCCAGGCGCGCAAGACGCGGGCGAGCGGACGCGCCAACGAAGGCGTCATCGCGCTCCCCTTCCCAACGCCACGCGACCGGCTAGTTCATCCGCCATGTTTCGTCTCGCTCATCTGTCCGACATCCATCTCGGCCCGCTGCCCGAGCTTTCCTACCGCGAACTCGCGTCCAAGCGCATCACGGGCTACATCAACTGGCAGCGCAACCGGAAGCGCTCGATGTTCGGCGACACGCTGCTGAAGCTCGTGGCCGATCTCAAGACCCATGCACCGAACCACGTGGCGGTGACGGGCGATCTGGTCAACCTCGCCACCAAGGGCGAGATCGCCGGCGCCCGGATCTGGCTGGAGGATCTCGGCGATCCGTCCCTCGTCTCCGTCGTGCCAGGAAATCACGACGCCTACGTGCCGGGGGCGCTGAAGCGCATCTATCACGAGTGGCACCCCTATCTCTTAGGGGATGCCGGTCTGAACCCGCATCATCGCCACTATCCCTACATGCGCGTGCGCGGGAACGTCGCCATCATCGGGACGTCGAGCGCCGAGGCGACCGCGCCCTTCTTCGCCACCGGAACCTTCAAGCGCGGGCAGGCGCTGGCGACCGCGCGGCTCCTGGAGGAAGCTAAGGCGCGCGGGCTCTTCCGCGTCGTCATGATCCACCATCCGCCGATCGCGGGCGCGGCCGCCTGGTCGAAGCGGCTGATCGGCAAGCAGTTCTTTTCCAAGGTCATCCACGACGCCGGCGCCGAGCTCGTGCTGCACGGTCACACCCATCTCGACACGCTCTACTGGCTGACCGGCCCCGGCGGCGAGAAGGTACCCGTCGCGGGCATTCCTTCCGCCAGCCAGAACGCGGGCGGCTCCAAGCCGGCCGCGCGCTACAGCCTGTTCGAGATCGAGGGCGAACCGGGGGGCTGGTCCCTCCTCCAACGCGAGCGCGGCTTCCGCGCCGACGGCGGCGGCATCGACTGGATCCGCCAGCGCCGGCTCCTGCCCGACGGCACGACGGCCGATGTCGGGCACGAGGCGATCGCCTGACCGCGACCGCCCGAGCGGCGAAGAATCCCTTGTCAGACTTGGGAGGGCGGACCTAAGGACGGATTGTCGCTCCCGTCCGTCGAGGCCCGCCGATGCGCCTTCCGCCCCTTCCCGCCGTCTCGGCCGGCCTGCTCGCAGCCTTTGTCGGCTTCGCCAGTTCCTTTTCGGTCGTGCTGCAGGGCCTCGTCGGGGTCGGTGCGACGCCCGAGCAGGCGGCGTCCGGCATCATGGCGCTGTCGATCGCGATGGGGGTCTGCGGCGTCCTCGTATCCTGGCGCCTGCGCATGCCGATATCGGTGGCGTGGTCGACGCCGGGCGCCGCCCTTCTGGCAGGCGCCGGAATCCCGCAGGGCGGCTTCGGAGCGGCGGTCGGTGCATTTCTCCTGGCCGGGGCGCTGGTCGTGGTGGCTGGCCTGGTGAAGCCGGTCGGGCGGGCGATCGCCGCCATCCCGCTGTCGCTCGCCAACGCGATGCTGGCCGGCATCCTGCTCCCGCTCTGCCTCGCGCCCGTCAAGGCGGTCGCCTCGCTGCCGGTTCAGGCACTCGCGGTGATCGGGGTCTGGTTCCTGGTCGGGCGGTGGAACCGGATCCTCGCGGTTCCGGCGGCGGCCGTCGCGACCTTTCTCCTGATCCTGGCCGGCAACAGCGATCCCGGCGGCGCGGCGATCGTGCCGACGCCGGTCCTCGTGATGCCGGAATGGTCGCCGGCCGCCCTGATCGGCATCGGGCTGCCCCTGTTCCTGATCACTATGGCCTCGCAGAACATTCCGGGGCTCGCGATCCTGAAGGTCAACGGCTATTCGCCTGCGCCGGCCCCGCTATTCACCGCGACCGGCATGTTCAGCCTGCTTTGCGCGCCGTTCGGCGGCCATGCCGTGAACCTCGCCGCCATCACCGCGGCGATCTGCGCCGGCGACGAGGCCGGGCCGGACAGGGATCGGCGGTGGTGGGCCGGCATCGTCTCCGGTCTTGCCTATGTCGCTTTCGGGCTGGCCGCGGGCTGGGCGACCGCCTTTGCTGCCCAGTCGCCCGCCCTGGTGCAGACGGTGGCGGGCGTCGCCCTGATCGGCGCCTTTACCGGCGCGCTGGGCGGAATGGTTTCAGAGACGAAGGACCGGGAGGCCGCGATCCTGTGCTTCGTGGTGACGGCCTCGGGCGTGCCGTTCCTCGGGATCAGCGCGCCGTTCTGGGGTCTCGCGGTCGGCGGGGCGGTGCTTCTGGCCGATCGCCTGCGGCGCTGAGGACGGCGGTCAGACCAGCGGCGCGCCGCGATAGGCGGCGATCAGCATCAGGATGCCCGCGCCGACGACGATGCCGATCATCATCCAGGACAGGGCGATCACGAAGTCGGTGGAACGCGGGCGCGGCGCGAGGCGGATCGGCTCCAGCGTCGTCGCGGCCGCCGCAGTCGGGCCGGCGCGCTCGGGCGCGCGAAGGCCGATGCCGTCGGACACGGCGAGAGCGCGGTCGCGCTCCACCATCCGCTCGGCGACGTATTCGGTCACCTTGTCCACGATCACACGGGTTTCGCCGGATTCGGCGAGCACGACCCGGCCGAGGCGCGTGTCGCGCACGAAGCGATAGGTGCGCCGGTCGCGCGCCATCAGCACCTGGGCGGTGCCGTCGAT
Source organism: Aureimonas sp. SK2 (assembly GCF_029813115.1). Classification (GTDB taxonomy): domain Bacteria; phylum Pseudomonadota; class Alphaproteobacteria; order Rhizobiales; family Rhizobiaceae; genus Aureimonas. The sequence goes on from NZ_JAPZDS010000004.1 coordinate 45,858, forward strand.
CCAGAAGCGCGGCTGGGGGCCGCCGGAGAGGGTGAAGTCGAAGAGATCGTCGTCCGTCGGGACGGCGTCCACGATGGGCTGGAGTTCCTCGGCGAAGATCTCGAGCCGGGCGCGATCGGCCTCGCGGATGTCGACCACGATGTCGGTGCGCTGGGAGGAGGCGATCTTGGCCGCGCGCACGGCGTCGGCCAGCCGCTTCGTGCCGCTCGTCACCGACAGGGCGCCCTTGGACTCCGTCATCATGCCACCTCGACCTCGCGCGGCGGGCCGTCATGGCCCGCCGTACGGATTTCATGCGTAGCGTTCGTGGCTTTCGCGAAGCCGGAACGACCGCCCGAGGGAAAGGTTTCGTTAACCCTGGCTATCGACGATCCGGTTTGCCGCCGCGACGATGGCGCGAAGCGAGGCCGTGGTAGCGTTCTGGTCGATGCCCGCGCCGAACACCCGGCCGCCGGGATGTTCGATCTCCATATAGGCGATGGCCGAGGCGTTGGAGCCGCGCTGGAGCGAGTGCTCGGAATAGTCGGCGACCGAGAGCTCGACGCCCATGTGCCGCGACAGCCCGTCGATGAAGCCGTCGATCGCGCCGGTTCCCCGGCCCTCGATCTCAACCGTCCGCTCGCCGTCGCGGATCGTCGCCGTGACGGTGCGGCGGGACGGCCCCTGCTCGGGCCGGGTCACGTGCTCGACATAGGCGAAACGCGCGCCGGGCTGTTCCACGTAGCGTTCGAGGAACCGCTCGTAGATGCGCTTGACCGGCACCTCGCGGCCTTCCTCGTCGGTGATCCGCTGGATGTCCTCGCGGAAGTCCACCTGCAGGTTGCGCGGCAGGTTCAGGCCGTAGTCCGCCTGCAGCACATAGGCGATGCCGCCCTTGCCCGACTGCGAGTTGATGCGGATGATCGCCTCGTAGGAGCGGCCGACGTCCTGCGGATCGATCGGCAGGTAGGGCACTTCCCAGAGCGGCTTGTTGGCGACCTTGGCCGCCTTCATGCCCTTGTTGATCGCGTCCTGATGCGAGCCGGAGAAGGCCGTGTAGACCAGTTCGCCGACATAGGGGTGCCGCTCGGGAATGCTGAGCTGGTTGCAGTGCTCGTAGACCTCCTTCATCCGGTTGATGTCGGAGACGTCGAGTTCGGGGTCCACCCCTTGCGTGTACATGTTGAGCGCCAGCGTCACGAGATCGACGTTGCCGGTGCGCTCGCCGTTGCCGAAGAGCGTGCCCTCGACGCGGTCGGCGCCGGCCATCAGGCCGAGTTCGGTCGCGGCGATGGCCGTGCCCCGGTCGTTGTGCGGATGCAGGGACAGGATGATCGAGTCGCGCTTGTCGAGGTTGCGGCTCATCCATTCGATCTGGTCGGCATGGACGTTGGGCGTCGACATCTCGACCGTCGCCGGCAGATTGAGGATGAGGCGGTTCTCCGGCGTCGGGCGGATCACCTCCGTCACCGCATTGCAGATTTCCAGCGCGAAATCGAGTTCGGTGCCGGTGAAGCTCTCCGGCGAATATTCGAAGCGGAATCCGCCGCCGGCCTTGTCGGCCATCTCGGCGATCATCTCGGCCGCCTCCACCGCGATCTGGCGGATGCCGGCGCGGTCCTTGCCGAACACGACGCGCCGCTGCAGCTCGCTGGTCGAGTTGTAGAAGTGGACGATCGGGTTCTTCGCGCCCTCCAGGCTCTCGAAGGTGCGGGTGATCAGCTCGGGCCGGCACTGGACCAGGACCTGCAGCGACATGTCCTCGGGAACGCCCCCCTCCTCGATGCACCAGCGGGTGAAATCGAAGTCGGTCTGCGAGGCGGAGGGGAAGCCGATCTCGACCTCCTTGAAGCGCATGTGCTTGAGGAGGGCGAACATGCGCGACTTGCGCTCCTGCCCCATCGGGTCGACCAGCGCCTGGTTGCCGTCGCGCAGATCCACCGAGCACCAGATCGGCGCCTTTTCGATGCGGCGCGAGGGCCACTGCCGGTCGGGCAGGTCGACCTGCGGATAGGGCTGATACTTCTCGGTGGCCTTGGACATCACCGGCATGGATGCGGACATGACGAAACCTTGCTCGTTCGGCGAAGACGGAGCGGCCAGCGGGCCGGCTTACGCGCGTCTTTCAGGATTTGGACTGGGATGTAAAGCCGAAGAGACTGGACGCTGGCGAGGGTGTCGCGCGCCGGCTCGACCGCCGGGCGCCCCTTCGATCAACGGGCCCGACGATCGCCGCTAAGGACGAGAAGAAGCAGGCCGAGGGGAAGACGTGCAGACGCGCCGCGCGAGCGCGCGGTGGTCGGGGCCACGGGGCCGAAGGGGGCGTGTGCCGTCGTCATCGCGGTGCAGGATGCCGACCGGCGCAGCCGATGGCAAGCCCCTCGTGCCCCGCGCGCACGAAAAAGGCCCGGTCCTTGCGGGACCGGGCCTCGAAGGCAAGAGCGGAGGGAGCCCTTGCGCCGGGATCAGAACGAGTCGGAGCCCGGAACCACGCGCACCGAGGCGGTCGGGGCGGCGGTGTAGCCGCCGTGATAGTCGCCACGGGCAACCGCGTTGATCGAGTTGTTCTGCTCGACGCGGCTCTCGAAGCGCGAGCCGGGGACGAGGTTCCGGTCGGCGCCGGCCGAAGCGGGGAAGCCGAAGGAGCGGGTCTCGGTGACGGTCGCGCCGGGGGCGGCAGCGGTCTCGCCACGGATCACCGTGTTGGCCTCATGGTCGGCCTGGGCCTCGGTGAAATAGTCGGAGCCCGGAATGATGCTGGAAGCGGAGGCGGCGCCCGTCAGGGCAGCCAGGGAAACAGCAACAGCCGAAGCAAAGATGGAGATCTTCATTGTTCTTGTCCTTATGAAAACGCTACGTCGCCTTCAAATCGTCTCCGCCAGATCACCCGGCCGGGGACTTTTATTTCGCGACGTCCGATGCGCTACATTTAGGCGCTCCATGCTGCGGTTGCGAGCGGCGGATGATGAACAGTCCGTCAGGGAACCAAGGGGAACTGCCTTTTTGCCGCCCAAAGAATGAACCCGAACGCCTTGAGACCCCTACAGAACCGGAACGCCGACCTGCTTGGCCTCGCCTTCCGGTTCGACATGGATCAGGACGCGTGCACCTGCGAAGGCAGCTTGAAGGGCGTCCTCGATCCGGTCGCAGATCGTGTGGGCGTCGATCACCCGCATCTCGCTCGGCACCACCATGTGGAACTCGATGAAGACGGCACGGCCCGCGATGCGGGTGCGCACGTCGTGGACCTCGATCGCCCCTTGCGCCGAGGCGGAGATGATCTCGCGCGCGCGGGCATCGTCCGCCGGATCGAGCGCCTGGTCCATCAGCCCCGAAAGCGAGGAGGCGACGACCTTCCAGCCCTCGCGCAGGATGTTGAGCGCGACGAGGGCGGCAAGCGCCGGGTCGAGGATCGCCCAGCCGGTGACGCTGGCGAGGGCCAGGCCTGCGAGGACGCCGACCGAGGTGACGACATCCGCCATGATGTGGCGCCCGTCGGCATCGAGGGCGGGAGAGCGGTGCGCGCGGCCCTGGCGGATCAGGTGGAGCGCCCACAGGAGATTGATGGCGGTGGCCACGCCGTTGATCGCGATGCCGAGCATCGGGGCCTCGATCTCGCGGGGCACGAGATAGGCACCGTAGGCCTCGCGCAGGATCACCAGCGCGGCGACCACGATCAGAACGCCCTCCACCACGGCCGAGAAGTACTCGGCCTTGGTGTGGCCGTAAGGGTGGTCCGTGTCGGCGGGCTTGTAGCTGACGCTGACCGCCCAGAGGGCGACCAGCCCGGCGACGACGTTGACGATGGATTCCAGCGCGTCGGAGAACAGCGCCACCGAGCCGGTGACGACGTAGGCCGCGTACTTGATGCCGAGCACGAGGCAGGCGACGGCGATGGTCATCATCGCCGTACGCTTCACCAGACGGCCGGAATCGTCGGCCATCGCCATCGCGGATGCCGTCATCAGGCCGCCTTCACCTTGGCGCGGCGCGGCAGGTGCGCCACGACGTTCTCGATCATGCGCATGCCCGCGTCGCTGCCCAGACTCATGATGCTCTCGGGGTGGAACTGCACGGCCGCCACCGGCTCGTGCCGGTGCTCGAACGCCATCACGACACCGTCCTCCGTCTCGGCCGTCACCTCGAATTCGCGCGGCAGGCGCACGGGGTCGGCGAAGATCGAGTGATAGCGTCCGACGGTCACCTCGTTCGGCAGGCCGGAAAAGATGATGCCGGGCGTCGAGACGCGCACGCGCGAGGGCTTGCCGTGGACCGGCACATGCAGCGTGCGCAGCGTGCCGCCATAGGCCTCGGCCAGCGCCTGGAGCCCGAGGCAGACGCCGAAGATCGGCATCTGACGCTTCCTCGCCTGGGCGATCGTGCCGCGGCAGTCGAAATCGTCCGGGTTGCCGGGGCCGGGCGACAGGACCACGAGGTCGGGGGAGACGCGCTCGAAGATCTCTTCCGGCACCGGGGTGCGCACGGTGGTGACGTCCGCGCCGGTCTGGCGGAAGTAGTTGGCGAGCGTGTGGACGAACGAGTCCTCGTGATCGACCAGGAGGATGCGCACCCCCTCGCCGACCTTGGCGCGCTCGGTCGTCCCCGCTCCGGCGTTCGGCTTGCCCGCCTCGCGGATGGCCGCAATCATGGCCGAGGCCTTCAGCTCGGTCTCGGCCTCTTCCTCTTCCGGGTTGGAATCGTAGAGGAGCGTCGCGCCGGCGCGCACCTCGGCCACCCCATCCTTGAGGCGGATGGTGCGCAGCGTCAGGCCGGTATTCATGTCGCCGTTGAAATGCATCATGCCGACCGCGCCGCCGTACCAGGCGCGCGGGCTCTTCTCGTTCTTCTCGATGAAGCGCATCGCCCAGAGCTTGGGCGCGCCGGTCACCGTGACCGCCCAGGCGTGGGACAGGAACGCGTCCATCGCGTCCATGCCCTCCCGCAGCCGGCCCTCGATGTGGTCCACCGTGTGGATCAGGCGCGAATACATCTCGATCTGGCGTCGACCGATGACGCGCACAGAGCCGGGCTCGCAGACGCGGCTCTTGTCGTTGCGGTCGACATCCGAGCACATGGTGAGCTCGGACTCGTCCTTCTTCGAGTTCAGAAGCTTGAGGATCTGCTCCGAATCCGAGATCGCGTCCTCGCCGCGCCGGATCGTGCCGGAGATCGGGCAGGTCTCGACCCGGCGGCCCGAGACGCGGACGAACATTTCCGGCGAGGCGCCGATCAGGAACTCGTTCGCGCCGAGATTGATGAAGAAGGAATACGGCGACGGGTTGATGCCCTTGAGCCGCCGCGAGACCTCGGACGGCTTGTGCTCGACGCGCTCGTAGAAGGTCTGGCCCGGCACGACCTCGAAGAGGTCGCCGCGCATGAACTTCTCCTTGGCGCGGCGCACGAGGGCCGCGTATTCGCCGGGCTTGTGGTCGCCGCGCGGGGGAACCGTGTCGGACCGCTGGAAGGGCGCTTCCGGGCCGCCGCCCGGCAGACCCACGGTGGAGCGGCCGTCCTTCTCGAACTGGTAGACCTCGAGATAGGCCCGGGCCGAGTAGTGATCCACAATCAGGATCTCGTCCGGCAGGTAGAGCACGAGGTCGCGCCGGTCGGAGAACCGGGCGAGCGTCTCCTCGACGGGGTCGAACTGGAACGCGAGGTCGTAGCCGAAGGCGCCGTAGAGGCCGAGGTCTGAATCCTCCTCCGACTTGAACAGGGCGACGATGGCGCGGAGCACCGAGAAGACGGTCGGCATGCGCGAGCGCTCTTCTTCGGTGAAGGCGCGCGCCGGCAGGGCGATCGTGAGGTCGAGCCGGTTGTCGGTGCGGGTCGCGGAAGCGATGTCCTCGTGCCCCTCCAGCGCCTCGGCGACGAAGGACAGGAGCACCTGGCCGCGCGGGTTCAGCGCCTCCACCACGACCGAGCGCCCGGACGAGGTGACCGACAGCGGCGGATCGACGATGGCTGTGTCCCAGCGCGTGTACCGGCCGGGATACTCGTAGTTGGACGAGAAGACCGCGCCGCGCCGCGTGTCGAGGCGATCGACATAGGGCTCGATCGCGCCGGCATAGGCGACGTCGCGCCGCCGCCGGGCGATCTGGACGCCGCCCTCCGTCACGTAGACGTGCGCGCCGTCGGAAGGGGTTTCGAGGGTCATGCCATCCACTCCATCTTGAGCGCCGGCCCCGGTGGCCCCTCAAAAGGAAAAGGCCGCCGGGGGTCCGGAGCGGCCTTTGTCGATCGAACGCGCACGGGTTCGCAAAGCCGCTAGGAGCGGATCTGCCACCAGTTCGTGAGCTTGCGTGCGGTGTTCATGTCCGGATGGGTAGCCCAAGCCCCCTTCCCTCGCAACGGAAAATTGCTGTCGTCCCCTATTTGCCAGTGGTTTGCACTTGCGGACCGGCGGATCAGCCGCCGCCCCCTCGCGCCTCCGCCATCAGTCGATCGTCGGCTTCGTTCGCGCGCCGGGCCGCCGGGCGCGAGGCCACGCGGGCATGATAGGCCTCGAAGGCGGGCCGCTTCTCGAAGCTGCCGAACTGCAAGCCGAAGCCGACATGCGAGCCGACATAGACGTCGGCGGCGCTGAACCGGTCTCCGGCGATATAGTCGCCGTGCGACAGCGCCTCTTCCAGGACGTCCATGACCCGTTCGAACGAGCCGTAGCCGACGAAGGCCGCCTTGTCGGGCGCGACCTCGACCTGAAGGGTGCGGTTGACGACGGCGGCTTCCAGCGGCCCGGCGGCGAAGAATATCCAGCGGAAATAGGCCGCCCGCGCCGGTCCCGCCTCGGGCAGAAGACCCGCTTGCGGAAAGGCGTCGGCGAGATAGGCGCAGATGGCGGCGGTTTCGGTAACCACGGCGCCCCGGTGAACGATCGCCGGGACCTTGCCCATCGGATTGAGGGCCAGATACTCGGGCGCCTTCATGGTCGTGCCGTAACCCAGAACCTCCACACGGTAGGGCTGGCCCACCTCTTCCAGCATCCATCGCGCGATGCGCCCGCGCGACATGGGGTTGGTGTAGAGCACGATCTCTTCGGACATGGCCGGTCTCTCCTGGCGGTTCTCCAGGAGAGACTATGCTCCAAAGGCGAAGCTCGCGCGACGGGCGCTCCGGCCTCGCGAGGGTCTTCAGAAGTTGGGCAGGCCGTGGATCCGGGGGTCGTTGACCGTGGGCGTGTAGATCACGCCGTCCGAGGCTTGGAACACACCGGCTATGCCCGGGTTCGGATTGGGCGTCTCCGACATCACCTTGACCGGCACGGACCGGGCAGCCTCCGACGGATGGGCCGGGTGATGCACGGGTGCGGCGGCCAGGGCGGCGGACGCGACACCGAAGGTGCCGAAAAGGACGAGGGCTGCGGTCAGGGAGGTCTTCATGGCTTTGCTCCTGGGTTCGATCGGCGCGGATCGGTTCCAAGTCGCCTGAGAGTCGGGGGCGGAACCCGGCGGTCCGTGGCTTGGTGCGCCAGGAAGGAGGCTGCGCCCGGCACTGCCGCGCGTCGAGTTACAACGGGTTCATGACCTAGAATTCATGAAGCGGCGGACGCCTCCTCGGCGCCCGCCAGGCCCTCAGCCGCGGGCAGCCATCCGCCGGCGGATGCTCTCGACATCGGCGCGCGGCGTCGAGGCGAAGAGCTTGCGCGTGTAGTCATGGCTCGGCGCGTCGAAGACCTCGTCGCGCGTGCCGTACTCCACCACCTCGCCGTAATACATGACCATCACCGTGTCGGCGATGTAGCGCACCACCGACAGGTCGTGGCTGATGAAGACGTAGGTGAGGTTCAGCTCGTCCTGAAGGTCGGCCAGGAGGTTGAGGATCTGCGCCTGCACCGAGAGATCGAGCGCCGAGACCGGCTCGTCCAGCACGAGGAGGCTGGGGTTCAGCATCAGCGCGCGCGCAATCGCGATGCGCTGTCGCTGGCCGCCTGAGAACATGTGGGGATAGCGGTTGTAGTGCTCCGGCCCGAGCCCGACCTTGACCAGCATCGCCATCGCCCGCTCGCGCCGCTCGGCGGCGGGCACGTCGGTGTTGAGGAGGAGCGGCTCGGTCAGGACGTCGCCGATCTTCTGGCGCGGGTTGAGCGAGCCGTAGGGGTTCTGGAACACCATCTGCACCTTGCGGCGCATCTCGCGCGTGACGCCCTTCGCGATGCGCATCGGCTGGCCGTCGATGAAGAGCTCGCCCGCCGTCGGCTCGTCGATCAGGGTCAGAATGCGCGCGAGCGTGGACTTGCCGCAGCCCGATTCGCCGACGATCGCCAGCGTCTTGCCCTTCTCCACGGCGAAGCTCACGCCCTTGACCGCATGCACGGCCTTGGGTGCGGAGAACAGGCCCTGCGGCACGAGATAGTCGCGCTTGATGCCGCGTGCTTCAAGAACGGGGCTCATCGGGCGGCCTCCAGCGCCATGGCATCGGCCACCGTCGGCAGGCGGTCGCCCGTCGCGTTCTCCGGCAGGGCCGAGAGCAGCGCGCGGGTATAGGGGTTCTTCGGGTTCTCGAAGAGTTCGAGCACGCCCGCCTCCTCCATCTTTCGCCCCTTGTACTGGACGACGACGCGATGCGCGGTCTCCGCCACCACGCCCATGTCATGGGTGATCATGATGAGGCCCATGCCGTGCTCGCGCTGCAGCCCGACCAGGAGGTCGAGGATCTGCTTCTGGATCGTCACGTCGAGCGCCGTGGTCGGCTCGTCGGCGATCAGGAGCTTCGGGTTGCAGGCGATGGCCATGGCGATCATCACGCGCTGGCACTGGCCGCCGGACATCTGGTGCGGGAAGCTCGACATGCGCCCCTCGGGATCGGGAATGCCGACCGCCTGGAGCAGCTCGATCGCGCGCCTCTTGCGCTCGGCCCGGCCGAGACCGAGATGGAAGCGCAGCGTCTCGGTGAGCTGGAAGCCCACCGTGAAGCACGGATTGAGGCTCGCCATCGGCTCCTGGAAGATCATCGAGATGTCGCGGCCGACGATCTGCCGCCGCTCGCGCGAGGAGAGTGTAAGAAGGTCACGGCCCTCGAAGGTGAGACGGTCCGCCGTCACGGTGGCGGTCTTGGGCAGGAGGCCCATGGTCGCCAGCATGCCGACCGACTTGCCGGAGCCCGATTCCCCGACGATCGCCAGCACTTCTCGGCTGTCGACATGCAGGTCGATGCCGTCCACGGCCTTGAACGGGCCGGAGGCCGTGTCGAAAGTGACGGTGAGGTTGCGGATTTCGAGAAGGCTCATGGGCTCAGCTCCGGCGCATCTTCGGGTCGAGCGCATCGCGCAGACCGTCGCCGATGAGGTTGATCGCGAGCACCGTGACGAGGATGGCGAGGCCCGGGAAGGTCACGACCCACCAGGCGCGCAGCACGAACTCGCGCGCCTCCGCCAGCATCGTGCCCCATTCCGGCGTCGGCGGCTGGGCGCCGAGGCCGAGGAAGCCGAGTGCGGCGGCGTCGAGGATCGCGTTGGAGAAGGACAGCGTCGCCTGGACGATCAGCGGCCCGAGGCAGTTGGGCAGGATCGTCTTGAACATCAGCCGCAGCGGCCCGGCACCGACGACGCGGGCGGCAGTGACGTATTCGCGTTCCTTCTCCGCCATGACCGAGGCGCGGGTCAGGCGCACGAAATGCGGCTGGAGGACCAGCGCGATGGCGATCATCGCATTGACGAGGCCCGGCCCTAGGATCGCCACCAGCACCAGCGCCAGAAGCAACGAGGGGAAGGCGAGGATCACGTCCATGACGCGCATGATCACCGTATCCACCCAGCCGCGGAAATAGCCGGCGATCAGACCGATCACGATGCCGGTCGAGACCGCGAGGATCACGACGAAGGTGCCGATGAACAGCGAATACTGGGCGCCGTAGATCAGGCGCGAGAGGATGTCGCGGCCGACCGCGTCGGTGCCGAGCGGATAAGTCCACTGGCCGCCGTCCATGAAGACGGGCGGCATGAGGAGCGCGGCGCGGTTCTGCGCCACCGGGTCGTGCGGGGCGATGACGGGCGCGAGCATGGCGACCAGCACCACGAGCGCGAAGACGACGAGGCCGGCGACGGCTCCCCGGTTTACGGAGAAGTAGTACCAGAACTCCTTGAGCATCCGGCGGCGCTGGCCTGTCTCGGGCTTCCGGTCCGGAATGAGCGAGCCGACGCCGGCTTCCGACTGCTGGGCTTCGATATGGGACATGGTCGCTCTCCTATCGTGCCCGGACGCGGGGATTGATGAGGCCGTAGAGAAGATCGACCACGAGGTTCACCACCATCACGACGATGGCGATCAGGAGAAGGCCGCCCTGGACGACGGGGTAGTCGCGCCGAAACACCGAATCGACCATCCATTTGCCGATGCCCGGCCAGGAGAAGATCGTCTCGGTAAGGATGGCGCCGGCCATCATCACGCCGATCTGCAGACCGATCGTCGTGACCACGGGGATCAGGGCGTTGCGCAGGGCATGGATGCCGACGACGCGGCTGGACTTCAGGCCCTTGGCGCGCGCGGTGCGCACGTAGTCCTCGCTCAGCACCTCGAGCATGGCCGAGCGCGTCTGGCGCGCGATCACGGCGAGCGGAATGGTGGCGAGCACGACGCCCGGCAGGATCAGGTGGCTGAGGGCCGACTTGAACGCCCCGGCCTGCCCCGACAGAAGGCTGTCGATCAGCATGAAGCCGGTGACGGGCGGGAAGAAGTAGAGGAGCGAGATGCGGCCCGAGACGGGCGTCCATCCCAGCGTGCCGGAAAAGAAGATGATGAGGAGGAGGCCCCACCAGAAGATCGGCATGGAATAACCGACGAGCGCCGTGCCCATGATCGTCTGGTCGAGCCAGGAGCCGCGCTTCACCGCGGCGAAGACGCCGGCGGGCACGCCGAGGCAGACCGCGATCAGGATGGCGAACAGCGAGAGTTCGACGGTCGCCGGAAACAGCGTCATGAACTCCGTCAGCACCGGGCGGCGCGTGACGATCGAGGTGCCGAAGTCACCCTGGAACAGGCCGACGAGATAATGCCAGAACTGGATCGGCAGCGGCTGGTCGTAGCCGAGAAGCGCCGTGAGCTGCGCGTGGCGCTCGGGCGTGATGCCGCGCTCGCCAGCCATCAGCGTGACGGGGTCGCCCGGCAGGAGCCGGATAAAGGAAAAGGCGACGATCGCCACGCCGACGAAGGTCGGAACGAGGACGCCGAGGCGCGCAACGATGAAGCGGAACATGGGTGAGGCCCTTGGAGGTCCTGATGCCGCATGGTGCGGCAGAAGCCGAATTCTCTAGCGGAAACCGCACGTTCGGCCAAACGAAAAGGGGAACGGCGCCCGGCCGCTCCCCTTTCCCGGCGATGATGGATCGTCTTACTCGGTGATGTCGACGCCGTCGAACGTGTAGTCGCCGAGCGGGCTCTGGACGAAGCCGGTCACGTTCTTGCGCATCGGGACGTAGACAACCGAATGGGCGATCGTGGCCCAGGGTGCCTGCTCCTTGAAGATGACCTGCGCCTGCTCGTAGAGCTTGGCGCGCTCTTCCTGCGTGGACTTGGTCTTGGCCTCCTGGACCAGCTTGTTGAAGTCCTCGTTGCACCACTGCGCGCGGTTGGCACCGCCCACGCCGTCGCAGCCGAGAAGCACGGCCAGGAAGTTGTCCGGGTCGCCGTTGTCGCCGGTCCAGCCGAGCAGCACCGCGCCGTCGCGGTCCTCGGCCTTGGAGCGCTCGAGATACTCGCCCCACTCGTAGGAGACGATCTCGGCCGTGACGCCGACCTTGGCGAAGTCCGCCTGGATCAGCTCGGCCATGCGCGCGGCGTTGGGGTTGTAGGGACGCGAGACGGGCATGGCCCAGATCTTCATCGACAGGTTGGAGACGCCAGCCTCCTCCAGCATCTTCTTGGCCGCTTCCGGATCGTACGGATCGTCCTTGAGCTGGTCGTTGTAGCTCCACATGGTCGGCGGGATCGGCGCCTTGGCCTTCTCGCCGGCGCCCTGGTAGACGGCCTCGATGATGGCGTCCTTGTCGATCGCCATGTTGAGGGCGCGGCGCACCTCTGGCTTGTCGAACGGCGCCATCTTCGTGTTGTAGGCGAAGTAGCCGACGTTGAGGCCTTCCTGCTCATCGACCTTAAGGTCGGCGTTCTGCTGGAGCGCCGGCACGTCGGCCGGGTTCGGATAGGCCATCAGGTGGCACTCGCCGGCGGCCAGACGCTGCTGGCGGACGGAGGCCTCCTTGGTGATGGCGAAGACGAGGTCGTCGATCGGCTGCTTGCCGGCCCAGTAGTCGGCGAAGGCCTGGTAGCGGATCACGGCGTCGGGCTGGTAGGCCACGAACTGGAACGGGCCGGTGCCGATCGGCGCTTGGTTGAACTGCGCCTGGTTGTTCGACTCGGCCAGCTTGTCGGCGTATTCCTTCGACACGATGGAGGCGAAGGGCATGGCGACGTTGGCGATGAACGGCGCGTAGGGCTCGTTCAGCGTGAAGCGGACGGTCATGTCGTCGACCTTCTCGATCGACTTCACGATCTCCGGCATCGACATGGAGGCGTAGTATTCCCACGAAGCGCCCGAGACGTACTGATGCCAGGGGTTCTGCGTGTTGCCCTGACGGTCGAACGAGAACACGACGTCATCGGCGTTCATGTCGCGCGTCGGGGTGAAGTTCGCATTGGAATGGAACTTGACGCCCGGGCGGAGCTTGAACGTGTACTGCAGGCCGTCGGAGGAGACCTCCCAGCTCTCGGCGAGGCCGGGCTCGGTCTCGGTCGTGCCCTTTTTGAACTCGGCCAGGCGGTTGTAGACCGGATGGGCCGAGGCATCGAACGTGGTGCCCGCGGTGTAGAGGCCGGGGTCGAAGCCCTCGGGCGAGCCTTCGGAGCAGAAGACGAAGGTTTTGGCCGAGGCGGCCGAGCCGAGCGCGAGGACGATCGCCGTCGCCGCCAGAAGCTTCTTGGTCAGACCCATGAAACGCGTTCTCCCATGAACGTGCCTAAGGCGGCTGCACTGCCGCCGGAAGCGCACATTTCGACCACGATCATATCGGGACGCAAGCCAATTTTTTGGTTTTTCACTCGAAAACGATCGTGGGTGCCTTGCCGGCTGTCGATCCCGCTGCCTCCATTGACGCAAGCGTGCGCTCCGCGATCGCCGCATAGGCGCGTGCATGCGCTCCGTCAGGGTGAACCGCCATGACCGGGGCGCCAGCGTCCGATCCCTCGCGGATGGCCATCTCCAGCGGCACCTCCCCGAGGAACTGCACGCCGAGGCGCTCCGCTTCCGCGCGGGCGCCGCCATGGCCGAAGATGTCATAGCGCGTGCCCGTGTCGGGCGCGACGAAGTAGCTCATGTTCTCTACGATCCCGAGAACCGGCACCTCGACCTTCCTGAACATCGCGAGGCCCTTGCGCGCGTCGATCAACGCGAGATCCTGCGGCGTCGAGACGATCACGGCGCCGGCGAGCGGCACCTGCTGCGCCATGGTGAGCTGGGCGTCGCCCGTGCCCGGCGGCATGTCCACGACCAGGACGTCGAGCGGCGCCCAAGCGACCTCGCGCAGCATCTGGTTGAGCGCCGACATGACCATCGGCCCGCGCCAGATCATCGGCGTTTCCTCGTCCACGAGGAGGCCCATCGACATGGCCTTCAGCCCATAGGCCTCCATCGGACGCATGATGCGCCCGCCTTCGAGTTCGGGCCGGCCCTTCAGCCCGAGCAGGCGCGGCACGGACGGACCGTAGATGTCGGCGTCGAGGAGGCCCGTGCGAAGGCCCTGTGCCTGGAACGCGAGCGCGAGATTGACCGCCGTCGTGGACTTGCCGACGCCGCCCTTGCCGCTGGCGACGGCCACGATCCGCCCGACGCCCGGCACACCCTGCTTGGCCGCGCGCGGGACGGGCGGCGGGGCGGCGGGCCTTGCCGCCGGGGGCGGAACGGGTCGCGGCGGCGGGGGCACCGGCCTCCGCTCCTGCGGGCGCGCCTCCATGCCGCCTCCCCTGCGCTCGGCCGTCAGCGCCACCATCGCGCTGGTCAGGCCCGGCACCGCCGCCGCGCGGCGCTCGGCCTCCTGGCGCAGACCTTCGAAGCGCTCAGCCTCGGCGGCCGGCACGCTGAGGGAGAAGAAGGCCTTGCCGTCGGCGACGAAGACGTCGGACACCATGCCGCGCGAAACGACGTCGCCGCCGCCGGGCGCCGGCAGTTCGCGCAGCATCTCCAGGATCCGGGCCTTGATGTCTTCGGACATGTCGCTTCCTTGATTCTGTGCCGGCCGGGCGGCCGGCGGCAGGCTTGCACGCCCACTGCTCCGGAGATAGGGGATCGCCGTGGCCGATGGGAGACCCGAACGCGCATGACGGACCAGCGACCGGCCGCCCCTCCCCCCTATCTCGCCGTCGACGAGAACGCCCGCCGGCTGGCACGGCGCCTCGCCCGGACGGCTCGGCATGCCGCCCTCGCCTGGCTGGAGCCGGGCACCGGAGCGCCGATGACCAGCCGCATCGCCGCCTCGGCCGATATCGACGGCAGTCCCGTCCTTCTCCTGTCGCGGCTCTCGGCGCACACGAACGCGCTTCTCACCGATCCGCGCGCTTCACTCCTCGTCGGCGAGCCGGGCACGGGCGACCCGTTGGCCCAGCCGCGCCTGTCGATCGCCGGCTCCGTTTCCGCGCCGATCAACCCCGACGCGCCCGAGCGCGAGCGGCTGGCGCGCCGCTTCGTCTCCCGCCATCCGCCGGCCGCGCAATACAGCGCCTTTGCCGACTTCGCCTTCTTTCGAATGGAGGTGCGGTCGGCCTTCCTGAACGCCGGCTTCGCCCAAGCCTATCCGATGAAGGGGGACGACATCGTCGACAGCTTCGACGCGGCCATCGCGGCGGCCGAGACGCGCGTTCGCGATCACATGAACGAGGATCATGCCGACGTGCTGGTCCGCCTGATGGCCGAGCGCGGTGCGCCGGCCGACGATTGGCGGATCGCGACGCTCGACCGGCGCGGATTCGAACTCATCGGCGGGGACAGAATCGAACGGATCGAGTTCGCGGCACCCGTGAAGAGCGCATCGGGATTCCGCGATGCCTTCGTCGCGCTAGCGCGTTCGGTGGAGGCCTAGAGGGAGAAACCCTCGGGGCAGTCGGCGCGGAAACGGTTCCCGGCGGCGTTCTCGAAGATGCAGCGGCCGCGGTCGGTGCCCGAGCGCCCGATCAGGCGGTCGCCGGGGCGGGCGACGATCTCTGGCAGCGTTCCCGGCGCGAAGGCGGAGACCCCGCCCGAACCCAGCCCGAAGACGGCCGGCAGGAGGTCGGATTGGCACCCGGTCAGCAGCGCCGGCGCGACGACCAAGACGAATGGTAGCGTCGTGCGCCTGCGGGCCTTACGCATCCGTGCCGCCATCTCACCGTCCCCTTACAGAAAGGCCCGCCGGCTTGAGGGAGCCGGCGGGCCGCATCACACGAAGCGGCTTAGTAGCCGGCGGGGCACTGCGCGTAGTAGCGCTGGCCGCGGCCGTCGCGATACACGCACTGGCCGGGGCGGTTGGTCGCCGCGCCGAGCAGGGCGCCGCCCGCACCGCCGACCGCCGCGCCGATCAGTGCGCCGCGCGCGTTGCCGGAGATGCCGGCACCGACGGCCGCGCCGCCCAAGGCGCCGATGCCCGCCGGAACAGCGACGTTGCTGTCCACCGACTGGCAGCCGGAAAGGGCCAGGGTGCCTGCCGCCACGGCGGCCAAGATCATGGATTTCATCAGATACGTTCCCAACTCACGAAGTGTCCCGACGCCGCTAGATAGCACTCGCTCCCGGCCCGTCCAGACGCCCTCAACGAGACGCGACGAGTTGCGGGGAATCGGTGAGGACCACCGCGAGCTGGCCGGCGCCGTTGACCGCCCACTCCACGGAGGCAGAGCCATCGACTTCCGCCTGGGTCAGGCCGGTGCACGAGCCCATGACGCGGCGGTCGTATGTTCCGGAAAGGCGCATGGCGAGCGGCATGGCGGCCTCGCACTCGCCGACGCCGCGATAGATCGGCTGCGGAACCGGGATCTCGGTGCAGACGGACGAATCGGACGTGCAACCGACGATCAGGAGCAGAGCGGCAACGTGTTCCATGACGACAATCCTTTCACCTTCCTTAAAGTCCGGGACGCCCGCAGGGGTTCCGGAAGGACATTGCGAAGAGAATTAGCCGCCGCGCGTTTGCGGCCGATGTCGGTCAGATTTCCGTCAGCCCTCGAAAGATGACGGGACTGTTTCATCGAGAGGACCAGCCCGCTGCGGTCAGTTGTCCACCAGCTCGAACTGGTTTCGCGGCACGCGCAACCAGTAGCGGATGCCGTCGGGCTGGTAGTCGAGCGCCGCCTCGCCGCCAACGGAGTTCGGGACGATGCGCTCCAGCGTCGAGGTGCCGAAGCGGGGGTCGTAGTCGACGCGCACGCGCGGTCCGTTGAACTCGCGCCAGCGCAGGACCAGCGACGTCTGCCCCTCGCGCGTCTCGAGGGTCGAGCCGATCTCGATCCGCCCGCCTGGCACCGACAACGCCCCATAGGATGCGGCGTTCACCGCCAGCTCGTGCAGCGCAAGGCCGACATGGAGCGCGGCCGTCGGCGTCAGATAGACGTCGACGCCCTCGAAACGGATCTGCTCCATGCCATCGGGCGCATAGCGCTCGACCTGCAGCGTGACGAGACTGAAGAGATCGGCGCCGCGCCAGTCCGTGTCGGTCACAATATCTTGCGAGGACGCGAGCGACTGGATCCGCCCACGGAAGCGGACGAGGAACTCAGGAACCGTCACGGAATGGCGGGCCGTCTGGCTGGCAAGACTCTGGATGATCGCCAGGAGGTTCTTGGACCGGTGAGACACCTCGCGTAGCAAAGTCTTGAGCGTGTCTTCGCGCCGCTTCTGGTCGGTGATCTCCACCGAGGTCCCAATCAGGCCGATCACCGCGCCGTCCTCGTTGCGGTCGACATCGACCCGCACGTCGAACCAGCGCACCGTGTCGCCCAATGGAACGGGCAGCTCGAAGCGCACCGGCGCCCCGCTCTTCAAGGTCTCGGACTTGATCGCCCGCGCCTTCTCGGCCGCGGGAAGGGGAAGGAAGTCGGCGTCGGAATCGCCGTTCTTGGCGTCCGCGAGCCAGGAACCCTGCGCGTTGAAAAGCCAGAGGTAGCGCAGGTCAAGATCCTGCGCGAAGAGAGTCATCTCGGTATTGGCGACAGCCTTGAGCGCCTTGTAGGCTACCATGACACGGCACTCGCCGGTCGGAGGGTTTCGCGGACGCCCCCGATCCGGGCAAACCACGGCGCGACCGGGAAGGCTCGGTCGAAACGGGCGCCGGAGCGGTCTCCGTTCAGCCTTCCGGTCATTTTGGGTGGACCTTTCCACGACCTGCGGATCGCTCCGTCAGGCCCTCTGCTTGTCTTTGGTCGGCAACGGACCGGAACCGCCTCGGGTTCCCGCCCGGCCGGGGCTCCGGCCGCGACCGGTCGCCCCATACGAGACACGCCTGGCCTCAGGCTGCCTCGCGCTCCGTCTCGAAGAACAGCGCCTGGCTGATCAGCGCCTTCACCATGTCCGGGTTGAACGGCTTGGTGACGAGGAAGGTCGGCTCCGGCCGCTCGCCCGTCAGGAGGCGCTCGGGGAAGGCGGTGATGAAGATCACCGGCACGGACACCTTGGCCAGGATGTCGTTCACCGCGTCGATGCCCGAGGACCCGTCCGCGAGCTGGATATCGGCCAGCACCATGCCCGGCTTCTGCTGCTCGAACAGCGCAATGGCTTCCTTGTGCGTGCGGGCGATGCCCGTCACGCCATGACCGAGGCTCTCGACCATCTGCTCGATGTCCATCGCGATCAGAGGCTCGTCCTCGATGATCATGATGTTGGTCGAGACCTGGCGGCCGATGTCGGCACTGGCCTGGCCGATCAGCTCGGAGAAGTCGCTCTCGCCGACCCCGAGGATATGGGCCGCCTCTTCCGTCGTGAAGCCTTCCACCGCCACGAGCAGGAAGGCCTGGCGCGGCAGCGGCGAAATCCCGCGCAGGTTGCGCGACGCCTTCTCTTCCCAGGCGGACACCGGCGCATCCTCGCGCACGTTCACCTCGACGGACTGCCAGAGCGAGGAGAACAGCTTGTAGAGCGAGATCCGAGGACTCTCCTGCGTGTCGAACAGGCTGGGCTCGGCGATCAGCGCCTCAAGCACCGCCGCCACATACGCATCGCCCGACGACTGAGAACCGCTCAGAGCGCGAGCATACCGCCGGAGGTACGGGATATGCGGCGCAATGCGCGAGGACATCGACATGAACATTCCCTCAAAGCTGGGCCGGACAGGTCGCCCGGCTTTAGACTGGTCTGTGCGGCACCGAAAGCCGACCCCGGACGGGACGACGATGGAAACGTCGGCACCCTGTGGACTTCGCGCACCCGGCCCTAAGTAAGGCAAGAGGCACGAAACGCTAGACCTTCGCACACAACATTTCCGGCCAGACCGGTCGTGCACTTGCGAAGGGGGCCGAGGCCCACATCTAGCGAGGCACGCGCCGCGGCAACGGGGCGCCCGGGCCGGCAGGGCGAGAGGTTGAATGGAAGATCGTAGGAACAAGGGCAATACCATGCCTGACAGCCAAGTCGAGGACACCTCGCCCACCCAACCCGCCGACCTCGGAACGACATCCGCCATCGGACGCCGGCTGAAGGCCTATTACGACGACGTCGCCAGCGAACCGGTGCCGGACCGTTTCATGTCGCTTCTCGACGCGCTGGATGCGGCCGAAGCCAAGTCCAAGTCGAAGGAAGGGAACTGAGCCGGATGGCACAGCAAACCGACTTCCGCAGCGAACTGATCGCGATCATCCCGAACCTGCGCGCGTTCGCCGCCTCCTTGGCCGGCTCGTTCGACCGCGCCGACGACCTCGTGCAGGAGACGCTGGTCAAGGCGTGGGACAAGCAGCACACGTTCCAGCCCGGCACCAATCTGAAGGCCTGGCTCTTCACCATCCTGCGCAACGAGTTCTACACGCAGATGCGCAAGAAGGGCCGCGAGGTGCAGGATGTCGACGGCATCCACGCCATGCAGCTGGCCGGCCATCCCGAGCAGCAGGGCCATCTGGATCTCCAGGACTTCCGCAAGGCGCTCGACCAGCTCCCGGACGACCAGCGCGAGGCATTGATCCTGATCGGTGCGTCCGGCTTCTCCTACGAGGAGGCGGCCGACATCTGCAAATGCGCCGTGGGGACGATCAAGAGCCGCGTCTCGCGCGCACGCACCCGCATGGCCGATCTTCTCGGCATCGAGGGCGACGGCGAGTTCGGCCCGGATTCGATCTCCTCGCAGATCATCGGCGTCGCGCCCGCCGCCTGAGACGGAACTATGTAGCGGGCCAACGATTTCGCCCCTTCGAGGGGCAACCCCTTCTCAACCACCACGAAAGGATGACATCCATGTCCGACACCACGTCCAACGAGTTCTCGGCCAATGCCGGCAAGGGTCCGGATCGCGCCGATCTCGAGGCGCAGATCGCCAAGCTGCGGGAGGACGTGTCGGGCGTCACCGAGACGCTGAAGTCCATGGCCAACAGCCGCGCCGAGAACGCCAAGCAGCAGGCCTACGCGCTGCGCGATGAAGGCGAGCGCTACTTCCGCCAGGCCCAGGAGACGGTGGGCGAGTTCGAGGAGGAGCTCAGCGAGCGCGTGCGCGCCGAGCCGATCAAGAGCATCCTGATCGCTGCGGCGGTCGGTTACGTCTACGCGCGCCTGTTCCGCTGAGAACAGCCGCGCCGATGGTCATCCAGCTCCTCACGAGACTGTTCACGGGCGAGGCCTCGATCTACTTCGCGCGGTTGCGCACCGTCGCCACGATCTACCTGATCATGGCGGTGGTCGCCCTGGCGATGCTGTTCTTCCTGCTCCTGGCGCTGTTCATCTGGATCGCCCAGAGCGCCGGCGCGCTGGCGACGGCGCTCGGCTTCGCGGCGGTCTGCCTGGTGATTCTGATCGGCGTCTATATCGCGCTTCTCGTCGCCCGCCGCCCGCCGCGGCAGCGCGCGGCCGACCGCATGCAGCGCGACGTCGCCTCCATCGCCTCCGTCGCGGCGGTGTCCAATATCCCGCTCCTGTTCCGGAGCGTGCGGCGCCACAAGTCGCTGCTGCTGGTGCCGGTGGCAGCGGTCTCCGCCTTCGGCATCTTCCGGTTCGTGATGGGGCTTCGCGACAACGACCGACGCATCTGAAGCGCTCGTGTCGGGACCAACAGGCAAGCGGCGCGCCCGGTCTGCGGACGCGCCGCTCGCGCATCGGGGCACCGGCCGCCCGCCGTCGATCTCGGCGCCGCGCGGGATCGTTTCCCCGGCCCAGTCGTTGTTCAGCGCAGTCGGGCGCAAACGCGCTCAGCGCGTAGATGGAGTCAGGTGATGGCAGAACTGAAGACCAACAAGGCGCGCCAGGGCCGCACGGGCCGGCCGGTGCTCTATATCCTCATCGGCGGCCTCGCCCTTTGCCTGATCGTGTTCGTGGGCCTCCAGATCTACGGCGGCACCCTGCCCGACGAGAACATCGGTGGCGTCGAAGCGTCCGACACGACGGCCGCGCCAGCGACACCCGCCAATTCGCAGACCGGTACGGTGACGCCGGGAACGCCCGCTCCGGGCACGAACAACTGAGCGCCGGCGGGCTTCACGTCCCATGAGCGATCCCGCCGACAATTCCGGAATCCCTTTAGCGCCCGCCTCGGCGGACGGGCTTCCACACGGGGATCGCCTGGAGGCGATCCTCGCCGACCCCACCCTTCCCGACCGCGACAAACGCCTCGCCATCCAGGAAGCGCTGGAAGATCTCCAGCGCAGCCGGGGCGAAGAGGTGGCGGCTTCCTACGAGCCCTTGGAGCGGCGGTTCTTCGAAGCCCTTTCGCTTCTCGCCGACGGGGGCCACGACTACGACGAGCCCGGCGCTTCGCAAGAGGCCGACCCGCTAAAGGCTCGGCGCGACGACGGGCTCTGATGACGGCGCGGCGGCATCGCCGCGCCGCTTCCGCTTGTAGAGACTATCTCGAAAGTCCGCCGGGTCGGCTCGGCGGTGCTTATCGTCATCGCTGCCGCATGCCCCGGCGCGAGAATCTCTCGCCAATCCTCTGCCGGAAACCTCCGAAACAACCTTCTAGAACGTCGCCTCGTCCGGCACGAGGACCTTCAGGCCGCGCGGGTGGATGCGCACCTCCGACCGCCGGTCGAGGCTTCTCAACTCGCCGTCCATCACCGAACGGTTTCGGCTCTTGGGTCGACGATGCTCGATGACGAGTTGGTCCGCGGTGAGGACCGTCAGGTGGGTCGCTCCCTGCCAGGCGCCGCGCATCATGTCGATCGTTGTCTTCAGGACGGCCATGCGGCTCGTCGCCTTCATGATGTAGATGCCGAGCTTGCCGCCGCGCGGATCGTCGGCATAGGGCAGATGCCCATTGCCGTAGATATTGTTGGACACGGCGACCGCTGGAGTGAGGATGACCTGCGCCTTGCCGTCGATCTCGACGCGCAGCTCCACCATCGGCAGGGAGCTGGCCGCCGTGACCACCGCCCGCACGCTCGCCCACATCTTTCCGATCCGCGAATGGTAGTCGAGCTTCTCGCGCGTGCGCACCATGCGCGCATGCATGCCGACCGCGAACTGGTGGACGAAGTATTGCCCGTTGACGCTCGCGATGTCGACCTCGGCGATCCGCCCGTTCGCCAGCGCCTTCACGGCGGGATCGAGACCCATCGGAATCTGGAGCGACCGTGCGAAGAGGTTCATCGTGCCGGCGGGCAGGATACCGAGCGCGATCGGTGTTCCAGCCACGGCTGCCGCGGCCGACGAAACGGTACCGTCTCCCCCGCCGACCATCAGCACGTCGAGGTCGTCCCGGCCCGCCTGGGCTTCGATCCGCCTGCCAACCTCCGGCCCTTCGACGATTTCGACCTCGATCTCGTGGCCGTGCAACTCGAACTCCCCACGGATGGCGGAACGCAGCAGGTCGAGATCGGTCGTGCGCAGCGTGCCGCCGTGCCGGTTGAGGATGGCGTGGACCTTCATGGACTGCGCGTTGCTCCGCTGCGATCGTTCGCCCGCCATATGGGGCGGCATGCCTCCGCGAAAATGGCGAAGGCCGATCCGAATGCCCGGAACCGCCGGGGCCGATCCTCCGTTTTCCCGGCCACTGAGTTCAGTCGGCCGGAGTTCCAGCAATGCTCGAATGGATCGTCATTCTTCTCGTGGTCGCGGCGATCGCGAGCCTTCTCGGGTTTCGCGGCGTGGCGGGCGCCTCGGCCGGCATCGCGAAGGTGCTGATCCTGATCGTCCTGGTCGGCTTTCTGCTTCTGCTCTTCTTCGGGATCGTGGTCTTCGCCTGAGTTCACGGTCGCGTTTCCTGATCGTGAGGCGGGAACCTTAGCAACGTCCGCCTGTTGAACGCCCATCACCATCTGCACGGCCGCCCCTTCTCGGCCGCGCGCTTTTCCAAGCACAAGGGGAGATACCAATGGTTCGCACACTTCTGGCCACGACGGCGATGGCCGCCGTTCTTGCAACGGGCGCCCTCGCGCAGACCACCACGACCGCCCCGGCCGAGCAGCCGGCCATGGGTGCTGCGCCTGCCGCCGGCACGATGGCGCCCGCCGGCGGCATGGAATCCGATACCGCCGCCGCTCCCGCGACCGCCGACATCGCCTATGTCCAGTCGCTCGGCGCCGACCAGCATCTCGTGACCGACCTCGACGGCCAGACCGTCTACGCTTCCAACGCGGCGGACGCCGAGACGGCCGGCGAGATCGAGAACTTCATCGTGAGCGCCGACGGCACGATCGTCGCGGCCGTCGTCGACACCGGTTCGTACCTGGGCGACCAGTCCAAGACGGTCGCCATCCCCTACGACAAGATCGAATGGGCCACCGGCGAAAACAACGAGCCCCGCGCCGTCCTGACCGCGACGCGCGAAGAGCTTGCGGCCGCTCCGGCCTTTGCCGTGAACGAGCAGGCCGCTGCCGCCACCGGCACCATGGCGCCCGGCGCCACGGGTGCGATGGCCCCTGCCGCGACCGGCGACATGGCCGCCAACAACACGGCCGCCGGCGGCATGGCCGCAGAGACCACGGCGCCCGCCGCGACGACGGACATGGCGGCCAACACCACGACGCCGGCCGGCACGGCCTCGACGGCCACCGGCGTCTCGGGTGAGTATGTCGCCACGCTGGCCAACGACCAGTTCCTCACCGGCGACATCGTCGGCGACAACGTCTACTCCGGTCCTGCCGATGACGCCGACAACATCGGCAACATCAACGACCTCGTGATCGCCTCCAACGGCCAGGTCGAGGCTTTCGTCGTAGGCGTCGGCGGCTTCCTCGGCATCGGCGAGAAGAATGTCGGCGTGCCGTTCGACAACATCTCGATGAACGCGACGCCCGATGGGGAGCCCCGCGCGGTTCTGGCCGCCTCCAAGGAGCAGTTGACCAACGCCCCGGCCTTCGAGGGCCGCGACGACCAGATGGCCGCCAACACCACGGCCACCGGCGCCGGCACGATGGGCGCGGCGGGTACGACCGCGACGGGCATGGCGGCCGGCACGGCCGGAATGGCGGCCGGCACCGCCGCGGGCACGACCGACATGGCGGCCACGACTGCGGCCCCCGCGGCCGGCGGCATGGCGGCCACGAACAACGAGACCACGGCCTCGACCACGGGCACTGCTCCGGCGGCCAATGTCGGCACCCCTGTGACCGGCGCCGACCTGACGGCCGACAACCTGATCGGCACCTCGGTCTACGGTCCGGACAACCAGACCATCGGCTCTATCGGCGACATCGCCCTGACCCCCGAAGGTCAGGTGGATGCGGTGATCGTCGATGTCGGCGGCTTCCTCGGCATCGGCGCCAAGCCGGTGGCGGTTGCGATGGACAATCTCCAGTTCATGCGCGACTCCGGCGGCTCGCTGACGCTTACGACGCAGTTCACGCAGGACCAGCTGCGTAACGCGCCCGAGTTCAACCGCGACACCTACGCCGAGAACCGGGACCAGATGCGCGTCGCGAACCCCGGCGACGTGCCGGCCGCCCCCGCCGCCCAGTAAGGGCTTCACGCCCTTCCGTTCCAGGACGTCATGCAAGGCCCGCCCATCGGCGGGCCTTGATCCGTTTCCGGTCACAAGGCCGTTCTGCATCCTTACCAAAATTTATGGCAACGCAGCGTATGCGATCGTCTATCCTCGCCGACATGAGTTGGGCCGATCGCCCTCATTCGTCGGAAGGGAAGAGGGCGGATCCGCATGTCGCCTTGTTCCAGCCATGCGTCCGTGAGCTCTGCCGCCTCGATCCATCGCCTTCGCCCAACCAAAGGTTCTCATGGCCGTTCTCCGACAGATCGTCGTCACGCTCGTCCTCGTCGCCGCGGCCGGCTGCGCCTGGCTCTACCTGTCGCCGGCACCAGGCCGCTTCCTTCTAGCCGACGACCGGCTGCCGGAGGCATTGCGTCCCTTGGTGAGCGCCCTGACGCCCGCCGACGACGAGCCGAAGGTGGGCGCGACGCAGGGCGGACGCGCAGGTCGGCAGGCGCCTCTCGTTGCGGTCGCCAAGACTGAGCCCATGATCACGCGGGACAGGCTGCGCGCGATCGGCTCCGGAGAGGCGCTGCGGACCGTGGCTGTGCGGCCGGATGCGTCGGGCATCATCAAGTCCCTGCCCCTGCGCTCCGGCGACGCCGTGGAGGCGGGCGCCACGCTTGCCGAACTTCAGGACGACGCCGAGCGGATCGCCGTGGACCGGGCGCGCATCGCGTTGGCGACCGCCGAAGATCAGCTCGCCCGTTACGAGACCCTGTCCACCACCGGCGCCTCCATCACCTCGGTCCAGCTCGAGGAAGTACGCCGCGCGCGCGACGCCGCCGCCCTCGACCTCCAGGCCGCGGAAGTGGCTCTGGACAAGCGACGGATCACTGCCCCCATCGCTGGATATGTCGGCCTCGTCGAACTGGACATCGGTGCCCTGGTGGACAGCTCGACCCTGATCGCAACCGTGGACGACCGATCCAAGCTGCGCATCGTCTTCGACGTGCCGGAGGCCTTCGTGTCCCAACTGGCCATCGGCCACCCGATTTCCGCCGTGCCCGCCACCCGTTCGGGCGACGCATATCAAGGTATCATCACCGCGCTCGACAGCCGCCTCGACCCGGCCAGCCGCACCCTGCGCGCGGAAGCGACGATCGACAACGAGGACGACCGCCTGCGCCCCGGCCTCTCGTTCTCGGTCGAGATCGGCTTCGAAGGCCAGTCCTATCTCGCGGTCGATCCGCTCGCGGTCCAGTGGGAGCGCACCGGCCCGTTCGTGTGGGTCGTCGAGAACGAAAAGACGCGCAAGGCCCCGATCGCGATTATCGAGCGCAACGTCGATGCGGTTCTCGTCGCGTCCGACACGCTGAAGGCCGGCGACACGGTGGTGACGGAAGGCGTCCAGCTCCTTCGCGAGGGCGGGACGGTGCGGGTGCGCGAGACCACCGGCACGGATGCCGTGCCGAGCGACGGCAGCCCGCCGACCGCCGAGACGTCCCAACCCGGACGACGGGCGGAAGCCGGCACGCTTCTCGTTCCCGCCGCCGGGGCGGCGACCCGATGAGCGGCGACGCGGCCAAGCCCGACGGTCTGACGGCCCTTACCTCGCTGTTCATCCGCCGGCCGGTCTTCACGATCGTCATCAATCTCCTGATCATCGTCGCCGGCCTCGCCGCCTTCAACGCGGTGGAGATCCGGGAGCTTCCGAACGTCGACCGGCCGGTCATCACGGTGAGCACCAGCTTCCAGGGCGCTTCGGCCGAGGTGGTGGATCGGCAGCTCACGAGCACGATCGAGAGCGCGGTGGCGCGCGTGGCGGGCATCGCCTCCATCTCGTCGTCGTCACGCTTCGGCCAGAGCCGGGTCACGGTGGAATTCACCGACTCGACCGACCTCAACGTCGCGGCCAGCGACGTTCGCGATGCGGTTGCGGGCATCGCCAACCAGTTGCCGAACGACGCCGACGAATCGCGCATCGTGAAGGCGGACGCCGACGCCGATCCGATCATGCGCCTGGCCGTCCTCTCCAACACCCTGCCCATCGAGGACCTGACGACGCTGGTGGACGACCGCATCGCCGACCGCATCGCGGCGGTCGAGGGCGTCGCGGACGTGGATCTCTCCGGCGAGCGCGAGCGTCTCGTCTATATCGACGTGCGTCCGGACGAGTTGGCGACGCGCGGCCTGACGCTCGGCGACGTTTCGAGCGCGCTGGCCAATGCCGCGTTCGACCAGCCGGCCGGCCAGTTGGAATCCCCGACGCAGAACCTCGTCGTGCGCGCCGATGCCGGCCTGTCGACGCCCGAAGCCTTCGGCGCCGTGTTCCTCAACGCCAACACGCGCCTGCGCGACGTCGCCTCCGTGCGCTTCGGCCCGGACGAGGCCGCCTCCAAGACGCGCGTCAACGGCGAGACCGGCATCGGCATGGGCGTGATCCGGCAGGCGGGCTCTTCGACGCTGGCGATCTCGGAGGGCGTGCGTGCCGCCGTCGCCGAGCTCAACACGTCGCTGCCGCCGGGCACCCGCGTTCTCGTCACCTCGGACGAGGCGACCTTCATCAACGGCTCGATCCACGAGGTGCAACTGACGCTGGCGCTCGCCATCGTCATCGTCGTGGCGGTGATCTACGCCTTCCTGATGAACTTCCGGGCGACGCTGATCCCGACGCTCACCATCCCGATCGCGCTGATCGGCGTGGTGGCGGGCATCTACCTCGTCGGCTTCTCCGTCAACATCATCACCCTGCTCGCGCTCGTGCTGGCGACCGGCATGGTGGTGGACGACGCGATCATCGTGCTCGAGAACATCATCCGCTGGCGCAACATGGGCTTGTCCGTGCGCGCGGCGAGCGTGGTGGGTACGCGCGAGGTGTTCTTCGCCGTCATTTCGACCACCGCGACTCTGGCCGCCGTCTTCATCCCGATCTCGTTCCTGCCCGGCGTCGCCGGCGGTCTGTTCCGCGAGTTCGGCTTCGTGCTGGCGATCTCCGTTACGCTCTCTGCCTTCATCGCCCTCACGCTCTGCCCGATGCTGGCGGCCAATCTCCTCGGCGAAGCCGAGGCCGAGCGGCGGCCGGGACCGTTGAAGCGCGCGGCCGAACGCCTCGGCGGTCGGCTCGCCGGCATCTACGCCGCCGCCTTGCGCAAGGCGCTCGCCTATCCGCTCGCCGTGATCGTGGTGTCGGCGATCCTTGCGGGCGCGGCCGTCATCACCTTCACCAACCTGCCGCAGCAGCTCACGCCCAACGAGGATCGCGGCAGCGTCCTCATGAGCATCTCGGCGCCGCAGAGCGCCAGTCTCGACTACACCGACACGCAGATGCGGCGGATCGAGGAAATCGTGCTGCCCTACGTGCAGAGCGGCGAGGCGACCGGCGTCTTCGCGCGCATCGGCACGGGAACCGGCAACGGCGCCTTCATGGTCCTGACGCTGGCGCCTTGGGACAAGCGCGAGCGCACCCAGCAGGAGATCGCCGCCGAACTCAACCGCGCCTTCGCGGACATTCCCGGCGTCCAGGCGCGAGCGATCCAGCCCAACTCGCTCGGCATCCGCGGCGGCGGTCGCGGCCTGCAGTTCGCGCTGGCCGGGCCGACCTACCAGACGCTTTCGGATGCCGCGACGTCGCTGGAGGAAGCGATGAACGCCGACGGGCGCTGGGGACGGGTGCAACTCGCCTTCGACACGACGCAGCCGCAGCTCACCGTCGAGATCGACCGCACGCGTGCCTCCGACCTCGGCATCGACATCGACGGGCTCGCCTCGGCCGTCCAGTCGCTGCTCGACGGGCGCGAGATCGGCACGACCTATGTCGACGACCGCGCGGTCGATATCCACATCGTCTCGACCTCGCAGCCGATCAACGATCCCGGCGACCTCGCCAACATCTTCATGAAGACCGGCGACGGACGCTTCGTGCCCTTGTCATCGATCGCCACGATCAAGGAGGAGGCCGTCGCGCCGACGCTGGCGCGCGAGGACCAGTCGCGCTCCGTCGCCATGTCGGCCGACCTGCCGGAGGGCTTCTCCATCCAGCAGGCCTGGGATCAGGCGCAGGCGTTCGCGGTGGGCAAGCTGCCGGACAACGTGCGCATGGTGCCCCTCGCAGAAGCCGCGACGCTGGAGGAAACGTCGAGCGGTCTTGCCATCGTCTTCGGCTTCGCCATCGTGGTCGTGTTCCTCGTCCTGGCGGCGCAGTTCGAGAGCTTCGTCTCCGCCATCATCATCATCGCCACCGTGCCCTTCGGCGTCGCCTGCGCGGTCTACGCGATGGACTTCTTCGGCGAGACCCTGAACCTCTACAGCCAGATCGGCCTCGTGCTCCTCGTCGGCATCATGGCCAAGAACGGCATCCTGATCGTGGAGTTCGCCAACCAGCTCCGCGAGAAGGGACGCACGGTGCGCGAGGCGATCGAGGAGGCTGCGATCATCCGCCTGCGCCCGGTCATGATGACCATGATCGCGACCATCGTCGGCGGCGTGCCGCTGATCTTCTCGGCGGGCGCCGGCGCGGAGGCGCGCGTCTCGCTCGGCTACGTCATCGTCGGAGGCCTCGGCCTCGCGACCATCGCCACCCTGTTCCTCACCCCCGTCGCCTATCTGGCGCTGGCCCGCTTCTCGAAGCCGCAGGCAGAAGGCGAAGCGCAGCTTCGGCGCGATCTCGCGGCGGCCGAGGCACTCGGCAAGGGCGACGGCGCGGCGGTGCCAGCGGAATAGACCGTCAGAGCCGCCGCTCCCACTCGGCCCGCCCCCGAACGGGCCGGGCCGACGGGTGATCCCGCTCGATATCCGCATGGAGCGCGAGGGGTAAGTCCCTTCGATCCCAGCCGAGCCGCTGCCACCAGGATCGCAGGCGCTGGCGCCATGTCGGAGCGGTCAGGTCCGCTTCAGGCGCGCGGCGGCGATCCTCGAAAGCGTCGGGCGGAACGTGCTTCATGGCTGGGGCCTCGGCTCGGGTCTGTGCCGGAAAGATTGCCGCGGAAGGGATTGCCGATCCAATCGAAGCTCGGCCATGATGCATAAGGAGACCTTATGCATCATGGCTCGTTCGCTCCCGCCCCTGTCTGCCCTGCGCGCCTTCGAAGTGGCGGCACGCCATCTCAGCTTCACCCGCGCGGCCGAGGAACTCGGCATGACGCAGGCGGCGGTGAGCTATCAGATCAAGCTCCTGGAGGAGCGCGTGGGGGCGCCGCTCTTCCTGCGTGGGCGACGGCAGGTCACCCTGACGCCAGGCGGGTCTCGCTTTGCGGCGGAATGCACGTCCTCGTTCGAGCGCCTGTCGGCGGCCTATGCCGACCTCTGCGGTTCGGCGGCCGGTCTCCTCGCGATCAGTTCGGTCCCGACCTTCGCAAGCTACTGGCTGGCCCGGCATCTCGGCTCGTTTCAGCTCCAGCATCCGGCAACCGCCGTGCAGCTGACGAGCACCCGGCACATCACCGATTTCGAGCGCGAGCCCGTGGATATCGCGATCCGTGCCGGCACGGGACATTGGCCAGGCCTGACGGCGCATCTTCTCGTTGCCGTGGACTACGCGCCGATGCTCAGTCCGAGCCTGGCGGCCCGGCTCGGCGGGATGCCCGCATCGGCGGCGGATCTCCTGCGCTTTCCCTTGGTCAACACGACCCACGAATGGTGGGACCTCTGGTTCTCGATGATGGGCGTCGAGCAGGCGGGCAGCGACCGGCGCAACGGGCCGACGCTCGGCAGCCAGGATCTCGAAGCCATGGCGGCCATTGCAGGCCAAGGCGTCTCGCTGCTGACGCCCTTCTTCTATGCGGAGGAGGTCGCGGCGGGCCGTCTCGTCCAGCCCTTCGAGCCTCTCTATCCGATCGGGAGAGGCTATTATCTCGTCTATCCCACCGCCCGCCGTGCCGTGCCAAAGATCCGCGCCTTTCGCGATTGGATGCTGGGGCATTTCCCGACATCTTCCCATCCCGAAGCCCGATAGGCTAGAAGCCCGCCATGGCCCCTCCCCCGCTTCTCCGCCTCGACGGCGTGCGCCTGACCTTCGGCGGCACACCCCTTCTCGCCGACGTCGAACTCGGCGTCCTGCCCGGCGACCGGATCGCGCTGGTCGGGCGCAACGGGTCGGGCAAGTCGACGCTGCTCAAGATCGCCGCCGGAACGGTGGAGCCCGACGGCGGCGAGGTGTTTCGCCAGCCGGGTGCCACGATCCGCTATCTCGCGCAGGAGCCGGACTTCGGCGACGCGCCCAGCGTCGAGGCCTATGTCGCGGCCGGGCTCGGGCCGGCGGACGACCCCTATCGCGTCACGCGACTGATCGAGGGCCTCGGACTGCGCCCCGACGCGCGGCCGAACGACCTGTCGGGCGGCGAGGCGCGGCGCGCGGCGCTCGCCCGCGTGCTGGCGCCCGAGC
Source organism: Aureimonas sp. SK2 (assembly GCF_029813115.1). Lineage (GTDB taxonomy): Bacteria > Pseudomonadota > Alphaproteobacteria > Rhizobiales > Rhizobiaceae > Aureimonas. The sequence goes on from NZ_JAPZDS010000004.1 coordinate 76,220, forward strand.
CCGACGTGATCCTCCTCGACGAGCCGACCAACCATCTCGACCTTCCGACCATCGAATGGCTGGAGGAGGAGGTCGCCTCGATCCGCTCGGCCGTCGTCATCATCAGCCATGACCGCCGCTTCCTGGAAAAGACGACGCGGGCGACCGTGTGGCTCGACCGGGGCCGCGTGCGGCGCATCGAGGAAGGGTTCGGCGCGTTCGAGGCCTGGCGCGACAAGGTGCTGGAGGAGGAGGAGCGCGATCTTCAGAAACTCGACCGCAAGATCGTGCGCGAGGAGCACTGGCTGCGCTACGGCGTCACCGCGCGGCGCACGCGCAACGAGCGGCGGCTGGCGGGTCTCCATCAGCTGCGCGCCGACCGCAGGAACGCCCGCCGTGCCACGGGCACGGTGGAAATGGTGGTCGGCGACACGCGCGAGAGCGGCAAGCTGGTGATCGAGGCCAAGGGCATCGCCAAGGCCTATGGGACGCGCGTCCTCGTCGAGAACTTCTCGACGCGCATCCAGCGCGGCGACCGGGTCGGCTTCGTCGGGCCGAACGGCGCCGGCAAGACGACGCTTCTCAAGATGCTGATCGGCGAGGCGGAGCCCGACCGGGGAACGGTGCGGCTCGGCACCAATCTCGACCTCGCCTTTCTCGACCAGAAGCGCGCGTCCCTGCGCGACGACCTGCCCGTGTCGGAGGCGCTGACCGACGGACGCGGCGACCAGGTCATGGTCAACGGCGAACCGAGGCACGTGGCGGGCTATCTCAAGGACTTCCTGTTCCAGCCCGAGCAGATTCGCACGCCCGTCGGCAACCTCTCGGGCGGCGAGCGCGCGCGCCTGCTCCTGGCCAAGACGCTGGCGACGCCCGCCAACGTGCTCGTTCTCGACGAGCCGACCAACGATCTCGACATGGAGACGCTGGATCTCCTGCAGGAGCTGATCGCCAACTATCCCGGTACGGTGCTTCTCGTCAGCCACGACCGCGACTTCCTCGACCGCACGGTGACGAGCGTCATCTCGCCCGAGGGCGACGGGCGCTGGCTGGAATATGCCGGCGGCTACACCGACATGGCCGCGCAGAAGCGCGGCGCGCAGGCGGAAGCCCGGAAGGCCGAGAAGGCCGCCGCCAAGCCTGCCGCCGGCGCCCCGGCGGCTCGTCCGGCCTCGCAGCCGAGCGCCAAGCTCTCGTTCAAGCAGAAGTTCGCGCTGGAGAATCTCCCGAAGGAGATCGCCAGGCTCGAAGCGGCGATCGCGAAGGCCGAGGGCGAAATGGCCGATCCCGCGCTCTTCTCCAAGAGCCCCGATCGCTTCGCCAAGCTCGCCAAGGAGAGCGAGGCCAACCGAGCCGCGCTCGCCAAGGCCGAGGACGAATGGCTGGAACTCGAAATGCTGAAGGCCGAAATCGAGGGCTGACGCAGCACACTTGCTTGCCCCTGCGATGTTTCGCCGGGCGCGCAAGGTTGCCGTTCACCCCGCGTTCACCAAGTTCTGCTGTGATTCCGTTAACCTCCTGGGCAAGGATGCGGCGTGGCCCTCGGGCCGCGCCCGAAGCATAAGGATTTCTCGGCATGACACGGCTGGCGCGCATCTCGAACTCCATGAAACGCCCGCTCCTCGCCCTTCTCCTGGGGCTCAGCCTGTCCGCCTCCGCCCATGCCTTCGAGACCACGGCGCGCTCGGTGGTGCTGCTCGACTTCAACACCAACACCGTCCTGTTCGAGAAGAACCCGGACGACGAGGTGCCCCCGGCCTCGCTCTCGAAGCTGATGACGCTCCTGATCGTGTTCGACGAACTGAAGCGCGGCGCGATCCGGATGGACGAGACCTTCCCGGTGTCCGAGCACGCCTGGCGCACGGGCGGCGCGGCGTCCGGCGGCTCGACCATGTTCTTGCCGCTGAACTCGCAGGTGAGCGTCGCGGACCTCATGAAGGGAATCGCGATCCAGTCGGGCAACGACGCGACCATCGTGGTGGCCGAAGGGATCGCCGGCTCGGTGCCGGCCTTTGCCGAGATGATGAACCGCAAGGCGCAGGAACTCGGCCTCACCCATTCCCACTTCGTCAATCCGCATGGGCTTCCCGACCCCGGGCAGCGCGTGTCGGCGCGTGATCTCGTGACGCTCGCCACGCACATCATCCGCACCTACCCCGAGCACTATCCCCTTTTCTCGGAGGAGGAGTTCACCTTCAACGGCATCACCCAGCGCTCGCGCAACCCGCTCCTCAGCCTCGGCGCCGACGGCTTGAAGACCGGCCACACGGCGGAGGCCGGCTATGGGCTCGTCGCCTCGGCCAAGGACGACACGGGGCGGCGCATCGTCTTCGCGATGACCGGCATGAAGAGCGTCAACGAACGGGCGACCCAGGCCCGCGCGCTGATGACGCTCGGGCTTCGCGGATTCGAGAACGTGGTGATCCTGAAGAAGGACGAGACGGCCGGCGAGGTGCCCGTGACGGGCGGCGTGGCAACGAGCGTGGCCGTGCGCGCGGCCGACGAGATCCGCTTTATCAAGCCGCGCGGGTCGGGCTCGCCCTACAAGACCGAGATCGTGCCCGTCGGCACGATCGAGGCGCCGGTGGCGGAGGGGCGGCGCGTCGCGCAGATGAAGATCACCCGCGACGGGCAGGTGGTGCGCGAGGAACCGTTGTACGCCGCCGGAAATGTCGAACGCGCCGGAATCCTCCAGCGCGTCCAGGAACAGGTGATGGGCTACTTCCGGTAGGACTCAGCTGGCGGCGGCCGCGTCCATCCAAGTCTTGTGCCGATCCTCGTCGGCATAGGCCTTCGCGAAATAGGCCTGCGCCTCCGGGCTGGCGGCCGCGTTCTTCGACGCGTGGTCGTAGGCCATCTTGGTCTCGATCTCGTTGGTCGACATGGCCTTGAGGATCGACCGGTCGCCGATGATCGAGGCCAGCGCGACCTTGCCGGTGGTTAGGTACTCCTTGAGGTCGCCCTCCTGGGGCGCTGCGACGCCGAGCTGCCCGGCCATGCGTGTGAGTTCGGCGACATGCGCCTCGTGATCGCCCTTGAACTCCGCGATCTTCGCCTTCGAGGTTGGGTTCTCCAGCCGGTCGATGGTGGACTGGTAGGCGGCGATCGCGTCGTGCTCCAGGATCAGGAGGTTCTGGACGAGCTTCTCGAACGTGCTCTCGGTTCCGACGGTGGTGACCATTCGCTGTCTCCCGTTTTGTCTCTTGCGGGTTTGTGGGGAGAGGGGCCGATGCCGAGGCGGACGGCCCGCCTCGGGGTTCAGCGCGACGCCTTGTAGAGCTTCTGCGCGATCTCGAACATTTCCTCCGGCGCGTAGTCCGGAGTGAAGGCGCTAGGCACGCCGGTCAGCTGGTGGATCTTGCCGCCCTCGGGCATGCCGTCCACAACCTCCAGCTCGCCCGGAGGGTCGTCCGGCAGCGCGACCTCGCCGTTGCCCCAGATGCCGGCCATCTCCTTGTAGTCGTTCGGGCTGAACGTATAGAGGCGGCGGTGCGAGCCCTCGTCGAGGTACTTCTGGCACTCCGGAATCTTGGAGAGCGGGATGTTCGGGGTCGGCAGGAACTTGTCGAGGTCGACGCCGGTGATCTTCTTCAGCGCCAGGGCGTAGGCATGGGCGTGGACCGAGCCGCGCACGAGGAGATAGCCGCAGACCTCGCGCCCCGTCGGGTCGCTCAGCGTCTCGTAGACGCGCAGCTTATGAAGGCGCGCGCCGCATTCGAGATGGAAGTTGTGGAGGAGGTCCACCACGATGTTGCCCGTCGTGGTGATGAAGTCGTTGTTCCAAGACACGCCGTTGGAGTTGACCGGCATCGCGCCGCCGCCGCCCGACAGGAAGGCCGCGGCGTTGCGCATGTCCTTCATGTCCTCGAAGGGCGCGCCCGAGATGTCGCCGCCGTCGCCGGCGTCTCCGTCCTTCTTGTCAGGCCCGTTGGCGAGCATGGCGACGCCGTTGGAGACGAGCTCGACATGACCGAGTTCCTCCGCCGTGATCGCGGCGACGAGGCTGTAGAACGGTCGGAGCTTGGCCTTGGAGCGGAAGTTGAAGCTCTGGAACATGTAGTTCCCGAGCGTCGACATTTCGCCGTACTTGCCGCCGAGCAGCTCCTGCAAGGCGGCGGCGGCGTTGGGATCGGCCCTTTTCGGTGCAGGCAGGTTGGCCTGCAACTGATCGACGCGCATGAACATGGACGGTCTCTCCGGGGGATCGGTCCGGGCTCAACCGTGGGGCCGACGGGGCCGTTCCGCGCTGTTTGCATACCCGGGCATGCATAGCTGGCCATCGGCAGACGCAGGGCGCGAGCGGCTTGACGCAGCGCACAAGAGAGCGGATATAGGGGCCGTCATGCCGCGCTTGCGCTGCGCCCGCCTTTGATCCCGCCCCGGGACACCGAGCCGAGCGCCAACCGCCGGAGCTCGTTTCAGAGCTTCGGCCGCGGTCCGTGCCGTTCCGTTCCCGCGCAGGAGCGTTCGGCCGATCTCCGGGACGAGACGTCCCGGCATTCCAGTCAAAGGCATTCCTTGACCCAGACGAATTTCCAGGCGCTCGGCCTTGCCGATGCGCTCCTGTCCGCTCTTGCCGACATGGACATCACCACCCCGACCCCGATCCAGGCGCAGGCCATCCCGGCCGTGCTGAAGGGGCGCGATGTCCTCGGCATCGCGCAGACCGGCACCGGCAAGACCGCCGCCTTCTCGCTGCCCATCCTCGACGCCCTGATCAACAAGGGCGGCAAGTCCAAGCCCGGCGCGCCGCGCGTGCTGGTGCTGGCGCCGACGCGCGAGCTGGCGCTTCAGATCGCCGAGAACGTGAAGGGCTTCACCGCCGGCACGCCGATCCGCCACATGACCGTGTTCGGCGGCGTGTCGATCCGTCCGCAGATCGAGACCGCCCGCCGCGGCGTCGACATGGTCGTCGCGACCCCGGGCCGCCTCCTCGACCTCATCGACCAGAAGGCGATCACGCTCTCGGCGATCGAGCATCTCGTGCTCGACGAGGCCGACCGCATGCTCGACATGGGCTTCATCCGCGACATCAACCGGATCGTGAAGCTCGTGCCGGAGAAGCGCCAGTCTCTGCTCTTCTCGGCCACCATGCCGCAGAACATCGCCTCGCTCGCCGCCAAGATCCTGAAGGATCCGATCCGCGTCGAGGTGACCCCGGAGGTCGTGACGGTCGAGAAGATCGACCAGAGCTTCTTCCTCGTGCCGCAGAAGGCCAAGAAGCACTGGCTGATCAAGAATCTGCCGGGCTTCGACAAGACGGTGATCTTCACCCGCACCAAGCACGGCGCGAACCGCCTGTCGGAAGACCTGAGCAAGGCCGGCATCGAGGCGCTCGCCATCCACGGCAACAAGAGCCAGGGCGCGCGCCAGAAGGCGCTCGGCCAGTTCCATGCGGGCGACCTCAAGGTGCTGGTCGCCACCGACATCGTGGCGCGCGGCATCCATGTCGACGACATCACCCATGTCGTGAACTTCGACCTGCCGGAAGAGCCGGAAAGCTATGTCCACCGCATCGGCCGCACCGCGCGCGCCGGCAAGTCGGGCGTCGCGGTCACCTTGTGCGATCCGTCCGAGCGCGCCAAGCTTCGTCAGGTCGAGAAGCTGACGGGCCTGCGCTTCGACGTGCAGACCTCGGAGTTCTCCGACGCCTCGGCCTTCGCCGACGAGCCGCGCGAGAGCCGTGGTCCGCGCCAGCCGCGCGGCGGCCGGCCGGCCGGCAACAAGCCCCGCTCGGAAGGCGCGCCGCGCCACCAGCCGCGCGGCGCCAAGCCCGGCGAGCGCCGCGGCCAGCCGGGCGGAGCGCCGGCGGGCGGCAACCAGCGCAACGGCGAGGAGCGCGCCGCCCGGCCGAACGGCCAGCAGCGGCGGCGTCCGCGCCGGGGCGGCGGCGGTGCGCCGCGCTCGGCGACGGCCTGATCGGGACATTTGGAAAGGGCGCCGCGAGGCGCCCTTTTCGTATCCGGCGGTTGCTCGGCGCGTCCGCCTTCGCCATATGCCGGGGAGCAAGGACGCGACGAGGAGACTTCGCTGATGGCCGAGACGGTCAAGGTCGACATTCCGCACAAGCTGACGCGCGAGACCGCCCGTCAGCGCATCGCCGAAGGGTTCGGGCGCATCCGCTCGGAAGCCACCGGCGGCATGCTGAAGTTCGAGGACCAGTGGACCGGCGACCATCTCGACTTCCGCGCGCGGATGATGGGCCAGTCGATCGTCGGGCGGCTCGACATCCTGGACGACCACGTCCATGTCGAACTCGATCTGCCGGGCTTCCTCGCCTCGCTGGCGGGAAAGCTCACCGGCAAGATCCAGAAGGAAGGCCAGGTCCTTCTCGAGAACAAGCCGGCCTGAGGCCGGCCTTTCCGGGCGATCAGGGATCGGGCGTGTTGGCGCTGCGCAGCGTCGCCTTGTCCGCCGTGACCGTGCCGCCGAGCGACGTGCCCTCGATGGCCTTGACGGTGCCGAGCCCCGGCACGGTGGAGCCGACCTTGACGCGCACGAGCTCGTCCCGCGTCGCCAGGAGCGCCTCGTCCTGGAAGATCATCACGATCTGGTAGTCGGTCGGCACCGGCTCGCGGTCGCGCACGATCGTGGGCGCCGGCATGGCCTCCGCATGGGCCGCCTCCCCGACCGAGCCCGTCTCGATCAGGTCGAGCTTGGGCGGCATGCGCGCGAGCGCGGCCTGCTGGAAGTAGTCCGGGGACTGGATCGAGACCGTATAGGACCAGGTGAAGAACGAGGTCGAGCCGATGGCGAGGCAGACGGAGCAGAGGGCGATGGTCCAGTCCGCGAGCGTCCAGTCGCTGCCGATCTTCGTCAGCACGGCAGGCCTTCCGACGGAACGGCGAACCAGGGAAAGCTCGGGCGGCTGAGGCGCGACCAGGGACATCGCAGAACTCCTTGCGTGGAGCTTGCAGCATCCCGGCACGGCGTTAACGAAGAAATGAGACGGGATTTTTCCTCCGCCCTGCCTCGCACTACAGTTAGTGATCGGTAAACGGCAGGAGCGGACGGCATGCGCGGCGAGCGACGGACGGCGACACGGCGGACGACACGGCTTCGGCCGGGCAAGCTCCTCGGCGCGGACGACGCGTTCCTGTGCGACTGCGCCGTGGTCGAACGCTCGCCGGAGGGCGCCCGCATTCGGGCCTTCGCGGCGGTGGAACGCGTGCTTCCCGAAACCCTCACCCTCTACGACGAGGTCGAGACCAAACGCTGGCAGGCGCGGATCGTCTGGGCGCGGGGCGCCGAACTCGGCCTGCGCATCGAGGCGGGGGGCGAGCCCGTCTCCGACGCGGAGCGCCATCGCATCGCCGGCCCCTTCTACGCCGTCTGAAGCGCGGCCGGGATCGCATGTCATGAAACGACGAGGCCCGCCCCGGTCACTCGGGGCGGGCCTTTCGACGCGTCAGGTCGCCTTTGGGTTCACTCGGCGGGAACGGCGTGGGGAACGAAAGCCTCCTCCTCCACGGCCGGCACGCTCTCGCCGGCCAGCACGGCCCGCAGGCGGTCCTGGTCGAGCTCGCCTTCCCAGCGGGCGACGACCAGCGTGGCGACGGCGTTGCCGATGAAGTTGGTGATCGCGCGGCATTCCGACATGAAGCGGTCGACGCCCAGGATCAGCGCCATGCCGGCCACCGGCACGGAGGGCACCACGGAGAGCGTCGCGGCGAGCGTGATGAAGCCCGCGCCCGTGATGCCGGCCGCGCCCTTGGACGAGAGCATGGCGACGAGGAGCAGCAGGATCTGGTCGCCCCAGGACAGGTCGATATTGGTGGCCTGCGCGATGAAGAGGGCCGCCAGCGTCATGTAGATGTTGGTGCCGTCGAGGTTGAACGAGTAGCCCGTGGGGACGACGAGGCCGACCACCGACTTCTTGGCGCCGGCGTTCTCCATCTTCTTCATCAGCGACGGCAGGGCCGCCTCCGAGGACGAGGTGCCGAGGACCAGGAGCAGCTCTTCCTTGATGTAGCGCAGCAGCGCGAAGAGCGAGAAGCCGTTGTAGCGGCAGACGGCGCCGAGCACGACCACGACGAACAGGAACGAGGTGAAGTAGAAGACGCCGATGAGGTAGGCGAGGTTCGCCACCGAGCCGATGCCGTACTTGCCGATTGTGAAGGCCATGGCGCCGAAGGCGCCGATCGGGGCGGCCTTCATCAGGATGCCGACGACCTTGAAGACCGGTGCGGTGAGCGCGTTGAAGAAGTCGGTGACCGGACGGCCCGCCTCGCCGATCATCGCCAGCGCGAGACCGAACAGGATGGCGATGAAGAGAACCTGCAGGATGTCGCCGTCGGCGAAGGCTCCGACCAGCGTCGTCGGGATGATGTTCATCAGGAAGCCGACGATCGACGAATCGTGCGCCTTCTGGGTGTAGGTGGCCACCGCGCCGGCATCCAGCGAGGCCGGATCGATGTTGAGGCCGGCGCCGGGATGGGCGACGTTGGCTACCACGAGGCCGATCACGAGGGCCAGCGTCGAGAAGGTGAGGAAGTAGATCATTGCCTTGCCGACCACGCGGCCGACCTTGGCGAGATCGGTCATGCCGGCGATGCCGGTCACGACGGTCAGGAAGATCACCGGCGCGATGATCATCTTCACCAGCTTGATGAAGGCATCGCCGAGCGGCTTCAGGCTCGCGCCGAACTCGGGGTAGAAGTGGCCGAGCGTGATGCCGGCCGCGATGGCGACCACGACTTGGAAATAGAGCTGGGCGTAGATGGGCTTCTTCTGCACAGGTCCGACCTGTGCCATCGGCATGGCTGCCATGTGTGCCTCCCTGGGTTTGTTCGTTCCTTCCCCGCCGCTCGGCAAAAGCCTGGCGGAAAAGCCTCGCAAACCTCCCAGCAAGTGCCGTGCCAGTTCCGCGCAAAGGTGGCATTCGCCCAGCGCACGGCTCTTCCGACCGACGGCAACGTTGGTGCCGCCGCCGTATCCGTGCGGATTTCCACTCGCCTTCCGGAGGTGTTGTGCGATATTCCGCACGACATGACCCTCCCGCTCACCCTCCCGCGCCACACGGTCTTTCGCCTCGCCTCGGCGGGCGGGCTGGTCGTGCTGGCGGTGATGACCTGGCTGGCCGCGGGCGCCCTGGCCGATCGGGCCACGCTCGAAACCCTCGGTGCGCGCGCCAGAACCTCGCTGCCGCTCGCCATGGCCGTCCTGCGCAGCGAAGTGGATAAGCAGCGGTCCGTGCCGGCCATCCTGTCGGAAGATCCCGACATCCGCGACGTGCTGGCCGCCCCGGCGGCCGCTTCGGTCGACCGGGTGAACAGGAAGCTCGAGGATCTGCGGCGCACGACGGGCGCAACGGTTCTCTACCTCCTCGACGCAGCCGGCCTGACGATCGCCGCGAGCAACTATGCCGAGCCGACCAGCTTCGTCGGTAGCGACTACGCTTTCCGACCGTATTTTACGGAGGCGATGCGGTCGGGCGCGGCCGCCCAGTACGCGCTCGGCACAGTGAGCCGTCGCTCCGGCCTCTACATCACCCGCCGCGTCGACGTCGGCGACCGGGCGCTCGGCGTCGTCGTCCTGAAGGTCGAATTCTCGGCGATCGAACGGGACTGGGCCGCGGGGGGAGACAAGGTCTTCGTCACAGACGCCAACGGGATCGTGCTGGCGACGAGCGAGGCGGACTGGCACTACCGCGCGCTGGCGCCCGTGCCGCCCGATCTTGCCGTGCGGATTCGGGACAGCCTCCAGTTCGGCGCGGCCCCCCTGACGCCGCTCGGCATCGAGCGCCGGTTCGGCACCGTGCGCGCCGCCGCCACTGGCAATTCCGGCCGCTTCGTCGAAGCCGCCGAGCCTCTGGACGATCCACTGCTGGCCTGGACGCTGCACCTTTGGGTTCCGGCCGACGCCGCCCTCGCGCAGGCCCGCCTGTCCTACCGCCTCCAGGCCCTTGCGGGACTGCTGGCGACGGGGACGGGAGGCTTTCTCCTCCTGCGGCGACGCCGCAGCACCCGGCTTCGGCAGGAGGCGCTGCGCGCCGCCTCGCAGGAACTGGAACGACGGGTCGAGGAGCGCACCGGAGAACTGCGCGAAGCCAATCGCCTCCTGGTCGAGGAAAGCGCGACGCGCCAGATGGCCGAGGAACGGGCCGAGGCCCTGCGCCGCAGCCTCGACCAGGCGAACCGCCTCGCCTCGCTCGGGCAGATCACGGCTGGCGTCGCCCACGAGATCAACCAGCCCGTCGCCGCGATCCGCACCTATGCCGAGAATGCCGAGCGCTTCCTGGAGCGGGGCGACGTCGCCACCACGCAGCGCAACCTTCGCAACGTCGTCGGCCTGACGGAGCGGATCGGTCGCATCACCGACACGCTGAAGGGCCACGCACGGCGCGGTACCAACCCGCTGGAGCCGGTCAACCTCGCCGAGGCGGTGGACGGGGCGGTGATGGTCCTGCAGGGGCGGATCGACGCGGCGGGCATACCGATCGCCCGTGACCCCGCCTTGGCGCGCTTCGACGTCCTGGCAGAGCGCGTGCGTCTGGAGCAGGTGCTCGTCAACCTCCTGCAGAACGCACTCGACGCCATGGAGGATCGGAAGGGCGGCCGCATCGAGATCGTGACCGCCGCCGAGGACGGTTGGATCCTGCTGTCAGTCCGCGACACCGGACCCGGCATTCCGCCCGACCGCCTCGCCACGCTCTTCACGCCCTTCTCGACGTCCAAGCCGCGCGGCCTCGGCCTCGGGCTCGTGATCGCCAAGGACATCCTGTCCGAATGGGGCGGCACGCTCGATGCAACGAGCCGGCCCGGCGAGGGTGCCACCTTCACCGCCAGCTTGAGGATCGCGCGCCCATGAGCGACCAGGACATGACCGTCGCCTTCGTGGACGACGATGCGGACCTGCGCGAGGCCGGGGCGCAGGCGCTCGGCCTCGCCGGCTGGACGGCCCTGCCCTTCGCCGATGCGCGCTCGGCGCTGGCGGCGCTCTCGCCCGAATTTCCCGGCGTCCTCGTCACCGACATCCGCATGCCCGGCATGGACGGGCTCGACCTCTTCCGGGCGGTGCGCCGGCTCGACCCCGACCTGCCGGTGATCCTCGTCACGGGCCACGGCGACATCGCCATGGCCGTGGACGCCCTGCGGGAGGGCGCCTACGACTTCATCGCCAAGCCCTATGCCACCGATCGTCTCATGCAGAGCATCGCGCGGGCGGCCGAGAAGCGCCGGCTGGTGCTGGAGAATCGCCGCCTGAAGGCGCTGGCCGAGCGGGGCGGCGACGACCTGCCGCTGATCGGCGAGAGCCCCGCGATGGAGCGCCTGCGCCGGACCCTGCGCCAGATCGCGGACGCGGACGTCGACGTCCTGGTCGAGGGCGAGACGGGGTCGGGCAAGGAAGTGGTGGCGAGCGCCCTCCATCGCTGGAGCCGCCGCGCGGCCAGGCCCTTCGTGGCGCTGAACTGCGGCGCGCTGCCGGAAACGGTGATCGAAAGCGAACTCTTCGGCCATGAGGCCGGCGCCTTCACGGGCGCCGCCAAGCGCCGGGTCGGTCGGATCGAGCATTCCAGCGGCGGCACGCTGTTCCTGGACGAGATCGAATCCATGCCCGCCGCCCTGCAGGTGAAGCTCCTGCGCGTTCTGGAAACGCGCGAGGTGGAACCGCTCGGCACCAACGAGCGTCGGGCGCTCGATCTGCGCGTCGTCGCCGCGGCCAAGGTCGATCTCGGGTCGCCGGAAGCACGGGCCTATTTCCGCGAGGATCTCTTCTATCGGCTCAACGTCGTGACGGTCCGCATTCCGCCGCTGCGCGAGCGCGGCTCGGACGTGCCCCTCCTGTTCTCGCATTTCCTGCGCCGGGCGGCCGAGCGATTCCGGCGCGATCCGCCGGACGTCACGCCCGCGCTCCTCCAGCGCCTGGCCTCGCACACCTGGCCCGGCAACGTTCGCGAACTCACGCACTATGCCGAACGCGTGGCGCTGGGGCTCGACCCGGATACGGAGGCGGACGATACGCCCGTCCCCAGCCTGACGCTGCCCGAGCGCGTCGATCGATTCGAGGCGGAGACCATCCGGCAGGTGCTGGCGGAGAACGCGGGCGACGTGCGACGGACGGTGGAGGCGCTCGGCATTCCCCGCAAGACCTTCTACGACAAGCTGCAGCGGCACGGCATCAGCCGCCGCGACTTTGCCGAAGGCTGATGCCTCAAGCCGCTTGGCGCAGGGTCTCGATCACACGGTTCAGACGATCGCGGCCGGCCTCGGTCAGAACGCCCCGCTCGCCGTCGGGATCGAGGAGGCCCGCTTCCTCCATCTCCCGCACGCCCTCGGCGTCCGCCTTGTGGCCCTTGCCGTCGTCGAGCACGACGCGCGTCACGGTCTCGCCGCTGACCAGCGAGTGGTAGGCCGCGAAGACCAGGATCGACAGGGCGCCGTCGGACAAGGTGGACTGGCTCATTTCAAGGCTCCGTAACGGTTCTGGGTTACCCTCCTGAACAACCCAACCGCGCATCGGCTCCCGCTTGCGGCGAAGTTTCACACCGAGGCCTGACGGCGGCGTGAGATGCCTCGACATGGCCCATCTGTCCGCCTACTTCGAGCCTCGACAAGTGCAGGACGTCGAGCATGAGCAGCCCCGTAGACCCCGAGTTGAGTGCCCTGATCCGCGAAGTCGTCGAAGCCAAGCTGCTCAAGACGGGGTCCGAGGAAAAGCGGATCGCCGAGCAAGTCGCCCGCCAGGGCCTCGCGTCTCTCAGCGCCGCCGAGCGGGACACGTTCGAGCGCCGCGTCCTGCCGATCCTGTCCAAGCCGATCCGCGAGCAGCTCGCCATCGCCTCGATCGTCCAGCGCGGCGGCTACGTGCCGCGCAAGATCGTGTTCTGAGGAGACATCAGCCGAAGGCGAGGATGTGATTGTCCCAGACGACGTCCGCGTGGCTCTGCGGGCGAGCGGTCTCGGGCCAGTGCGCGACCGCGCCTCCTGAACCGGTTGCCAGGAACCCGCCGGCCGAAGCGTCGGGCGCGAGGCCGCAGCCCTCGGCCAGCGGCATCGACGCCACCTCCTGCCCCGAGGCCGCGTCCAGCACGAGGACGCGGTTGCCCCTCGGAGAGGCGAAGGCAATGCGCGCGCCGTCGCGCGAGGCGGCGACCGATCCGACATAGTTGTCGAAGCCGACGAGGCTTTCCTCGCGCCAGGTGACGAGCTCGAGCGCCTCGCCGGGACGGGCGCGGCCGGCCAGCGCCGGCCGGTCGCCCTCCGGACCCTCGTACTGGCAGCCGAACCAGACCGCGCCGCCGACGTCCAGTGCCAGATGCCGGATGGAGAGCTGGTGCAGCGAGGCGGGCAGAACGTGGCGCGACAGAAGCCGCCCGTCGCGCCGGCCGATGAAGACGAGCGAGGGCTCCATGGTCGAGAGGTTCAGCTTCTGGCGGCCGAAGTCGGGATGGGTCTCGATGCCGCCATTGGCGACGACGATCGTCTCGCCGTCGGGCATGAGGAGCGCCTCGTGCGGGTCCATTCCATGGGTCTCGTACTCGCCGATGCGCCGGAAGCCGTCCGTCGCCTCGTAGATGCCGATCAGGCCGCGCGCGGCGTCGAAGTCGTTCTCCGTCGCATAGAGAAGCCGGCCGTCGGGCGAGAAGAAACCGTGGCCGAAGAAGTGGCGATCGGGGCGGGCGGCGATGGTGGTCTCGGGCCGCCCGCTGCGGGCATCGAAGACGAGCGCGAAGGTCGCGGGCCGCCGGGCGAAGACCACGGCGCGGCCCCAATGGGGATCGAAGGTGACGTCGTGGCCGCGGTCCGGCAGGTCCAGCGAGAACAGGATGCGGCCGCGCTCGTCGAACACGGCGCAGGCCGAACCGCCGCCCGGCCGGTCGCAGGCGCTGGCGAACAGGAGGTCCGTTCGCTCCACAGCCTCGGCCACCGAAGGCAGGAGCGAGGACAGGAACGCAGCCCCTGCGGCCTTCAGGAAGGTCCGCCGCTCGATCGGCCGGATCAGCGCCACGGGCTCAGTCTCCGTCCAGCGAGGAGAAGCCGGCGGACAGGCCGAGCGCGGGCGCGACCTCGCCGGACAGAACCGTCTCGACGCCACGAACGGCGATCGCGACCGATTCCAACCGGCTCCGGCCCTCCGGCGTTTCCACGAGGTCCGGCACCGGGCGATCCAGCGAGGCGAGGATCCGCCCCGCCGTCTCGAATTCCAGGCCGATCGACGGTCCCGCCCATTGCGAGGCGGGCGGCAGGAGGGTGAAGAGGCCGCCCTCCGACAGAAGGGTCGAGAGCCCGTCGACATTGGCGGAGAGCGCCGCGCCAGTGAGGCCGGAGCGGCGGAACAGGAAGAGCTGGGGCTTCGGCTCCTCGCCGGGCTTGCCGAGTCCCGGCCGCAGCCGCACGTCGCGCACCAGTTCCAGCCCATGCGCGGCGGCGGCGAAGATCTCCTCCAGCGCCTCCGTGTCGGAGCGGTAGCGCGCGTCGTCCGGACTCGGATGCGTCATGCGGCGGACGATGGGCGCGCCCTCTGCCCATTCGGCTGAGAGGCTCGCGCCCATCTCGGCCATCCGGGTGAGGATCGAGAGGGCGAAGCGGCAGCGGAAATCGCCGGCGCCCGTCTCCAGCGCCTGAGCGCCGTCGCCGTAGAGCAGGTATTCGAGCGCGGTCAGCCCCTGGAGCGCGACGCTCTTCCGTCCGAGCGCGGCCGGGTCGAGCACGGTTGCGTCCTGGCGGCCGAGCGCGTCCTGCACCTGCCGGAGCGCGATGCCGCGCCGGTCGGGCCAGAGCAGCCACCGCTCGATGCGGTTGTCCTCGGCGACGGGCCCGAAGCGGATGGGTTCGATCCGAGCATGAGCGGCCACCAACGCCGCGAAGCCCTCCCGCAGCTGTGCGAGCGCCTCCGGCGAGGGCGCGGCGCAGGCCGCCTCCGCTCGGCCGTGCGCATCTCGTGCGGCCTCGGCCAGCGCCGCGTAGCCCGGCCGGATCACCCGGTCGATCGTGGCGGCCACCACGGCGGCGCGCGAGGGCGCCTCCTGCGCGCCCGCCGGCAGGATCGGAAGAATGAAGGCGATGGCGAGGAAGGCGAAGCGGCGCATCACAGGGACTCCAGAAAGCGGAGAAGAGCGGCGCGGTCGGGCGCGGGCAGCGCGGCGAAAGCGTCGCGCGCCTTGGTCCCCTCCCCGCCGTGCCAGAGGATCGCCTCGGTGAGATTGCGGGCGCGCCCGTCGTGGAGGAACAGCGTATGGCCGCTCACGGTCTGCGTCAGGCCGATGCCCCAGAGCGGGGGCGTGCGCCAGTCCCGAGGACCGGCATCGCCGACCGTAGAGCCGTCGGCCAACCCCTCGCCCATGTCGTGGAGCAGGAAGTCGGAATAGGGCCAGATCAGCTGAAACTGCCGGTGCTTGTCCGGCGCGGCGCGGCTGGTGACGAATTTCGGCGTGTGGCAGGCCGGGCAGCCCGCTTCGTAGAACATCCGCTTGCCGCGCAGGACTTGCGGATCGCCGATATCCCGACGCGCGGGAACGGCGAGGTTCTGCGAGTAGAAGGTGACGAGGGGCAGCACGGGATCGGGCGCCTCGACCTCGCCCAGCCGCGGCTGGACGCCGGACGGGGCGTCGCGGCAGACCATCTGCAGGATCGAGCATTCGCCGAAGGCGTCGGTAACGAGCGGCGTCGAGATGCCGATATCGCCTGAAAAGGCCTCGGCCGTCTGCACCTCGACCGTGGGCGCCGAGGCCTTCCAACCGAAGCGGCCGAGAACGGGCTCGCCCGATTTCGGGTCGCGCACGAGGCTCGGCCGACCGGATACGCCGTCCCCATCGCGGTCGTCCGGGTCGGCCTGCGCCAGGATGTCTTCGGCCGGGATCGCCTCGACCAGGCCCAGCCCGATCATCGGCGGGGCGTTGCGGGGCGAGAGGATCGTGTGGGGACCGAGCGGCCCGTAGCCGAGATCGACGGCGGAATAGGTGGGATGGCGAAGGGAGACCTCCGTCCCGTCGGGCAGGCGGAACGGAACCTCGCGGTAGTCGATCCGCATCCGCCCTTCCGGCTTCAGGCCGGGCACGGCGAAGGTCTGGAGCTGGCCGCCATAGGTCGGGTCGGGCAGGCGCAGCATGGCCCGGTCGGCGAGGCTCCGGCGCTCCTCCTCCGTCTCGGCCGGGCGCGACAGGCGCAGGAACATCGACGTCGCGTCCTCGCCGGCCACCGGCGGATGGCCGCGCCCGTCCTTCAGGTGGCAGCTCTGGCAGGACCGCGCGTTGAAGAGCGGCCCGAGCCCGTCGGACGCGGCGGTGGAGGACGGCGAGGAGACCCAGAGCTTGCGGAACAGGGCGTTGCCGAGCTTGAACCGGTCCTCGCCGGCAAAGCCGACATTGGCGGGGGCCTGAGAGAAGCTGTCGCGGTTGACGAGCTTGCGGCTGGTGCCCGCCCCGCCCTGCATCTCCTCGAACTTTTCCGGCTTCGAGAAGTCGGCGGTCGGCTTCGTCACCGCGCGCACGCGGGCAAGGTCGGTCGGGGTCAGGTCGGTGCGCTCGGGCGCCAGGACGGCGAGCGCCGGGGGCGCGAGGCCCGCCAGCGCGACAAGCCCGAGCAGGAGGGCTCCGCGTAGGGAGCTCATGGCCGTTCTCGGCAGGCCCTAGCCTACTGGAAGACCGCGTCCGTGTTGTCGAGGCTGTCGGAGCCCTCGATGGACACGCCGCCGGCGCCGGTCGCCGCGACGGCGCGCTCGATGGCACGCGTCTGCGCGACCAGCGCGTCGATCGCGGCCTGGACGCGGGCGTTACCGGCCTCGTTGCCCTCGGCGATCTGCTGGTCGTAGGCCTCGCCGTCCTCGGCTGCCGCGACGATCGCGCCCATCGCCTTGACGCTGTCCTCGATGCGCGCGCGCAGTTCCGCGTCGGCGGCCGGGTCCTTGGCGGCGACGAGCGCCGACACGGACGGACCCTCCATCACCGAGCCGTCGAGCCGGACATAGCGGCCGGTATAGACGTTGCGGATGCCGATCACGTCGTTGAAGTGCGAGGCATGGGTGTTGTCGGAGAAGCAGTCGTGCTCCTCCTCCGGGTCGTGCAGGAGGAGGCCGAGCTTCATGCGCTCGCCGGCCAGTTCGCCGTAGGACAGGGAGCCGAGGCCGGTAAAGATCGCAGATACGCCCCTGGCGGGATCGTCCTCGACCACGGCGCGCGCCGCTCCGCCCGAACGCCAGTTTTCGACGATCTCCTCGAGGTCGGCGATGAGGAGGTCGGTCGCAGCATTCAGATATTCGCCGCGCCGGTCGCAGTTGCCGTTGGTGCATTCGGTGCGCGAATAATCGCTGGCGGGCCGTTCGCCGGCGCCCGGCCCGGTGCCGTGGAGGTCCTGCCCCCAGAGGAGGAATTCGATCGCATGGTAGCCGGTCGCGACATTGGCCTCGACGTCGCCCGCCTCCTGCAGCTTGTCGCGCAGGAGCTCGGGCGTGATCTCGCTCGTGTCGACCACCTCGCCGCCGATCGTGATCTGCCGGTTGGCTATGACGTTGGCGACATAGAGCGAGTTGACGTCCGAACCGGTGCCGTAGGACGGGGCGACGTAGTCGATCAGCCCCTCGTCCAGCGGCCAGGCGTTCACCCGGCCCTCCCAGTCGTCGACCACGGGATTGCCGAAGCGGAACGCCTCGGTCTGCTGGTAGGCGGGCCGCGCGGCGCGCCAGGCGATCCGCGCCTTTTCGAGGTTCGCCTGCGTCGGGTTGACGATCAGGGCGTCCGTCGCCTCGTTCAACGCCTTGGCGCCGGTCAGCGCGTCCTCGTAGGTGGCGAGCGCGATGTCGGCATAGGTCCGGACCACGGCCGCCGGATCGGGCGCCTCGGCATGGGCGGGAAAGGCCGCGAGCGCATAGGCCGAAGCGAGCACGCATGCCTTCAACGAACCGGTCGAGATCATTCGCCCCTCCGAGCCGGCCCGCATCTGACACGTTCGTGATCGGGCGCTACGGTCGGGTGAGTAGCCTTCGCGCCTGCGCAAGTCAACGCAAGGACAGGCAAAGGCCAAGTCGAAACGAGGCGGCGGCAAGTAATCTCGAATCGCTCCAATGTAGAACCATTCCAGACAACAGCGGACCGCGCGGCATTCTCAGTTTCCGGCCTCGCTCTCGATGAAGCGGTCGATGCCGCCGGAACGGCCGACGCCGGTGAGGAAATACAGAACCACGATCGCCACGATCAGGCCGATGGCGATGATCGGTGCGGTCCACTCGCCCTGCCCGATGCGCACGACGATGAGCGAGGCGCAGACGAGGGCGCCGAGCGCCGGCACGAAGGACGGCACCTCGAACTGGCCCTTGGCCTCGCCCTTGCGCCGCTGGAGCACGAGCAGCGCGATGTTCACCACCGTGAAGACGATCAGGAGCAGGAGCACGGTGGACGCGGCCAGCGCGCCGATGTCGCCGACCAGCGACAGGAGGATGACGATCGCGAGCAGGGCCGCGATGGAGACATAGGGCGTGCGGCGCGTGGCATGGACGCGTCCGAGCGCCTTCGGCATCAGGCCCTGGCGCGACATGCCGTAGAGGAGGCGCGAGGCCATGACGTAGTTGACGAGCGCGGTATTGGCGACGGCGAAGATGGTGATGCCGGCATAGATACCGGTCGGGAACCAGGGCGCCGCGCGCTCCACCACCAGGGTCAGCGGGCCGGCGACTTCGGCAAGTTCCTGCCAGGGCACGACCGAAACGGCGGTGATGGCAATGCAGATATAGATCACGGTCGCCATCAGCATGGCCGAGATCATGGCGATCGGCATGGTCCGCTCGGGATTCTTCACCTCCTCCGAGACGTTGAGCATGTCCTCGAAGCCGATGAAGGAGAAGAACGTCAGGACGGCCCCTTGGGCGACGAGGAGCATGGCCGACCCGTCCACCGCGCCCTCCCCGCCCGTCGGCAACTCCAGGAGATTGGCGTTGCCCCAGTAGGAGACGCCGACGGCGATGACGAGGATCAGGCCGAAAGCCTCCACGATCGTGCATACGGCGTTGAGCCAAAGCGATTCCGTGATGCCGCGGAAGAGGATGCCGGCCAGGATGACGAGGAAGCCGATGGCGAGCACGCTTTGCGGCGTGTCGATGCCCATGACGCTCGCGAAGTTGCGGGCGACGACGTTGCTCTGCGTCGCGATGGAGGTGAGGCCCGAGCAGACCACTGCGAGGCCCACCGTATAGGACAGGAGCGGGTGGCGATAGGCGCGCTGCGTGACATAGGCGGCCCCGCCGGCGCGCGGGTAGCGCGAGGCAATGGATGCGTAGGACAGGCCGGTCAGGAGCGCGGCCACCATGGACACCATGAAGGCGACCCAGACCGCGCTGCCGAGCTCGCTCGCCGCTTCGCCGATCAGCCCGTAGATGCCCGCGCCCAGCATGGAGCCGAGGCCGAGCAGCGTGACCTGGAACAGCCCGACCGACCGATTGAGCCCCGGTTCACCTGTTGCGTCCGTCGCCATGTCGCCTCGCCGGTCCCCGCGCGGGTGTCGACCCGCCATAACCGGTAGATAACCTCCGATAATGGAACGGCGACGGGAACGCGGCGAATTTCCGGCGAAATTCAGGCCGCCGGAGGGGCGAGGTCCGTGAGGCGGCCTGGGATTTCGTCCAGCCGGTCGAGTACGAGGTCGGCGCCGAGCCCCTCGACGCCAGTGGCGGTATATCCTCCCCGCATCGCGATCACGGCCATGCCCGCGCCTTTGGCGGCTTCCACGTCGTTCTCGGAATCGCCGACGAAGAGGGCCTGGCCCGGCTCGATCCCCAGTTCGCGACAGGCGTGGATCAGAAGATCGGGCGCGGGCTTCTTGCGCGGGCCGGCATCCCCGCCGACCACCACGGCCATGCGGTCGGCGAGACCGAAATGGGCCAGGATGTCGGCGGTCTCGGCGCCCGGCTTGTTGGTGACGACGCCGAGCGGGATGCCGCGCTCGGCGAGAATCCGCACGCAGTCCGTCGCCCCGGCGTTCAGCGTCGTCAGTTCCGTGGCGCGGGCGGAGTAGATCGCAAGGTAGCGCTCGGCGATCTTGTCGCGCGTGGCGAGATCGATCTCCTTGTCGAGCGCCTCGTAGGCCCGGCCGACCAGCACCTGCACACCCTGCCCCACCATGCGGCCGACGGCCTCCAACGTGAAGGGCGGCTCGCCGAGGCTCTCCAGCGTCTGGTTCAGCGCTGCGTGGATGTCGGGCAGCGAGTCCACCAGCGTGCCGTCGAGGTCGAACAGCACCGCACGGGGCCAGGACGGAGTATCACTCATGGGTCAGTTTCCTTCGGTTTCGTCGGCGGGCGGATCGAGCACCGCGAGCGTGATCCAGCGTGCGGTGAGGGCGGGCTTGGGCGCGCCCTCGATCTCGACCGCCGCCTCCCAGGTGGACTGGAGGCTCACCGCGCGCTCCTTGAGCGCCGCGAGCCGGAAGCGGCCGCGCACGCGCGCCCCGCTCTTGACCGGCGTCAGGAAGCGCACCTCGTCGAACCCGTAGTTCACGCCCATGCGGGTGCGCTCCACGCCGGGCATGGCGTCGTAGGCGAGCGTCGAAAGGAGCGACAGGGACAGGAACCCATGCGCGATCGTCCCGCCGAAAGGCGTCTCCGCCCTGGCCCGCTCCGGGTCCACGTGGATGAACTGATGGTCGTTGGTGGCGTCGGCGAAGCGGTCGATCATGCCCTGGTCCACCGTCAGCCAACCGGAGACGAAGGGCTCGCCGTCCAGATAGGCCCGATAGACATCCATCGGCACAAGGCGCCGTCGCAGCGCGTCCTCGTCGTCCCGGCTCACCTGTCGCGTTCCCTTCGAACCATTCCAGGCCGGTCATAGTCGCCCGGCTGCGAACCGCCAAGGGTCGCGCCGGGGTTGCCGCAGCGCAGCGTGGCCTATGTGCAGACGACAGAAGGACGCATAAGAAGGATAGGCCCATGTGCGGCATCTGCGGTGAGATCCGCTTCGACGGCGGTTTCGCCTCCCCCGAGCGCATCGCCGCCATGGGACAATGCCTCAGCCCCCGCGGCCCGGACGGCTCCGGCATGGTCTTGCGCGGGCGCGTCGGCTTCGGACATCGCCGCCTCAAGATCATCGATCTGTCGGAAAAGGCCGCCCAGCCGATGGAGGATCCCGACCTCGGGCTCACCCTCGCCTTCAACGGCTGCATCTACAACTACCCCGAGCTGCGCCGGGAGTTGCAGGACCTCGGCTACCGCTTCTTCTCGCACGGCGACACGGAAGTCATCCTCAAGGCCTACCACGCCTGGGGCCGGGACTGCGTGAAGCGCTTCCACGGCATGTTCGCCTTCGCTGTCCATGAGCGCGAGAGCGGCCGGGTGATGCTGGCGCGCGACCGCTTCGGCATCAAGCCGATGTACCTGTCGCAGACGCCGGAGCGCCTGCTCATCGCGTCCTCCCTCCCCGCGCTGGTCGCGACCGGCGAGGTCGATACGTCCATCGATCCGGCGGCGCTCCACCACTACATGACGTTCCACGCCGTGGTGCCGGCCCCGCTCACCATCCTCAAGGGTGTCCGGAAACTCCCGCCCGCGACGACGCGGATGATCGAGCCGGACGGGCGGTTCGACGACGAGACCTTCTGGTCTCCGCCCTTTGGCCTCGCTCCCGGCGACGAGAACCGTTCGAGCGACGAGTGGCGGGACATGGTGCTCGACGCGCTGCGCCTCGCCGTGAAGCGGCGCATGGTGGCGGACGTGCCGGTGGGCGTGCTCCTGTCGGGCGGCGTCGATTCCTCACTGATCGTGGGGCTGCTCGCCGAGGCCGGGCAGACGGGCCTTTCCACCTTCTCGATCGGCTTCGAGGACGCCAATGGCGAGGTCGGCAACGAGTTCGAATATTCCGACCTCATCGCCCGCCACTACGACACGCGGCATCACAAGATCTTCGTGCCCGGCGACGAACTTCTGACCGAGCTGCCGGGCGCGATCCGCGCCATGTCGGAGCCCATGGTCTCCTACGACAATATCGGCTTCTACCTTCTGTCCCGCGAGGTCTCCAAGCACATCAAGGTCGTCCAGTCCGGCCAGGGCGCGGACGAGATCTTTGCCGGCTACCACTGGTATCCGCCGATGGCCGGGGCGCAGGACCCCTTCGAAACGTACAGGCAAGCCTTCTTCGACCGCAGCCACGAGACGCTTTCCAGCCTGCTCCGCCCGCGCTGGCACGCCGGGCATGACGCGAGCGGCGCCTTCGTGCGCGACCACTTCGCCCTTCCCGGCGCCGATGATCCCGTCGCCAAGGCGCTGCGCATCGACAGTCAGGTCATGCTGGTGGACGACCCGGTCAAGCGCGTCGACAACATGACCATGGCCTGGGGGTTGGAGGCGCGGGTGCCCTTCCTCGACCACGAACTGGCCGAACTCGCCGCCCGCGTGCCGTCTGCCGAGAAGCTCAAGGGCGGCGGCAAGGGCATCCTCAAGGACGTCGCGCGCCTCGTGATCCCGCACGAGGTGATCGACCGCAAGAAGGGCTACTTCCCCGTTCCGCAGCTGAAGTACCTCGCCGGCCCGACGCTCGACATGGTGCGCGACGCGATGGGATCGCAAAAGGCGCAGGAGCGCGGCCTGTTCGAGCCCGCCTGGCTCGACAGGCTGTTCGCCGACCCCGCCTCCCACATCACGCCGCTCCAGGGCTCCGAACTCTGGCAGGCGGCGCTTCTGGAACTCTGGCTGCAGGAGCAGGGCCTATGAATGCCGCCCATCCCAACGCCGTGGTGGATTGCGGCTGGGGCCGCCTCGTCTTCGCCGAGACATTCGCGGAAGCCGCCGAACTCGCGCGCAATCTCGAGGAGGAAGGGCCGGACCGTCGCGACATCGCCTTCCACGTCAGCGACCCGCACGTCCTCCTCGCCCAGGCGCCGCAGGATCTCTTCCTCGACCCGTCCCATACCTACCGGCTCGCGCTGTCGGCCTTGGCCGAGCCCGAGCGCCGACCGCACGGCTTCATCGTGCGCCCGCTGGCTAGGGCCGAGGACACGAGCGCGGTAAACCGCATCTATCGCGCCCGCAACATGGTGCCGGTCGATCCCGACTTCCTCTGGGGCCACCGCGCGGACGAGGTCCTGACCTATCTCGTGGCGGAGGACGAAGCGTCCGGCGCGGTGCTCGGCACGGTCACCGGCGTCCATCACGGCCGCGCCTTCGGCGACCCGGAGCGCGGCTCCTCGCTCTGGTGCCTGGCGATCGACCCGCAGGCCGCTCCGCCCGGCATCGGCGAGGCGCTGGTCCGGGGGCTGGCCGAGCACTACCGCGACGCCGGCTGCGCCTGGATGGACCTCTCGGTGATGCACGACAACGAGCCGGCCATCGCGCTCTATGAGCGGCTCGGCTTCGAGCGGCTGCCGATGTTCGCGGTGAAGCGCCGCAACTCGATCAACGAGCGTCTCTTCACCGGCGCGGCCTCCGTCGAGGAGGAGCTGAATCCCTACGCCCGCATCATCATCGACGAGGCGCGCCGACGCGGCATCCATGTCGAGATCCTCGACGCCAAGGGCGGCTTCTTCCGCCTGACCTATGGCGGCCGAACGCTCCGATGCCGCGAGAGCCTCTCGGAGCTCACCTCCGCCGTCGCCCTCTCCATCTGCGACGACAAGAGCGTCACGCGGCGGCTGGTGGAGGAAGCGGGCGTCGCGGTGCCCGAGCAGATCGTCGCCGGCGACGACGAGGCGGCGATCGAGGCGTTCCTAGCCAGGCACGGGTCGGTCGTGGTGAAACCGGCGCGTGGCGAGCAGGGGCGCGGCATCGCCGTCGGCTTGGAGACGCTCGACCATGTGAAGGCCGCCATAGACATCGCCCGGCGCGAATGCGACCGGGTGCTGGTCGAATCGTGCTTTTCCGGCGAGGACCTGCGTCTCGTCGTCATCGACTTCAAGCTGGTGGCCGCCGCCATCCGTCGCCCGCCCTGCATCACCGGCGACGGGCGCTCCACGGCGCGCGAGCTGATCGAGCGCCTGTCGCGCCGGCGTGCGGCTGCGACATCGGGCGAGTCCAAGGTGCCGCTCGACTCCGAGACCGAGCGCACGCTCCGGGCCGCCGGCTTCGGCTGGGACGACGTGGTGCCGGAAGGGGTGAACGTCACCGTCCGCCGGACGGCCAATCTCCACACAGGCGGCACGATCCACGACGTCACCGACATCGTCCATCCCCGCCTCGTCGAGGCGGCGGTAGCGGCGGCGCGCGCCATCGATATTCCCGTCTGCGGCATCGACTTCATGATCAAGGATGCCCGCGAGGAGGCTTACGTCTTCATCGAGGCGAACGAGCGGCCGGGATTGGCCAATCACGAGCCGCAGCCGACGGCCGAGCGCTTCGTGGACCTCCTGT
This sequence comes from Aureimonas sp. SK2, assembly GCF_029813115.1. GTDB lineage: Bacteria > Pseudomonadota > Alphaproteobacteria > Rhizobiales > Rhizobiaceae > Aureimonas. Next base: position 100,460 of record NZ_JAPZDS010000004.1, read on the forward strand.
TCCCGCTCTCCATTCCGGCCTCCGTGCGCACCCTTCGCGCCAAGCGGCGCATCTCCAACTGACAGGACCCATGGCCCGCCACACGATCGACACCGACTACCTCCTCGCCCAGCTCCATGCGCTCCTCCACATCCCGAGTCCGACCGGCTACACGGATTCGGTGGTGCGCCATGTCAGCGAGGAGCTGCAGCGGCTGGGGCTGGAGGTCGAGTTGACGCGGCGCGGGGCTATCCGGGCGGTGCGCCAGGGCAGCCGCCGGGCGGCGGCGCGCGCCATCGTCAGCCATGTCGATACGCTCGGCGCCCAGGTGAAGATGATCAAGGCGAACGGCCGGCTGGAGCTCGTGCCGATCGGCCACTGGTCGGCGCGCTTCGCGGAAGGCGCGCGGGCCACGGTGATGGCCGAGGACAAGACCTTCCGCGGCACGATCCTACCGCTGAAGGCCTCCGGCCATACGTTCAACGAGGAGGTGGACACCGCCCCCGTCGGCTGGCCCCATGTCGAACTGCGCATCGACGACCACACCCGCAGCCAGGAGGACACGCTGAAGCTCGGCATCGACGTCGGCGACACGGTGGCGATCGATCCGCAGCCCGAGTTCCTGGACAACGGCTTCATCGTCTCGCGCCATCTCGACGACAAGGCGGGCGTCGCCGTGATGCTCGCCACGATCGAAGCGCTGGAGCGCGAGAAGTCCGTCACGCCCGTCGACACGCACTGGCTCTTCACCATCGCGGAGGAAGTGGGCGTCGGCGCGGCCTCGATCCTGACGCCGGAGGTCGCTTCCATGGTGGCGGTCGACAACGGCACATCGGCGCCGGGACAGAACTCGGCCGAGTTCGGCGTGACGGTCGCCATGGCCGACCAGACCGGCCCTTTCGACTACCACCTGACACGCAAGCTCGTGCGGCTTTGCCGCGAGGAGGACATCCGCTTCCAGAAGGACGTCTTCCGCTACTACCGCTCGGATTCCGCCTCGGCGGTTGTGGCCGGCCACGACGTGCGCACCGCGCTCGTCACCTTCGGCGTCGATGCCTCGCACGGATGGGAGCGCATCCACATCCACGCCCTTCGCTCGCTGGCCGAACTCCTGTCCGCCTATGCCGTCTCGCCGCTGGAGATCGAGCGCGACATGAAGCTGCGCGGCGGCCTCGAAGGCTTTACCAGCCAGCCCGCGGTGGAAGCCGGGCTCGGTTTCGAGGGCGAAGGCGCCTGAAACGCCGAACCGCCGCGCCCCTTTCGAGGCGCGGTGGCAAACGATTGCAGAGATTGCAGACTTTGGGTTTCAGAACTCTTCCCAGCTGTCCTCGGCTTGGGCGGCTTTCGGCGCCGCGCCGCCACGACCGGTGGACCGCATCTGCGGTACGGGGCGCGCGGGGGCGTGAGCCGCGGCGGCCGGGCGCCCCGGAGCCGTCCGGGCCTTTGCGGGCGAGCGGGCCGCGCCCGCCGCCGATCCGCCAGTGGCAAAGCGCGAGACGAGCCCGGCCAGCGCCTCCGTCTCCCCCGACAGGCCTTGCGCGGCGGCCGTCGTCTCCTCGACCATGGCCGCGTTCTGCTGCGTGACCTTGTCCATCTGATCGGCGGCCGTCGACACTTCCTTCAACGACACCGCCTGCTCGCGCGCCGCGTCCGCCATCTCCGCGATCGCCTGCGCCACTCCGCCGACCTGGGTCACGATCGCCTCCAGGCTCCGGCCGGACGCCGTCACCAGCTCCACCCCCGACGACACCTGGTCGCCGGACGCCTGGATCAACGCCTTGATCTCCTTGGCAGCCTCCGCCGAGCGCTGGGCGAGCCCGCGCACCTCCTGCGCCACCACCGCAAAGCCCCGGCCGGCTTCCCCGGCCCGCGCGGCCTCGACGCCCGCGTTCAGCGCCAGGAGGTTGGTCTGGAAGGCGATCTCGTCGATGACGCCGATGATGTTGCCGATGCGCTGGGAGGAGGCCTCGATCTCGCTCATGGCCGAGACGGCACGCGCCACGACCTCGCCGCCGCGCTCGGCCTCGCGGCAGGCGGTGGCGGCGGACTGGCGGGCGGCGTCGGCGCGCGCGGCCGTGTCGCCGACGCCGCGCGTCACCTCGCCGAGCGCCGCGACGGTCTCTTCAAGGCTTGCCGCCTGCTGCTCGGTGCGCTGGGAGAGGTCGCCGGCGGCCACCGTGATCTCGGACAGGCCCGATCGCATGGCGCCGACGGCGGAGACGACCTGTCCGATCGTGTCCTCGAGCTGGGCGACGGACTGGTTGAACTGGGCGCGAATGGGCTCGAACTCGGGCGCGACAGCCCGGTCCATGCGGGCCGTCAGATCCCCCGCGGCGAGCCTGGTGAAGCCGGCCTCGACGGCATGGACGAAGGCGCGCAGGTCCTCCGCCTTGGCGCTGTCGATCGCCGACTGGCGGTCGCGCTGCTCGCTCTGGGCACGGCGCGCGGCGTCGGCTTCGGCCGCGAGGCGCGCCTGTTCGATGCGCGCCTGTCGCAGTTCCTCGACCGACCGGGCGATACGGCCGATCTCGTCGCCGCGGTTCATGCCGCCGACCGGGCGCTCGGTGCGGCCGGCCGCGACGTCGGCGATCGTCTCGATCAGCGGCTTGAGGGGCGCCATCAAGCGGCGCGTCGCAACAAGGAAGCCGAGGCCGATCAGAAGCGCCGCGCCGACGCAGATCGCGATCAGCTTGGACTGGACGCTCGCGATGGAAGCCAGGAACTCCGCCTGCGGAATGCCGACATAGAGGACGCCGATCACCTCGCCGGCGGGATTGCGGATCGGGTCGTAGGCGGTGAAGAACGGCGTGCCGAGAATGTCGGCTTGCCCGCGGAACGGCTTGCCCGCCTTCAGAACCGCGTCGTAGACGGGACCGGGCGCAAGCTGCGTCCCAACCGCCCGTGTGCCGTCGGGCTTCTTGACGTTGGTCGCGATGCGCTTGTCGCCCAGGAAAATCGTTGCGGTGCCACCGACGAGACCCTTGATGCGATCCACGGCCTCGCTGAAATCGTTCAGCGCCGTCGCGTCGGCGTAGAGCACATCGCCCTTGCGGCTGAAGACCTTGCCGTAGGAGGCCAGGACATCCCAGGCGACCCGCATGTTCACTTCCTGGCGCTCGCCCGCACGCTGCACGGCGTCGGCCTTGAGGAGCGCGGTGCCCGAAACGCTGACGACCACGGTCACCAGCAGGAGGCTCATCGCCAACATCGCGGTCAGCTTGACCGGAAGCGACAGTCTACGAAACATCTTGGATCATCCCCACGACACAGACGGGTATGATCGCACTCTGGAGTTGCTACAATTCTAATGGACCATGCAGCTCCTATGTCAGGAACGCACAAGATCAACCGCAGGGGATCACAATTTCTTGCGAATCCGAGCGCAGCCCGACGCCGCAATGCGGATGCCCGAGCTGCAGATGAGTTTGGAAATCCGGCAGGGGTGGAGCGGGCGATGGGGATCGAACCCACGACATCCAGCTTGGGAAGCTGGCGTTCTACCGCTGAACTACGCCCGCGCTCGTGACGGACACTGCCCGCAAGCCCTGGGGCCGTCAAGCGCCGTTCAGGCGAAATGCTTGGAGAGTTTGAGCCCTTGCGCCTGGTAGTTGGACTTCAGGTCCGCGCCGTAGAGCCGGTCGGGAAGACCGGACATGCGCTCGTAGACGAGGCGACCGACGATCTGGCCGTCCTCCAGGATGAAAGGCACGTCGTGGCTGCGCACCTCCAGCACGGCGCGGCTCCCGGACCCGCCGGCCGCGGAATGGCCGAAGCCGGGATCGAAGAAGCCGGCGTAATGGACGCGGAACTCGCCGACCAGCGGGTCGAACGGCGTCATTTCCGCCGCATAGGCCGGCGGGACATGGACCGCTTCCTTGGAGACGAGGATGTAGAACTCGTCGGGGTCGAGCACCAGTTCGCCGACCGCACCGCGTCGGATCGGCTCCCAGAAGTCGAGCATGGCCAGCGCGCCGCGCCGATCGACGTCGACGACGCCGGTGTGCCGCTTGCCGCGATAGCCGACGAGGCCGGTCTCGTCGCCGGCGAGGTCGATCGACAGGGCGATGCCGCCGCCCGAGATGTTGGCGTCGGATGCGCTGGTCAGACGTTCGGCATGGTGCAGGGCGGCCAGTTCCCCTTCGGCCAGCGACACGTCGCCGGTGCGGAAGCGGATCTGCGTCAGGCGCGAGCCGGGGCGCACCACGATCGGAAAGGTGCGCGGGCTGATCTCGAGATAGAGCGGCCCCTGGTAGCCGGCCGGGATCTTGTCGAACTCCTGCGCACCGTCGGCAAGGACGCGAGTGAAGATGTCGAGCCGGCCGGTGGAACTCTTCGGATTGGTGGCCGCACGGATCTCCGACGGCAGGTCCAGCCCTTCCTGAAGAGGCACGACATAGACGCAGCCGGTTTCCAGGACCGCCCCGCCCGCCAGGTCGATCTCGTGCATGGACAGGCGGCTCAGCTTGGCCGCCACCGGGTTGCCCCGACCGGGCAGGAAGCTCGCGCGCACCCGGTAGGCCTTGGCGCCCAGCCGCAGGTCGAGGCTCGCCGGCTGGACCTGATCGGCGTCGAACGGGCGCTCGCAGGGGATGCGCCCCTCGGCGGACAGACGCGCGATGTCGCGATCGGGAAGGATGCCGGCGGCCATGAACTCAACTCCAAGCTGGCACAGGCGTTAGCAGGCCGCGCGAGGCTTGGAAACGGGCGATTGATTTCGGCCGGCGTTAGGATTAAGGCTCGCAGCCGTTCGTGGTGATTTGCCGGCCGGCTTGCAGCCACGTAAAACAAGTCGCTAAAGGCCGTTTCGCGTTGTTCCGAGCGGCCTTATCGCGTTTGTTCTCTCGATAAGCCGGCCCCGGAGACATCCCATGCTGAAGAAGAACGATGCGCCCCGAGCCCTGCGACCGGCGACCGCCATGGTCCACGGCGGCACGATGCGCTCCGGCTTCGGCGAGACGTCCGAGGCGCTGTTTCTGACGCAAGGCTTCGTCTATCCGAGCGCCGAAGCCGCCGAGGCCCGCTTCAAGGGCGACGAGCCGGGCTTCGTCTATTCGCGCTACGCCAACCCGACGACGCGCATGTTCGAGGAGCGGATGATGGCGCTGGAAGGCGCCGAGGACGCGCGCGCCACGGCGTCGGGCATGGCCGCCGTCTCGGCGGCGCTCCAGTGTTCTGTCAAGGCGGGCGACCACGTGGTCGCCGCGCGCGCCCTGTTCGGGTCCTGCCGCTACATCATCGAGACCGTGCTCGGCCGTGCGGGCGTCGCCTGCACGCTGGTGGACGGGCGCGACCTCGCGCAGTGGAAGGCCGCCGTGCGGCCCGAAACCAGGCTCTTCTTCCTGGAGAGCCCGACCAACCCGACGCTGGAAGTGATCGACATCCGCGCCGTCGCCGACATCGCCCACGAGGCGGGCGCCCGGCTGATCGTCGACAACGTGTTCGCGACGCCGATGCAGCAGAAGCCGCTGGAGCTCGGCGCCGACGTCGTCGTCTATTCCGCCACCAAGCATATTGACGGCCAGGGCCGGTGCCTTGGCGGCGTCATCCTGTCCGACGCCCAATGGATCGCCGAGGAGCTGCAGGATTTCTTCCGCCACACCGGCCCCTCGCTCTCGCCGTTCAACGCCTGGTGCCTGCTGAAGGGCCTGGAGACGCTGCCGCTGCGCGTCGCGCAGCAGACGGCCAACGCCGCCAAGGTCGCCGACGCGCTGGCCGCCTCGCCCAAGGTCGGTCGCGTCATCTATCCCGGCCGCGCCGACCATCCGGACGCGGCCGTGATCGCTCGCCAGATGAAGGGCGGTTCGACGCTGCTGGCGATCGACCTCGAAGGCGGCAAGGAGACGGCCTTCCGCTTCTCCAACGCCCTGGAGATCATCAAGATCTCCAACAATCTCGGCGACGCCAAGAGCCTGATCACCCATCCCGCCACCACGACGCACAAGAGCCTGACCGACGAGGCGCGCGCCGAACTCGGCATCGGCCCGGGCCTCCTGCGCATGTCGGTCGGCATCGAGGACGCGGACGACCTCGTGGACGACGTGTCCCGAGCGCTCGACGCGATCTGAGCCCTCATCTCGGTTTCGCCGCATTCCTCTGCGGATTGCGGCGTTCCGACGCCTTGGACGCCCGAACGCACCCGCCGCCATGTATCAGGCCACGACGCGCCACATCACCGTGAGGGTCACGCCCTCCTATCTCAGCGAGCAGTCCGACCCGCATGCCGGGCAATGGGTCTTCGCCTACCGCGTGGAGATCGAGAACGGTTCGCGCGAGACGGTGCAGCTCCGCGCGCGGCGCTGGCTGATCACCGACGCGCGCGGGCGCCAGGAGGTCGTGGAAGGGCCGGGCGTCGTCGGCGAGGAGCCGATCCTGGAGCCCGGCGACAGCTTCACCTACACGTCCGGCTGCCCGCTTCCGACCCCGTCGGGCATCATGCGCGGGCATTACCGCATGCAGTCGATCGACGGCAGCCTGTTCGAGGTGGAGATCCCCGCCTTCTCGCTCGACGCTCCGGCCGACCGGCGCGTCCTGAACTGACGATTAGGCGCGACCGCGCCGCCGGCCTCACGGCGCCTCCCCTCGCTGATCCGAGAATCCGAGGAACATTTTCGCGATCTCGACCTCTGAGCCTTGAATACGGAGCCAGCCAAACATTCTAGAAGGGATGGGAGGGCTCCTTGGATGACGACTATCGGCGCTGCGGCAAAGGAAACAGGCAAGGACGACGCCTCGCCCGCCTATACGAACACAATGCTGTTCGGACTCGTGGCCGGACCCGCGCTCGGCCTTCTCCTCTACGCCCTCATACCCGGCGACAGTCTCGGCTACGAAGGGCGAGCGGTTCTCGCCGCGACGGCGGTGATGGCGGTCTACTGGATCACCGAAGCCCTGCCGCTGCCCGCCACCGCGCTGATCCCGCTCTTCCTCCTGCCGATCATCGGTGCGGCGCCGATCGACGCCATCGCTCCCGCCTACGCCAACCCCGTCATCTTCATGTATATGGGCGGCTTCGTGCTGGCGCTCGCCATCGAGAAATGAGGTCTTCACCGGCGCATCGCGCTGATGATCATCAACGCCGTCGGCACAGCGCATCGGCGGATCGTGCTGGGCGTCATGCTGGCCACCGGCCTTCTCACCCTCTTCATCTCCAATGCCGCGACCGCCCTCATGATGCTGCCGGTGGCTCTCGCACTGATTTCCGAGATGCGCGAGAAGGCGCTTCTGGACGAGAGCGACGCCAGGCGTTTCGCCAAGTGCCTGTTGCTCGCGGTGGCCTACACGGCGACGATCGGCGGACTGGCGACCCTCGTCGCCGCCGTGCCCAACGCGCTTCTGGCCGCGATCGCGCGCGAGGAGCTCGGACGCACCGTCACCTTCGCGCAGTGGCTTCTGTTCGCCGGCCCCCTCGCACTGATCATGCTCGGCTTCCTCTACGTCTACCTCACGCGCATCGCCTTCCGGATCGAGGGCAAGGGCTCGACGGGACGATCGGTCGACTTCGTGCGCGAGGAGCTTGCCAAGCTCGGCCCCATCGGCATGGAGGAGAAGATCGTGGGCGCGGTGTTCCTTGCCACCGCCTTTCTCTGGATCTTCAAGTCGGCCATCGGACTCGGCTTCCTGCACGACGCGACGATCTCGATGCTGGCGACGGTGTCGCTCTTCGCCCTGCCCTCTCGCGACCCTAACGGTCGAATTCTCGACTGGAAGGACATGCGCAAGCTCCCGTGGGGCATCCTTCTCCTATTCGGAGGCGGCCTGGCGCTTGCGGTGAGCTTCTCGGCCGCAGGGGTCAACGACTGGATCGCCGTCTCGCTGGCGGTGCTCGAACGCTATCAGACCTTTCTGGTGATCGGGCTCCTGACGGTGATCGTGCTGGCGATGACCGAAATCCTGTCCAACACGGCGGTGTCCAACCTCGTGCTGCCCCTCTGCATCGGGCTCGGGGCTGCCGTGGGCATGGACCCGCTGCCGCTGATGGCCGCCACGGCGCTGGCGGCCGGGTCGTGCTACATGCTGCCGGTCGCGACGCCCCCGAACACCGCGGTCTTCAGCTCCGGCGAGTTGTCCGTCGCCGACATGGCCAAGGCCGGCGTCTGGCTGAACGTCCTGTCGGTGATCCTGATCACCCTGGCGGTCTATTATTGGCTGCCCGTCGTCATGTAGGCGTTCAGCCGAAGCGCTCGATCACCGGCGACGCCGGCTCGACACTCTCGCCCAGGCGCATGGCCGAGCGCACGCGCGCCTCCGCGCAATCCGCCGCCGCCTGGCTGCGAGCGTGGATCAAGCAGAGCGGCTCGCCCGGCCGGATGCTCGTTCCGAGCGGCGCGATCGCCGCAAGCCCGACTGCCGGATCGACGGGATCGCCGGGCAGGGTGCGCCCGCCGCCAAGCTCCACGACCGCGAGCCCCAGCGCACGCGTGTCGATCGCCGCAAGGACGCCCGCTTCCGCCGCCTCGACCGCTCGAACGACGGGCGCGGTGGGCAGGGAGCGGCCGGGATTGTCCACGAGATCCGCCGGCCCGCCGAGCAGCGCCACCATCCGCGCGAAGCGCTCCGCCGCCCGACCCTCGGCGAGCGCCGTCTGTGCCGCCGCCTTCCCCTCGACCGCCGTCCGCGCAAGGCCGCCGGCCGCGAGGGCTTCACCGGCCAGCGCCAGCGTCACGTCTTCCAGGCGCGCATCGCGCCGCTCGCCGGTGAGGAAGCGGATGGCGTTGGCGACTTCCAGCGCGTTGCCGGCATCGCGGGCCAGCGGCTCGTCCATCCCGGTGAGGAGCGCCGTGCAACGCAAGCCCGCTCCTTTGGCGACGTCGACCAATGCGCGCATCAGTGCCCGTGCGTCGTCGGCTTCGGCCATGAAGGCGCCGGAGCCCGTCTTTACGTCGAGTACCAGCGTACCGATGCCCGATGCGAGCTTCTTGGACAAGATGGAGGCGGTGATCAGCGGGATCGATTCCACCGTCGCCGTGATGTCGCGAACGGCGTAGATGCGCCCGTCCGCGGGCGCGAGGCGCCGGCTCGGGCCGACGATGGCGCAGCCGGCCTCGCGTACCGCGCGGCGCAGCGTCTCGCTGTCCGGCGTCACCTGATAGCCGGGGATGGATTCCAGCTTGTCCAGCGTGCCGCCGGTATGGCCGAGGCCGCGCCCCGAGATCATGGGGATGTAGGCGCCGCAGGCGGACAGGATCGGTGCGAGCATGAGGGAGACGTTGTCGCCGACGCCGCCGGTGGAGTGCTTGTCGAGGACCGGACCCGGCAGATCCGACCAGTCCAGCACCTCGCCGGAATCGCGCATGGCCAACGTCAGCGCGACCGTCTCCGCCTTATCCATGCCGCGCAGGAAGACGGCCATCGCGAAGGCGGCGATCTGGCCTTCGCCGACGCGCCCCTCGGCCACGCCCGCGATGAAATCCGCGATCTCCGCGCCGGAAAGCGCATGCCCGTCGCGCTTCCGCCGGATGATCTCCTGGGGCAGCATCAGGCGGCGATGTCCGGCAGGGCCTGCGTGAGGATGCGCGCGAGCCGGGCGCCGCCCAGCGGGGCGACCTCCTTGGTTTCCGCATGGCTCAACTCGTTGCCGGTGATGCCGGCGCCCATGTTGGTGATCACGGAGGCCGCGACGACACGAAGGCCGAGGAAGCGCGCGAGAATCGTCTCGGGGACGGTCGACATGCCCACGGCATCCGCTCCCAGGACCTTCGCCATGCGGATTTCGGCCGGCGTCTCGAAGGACGGGCCGGAGAACCAGAGGTAGACGCCCCGGTGCAGCGCCTCGCCCGCCTTGGCCGCCCCATTCAGCATGGCCCTGCGCAGGGCCTCGTCGTAGGCCGTGGTCATGCCGACGAAGCGCGCATCCGAAGGCTCGCCGATCAAAGGGTTGCGACCGGAAAACGCGATATGGTCCTCGATCAGCATGACCTCGCCCGGCTGGATGCCGGGATTGACCGATCCAGCGGCGTTGGTCAGCATCAGGATCTCGATGCCGACTGCCTTCAACGCCTCCAGCGCCGGGCGCATCGCGGCCGGATCGCCGGATTCGTAGTAGTGGATGCGTCCCGACAGGATCACGACCTCGACGCCGGCGAGATGCCCGATCACCACCTCGCCCGCATGGCCGCTGACGGCCGAGACCGGCATGCCGGGCAGCGCGGCATAGGGAATGCGCTTCGGGTCGGCCACCGCCCCCACCAGCGCGCCAAGGCCCGAGCCGAGCACCAGCGCGACGCGGGGCGCGCGGGCGCCGAGATGCGAGCGGAGTGCTTCGGCCAGCTCGCTCATCGGACGGCGTCCTTCGGGAAGGCCTTCGGCAGAAGCTCGTCCATCAGCACGGTCTCGACCACACCCTCGGTCGCATCGCACAGGAAGACGCGGGTCTCGGGCCGAGCGAACTCGGCGATGCGCTGGCGGCAGCCGCCGCAAGGCGAACAGGCGCGCAGGCGCTCCGCCACCACCGCGATCTCGGCGATCTTGCCGCCGCCGTCCATCACCATGTGGGCGATGGCCGTCGTCTCGGCGCACCAGCCCTCGGGGAAGCTCACGACCTCGATGTTGCAGCCCGCATAGATGCGCCCATCCTCCGTGCGCAGCGCGGCTCCGACCGGGAAGTTGGAATAGGGTGCGTGGCACTTCTTCATCGCCGCGCGGGCCTTGAGGAAGAGGTCTTCGGACATGAGGAACCTTGGGCGTTCGAGGATGGGCGCTGTCAGCGCTCTTTCACGTAAGGGACGCCGCCGGCCTTCGGCGGACGCGACTTGCCGACGAAGCCGGCCAAGAGGATCACCGTCAGGATATAGGGCAGCGCCTGGACGAACTGTGGCGGGATCTGCCCGATGCCGGGCAGCGGCGTCGTCTGGAGGCGGATCGAGGCGGCGTCGAGGAAGCCGAACAGGAGGCAGGCGAGAAGCGTCGGCACCGGCTTCCAGTTGGCGAAGATCAGGGCGGCGAGCGCGATATAGCCGCGCCCCGCCGTCATCTCGCGCGTGAAGCCTGCCGACTGGGCCATGGCGAGATAGGTGCCCGCGAGCCCCGTCAGCACGCCGCAGATAATCACCGCGCGGTATCGCAGCCAGGCGACGGAAATGCCAGCTGTGTCCACGGCGCCGGGATTCTCGCCGACGGCCCGCAGGCGAAGGCCGAAGCGGGTGCGGTAGAGCACCCACCAGGTGAATGGCACGGCCAGGAAGGCCAGCCAGACCAGGGCGTTCTGGCCGGACAGGAGGCCGGAATAGACGAAGCCGACCACCGGCACGTCGCGCAGCGCCTCCGCGCCCGGCAGCTCGATCCCGAGGAAGCGCTGGTCGGCCCCGAGCGGCGGGGTGACGCCGCCCTGCATGAACCAGGCGCTGCCGAGGATGATCGTGAGGCCCGAGGCGATGAAGTTGAGCGCGACGCCCGAGACGATCTGGTTGCCGCGATAGGTGATGGAGGCGAGGCCGTGGACGAGGGCGAAGAGGACGGCGACAGAGACGCCGGTCAGGAGGCCGAGGATCGCGGAGCCCGAGACGGCCGCGGCCGCGGCCGAGGCGAAGGCGCCGGCCAGCATCTTGCCCTCCAGCCCGATGTCGAAGACGCCGGACCGCTCGGAGTAGAGGCCCGCGAGCGCCGCGAAGATCAGCGGCGTCGATAGGCGGATGGTGGAATCGAGGAGATTGAGGAGACCGGCGAGATCCATCAGCGTGCCTCCCCGCCGGCCGGCTTCGGCCCGGTCTCGCGCAGGCGAAGGAAGCCGTACATCACGCCGACGCCCGGCCGCAGCATGTTTTCGAGCGCGCCCGCGAAGAGGATCACGAGCCCCTGAATGATGACGATCATGTCGCGCGAGATGGTCGGCATGTCGAAGGCGAGTTCGGCGCCGCCCTGGTAGAGCACGCCGAACAGTAGCGCGGCGGGAATGATGCCGGCCGGATGGCCCCGGCCCATCAGCGCGACGGCGATGCCGACGAACCCCGCGCCGGCCGGGAAGTTGAGCTGCAACCGGTACTGGTCGCCCATCACCGAATTCAGCGCCATGAGGCCCGCGAGACCACCGGAGATCAGCATGATGGTGACGACGAGCCGCGTCTCCTTCATGCCGGCATAGCGCGCGGCGGACGGCGAGAAGCCGAGGGTGCGGATCTCGTAGCCGAGGCGCGTGCGCCAGATCAGCACCCAGACCGCGACGGCCGCCAGAAGGGCCACGAAGAAGGTGACGTTGAGCGGCGCACCGCCGAGATTGGCGCCGAAGGCCTCGAACAAGGGTCCGAGCTTGGGCAGTTGGCCGCCGACGTCGAACTGGCGCGTCTCGGGCTGCATGGTCCCGAGCGGACGCAGGACGTTGACCAGGAGATAGACCATCAGCGCCGAGGCGATGAAGTTGAACATGATGGTGGTGATGACGACGTGGCTGCCGCGCTTGGCCTGGAGATAGCCCGGCAGGAAGGCCCAGGCTGCGCCCACGGCGAAGGCCGCGACCACGGCCAGCGGCAGGTTGATCCACCAGGGCAGGATCGAGCCGAGATTGAGCGCCACGAAGGCGACCCCGAGCCCGCCGACATAGGCCTGCCCCTCGCCGCCGATGTTGAACAGGCCGCCGTGGAAGGCGACCGCGACGGCGAGGCCCGTCAGGATGAAGTTGGTGGCATAGAACAGAGTGAAGCCGACGCCCTCGCCGTAGCCGAAGGCGCCGCGCAGCATGAGTTGCGCCGCTTCGATCGGGCTCTCGCCGACGGCCAGCACCACTAGCCCGGCCACCAGGAAGGCGACAACGACGTTGAGAAGCGGAATGACGCCGTGGTCGATCCAGGCGGGCAGCTTGGCATAGGGTCGGCTCATGCCGGCTCCTCGGAAGGCGGGGTCAGATCGATGCGGCCGGCCGCATCGAGCGGGAAGAAGGGGTTGTGGGCGAGTTCCCACAGATGACCGTCGGGATCGGCGAAATAGCCGGAATAGCCGCCCCAGAACACCTTGTGCGGCGGCTTGACCGGCTCGGCGCCCGCCGCGACGGCTTGCGCGAACAGCCGGTCGGTCTCCGCCTCGGACGGCAGGTTGATCGCGAGCGTGATGCCGCGAAAGCGCGGCAGGGGCTCGTGCGTCAGTCCGGCATCCCCGGCGAGGTCGCTTGCTCCGAAGAGCGAAAGGACGACCCCCTCCCCTTGCAGGAAGACGACCTTGTCGTTGCCCTGGTCGGTACGCGTCCAGCCGAGCGCCTCGTAGAAACGCGCGGCGCGCAGGAGGTCGGCCACGCCGAGCGTGACGAGCGGAATGCGCGCATCCTTCATTCGGCGGCCTCGCGGCGCGTCTCGCCCGCCATCAGGAGGCCGATCTCGCCCTCGTCCGCTTCCGGCCCGACCTCGCCGACGATGCGGCCGGCGAACATCACGAGGATGCGGTCGGCGAGCGAGCGGATCTCGTCGAGCTCGACCGAGACCAGGAGCACCGCCTTGCCCGCGTCGCGCATTTCGACCACGCGCCGGTGGATGAACTCGATGGCGCCGACATCGACGCCGCGCGTCGGCTGGCCGATCAGGAGCACCGCGGGATCGCGCTCCATCTCGCGCGCCAGCACGATCTTCTGCTGGTTGCCGCCGGAGAAGTTGGCGGTTTTCAGTTCGCAGGAGGGCGGGCGGATGTCGTAGGCCTCGATCTTCGCCTTGGCGTCATCGCGCATCGCCTTGACGTTCAGGAACGGGCCGGAGCCGAAGGCGGGATCGCGGTGATAGCCGAGGATCGCGTTTTCGCACTCCTGGAAGGGCAGGACGAGACCGACATGGTGCCGGTCCTCCGGCACGTGGGCGAGGCCTCGTGCGCGCATCTCGGCCGGATCGAGCGCCTCCGTCGGGTCCAGCGTCTCGCCTTGGAGGCGCATCGTGCCGCGCTCGGCACGGCGGATCCCTGAGAGCGCCTCCAGAAGCTCCGACTGACCGTTGCCGGCGACGCCCGCGATGCCGACGATCTCGCCGGCCCGCACGCTGAACGTGACGTCGTCCACCATGGCGACGCCGCGCGAATCGCGCACCGACAGACCCTCGACCTCCAGCAGCGGGGCACCCGGCGCGGCCGGCTTCTTGTCCACCCGCAGGAGGACGCGTCGGCCGACCATCAGCTCGGCGAGCTCGCCCGCGCTGGTCTCGCGCGTCGGGCGCGTCGCGACGATCTCGCCCCGGCGCATGACCGAGACGTTGTCGGTCACGTCCAGGATCTCGCGCAGCTTGTGGGTGATGAGGACGATCGTCTTGCCCTCGGACCGGAGCTGGCGGAGGACGGCGAAGAGCTGATCGGCCTCCGCGGGAGTGAGAACGCCCGTCGGCTCGTCGAGGATCAGGATCTCGGCGCCGCGATAGAGCGCCTTTAGGATCTCGACCCGCTGCTGGAGGCCGACCGGCAGCGTCTCGACCACCGCGTCCGGATCGATCGCCAGCCCGTGTTCCCTTTCGAGGCGCAGGAGTTCGGCCCGCGCGCGGCGGATGCCGGGCGACAGGAGGCCCGACTGCTCGGCGCCGAGCATGATGTTTTCCAGAACCGTGAACGGCTCCACCAGCATGAAGTGCTGGTGGACCATGCCGATGCCGGCGGCGATCGCCGCGTTGGAATCAGGGATCGCAATCGGCTTGCCGGCGACGCGGATCTCGCCTTCGTCGGCCTGATAGAAGCCGTAGAGGATCGACATCAGCGTCGACTTGCCGGCCCCGTTCTCGCCGACGATGCCGTGGATCGTGCCCTTTTCCACCACGAGATTGATGTCGCGGTTGGCGCGCACCGCGCCGAAACTTTTGGAGATGCCGATCAGCTCGATCGCAGAGGCCATGCCGATCCCGTCGCCCGTCTTACGTGTCCGTCAGATTATCGACGTGCGCGCCGAAGCGCCAGACGGGCCTGACCGCGCAAATAGGCCGCACGGGGCCTTGATCCACAGCCGGCGCTCGGCCCATGTGGGCCGCAGACCAGCGAGCTTTGGAAATCCGATGTCAGACACGCCCCGCCCGAAGCGCCAGAGCCGCGCCGACTACCGCGCCTTCGTGCCCGTGACCACCCGCTGGTCCGACAACGACATGTACGGCCATATGAACAACGCGGCCTACTACGCCTTCTTCGACACGGCGGTGACGAGCTGGCTCTTCGGCACCGGCCTGTCGGCTGAGGGTTCGATGTTCTTCGTCGCCGAGACGGGCTGCCGCTACCTCTCGGAGGTCGGCTATCCCGATCGCGTGGCCGTCGGCCTTCGGGTAGGCCATGTCGGCACGTCGTCCATCCGCTACGAGATCGGCATCTTCCGCAACGACGAGGATCTCGCGGCCGCCGAGGGCCTGTTCGTCCACATCCACATCGACAAGGCGACCCGCCGGCCCGCGCCGGTGCCGGACATCCTGCGCGACGCGCTGAAGGCGTTGCAGCCATGAGCGACGAGGCTCGGATCACCGAGCTGGAGATCGCCCTCGCCCACCAGAACCGGACGGTGGAGGAGATGTCGGCCGAGATGGCGGCGCAGGGCCAGCGTGTCGAGCGTCTGGAAAAGACGTTGAAGGCGCTGGTCCAGCGCCTTCTCGATCTCGAGGAAAGCGCGGCGCCCCGGCCGGAAGCGACCAAGCCGCCGCACTATTGATCCGAAGGAATCAGGGAAGCCGGGCGACCCGTTCGGTCAGCAGCGCGTAGAAGGCGCCTGCATCCCCCGAGCGCACGAAGAAGGCGTTCTTCGGCCGGTCGGTGACGCCCCAGTAGTCCACCACCGTCATCCCGCGCGTGAGCGGGCTGCCGGTCTCTACCTCGATGTTGACGCGCCGCCCCTCGAAAATTTCGGGCCTCACCAGATAGGCGGTGACGCAAGGGTCGTGCAGCGGCGCGCCGTCCCAGCCGAACTTCTGGAGGTCGTAGACCTCGGAAAAGGACAGCATCGCTGCAACCGCCGCGCCGGACTTGTTGCCCAAGGCCCGGAACGCCTCGACCCGCGCCGGCGTCGAGTGCATCTGGTGCGTCACGTCGAGCGGCAGGACGGTGATGTCGACGCCGCTGGCAAAGACCGAGGCCGCCGCTTCCGGATCGACATAGATGTTGAACTCGGCCGTCGGCGTCACGTTGCCGACCTCGAAATAGGCCCCGCCCATGAGGACAATGCCTTCGAGGCGCCCGGCGATGTCCGGCGCCTTCAGAAGGGCAAGCGCGATGTTGGTCAGCGGCCCGAGAGCGGCAATGGTGACGCTCTTCTCCGGATGCGCGCGCACCGTGTCGATGATGAAGTCGACGCCGTGACCCTCGCGCAATGGATTGGCGGGCGGCGGCAGGTCCGGTCCGTCGAGCCCGGTCTGCCCATGGACATGCTCGGCGGTGACGAGCGGGCGCAGAAAGGGGCGCTCGGCGCCGGCATGGACCGGAATGTCGGGACGCCCAGCCAATTCCGCGATGCGCCGTGCGTTGGCGGCGGCGAAATGCAGCGGCACGTTGCCGGCCACGGCCACGATGCCGAGCACGTCGAGTTCGGGCGAGCCGAGGGCGGCGAGGATCGCGATCGCGTCGTCCTGACCGGGATCGGTGTCGAAGATGATCTTGCGCAAAGCGGCCTCCTGAAGCTTCAGGCCACGCGCATAGCATCGGCAGGCCCCAAACGCGAAGCGGCGCCCGATGGGGCGCCGCCTTTCATCGACCGATCGTCCGACCGCCTCAGTACGGGCAGGCGTTGTCCGTGTTGAAGTTGTGGACCTGGATCGTGCCGGCGATGATGTCGGCCTTGGCCTTCTCGACCGCCGCCGTCATTTCGGGGGTGATCAGGTCCTTGTTGTTGTCGTCCATCGCATAGCCGACGCCGTCCTCCTTCAGGCCGAGCGTCTGCGTGCCCGCCGTCCACTGGCCGCCCTGCGCATCCTTGAACGCCTGGTACACGGCGTTGTCGACGCGCTTGACCATGGAGGTCAGCACCTTGCCGGGATGCAGCATATTCTGGTTGGAATCGACGCCGATGCCGAGCTTGCCGGCGTCCGCCACCGCCTGAAGCACGCCGATGCCGGTCGCACCCGCCGCGTGGAACACGACGTCGGCTCCCTGGTCCATCTGCGAGCGGGCGAGTTCGCCGCCGCGCACCGGGTCGTTCCAGGCGGCGGCGGTGGTGCCGGTCATGTTCTCCAGATACTTGGCGTCGCTCTTGGCGGCCATCACGCCGCCCTTGTAGCCGCAGGCGAAGTTGCGGATCAGCGGAATGTCCATGCCGCCGACGAATCCGACCGTGCCGGTCTCAGACTTCAGCGCGGCCAGCATGCCGACGAGATAGGAGCCCTCCTCCTCCTTGAAGAGGATCGAGCGCACGTTCGGGCGGTCCACCACCGTGTCGATAATGGCGAACTGGAGGTCGGGATACTCCTTGGCGACGTTCTCCATCGCCGCCTGCTGGGCGAAGCCGACGCCGATGATGGGCGAGTGCCCGTCGCGCGCGAAGCGGCGCAGGACCTGCTCGCGCTGCGTCTCGTTCTGCATCTCGAACTCGCGATACTCGACGCCGGTTTCCTGCTTGAAACGCTCGGCGCCGTTGAACGCGGCCTCGTTGAACGACTTGTCGAACTTGCCGCCCAGATCGAAGATCACGGCAGGCTTGAACTCGGCGGCAAGCGCATGGCCGGCGGCGACGAGCGAGCAGGCGGCCATCAGGCCGGCGAGAAGATGCTTCATGGGTCTCAAGTCTATCCCTGTTGCGAGGACGGCCGCCGCCGGTCTTCGACCGGACCCGGCACGAGAAGGCCGGGCAAGCCGTCCGCAGACTGGCATGCCCGGCCGACGCGCGCATCTAAAATCATGGGGAGGCGACGCGCCGTCCCCCGTTCTCTCGCAAAGCCTATTCGGCCGCCACCGCGCCGAGGCCGACCGGGCAGCTCACGCCCGTGCCGCCGAGCCCGCAATAGCCGCGCGGATTCTTGGCGAGATACTGCTGGTGGTAGTCCTCGGCATAGTAGAACTCGGGGGCCGGCAGGATTTCGGTCGTGATCTCGCCGCGATGGCCGGCCGTCCGCAGCGCGCCCTGATAGGCGTCGCGCGCGGCTTCGGCGGCCTCCCGCTGGCTCTCATCCGTCCAGTAGATGCCCGAGCGGTACTGCGTGCCGACGTCGTTGCCCTGGCGCATGCCCTGCGTCGGGTCGTGCGCCTCGAAGAAGGTCTTGAGCAGCGCCTCGTAGGACACGACGGCCGGATCGAAGGCGACGAACACGACCTCGTTGTGCCCCGTGCGACCCGAGCAGACCTCCTCGTAGGTCGGATTGGGCGTCGAGCCCGCGGCGTAGCCGACGGCGGTCGAAATCACGCCCGGCACCTGCCAGAACTTGCGCTCGGCGCCCCAAAAGCAGCCGAGCCCGAAGATCGCCGTCTTCGTGCCGGCCGGGAACGGGCCTTTCAGCGGCGCGCCGTTCACGAAATGGGTCTCGGCGGTCGGGATGGCGCCTGGGCGCCCCGGGAGCGCCTCCTCCGGCGTCGGCAGCACCGTCTTCTTCATCAGTCGGTCGAGAAAGGACATGGACTTCACCTCGCGTTTCGCGCGGGCCGGCGCGGCGGCCGGCCGAGGAACAGGAACAGGACGCCGACGAGCCCGAGCACGATGGAGGCCGGCTGCCGGCCGATCTGGCCCGCCAGGCTCGCCCCCCGCCCCGCGGCGGCGAACACGCCGCTCGCCTGCGCGGCCCCGGCGGCGGCCGTGTCGAACAGGGAGAGCCCCGCCGTGCGCGCGGCCTCCTCCAGGGGCATCAGAACCGTCGCGCCCGAGGCCAGCGAGCGTGCGATGTCGCCCACGGCCAGGGCCGTCGCCGCCGCCAGAAGAACGCATCCCACAACACGCATCGCCCAGGCCAACAGCCGCATCGCCTCGCCTCTCCCACCCTCAGATCGAACCGGACGCGCCGCCCTCCGCCGAACGCGGCGAAACCCTTCGCCAGATATGGTCCCGACGCCCGAGCGGCGCAATGGCCGACACCGAGGCGCCCGCTCGCGGCTTTCGCAGGCCCAACCCATTTAACCGCTTGCCAGACGCAGCGTTCCGATGATAGTCCGCCCACCGCACCATCAGCGCCGAGAGCCACCGAGCTTCGAGCGACGATCGGTCAGGAGGGGTGGCCGAGTGGTTGAAGGCGCACGCCTGGAAAGTGTGTATACGGGAAACCGTATCGGGGGTTCGAATCCCCCTCCCTCCGCCACATCTCAACGCAACCCATTGAAATGACGTGCGCTACGATCTGTTGCGCGTTTCTTGGACTCTTTTGAGCTGGAAATTCCAGTTATGAAGGAGGGCGAGGAAGAGGAGCTTGGAGTGAAGAGGTCCAAGTTTTCTGAGGCGCTCGACAAGCGTTCGCGCCGAAGCAGGCCGCGGACGGGACGAGCGTCGGCAAGGTTTGCCGCAGGGCCGGGATCGGCGAGGCAACGTTCTACACCTTGCGCAAGACGTAGGCGGGTCTCATGCCGTCGGAGGTGCGGCGTCTGCGCCAGACCGAAGAGGAGAACGCCAAGCTGGAGCGCCCGGTCGCGATTCTCCGTCTCGACACGGCCATGCTGCTCGGTGTTCCACGCTGCGTCTGCGGACGCTCGGGCTTCATCAGCCTGCTCCGACCGTCCTCGACACTCTCTGAACGCTTCTCATTCGGAGGCAGGCATTCCAACGCAGGGCGAGCCCGTCGACGTCCGTTTCGTCGCAGAGCGCTCGCGCAGTATTCGTCGCTGCCCCGAGCCCGCTACATCATCCGCTGATGGAGGTTGCCGAGGATCCAGATCGTAC
This sequence comes from Aureimonas sp. SK2, assembly GCF_029813115.1. Lineage (GTDB taxonomy): Bacteria > Pseudomonadota > Alphaproteobacteria > Rhizobiales > Rhizobiaceae > Aureimonas. The sequence goes on from NZ_JAPZDS010000004.1 coordinate 120,147, forward strand.
CCCCCGCCATCAGCACGATGATGAGGGTCGTGAAGAGGATCAGTTGCAGGTCGTCGCGGGTCGAGCGCTGAAGTCCGATATGCAGGAAGAAGCGGAAGTGAACGACGACCTGCGCGAGCGCAGCGGCGCCGATGATGATGTAGGCCGTCGACGACGTCATCCCGACCGCAACGACCAGGAACGCGAGGGACGTCAGCGCGACCGCCGCGGCGAACCCGACGACATAGGACCGCAGTTCGCGATGCTTCTCCCGCTCATGTTCCCCGTCGGTCATGCCAGCCCTCCGAGGTAGACGACGGAAAAGATGAAGATCCAGACGACGTCGAGAAGGTGCCAGAACAGGGACAGGCGCATGATCCGCAGCTTGACCTCGGATCGCAGCCCGAAGACCGCGAGTTGGACGATCGACAGGATCAGCCAGACGCAGCCGGCGGCCACATGGAGGCCATGCGTCGAGACGAGCGCGTAGAAGCTCGACAGCCATCCGCTGCGCTGCGGCGTCGCGTCTTCCGAAACCATCTTGGCGAAATCGCGCGCTTCCAGTCCGAGGAAGACGAGACCGAGAAGGAGGGTGACAACCAGCCATCCGTAGAGCCGCGAGGGCGGCTCATCGTACTTCATGGCGATCGAGGCCATGCCCATGGTGAGGCTCGACAGGAGCAGGATGCCGGTCTCCAGCGCGGCGGAGGACAGCTCGAACACGTCGCGCGGTCCCGGCCCCCCGTCGGTCGCGCCGAGCATGAAGGCGTAGGTGGCGAATAGGAGAGCGAACAGGACGAGATCGCTCATCAGGAAGACCCAGAAGCCGAAGAGCGTCTCTTCCGCCTGGCGATGGGTTTCCGGATCGGTGTGCCCGAGGTTCAGGCCGGGATGGCGGTGTTGGGCCAGGAGACTCATACGGCAGCCGCCTTCGCCAGACCGCGGTTCTCAGGGGTCGTCTCGGTCTCGCGGTCGGACCGCGGAAGCGTGCGCACGAGGGCCAGCCACGCCTGGTCCTGTCGCCGGACCTCGTCGGCGGGAATGATACGCATGGTGTCGAGAACGAACGACCTTGCGACGATCGCACCCACAGCCGCCAAGACGCCGACGACGGCCAACCACCAGATGTACCAGACGAGACCGAAGGCGGCGGCGGCCAGCGCGATACCGAAGACGACGCCCGTCATCGAGTTCTTCGGCATCTCGATGTCCGAATAGAAGCGATGGTCGGGATAGGCGGTGCCGTCCTCCTTGGCCGCGTGGAAGGCGTCGCGGGCGTCGACGATCGGCAGGACCGCGAAGTTGTATTCCGGCGCCGGGCACGGGATGCCCCATTCCAGCGTCCGCCCGTTCCAGGGATCCCCTCCGGGAACGGCCAGGTCCTCGCGGCGACGGATGGAGACGACGAGCTGCACGATGAGGCTGGCCAGCGCGGCCAGCAGGAACAGGGCACCGACGCCGGCCACGATCGTGAACGGCAGATAGTCGGGCTCGAAGAACTCTTGGCTGCGGCGCGGCATGCCCATCAGTCCGAGCGGATAGAGCGGCAGGAAGGCGAGGCAGAAGCCGGTCACCCAGCAGCCGAAGGACACGCGCCCCCACCATTCGTCGAGCCGGAAGCCGAAGGCCTTCGGGAACCAATAGGTGTAGGCCGCGATCATCCCGTAGAGGAGGCCCGGGATCAGCATGTTGTGGAAGTGGGCAACCAGAAAGACCGAGTTGTGGACTTGAAAGTCGATCGCCGGATTGGCGAGGAGGATGCCCGTGAGCCCGCCTATGGTGAAGAGAACCATGAAGGCCAGCGCGTAGAGCATCGGCACGGTGAATCGCACCCGACCCCAGGCCATGGTCAGGATCCAGTCGAAGATCTTCACGCCCGTCGGAATGCCGATGGTCATCGTGGCGATGCCGAACACCGCGTTGAGATCCGCGCTTTGGCCCATCGTGAAGAAGTGATGCACCCACACCGTGAAGGAGAGGATCGCGATGCACATCGTCGCGATGATCAGCGCGTCGTAGCCGTAGAGGATTTTGGAGGAGAAGTTGGAGATCACCTGCGAGTAGACGCCGAAGGCCGGCAGGATGAGGATATAGACCTCCGGGTGGCCGAACAGCCAGAACAGGTTGGCGAAGTTCATCATGTTGCCGCCCCCGTCGTTCGTGAAGAAGTGGGTGCCGACGTAGCGGTCGAGAGCGAGAAGACCGGTGGCCACCGTGAGGGGCGGCATGGCGAAGATCATCAGGATGGACGTGCACAGCGACGTCCAGCAGAAGAGGGGCATGCGGAACGGCGTCATGCCGCCGCACCGCTTCTTGTAGATCGTCACCGCGACGTTGATGCCGGTCATCGTCGAGGCCACTGATCCGAGCGTGACGGCGAAGATCCAGTAATCCGGCCCGACGCCCGGATTGAAGGTCGCATCCGTGTACGGCGGATAGCCGCTCCAGCCGCTGGTCGAGAATTTGCCGATGACGAGCGAGACCATCATCAGGCCGGCGCCGCCCGCGGTCAGCCAGAGCGAGATCGAGTTCAGGAGCGGAAACGAGACATCGCGCGCGCCGAGCTGGAGCGGCAGGGCGAAGTTGATGATCCCCGTCAGGAACGGCATCGCCATGAAGAAGATCATGATCGAGCCGTGGGTCGAGAAGAGCTGGGCGAAGTGTTCGGGCGGAAGGTAGCCTGGATTGTCCAAGGCGATCGCCTGTTGCGCTCGCATCATCGAGCCCTCGACGACGGCCCGGGAAAGCATCACCAGGGCGATCACGACGTACATGATGCCGATCTTCTTGTGGTCGAGACTGGTCAACCACTCGCGCCAGAGCCAGCCCCAGCGCCCAAGCCAGGTCAGAAGGACCACGACCGCGATGGCTCCCACCACGACGAGCGAGGCCGCGGCCGTCGCGATGCCGCTGTAAAAGGGCAAGGCGTCGTAGGACAGCCGCCCGAAGACGAGCGGCCACCAGCCTTCAGTGGTCGGCATGGACATGTCCCCCGCTCGGATGGTTCTCGGCTTCGTCACGTTCGTGCCGATGGGCGGCATCCGGCCGGTATCTGGCGACGACGGCCGTGAAGAGATTGGGATCGACGCTGGAGAAGATCAGGCCCTTCGCCGGGTCGAAGTCGAACCGCGATCGCAGGTCCGCGAGCTTGCCCTTCTGGGAGACGATCGCGTAGGCGCCTTCGTCGAGCGGACGGCCCACGCCCTTCGCGCTCGCGATCCAGCGGTCGAAGTCCGCCTCCGGCATGGCGAGGGCGTCGAACTTCTGGTTCTGAAAGCCGAAGCCGTTGAACTGGGTGTTCTGACCGAGGAGCACGCCCGGCCGGTCGGCCAGGAGGTTCAGCTCCGTCACCATGCCGGCCATCGCGTAGATCTGGCTGCCGAGCGCCGGGATCATGAAGGACTGCATGACCGTGTCGCTTGTCAGCCGGAAGCGCACTGGGCGATCGACGGGCAGCGCCAGGACGCCGACGCTCGCCACGTTCTGTTCGGGATAGACGAACAGCCATTTGTAATCGAGACCGATGACCTCGACCTCCAGCGGCGGCTTGTCGGACGGGATCGCGGCATAAGGATCGAGCGAGCGCGCTTTGCCGGCGATCAGCGTCGCCAGGATGCAGACGAGAACGATCGGCACCCCCCAGACGAGAATCTCCAGCGGCCAGGAGAACTGCCAGGTCGGGCGGTAGGCAGAATTCCTCGCCGTGCGCCGGAAGCGCCATGCGATGAACGGCACGAGCGTGATGGCGGGCACCACCACGATCATCATCCAGCCGATGACTTCGAAGAACAGGTCCCGCTGCGCGGCCGCGACGGGTCCGTGAGGATCGAGGAAGCTGATGCCCGAGCCGCAGCCTGTCAGAAGCGCGAGCGGCATGACGGCGGCGAGGCGTGCCGCGCCATGTCGGATGGATCGGGCGGCCCCTTGTCTAGAGGTCGGCATCGTTGCCCCGCTCCCCGTCGTCGAACCGCTTCAGCGCGAGAACGGCCTGGATCAAGGCCAGATGGCTGAGAGCTTGCGGATGGTTGCCGGTGAGCCGGCGGGACCTCGTGTCGTACTCCTCCGACAGGAGACCGGTGCGTCCGGCGATGCCGATCACCGCCTCGATCGTCCGCACGGCGTCCGCGCGGCGCCCGACGCCCAGAAGGCACTCGGCCAGCCAGAACGAGCAGGCGAGGAACGCGCCTTCCGGAACGAGGGCCTCCATACGGTGGCGCCGGACAAAACCGCCCTCGACGAGTTGCGCCTCGATGGCATGGAGCGTCCCCGCCATGCGTGCGTCGCTCATCGGCAGGAAGCCGATCTTGGGAAGGAGAAGAAGCGAGGCGTCCACCTCCGACCCGCCGTAGAAGGACGTGAAGGTGTTCAGGCCCGTGTCGAAGCCTTCCGCACAGATCGTCGCGTGCATGTGGTCGCGCAGCGCATGAAGTTCGGCGCGACGCTCCATCGCCAGCTCCTGCGCGCCCCGACCATCCAGGAAGCGATCCAGGACGACCCAGGCCATGGCCTTGGAGTAGACGTAATGGCGCGGCTCGCCGCGGCTTTCCCACAGACCCTGGTCGGGCTGCGTCCAGACCCTGGCGACGTGGTCCACCACGGCATGCTCCAGATGCCGGCCTTGGGTCGTGCGCTCCATGCCGGCTCGCTCGGCGATGTGGAGCGCGGACATGAGCTCGCCCCAGACGTCGAGCTGGAGCTGGCCCGCGGCCGCATTGCCGACGCGCACCGGCTTGGCGAAGCGGTAGCCCGGGAGCCACGGAAGCTCCGCCTCGTCGAGCCGACGGGACCCGTCGACGCGGTACATGATCTGCATCTTCTCAGGGGCTCCCGCGACCGCGCGCAGGATCCAGTCGCGCCAGTCGCGCGCCTCCTCGACGAACCCGCATTCGACGAAAGCGTCCAGCGTGAAGGCGGCGTCGCGCAGCCAGCAGTAGCGGTAGTCCCAGTTCATGGTGCCGCCGGGCTGCTCCGGGAGCGAGGTGGTGGGCGCTGCGACGAGGCCCCCGGTCGGGCGATGGATCAGGGTCTTCAGCGTCAGCAGCGAGCGCCGCACGGCTTGCGGGTAGGCGAGGCCGTCATCCTCGAGCCGGGCGATCCACTCGCGCCCCTCGTTCTCCGCGTCGCGGAGCGCGGCTTCGGCGTCGATCCCGTCACCGACGATCTCGTTGGATCGCCCATAGGCGAGAACGAAGGCACGGCTTTCGCCTTCCGCCAGCGCAAGGCGAGATACGACGACGTCCCCCTCCAACTTAAGAGGGACGTCCGCGTGGAGAGCCAGTTTGTCGGGACCAACATGCATGGCGAGCCCCTCGCCCTCCGGCACGATCCAAGGCGGCATGTTGCCGTAGTCGAACCGGAAGGCGGCGCGAGAGATGAGTTCGACGCTTCCCTTCGTAGCTCGAGCGATCCGGATCAGAAGCGGCCGCCCGTCCCGTACGGGCATGAAGTCCGTGACGACAAGAGTGCCGCCCTCGCACTGGAACTCCGTGTCGAGAACCATCGTATCGGGGCGGTAGGCCTGCCGGCTCTCCAGCACCTCGACGCTCGGGGCCAAGCTCCAGTACCCATGCCGCTCGTCACCAAGCAATGCGGCGCAGCAGGCTGGCGAGTCGAACCGCGGCAGGCAGAGCCAGTCGACGGATCCATGCCTGGAGACGAGGGCGACGGTCTCGCCGTCGCCGATCATCGCGTAGTCTTCGAGCGGGACGGTCAACGACTTCGGCCGTCAGACGTCGAAGCGACGCGCGAGGCGATGCAGTCCCAAGAGGGCGAGAAGTCCCGCCAGACCCCAGAACGCCGTGCGATGACGGTCCGTGAACATCTGGATGCTGCGCGGCTTGGAGCGGCTGTCGAAGCGGCCGTGCGAACCGTAGTCGCCTTTCACGGGCTCGAAAAGGTTGCTCGGGGCATTGTCCGGCTTCGGCTCCTGCGTGAGTTGGCCGGAATAGCCGCTCCGGGCGAGGTATCGGTCAAGAAGCCCCGGCGCGATCCGGTTGGCGAGGATAGCCTGCACGGTAGGATAACCGACCCAGACATTGCGCCGGTCGTGCTCGGCGGCGAAGCGGATGGCCCGAGCCGGGACCTCGGGCTCGAAGATCGGAGGGACGGGTTGGGCCCGGCGACCCATCTTGTTGAGGGCCCAGTCGAACTGCGGCGTGTTGACCGCGGGCAGATCCACCATGGTGATCCGCACGTTCAGCTTGTCGTGGATGATCTCGGATCGCAGCGAGTCCGTGAATCCGCGGATGGCCGCCTTGGCACCGCAGTAGACCGACTGGAGGGGAACGGAGCGATAGGCCAGGGCGGATCCGACGTTCACGATAACGCCGCGGTCGCGGGTTCGCATGCGCTTGAGAGCCGACATCATGCCATGGACCTGACCGAGGTATGTTACGCGGGTTCCGCGTTCGACTTCTTCGGGCGTCAGCTTGGCGACCGGAGAAAATACGGTTGCCATGGCGACGTTGACCCAGACGTCGATCGGCCCGAGTTCCGCTTCCGCCCGTTCGGCAGCGGCTTCGACCGCGGCGGCATCCGCGACGTCGGTGGGGATCGGGAGGGCGCGAACGCCTTGTCGCCGCGCATAGTCCGCCGCGCGCTCCAACCGCTCGGCGTCCCGGGACAGGAGGACGACGTCGTAGCCCGCTCGCGCGAACTCGTCGGCGGTCGCCCGCCCCACGCCAGCGCCGGCACCCGTGATGACAACAATCTTGTTCAATGGTTCCGTCCCACCGCTCAATGTGGACGGCTAACTTGCCCTCCCAGCAAAGTGGGACAATGGCTCAACCGCAAATTTAATGTTCCATGTGAGCGGACGAGAACCGTTGGGCATTTGTGGTTATCGGCGACAACCTTCGTTTGCTTATTGCCGAGGAACTGCGAGCCACAGGCCACGTCGGATGAAATGATCTTGTCTTTTGCCAGCTACGATTAGAGCACAACATTAAATCGTGCGCTCTCCACTTGTTGAGCCGTTAGCCGGGCACATCTGGGTGCGATTACAATCTCGTGAGCTCGGCATCTTATGGAAAGCACCCCCTTTTTGATCGGCTTCGTCGTGATGTCGATCGCCTCTGTCGGCATCTACGTCACCGGCCCCAAGGCCAGTGCGATCCGGCATCACACGCAGATCCACTCGTTGGTCCCCTTCATCGCGGCCACCGCCTACCTCGCCATGTATCTCGGCACCTTCGTCATGGACCGCGGCGATGGCGTCACGCTCTACGTTCCACGCTACGGCGACTGGATCTTCACGACGCCGCTCCTGCTCTCCAGCCTCGTCGCGCTCGCGCTTCACGAACACCCCCGTCAGGGCGGCTACGTGGTCGCCATCGTCGGCCTCGATGCCCTGATGATCCTGACGGGCCTCCTGTCGGCGATGAGTCTCGACGGCTCGACACGCCTCGTCTGGTTCCTGTGGTCCTGCGCGGCCTTCGCGGGCGTCTACTTCATGCTCTGGGGACCGCTGCGCGAGCGCTCGTCTAGTTACGGCGGCGCGCTCGGCGAGGTCTACCGCAAGAACGCCACGCAGCTTTCCGTGGTCTGGCTGATCTACCCGCTGGTGTTCGCCATCGGACCCGAAGGCCTAGGCACCATCTCCGGCACCGCCAGCGTCTGGGCCATCCTGATCCTCGATATCATCGCCAAGGTCGTCTACGGCTTCACCGCCGGCGAGCGCCTGAAGAAGGCCGAGCCCGAACTCTCGAAGCGCGAAGAGCGTCGCCTCGCCTGACGCCGGGGTTAAGATCCACGATGACGCTCGCCCACATGACCTCCGCGACGCATCCATTCGGGCGCATCGCATCGGCGAGGCGGCCCTCCGGCCGCTTCGTGTGGGCGTGCGGTTTCGCCGTCCTGGGACTGGCGGCCGATCTAATCGGCGGTCCCATGCCGCTCGCCTTCGCAGCGATCCTGATCCTCGGTCTTGGACTTCCGCATGGTGCCAGCGATTACTTGGCGGCCATGGCGGGCCACAGGATGCGAGAGGATGCGAGCCGCCTTGTCGGCTTCCTCGCGCTCTATCTCGGCACCGTCGGTGCCACGCTTCTGCTCTGGTATGCGGCCCCCGGCGCAGCGCTCGCGGCATTCCTTGCTTTGTCCGCCCTACACTTCGCGATCGACGACGTGCCGGACGGGCTGCGTCTGGCCGAGCGCGTAGCGCGCGGTCTCATGCCCATCACGCTTCCCGCCCTATTTCACGCCGAAGCTCTGGCGCAACTCTTTGCGGCACTCTCGACGCCCGCCAATGGCCAGGCGCTTGCAGAAGTCTCCCTGTTCTTGGCAACGCCCATGCTGACACTGGTCGTGCTCGCCAGCGTTCTGCGCCTACGGAACGGGGACCGTGAACCAGCGCTGGAACTGGCGCTGATCGCAAGCGCCCTCCTAATCTTCTCGCCGCTGGTCGGCTTCGCGTTGGTTTTCGCGCTCGTCCACAGCCGCGGACAAACACGCGAACGTATGGCGACACTCCACCTCCCGACCATTCGCGCGTATCTTTTGGCCTGCGCGCCGACGCTGCTCGGCGCCGCCATCCTGTTTGCCTCGCTCGGGGTTCTTTTCTTCGGCGGCCGGGCCCCTGCGCTGAACGCGATCTTCATCGGCCTTGCCGCGCTCACCGTTCCGCACATGCTGGTGACGCCTCTATTCGAGCGCCGCGAGACATAGCTCGTACGTCCCGTTCGGCTGCCACTCAGCGGAATGCAGATGCGGTGGATGGCTCCCGATCTGCGAGGCGGTGACGCGTCCCACCATGCGCTTCGTGGCTGTGAAGTCCGCTGACCAGCAGGCTGCCCTTTCGCTGCACCGGACGCGCAACCTTCCGGTCGAGCAGCGCACGCAACCCGTGACATCGACAGGCCGGACAGAATGCTGCACCCGACCAACACGCCAAAGCATCAGTTTCACCCTGGCGACAGGGAAGCCGTCCACGGATGGATATACCCCGTGCCAGCGGCATACAGGCCGGCAAACCGTGCCGGCCCAGACCGAGACGTCAGCCCTGCTTCCGGATCATCCAGTTGGCGGGACGAACGACAGTTCGGTCGAACATGGCTTCGACCCTTCGCGTGACTTCCAAGCCGAACCGCCGATCGAATGCTCTCGCTCCCCATGCGGCAACGACCGCGACAACCAAAGCCCCCACCATGTCGAGCGGGAAGTGGATGCCGAGGTAGACACGGGACCAGGCGACGAAGACACTCGCGCAGCCAATGCATGCGGCATGGCGCCAATGTCGCAGCGATAGCATCACGGCGGCATAGGTAAACATCACGAGCCCATGGTTGCTTGGAAAGGACGGGCTCGCCCGGTGCTCGATCAACTGATTGCCGATCGGGATCAGGAACGGGCGCTGGCTCGGGACGACCGCGCCGATCAGGAAGCTGATGCCGATGGCGATGACGAGCGCAGCGACCAGCGCCAAGGCCTGGCGCCGAACATCATGTGTTCCGGCAATCCAGAGGATGGCGACGTGCAGGGGAATGAGCAGGACGATGTAGCGGGCGGCGGCATAGGCAACCCAGGCTGTCGCGCCCCAGTCGAGCGATCCGGCGTTGATCGCGGAAAACAGCGTCTGGTCGAGAGCATTCATCGGAGAACGTCCTCCTTGCGGTCGGTGTCGATCTCAGGGAGCGGGATGAGACGAAGCGGCGCCCCGGTCACATCACCAGTCGGAGCACGAGGAAGCCGCCGACCAAGGCGACGACGCCGAGCGTAAACACGACGCCAAGACGCTTCTCGATGAAGGCTCGCACGGGCGGCCCAAAGCGATGAAGCAAGGCGGCCACGGCGTAGAAGCGAATCCCTCGCGCCACGATGCTCGACAGGATGAAGACCACGAGGTCAAGGCCTGTGGCGCCGCTTGCCACCGTCACCACCTTGAACGGGAACGGCGTCAGGCCGGCCATAAGGACGATCCAGGCGCCCCACTCGTTGTAGGTCCGGGCGAACTCCGCGAACTTGTCTCCGTAACCGTAGAAGGCGAGGAGCGGCTCGGCGATCTCCTCGAAGAGGAAGGCCCCGATGACATATCCGAGGACGGCGCCGAGAACGGACGTCACGGTGCAGACAAGGGCGAGAGACCAGGCCCTGCGCCGGTCTGCGATCACCATCGGGATCAGCAGGGCATCGGGCGGGATCGGGAAGAAGGAGCTCTCGGCGAACGACACGGCACCCAGCGCGTAGGCCGCCTTCGGCCTGGCTGACAGGCGCATCGTCCAGTCGTAGAGGGGTCGGAGCATGCGGCTCCCTTCTGCTGTTGCTCGGCTCTCCTTATCACGCGAGCGGCGCAGTGCGACCTGCCGGATGCCATTTCCGAGCTTGCGCCCCGATTTCCGGCCAATGCGATCCACTCTCGGACACGTGACCCACGACGGCTTGCTGATCCGCCTGTTCCGCCCAATAACCGGGCTGGGTGCGGGCTCATGACGAGCCGGCAGGGTTTTGAACGCTGGTCGGGCCGCCAGCGATGGAGACCTGTGAATGTCGGTTGCCGACCTGTCCGTCATCGGCGTTGTTGCCGTCTTTTTGGTTTTCATCGTCTGGGTGAACATTCGCCACCGAAAGCAGGCCAACAAGACGCCGAGGACCGTTGAGACGCCGCGGCGTTGGGACCAATCGGCGACCAGGGACCGGGCGGCCTGAACGCTTTGGTCGGCTTCGGAACACACCGATCGGCATCGGACGGACGGCAAACGGGACGGGTTTCCCCAGCCCGACTCTCGACGGATATTCGGCATGGCGTCGGATTCCGGGGAGCCTGCCGTGCGGATCGTGGTTTTCCGCATTCAAGCCGCTGAATGGGCGATCGACCGGCTGTCCGCGGCAGCGCAGAGCGGCAGAATGCGGGCGAGGCGTCCACGCATCGCTGCGGCAGCCGCTCCGTCATCGACTGTGCGATTGGCCCTCGATCAGCATGCCCGCGAAACGAACGCTGTCGCACTTCGGGCTCCGCATCGAGCGATCCATGCACCACGCGCTGCCGGTCAAACGTGGGGCGTCGCTGTGACGAACCAGTCATCCGTACGACTCGTAGGCCTCCTTGCGCCGACCGCATCTTCGCGATCGGCATGCTGACGGGTCATCGCGGTCGCGGTCGCAGCCCTCACCGCCAGCACGACCGGGCGGCGGGAGTTTCGCGGCGTCGTTCTCCAGTTCCAACGGCTGGACGTGACGCTCATGGGGCTGGCCGCCGACCCGTTCCTGTCCTGACGCTTCCGGTCGCCGGCCACCCCCTCGGTCATGCCGCCTATCTCTCGGGCGCCGACATCGGCGCACCGAAAGGCGGTGACGCGCTCGACGGCGTGCTCGAGCGGCCTATGGGGGCATTCTGGGGCCGCATCGGGGAGGAAGGCGCTCGGACTGTCGGCGGCGGCGGAAAATCGACGGGAGGCTTTCCGGGCGAGTTCGGCCGCGCTCCGATGCACTGGAGCCGCCGACCCGCAACCCAGCGTCGGAAGAGCCGCGGTCCACGGCATTCAACGTCAACGAAGACATATGAAGGGAGGAATACATGGCAGGTTCGGAAGCATCCACAGGGCGGTTTCCGCTGAAACCGATCCCCATTGCCATCGGAGGCGCGATCTTCCTCGGGCTTCTGTTGCTGCCGGCACCGGGGGGGCTGTCGCCCGAGGGCTGGAGCGTCGTCGCGGTCGCCGCCCTCATGATCGTCTGGTGGATGACCGAAGCCATTCCCGTCCCCGCGACGGCTCTCGCGCCCATCGCGCTTCTCCCCATCCTCGGAGCCATCAGCACGACGCAGGCGACCTCGCCTTACGGCGATCCCATCATCTTCCTTTTCATGGGCGGCTTCGTGCTTGCGCTGGCCATGGAGCGTTGCAACCTGCATCGCCGTGTCGCGCTCAACATCGTGGCGCGCACCGGCTCGCAGCAGGACCGCATCGTCGGCGGCTTCATGGTCGCCACAGCCTTCATCTCCATGTGGGTTTCGAACACCGCGACGGCAGTGATGATGCTGCCCGTCGCCGTTTCCGTCGCCGGGCTGATGAAGGGCGGAGAGGGATCCGCGCGTTTCTCCCTGTCGTTGATGCTGGCCATTGCCTACGCCGCGTCCATCGGCGGCGTCGCGACGCTGATCGGGACCCCGCCCAACGCGCTGCTCGCCGGGGCCCTCAACCAGAGCTACGGCTACGACCTCGGCTTCGCACGCTGGATGATCATCGGCGTTCCCGTGGCCGCCGTGATGCTGCTTGCGGCTTGGATTCTCCTCACGCGCATCACGCTTCGCCTCGAGCGCGGGGAGATCGCGGATGCCCGCGCCCTGTTCCAGAAGGAACTGCATGCTCTGGGCCCGTGGTCGCAAGCCGAGGTCCGCGTCGCCCTGGTCTTCGTCGTCACCGCGTCGGCATGGATGTTCCGCACCCTTCTCGACGACTACGTGCCCGGCCTGAACGACACCTCGATCGCCATTGCCGCAGCGCTGGCCCTCTTCCTGATCCCCTCGGGCGAGGCCAAGGGCGGCGCGCTGGTGGACTGGGACACGGCCAAGCGGCTGCCTTGGGATGTTCTGATCCTCTTCGGCGGAGGCCTCAGCCTCGCGGCCGCCGTGACGCGCACCGGCGTCGACGACTGGATCGGCTCGCTAATCGGCGTGGCCGCGAGCCCCCTGCCGCTGATCGGCATCGTGGTCGTCGTCGCCCTGACCGTCCTCGTCCTGACCGAGTTCACTTCGAACACGGCGACCGCTGCCGCCTTCATCCCGCTTCTGGCGGCTCTTGCCGTGAACCTCGGGGAGAACCCCCTGCTTCTGACCGTTCCGGCGGCGCTGGCGGCTTCCATGGCCTTCATGCTGCCCGTGGCCACGCCGCCGAACGCGATCGTGTTCGGCTCGGGGTTCGTCACGATCCCGCAGATGGCGCGCCAGGGCTTCTGGCTGAACGTGGCGGCCGTGGCGGTGATCTCGACCCTGGCCTACGGACTGATGGTGACCCTGTTCGGCGTCACGGTCGGCGCGCTTCCCGAATGGGCGGCCCCGGCCGCGGGCGCGGTCGGTCAGCCCTAAGGCCCTCGGACAAGGTCGGACTGCGTCGGCGTTCCCCCCATCGACGCGCGGGGGAACGCTCTTCAGACCGGCGCGCTACGGAAAACTTCAGAACGGGCACCCGGACCAAATCCATGGAGAAGCTCATGCGCCGCTGGGTCGCCTACACTGTCGGTACCCTGTTCCTTCTCGTCCTTTCCTTCGCGTTGCTTTGGGGACGCGAAGGACCGATCGGTGCGGTGATCGGGAACTGAGCTCGCAAGCCGCGGCGGCTTCGGAAGGCTGCCGAGAGTGCCAGAAGGTAGCGCGCGGCGGCGAGCATGTATGGGAGTTCGCGGACCGGAAGCAAAACACCCAGAGCCTGCTCGACGGCACGGTGGAAGCCGGTGGTTCTTCCCGCCCGGCTCGCCGACTGCCGCGCCATACCCTCTTTCGATCGACCTTGCGTCCCGATGACCTCCCCCAGAAGGGCTCAGACGATGCGCGCCATCTTGTTGGGGGATGCCGCTCTGCCCGCGAAGTCCGGTTGCCGTCCATTCGTCGGGCTCAAGCTCGCCGAAGACGGATCGGCTTCGCGCCGGTCCAGAGCGTCCCACGTCCGAGTTCCGCGAGGATGTCCAGCCGATCGGTGATCGTCAGGAAGTGATTGCCGGCCAGCGGTCCGGCCTTCGAGGCGAAGGCGACCGGACCATACGCGAGGAGAATTTCCGTCTCCGAGACGCCGCCGGGATAAAGGACCATCTGGCCGGGCGACGGGTGGCTCGTGGCGTTCTCGTAGGGCAAGCCGAAGTCCCTGTCGCCAAGCGGTATCCAGCAGGCTTCGCCCGACCAGCGGACATGAATGATCCGCTCGGCATAGGGTAGGATCGCCTCGATCGCGGCCACGGTGCGGGGCGCCGCCTGCCGCTCGAAGCGGGCGGGAAAGATCTCGGTGTCGATCTCGACGAGGATTTCGGTCATGTAGGCGCTTTCCCTGGATGTTCCGGGCTGGCCGGACTCTGGACGATCGGAAGGACGAGAGACCCATGGCGCGCGAGATCGGGACGATCGCCATCTTCTGCGGATCGAACGTGGGCGGGCAAGGGGCCTATGCCGAGGGCGCGAAGGCGCTTGGCCGCGCGCTGGGGACCCGAGGCATCAGCGTCGTTTACGGCGGCACGCACAAGGGGCTGATGGGGCATCTGGCCGATGCGGCGCTCGCGGCCGGCGGGCGCGTTCACGGGGTCATCACCGAGCGATTGCACGCGCGCGGCCACGCCCATGCGGAGCTGACCACCCTCGAGGTCATGCCGACGCTGCGCGCCCGCAAGGAGCGCATGGCCGCGCTCGCCGACGCCTTCATCGCCCTGCCCGGCGGCATCGGAACGCTGGAGGAGTTTCTGGAGGTCTGGACGATGAACCAGCTTTCCGAGATCGACAAGCCGGCCGGGCTCCTCGACACGCGCGGCTTCTTCCAGGCCTTCCTCGGCTTCATCGACCACATGGTGGACGAGCGCTTCCTGCCGCCCGCGCACCGCCATTCCATCGTGGTCGACGCCGATCCGTCGGCGCTGATCGAGGGCTTGCGGCGGTTCGAACGCGTCGACGTGCCGAAATGGCTCTGACCTCGGACGGCTGACGGCCCGCCCCGTCACGGCGCGTTGCGGCGGGCGATCACGGCGACCGGCCCGCCACCGTCCGGCCCTTGGTGCTCCGCCCCGCCTGACACGAAAAGCTCCGTCGTGCCCGTGAGCCCGGCCAGCACACCGCCGACGAAGGCGCGCGCGTGGCGCGTCGCGGAGATGTCGCTGTCGTCGTTCATCGTGTGGCGCGCCCCGCGTACGAGGCCGGTGCGCGACGCCTCGGCCTTGGCGAGAAGCGCCTCGAAGCGCGCCCCGCCCGGCACGCCGAGTGCGTCGAGGCAGGCGCGCACGGGCGCCGCGTCGATCGCATCGCGCATCACCGCATGGCCGACCGCGAGCGGCCCGCGCCAGCTTCGGCTCATGCCGAGGACGAGGATCTCGTGGCCCATGAGTTCCACGCCGGCCGAGGTGCTGGCGCGATTCGAGAAGAGGGTCATGTCGCGACCGATCGCGCTCTCCGGCACGGCGGCGGGATCGAGTTCGCCGAGCGCGAGCGCGATGCCGAGCGCGCTCGCTCCGCGCGACAGGCCCATCGACTTCAGCGTGTCCGACACGGCGCAGGGCTGCCCCCGCGCCGCCGCTTCCGCGATACGCGCGCTGGTGAGGAGCGGGCATTTGACCTGCACGAAATGGACATCCGCAAGGTCCGAGATGCCGGCCGCCGCCATCGCCTCCAGCACGCCTGCCCGAACCACCTCCATCTGCGCGGCACGGCCGATCTCCTCGGGGAGGAGATCGCGGGTGACGCAGGAGCCGATCGCCAGCGAGCCATCCGCGAAGGCCGGCCCGTCCCCGCTCTCGACCCGCTCGAAGACGAGCCAATGCGGGCTCAGCGCCCCTTCCGTGCCGCCGGACATGACGAGCACGGCGCGCGCCGCCCGTTCGGCGCCGACATGGGTGGCGAGGAAGTCGGCGAGCGCGCGGGTGGCGAATCCCCGCGTGAAGTCGTTGACGCATCCGTTGCCCTCGGTCTTGCCGAGAATGGCGAGGATGCCGGCCGGATCGAGCCTGCCTGCGGCGACGAGGCGCTCCAGCCCGGACACGTCGTCCGGGCCGGCAGCGGGAACGCGGTGGACGCGCGTCGAGGGATGGACGGGCGACATGAGGGCAGGCCCTCCTTTCGAAACGGTCGGTCGGGTTCAGCAGCAGCCCGGCGGGTGGAAATGCCGGGCCATCGCGGCTTCGAGATGCGGCAGCGCGGCGGCCAGATCGCGCGACGACCCCATGCCGTGGCGCACGGCGGCGAGAAGCTCTCGGGTGACGGCCCCGTGGTCGATGCCGGTGAGGCGTCCATTCAGGGCGATGCTCCGTCCGCCGACGATCACCTCGGCGATGTGGTGCCGGGTGCCGCGCGCCAGCAGGAGGCCGCCAGGCTCGGGCGCGATGGGGAGCCGGTCCTCGTCCAGCCGGTCCATGTCGAGGAGGAGAAGATCGGCGGGCTCGCCCTCGGCGAGGCGCCCGCCCCCCTCCTCGCCTAAGACGGCGGGGCGACCGTTGCGCACGGCCATGGCGAGGATCTCCGCGTCCCCGAGCGTCTCCTCGAAGCCCCAGCCGCGATGGAGGAGATGGGCGAGGCGCATCTCGCGAAGCGCGTCGTCGTCCTCGTCCAGCCCCAGCCCGTCGAGGCCGAGCGCCACCCGGCAGCCCGCACGGACCATGGCGGCGACCGGCGCGATGCCGGAGCGGATCTGGAGGTTGGAGCTCGTATTGACCGCGATCGTCGCGCCGCTCATCGCGATCAGTTCGAGTTCGTCGGGCCGCGCATAGGTGCAGTGGGCAAGCGTCAGGCGCGGCGACAGGAGGCCGATATCGGCGAGCCAGCGCACGAGCCCACCGGACTTCTCCTGGTGGTCGGCCCATTCGCGCTGGTAGCGCGACTCCAGAAGATGCATGTGGACGCGCCGCCCGGTCAGGGCCGACGCCTCGGCCACGGCGATCAGCAGTTCGTCGCTGCACCATTGCGGACCGGTCGGCCCGTACTGGGCGCGGATGCCCTCGCCCAGCGCCGCGTCCACCTCGTCCACCAAGCGAATCTGCGTGGGCACGTCCGGCGCGGGGGTCGAGACGCGCCCGGCGATCTCCGCCCTTGGCCCCGGCGGAAGCGCGGCGAGGATCGGATCGGACGGACCGTAGACCAGGGGGTTGCGGTCGCGCAGGGCGACGGCGACGCCGATCCGCACACCGATGTCCCGCGCGGCGCGCGCGGTCGCGGCCGCCTCTTCCGACACGGAGGCGAAGGAGCGGAAGCGCGTGTGGTGGACCATCACGGTCGCCGCCCCGCCGAGCGCACTGCGCCCGAGCGAGGCGGCGGCGGCGAGATAGGGATCGATCGGGGGCAGCAGCGAGAGGTAGGCAAGCCAGAGTTCCAGCGGCTTGCCCGCCGCGCCGAAGGAACTCGCGCGGAGCGGGCGCGCGTGGTCGTGCGCGTTGACGAGGGCCGGCATGGCGAGAAGTGCGGACGGCGCCGCGCTCCGCTCCATCGACGCGATCCGCCCGCCTTCGAGGATCAGCGCCAGCGGGTCGCGCGAGCCGAAGCCATCAGTGCACAACGCGCCGAGGCAGGACATGCGCCTTGCCGTCACTGCGACGCCTCGCCCGCCGTCCGCTCGCCCCGTTCGGGCAGGAAGGAGCGGTCGAAGACCTCGGCCACCGCCGGCCGCCGCTCCAGCCCGTAGGCCTCGGCGATGGAGCCGATCGCGCGCTCAAGCCGGGTATCGTCGAGATCGCCGAAGCCGAGACGTCCGGTCTCCTCCGTTTCGATCACGCGGTCGAGCGCGAAGCGCATGCGCGCGGTTTCGGCTTCGGCGTTCACCAGCGGTTCCACGGCCGTCAGCGCCGCGACGCCGCGCGCCGGGTCGGCGGCGACTTCGATCATCGCGCGGTTGATCGCGTGCACCAGCCCGCGCACGGCCTCCGGCTTTTCGGTGGCAAGGCGCCGCGAGACCATGACGCCGTTGGAGTAGAGATCGAGCCCGTTCGCCGAAAAGTCGATCCAGCGGAAGCCCTCGTCGGGGTCCTGGCCCTGCGACAGGAGATTGACGTAGCTCGTCACGTTGAAGACGAGCGAGGCATCGACCTCGCCGCGCAGGAGCATCTGCTCCTGGAGGTTGGCCTGCATGTTGAGCACCTCGACGCCCGCCGGATCGACGGCGTTGACCTTGAGGAGCAGCGGCAGGAGCTTGGTCGCGGCGGCCGAAGCCGGCCCGCCGACCTTGCGGCCGGACAGGTCCTTGACCGAGGCAATGCCGCTGTCGGCCTTGGTGAGGACCGAAAAGGGCGCGGCGTTGTAGACCTGGTAGACCATTACAGGCGCCGTGTCCGGCGCGCTCGCTGCCTGCTGGATCAGAGCGTTGATGTCACCGAAGCCGGCGTCGTAAGCGCCGGACGCGATGCGCGTGACGGTGGCCGCCGAGCCTTCGCCCTGGTCGATCGTCACGTCGAGCCCCTCGGCGTCGAAGTAGCCTTTCTCCTTGGCGAGGAGGAAGGGGCCGTGAACGCCCTGGTAGACCCAGTCCAGAGTGAAGCGGATCGGCACCTTGTCCGCGGCGGCGGCGGGAAGCGCGGCGGCGAGCGTCAAGGCGGCCAGAGCCAGCGCTCGGGCGAGCGGGCGATATGTCATGATCGAACCTTTCGGTAGGAAACCGGGCCGTCAGCCCATGGCGAATTCGGTCTTGCGGTTGGCCCAGCCGGTGACGCGCTTCTCCACCAGCGAGAAGACGGCGTAGAGCGCCACGCCGAGGCCGGCGAGAATGAAGAGGCCGGCGAAGACCAAGGGCACGTTGAAGTTGGACGAGGCGATCAGCATCATGTTGCCGATGCCCCGGTTGGAGGCCACCGTCTCGGCGATCACCGTGCCGACGAAGGCGAGCGTGACCGCGACCTTCAGCGAGGCGAAGAGGTAGGGCATCGTGCGGGGCAGACCGACGTTAAAGAGGATGTCGGTGCGGCTCGCCTTCCAGGTCTTGAGCACGTCCTCCAGCTCCGGCTCCGTCGTCGCCAGGCCCGTCGCGACGTTCACCACCACGGGGAAGATCGAGATGATCATGGCCGTGATGATGGCCGGCACCGTGCCCGCCCCGAACCAGAGGACGAGGATCGGCACGACCGCGACCTTGGGGATGGAGGAGAAACCGACCAGAAGCGGAAAGGCGACCTTGTAGGCGAAGCGCGAGGAGCCGATCACCATGCCGATGACGACGCCGAGCGAGACCCCGAGCGCGAAGCCGACGAGCGTCGTGTAGAGCGTCTGCACCGCGTGCGGCATGAGGGCCGGCCAGCGTGTCACGAGAACCGTGACGATCTCGCTCGGGCGCGGCAGCACGAGCGGGCTGATCGAGAAGGCGAGGCAGGCCGCCTCCCAGGCCCCGAAGAAGCCGAGGATGACGAGAAGCGAGCCGAGGCGTTCGCGGGACAGGGTCATGTCGTCGTCTCCTTAGCGGCGGTGCGGGCTGCGACGATGAGGCTGCGAAGGCGATGGCCGAGAGCCACGAAGGCGGGCTCGGCCGTCGTGTCGATGGTACGGGGGCGTGCGAAGGGAACGTGCTCGTCCACGAGGATGCGGCCGGGCCGCGCGCTCATCACGACGATGCGGTTGGCGAGGAAGGCGCTTTCACGCAGGTCGTGCGTCACGAGGAGGACGGTCGGGCGCGTGTCCATCCAGAGCGACTGGAGGATCTCCCAGAGCTCCTCGCGGGTGAACTGGTCGAGCGCGCCGAAGGGCTCGTCGAGGAGAAGCAGCGTCGGCTCGTGGATCAGCGCGCGGCAGAGCGAGGCGCGCTGCTGCATGCCGCCCGAAAGCTGCCAGGGATAGCGGTCGCCGAAACCGCCGAGCCCGACCTTGGCGAGGAGCACCTCGGCCCGCTCGCGATACTCGCCCTTCCGCTTGGCCCGCCAGCTCTCCCTGAAGCCCGGCACGATCTTGAGCGGCAGCATGACGTTGTCGCGGATCGTGAGCCAGGGCAGCAATGTCGGGTTCTGGAAGGCCATGCCGATCCGCACGTCCTCGGCCCCGACCTCGCGTCCGCCGACGAAGACATAGCCGGACGTCGCCCGGATCAGCCCGGCGACGAGCTTGAGGATCGTCGACTTGCCGCAGCCGGACGGTCCCACCAGCGCCACGAAGTCGCCGGCAAAGACCTTGAGGTCGGTCGAGGACAGGGCCTGCACGGCTCCCTCGCCTCGTCCGTAGGCGAGCGCCGCCCCGTCGAACTGGATAAGGGGCGTCGGCGAGGACGGCACGGCCGGGTCGAAGGGTCGGGCGCCGGCGGTGTCGTTGACGGTCAGCATCTGCATGCCCTCCTCCTCTTGTCTCACGCGACGGCGCGCGGGCGCGCGGGGGCCGGCGGGCGGAGCACGGCCTCCATCGTCTGGTCGAGATTGCGGGGCCTGGGGGCGGGCATTGCCTGCACCCGGCGCACCGAGCGGCCCCACCCGGCGGTGCCGGTGACGAGCTGCCGGTCGCGCATCGCGAAGCGCCCGCGAACCAGCGTGTGGACGGGAAGGCCCGTTGTCTCCATCCCCTCGAACGGCGTGATCTTGCCGCGAGAATGCAGCTCCGCCGCACGGATCACATGGCGGCGCTTCATATCCACGAAGGCGATGTCGGCGTCGGCACCCACGGTGAGCGAGCCCTTGCGCGGGAAAAGGCCGAAGGCACGCGCGGGCGCGCCGGCCGACATGCGCACGTATTCGGCCAGCGAGAAGCGCCCATCGTTCACGGCGGTGAGCATCAGTTGCATCTGCGTCTCGACGCCGGGAAAGCCGCAATCGGCGGTCCAGATATCGTCGCGCCGCTTCTCGGCGGGGTCGTGCGGCGCGTGGTCGGTCGCGATCATGTCGATCGTTCCATCCTGAAGCGCCTCCCAGAGCGCCGCCTGGTGGTGCCTCTCGCGCACAGGCGGGTTGACGCGGATGATCGAGCCCAGCGTCTCGTAGGCCTCCTCGTCGAAGAGGAGGTAATGCGGGCAGGTCTCGCCCGTGATGTCGACGCCCCGCGCCTTCGCCTCGCGCAAGGGGCGCAGCTCGTCGGCCGACGAGATGTGGAGGATGTGGATGCGCGCGCCGGTCCATTCGGCGAGGATCGCCGCACGCGCCACCGCTTCCGTCGCGACGACGGCGGGCCGCGAGGCAAGATGGGCGAGCGGATCGTGCCGGCCCGCGGCCGTCAGCTTGCGCTGGCGCCAAGCCATGATCGACGCCGTCTCGGCATGGAGCGAGCAGCGCAGGCCGTGCTTCGCCAGGATTTCGAACCCTTCCAGCATCGCGCCCGTCGAGGGCGAGGGCAGGTTGCCGAACGTGTTGCCCATGAAGCACTTGAAGGCCGCGACCCCGCCCTCGATCAGCGCTTCGAGCTGGTCGATATTGTCTTCGGCGAGAAGCCCGTAGATGCCGAAGTCGACATGCGCCTTCCCGGCCGCCTCGAGCTTCAGCGCGAGCGCCTCGGGCGTGCCCGTCGGCGGGTTGGTGTTGGGCATCTCGAAGACGGTGGTGACGCCGCCCATGGCGGCGGCCGCCGTGCCCGTGCCCCAGTCCTCCTTGTGCGTGTAGCCGGGCTCGCGAAAATGGACATGCGCATCGATCGCACCGGGCAGGAGATGGAGCCCGGTGGCGTCGACGATCTCGCGCGCCGCCGGCATCGCCTCGGGCGTTCCGACAGCGACGATCGTGCCGTCACGGATGGCGAGCGCCGCATCCTGCGTGCCCGTCTCGCTGGCGATCGTCCCGTTGAGGACGACGAGGTCGACAAGGGGCTGGGTTTCGAGCGTCATGGCGGGTCCTTTCAGAGCATGGCCCAGCCGCCGTCGACCGGCAGGTCGACGCCGGTGATCTGGCGGGCGGCGTCGCTGGCGAGGAAGAGGCAGGCATGGGCCACGTCCTCGTCGGTCGAGACGCGGCGAAGGGCGTAGTCCTCGGCGTGGCGCCGGGCGGCTTCCTCCTCCGAGATGCCGAGCCGCGCGGCCATTTCGGGCACGACCTTGGTGCGGAAACGAGGGCCGTCCACCATGCCGGGCGCGACGCAGTTGACGTTGACGTTGTGCGGGCCGGCTTCCAAAGCGAAGGACTTGGTGATGCCGCGCAAGCCCCATTTGGAAGCGGAATAGGCCATGCGCCCGGCCCGGCCGCGCATACCGAACGTGCCGCCGACATTGACGATGCGCCCGCCCCCGCCCGCGATCATCGCCGGCATCACCGCACGCATCGTGTTGAAGCAGCCGGCCATGTTGAGCGTGACGATCTCGTTGAACTCCTCGGCCGTCGTCTCCCAGCCCGTCTTGCCGATCGGGCCGGAGCCGCCCGCGACGTTGACGAGGACGTCGATGCGGCCGAAGGTCTCGCGGGTCCGCTCGGCCAGCGCCGCCGCGTCGCTCTCGCTCGTCACGTCGCAGGCGACGACGATCGCCTCCGCGCCGCGCGACCGCGCCTCTTGCGCCACCGGCTCGATCGCGCCCGTGTCGCGCCCGGCCAGCGCCAGCCGGCACCCTTCGCTCGCAAAGGCCCGGCTGACGGCCGCGCCCATCCCCTTGGCGGGACCGGTGATGACCACGGTCCGCCCCTTCAATCCGAGTTCCATGTCCATACCTGCTTTCAGTTCACGACGGCCGTCGGCCGCTCGGCAAGCGGCGGCAGGAAGGCATCGGTGAAGACCTCCTCCAGCGCCGGCGTCCGCGGCAGCGCGTTGGCCTCCACCACCACGTCGATCGCCCGCTTCATGCGCTCGAGGTCGATGGCGCCGAGGCCGATGGTCTTGATTTCCGGGTGGTTCATCTCGGCGGCGAGCGTCGCCTTCGTGCGCTCGATCTCCACCGTCTCGTTGAGCAGCGGCTCGCGCTTCATCACCGCCTCGACCGAGCCGGCCGGGTCGGCGATCATGTCCTTGGTCGCCTTGTTGAGGGCCGACAGCAGGCCCTTCACGGCCTCCGGGTGCTCCTCGGCGAACGACTTCGAGACGACGAGGGCGTTGGAATAGAGGTCGAGCCCGTAGTCGCCGAACTTGATGAAGCGGAGTTGCGTGTCGGGGTCGATGCCGGCCGCCTTGGCGCTGAAGGCGATCGTGTTGACATAGCCGAACACGCCGTCCACCTGCCCGCTCATCAGCATCTGCTCGCGCAGGTTCGGCTGCATGTTGGTGACGGTCACAGCCGAGGCGTCGAGGCCGGCGGCCTTGGCAAAGGCCGGGAAGAGTTTCAGCGCGCCGTCGCTGGCGGGGCCGCCGACCGTCTTGCCGGCGAGGTCGGCCGGCTTCTCGATCGGGCCGTCCGCCTTCACCGCGATGGTGAAGGGCGGCGTGTTGAACATCTGGTAGACGCCGATCGGCGCCTGGTCCGGCTGCGTGGCGGCCAGCGAGATCAGCGCGTTGATGTCGCCGAAGCCGACGTCGTAGGCCCCCGTCGCGACCTTGGTGATCGCGGCGGCCGAGCCCTCGCCCTGGTCGATCGTCACGTCGAGGCCTGCGTCTTTGAAATAACCCTTGTCCTCGGCCAGGAAGAACAGGGCCTGCGGTCCCTGGTACTTCCAGTTGAGGACCATGCGGACGGGCGTCTGGGCTTCCGCCTGCGCCAGCGGCGCGGCGGAGGCGAGAAGAGCAAGACCGAGGCCGGCGAGAAAAGACCGCATGGTTCAGGCTTCCTTTGCGAGAGGGGAGGAGTTCAGGGCGGGAAGGATGTCGGCGCTCGTCGCCACGAAGCCGTGCAGCGTCTCCACGAGCCAGACGACGGCCGCCTCGATCTCGGGCGGCGAGACGGTGGCGCACAGGTCGCAGACGAGCACGCAGTCGTAGCCGAGCGCGGCGGCGTCGGTGAGCGTCTCGAAGACGCAGCGGTCGGTGTTGATGCCGCAGAAGAGAAGCGTCGTGACACCCATCCGGCGCAGGAGGCTGTCGAGATGGGTGTCGGGAAAGCCGGAGAAACGCTGCTTGTGGACCTCGAAGTCGCCCGGCTCGCGCGTCAGCCCCTCGGCCAGCGCCGCGCCCCAGGAACCGGCGTGGAGCGTGCCCTCGCCGCGCCCGGCGGCAGGCTCGCCGTAGCCGGTGGCCGACGCCTCGCGCTTGCCGCGATAAAGCGTCGAGGCCGGCAGATGCGCGGCCGTGCCGGGCAGGCCCCAGTTCAGCCAGACGACGGGCAGGCCGGCATTCCGGCATGTTCCGGCGAAGGCGTCGATCCTCTCCACCGGCGCCCGGCCCTGCCGGCCGGCGCGGGCGAACCAGCCCTCGCCGTGCAGGAAGTCGTTCTGCAGGTCCACCGCGATCAGCGCGGTGCGCGAAAGGTCGACCTCGACCGCGCGGGGCCGGGCGGCAAACGTCGCCGATCGGGACGCGGGCTCGGGGCGACACGTCGAGATGCCGTCCGGTCCGACCTGCCAGCCTTGGCCCGCAGAAAGGCCGAGGCGGAATGAAATGTCGGTCTGGGAAGGTAGGATCGTTTCGGCCAAGCACTCGGCTCCTGTCATCTCGCCAGGAGGCTACAGGGCGATTTGCGAATACCGGAAATGCTGATTTCGATCCGATGTGATACGAAAAAGTCTACACCCCGCGTTCGAAAGGCAATGCGATGCGGCACATGCGGATCTGGGCCTATGTGGACCTGGCGGCGCGCCACGGGTCGATCCGGCGGGCGGCGGAAGAGCTCAACATCACGCCCTCCGCCCTCCAGCGCCGCATCCAGGACGTGGAGGACGATCTCGGCACTCCGATCTTCGAACGGTCGGCGCAGGGCGTCCGACTGACGGCGGCCGGTGAGACCTTCATCCGCTGGATCCGGCAGCAGGCGGTGGACCTCGAGCGCACGCGCTCGCAGATCGAAAGCCTCGGCGGCCTCAAGCGCGGCCATATCCGGATCGCCTGCAGCCAGGCGCTGGTGAACCATTTCCTGCCGCAGGAGATCGCCGGCTTCCGCCGCTCCTATCCGCGCGTCAGCTTCGCCGTGTCGGTGGTGGACCACGACGTCGCCCTGCAGCGGCTCGTGGACTACGAGGCGGACATCGTCCTGATCTTCCGGCCCCGCCGCAGCGCCGAGCTGCAGCCCATCGTCTCGGTCGGGCAGCGGCTCCATGCCGTCATGGCCAGCGACCACCCGTTGGCGGGACAGGACACGATCCGCCTGCGCGACTGCGCGCCCTATCCGATCGCGCTGGCCGACCGGTCCTTCGGCTCGCGTCGGATCATCGACGGGATCCTGTCCACCAGTTCCTTCTCGCTGTCGATCGACTTCGAGTCCGATTCCTTCGAGATGCTGCGCAACCTCGCGCGCTCGGGCGAGGTCATCACGTTCCAGATCGAGGTGGGGTCGGAGACCACCTGGCTGGAGCCGGGGCTCGTGTCCGTGCCCGTGGCCGACACCGATCCGACCCACGGCCCCCTGGTTCTCGGCCAGTTGCGGGGGCGCACCCTGCCCGTCGCCGCCGCCAAGTTCGTCGAGCAGGTGGCGAGGCGACTCGACCGGACCCGCAATCTGCCGCAGGGCGCATGAGCGCACAACCTGACACCACAATTGCCTATTTTTAGATCAAACGGCAGGAGACCTTGAAGCGTCCAGAGAGGCAAGATGCTGTAAAATCAATGCTTCGGACTTTGGCACGGGCATTGCATGCAATCTCTCGTCACCTCCTCGACGGGATTTTGCCGCCATGTCCTTTCTGCCGCTTCACCGCCGCCGCTTCCTCCTGGGCGCGGGTGCGCTCGCCCTCTCGCCCCTGGCCATGCGCGTCGGCGCGGCGCGGGCCGCCGAGGATCTGACGGTCGGCTTCCTCTATGTCGGCCCGAAGGACGACTTCGGCTACAATCAGGCCCATGCGCAGGCGGCCGCCATCATCAAGCAGATGCCCGGCGTCACGGTGCTCGAAGAGGAGAACGTCGCCGAGAGCGAGGCCGTCTCGCGCTCCATGCAGTCGATGATCGAGCTGGACGGCGCCAAGCTCCTGTTCCCGACCTCCTTCGGCTACTACAATCCCTTCGTGCTGAACGCCGCGAGCGCCAATCCCGAGGTGGAGTTCCGCCATTGCGGGGGGCTCTGGAGCGACAGCGACCCGAAGAACGCCGGCTCCTATTTCGGCTATATCGGCATGGCGCAGTACCTGTCGGGCATCGTCGCCGGCCACCAGTCGAAGTCGAAGAAGCTCGGCTTCATCGCCGCCAAGCCGATCCCGCAGGTCCTCCTCAACATCAACTCCTTCACGCTGGGCGCGCGCTCGGTCGATCCGTCGATCACGACGCA
This sequence comes from Aureimonas sp. SK2, assembly GCF_029813115.1. GTDB lineage: Bacteria > Pseudomonadota > Alphaproteobacteria > Rhizobiales > Rhizobiaceae > Aureimonas. The sequence goes on from NZ_JAPZDS010000004.1 coordinate 145,952, forward strand.
GGTCATCTTCACCGGCGACTGGTCGATGCCGGTCAAGGAGGCGGAAGCCGCCAACGCGCTGATCGACCAGGGCGTCGACGTCATCACCTGCCATGTCGACGGGCCGAAGGTGCTGGTCCAGACGGCGGCGGGGCGCGGCTGCTTCGTCACCGGCTACCACACGAGCCAGGCCGAGCTCGCGCCCGAGCACTACCTCACCGGCGCCGAATGGGACTGGGCCAACGTCTACCGATCCTTCGTGGAAAAGGCGCAGGCCGGCGAACCCCTGCCGAACTTCGTGCGCGGGGGTCTTGCGGAAGGCTTCGTGAAGTCGAGCCCCTACGGCGCGATGGTGGGCGAGGCCGCGCGTGCCCAAGCCGACAGCGTGCGCGCCGAGATGATGAAGGGCGGCTATTCCGTCATCAAGGGACCGCTCAAGGACAACAAGGGCAAGGAGGTCGTCGCCGCCGGCCAGAGCTACCCGGAAACCGCGATCGAGCTCGAGAAGATGGACTACCTCGTCGAGGGTGTCGTCGGCTCGACGGCCTGAGCGGCGGGGATCGGCTGCGATGACCCTCGATCTGTCCTCCCCTATGGCCGCGCCGTCGCGCGGCCTCTCGGACGCCGCGTGTCGACGGATCGAGGCCGTGCTCCTGCCGGTCCTCGCGATCCTCTCAGGGTTTGCCGCCTTCGCGCTGTTCCTAGCCGTCCAGGGGCACTCCCCCGCCGAATTCGCCTCGCTCGTCTGGCGCGGCGGCTTCGGCACGGCCTTCTCCATCGCGAACACGCTGCAGCGCGCGGCTCCTCTCCTCCTCACCGCGCTCTGCGTCGCGCTGCCGGCGCAGCTCGGCCTCGTGGTGATCGGCGGCGAGGGCGCGCTCGTCCTGGGCGGTCTCGCGGCCGCCGCGGTCGGCGCGGCGCTGACCGGCCTGTCGTCGGCCGTCGGCCTCGGCGCGATGGCGCTTGCGGGCGCGCTGGTCGGCGGCTTCTGGATCGGGCTCGCCGGCTGGCTGCGCCATGCGCGAGGCGTCAACGAGACGATCGCCTCCCTCCTCCTCAGCTATATCGCGATCGCCCTCTTCAACCATATCGTGGAAGGCCCGCTGCGCGACCCGGCGAGCCTCAACAAACCCTCCACCGCGCCCCTGCCGGCGGAGTTCCGCATCGGCACCCTGCCGGGGATCGACGTCCACTGGGGTTTTGCCGTCGGCGTCCTCGCCTGCCTCGTGAGCGCCTTCGTGATCCGGCGCACCACCTTTGGTTTTGCCGCGCGCATCGCCGGCGGCAACGCGCGCGCGGCCGCCGTCCAGGGCCTGCCGGTCGGACGGCTCGTCGTCGCCTTCGCGGTGGCCGGAGGCGCGGCCGCCGGCATCGCGGGGATGATCGACGTCGCGGCGGTGCAGGGCTCGGCCAACGCGTCGCTGATCGCGGGCACCGGCTATACCGGCATCCTCGTCGCCTTCCTCGCGCGCCAGAACCCGCTGGCCATCCTGCCGATGGCGATCCTCGTCGGCGGCATCGCGGCGGCGGGCGGCCTCGTCCAGCGCCGCATGGGCCTGCCGGACGCGACCATGCTCGTGCTCCAGGGCTGCCTGTTCCTGTCCATCCTCCTGTCGGAAACGCTGGCCGGACGCCTCGTGCCCAAGGCCCTGCGCGCGGAGGCAAGCGCCCGATGAGCCTCGATCTCTGGAGCGTCCTCGTCGCGGTTCTGGGCGGCGCCATCCGCGTCTCCACGCCCTTCCTCTTCGTCAGCCTCGGCGAATGCGTGACGGAGAAATCGGGCCGCATCAATCTCGGGCTGGAAGGCACACTGGTTTTCGGCGCGATGGCCGGCTACGGCGGATCGCTTCTGATTGGAAATCCCTGGGCCGGGGTGCTCGCCGCCGGCCTCGCCGGCACGCTGTTCGGGCTGCTGCACGGGGCGATCTGCTCGCTGAAAGGCGTCAACGACATCGCGGTCGGCATCGCGCTGATGATCTTCGGCACGGGCCTCGCCTTCTTCTTCGGCAAACCGCTGATCCAGCCGGCCGCGCCCATGCTGCAGGCGATCGACCTCGGCTTCTGGACGAGCGATCCGGCGCTGAGGGCCGCCCTCCAGATCAATCCGCTGTTCCTTTTGGGCATCGCGATCGCCTTCGCCATGGGCTTCGCCTTCCGCCGAACGCGGGTCGGGCTCATCCTTCGCATGGTCGGCGACAGCGCCGACGCCGCGCGCGCGATGGGTTACCCGATCGTGCCGGTGCGGATCGCCGCCACCATGTTCGGCGGCTTCATGGCCGGGGTCGGCGGGGCCTATCTCTCGCTCTACTATCCCGGCTCCTGGAACGAGGGCATCTCGTCGGGCCAGGGGCTGATCGCCGTCGCGCTCGTCATCTTCGCGCGGTGGAACCCCGTCGCCTGCTTCGGGGCGGCGCTCCTCTTCGGCGGGGCGGGCGCGCTCGGCCCCGCGCTCCAGTCGGTCGGCGTCACCGGCGGCACCTACCTCTTCTACGCCGCGCCGTACGTGCTGACGCTTCTCATCCTGATCCTCACCTCCTCGCCCCGCCGCGCCCTCGACGGCGCGCCGCGCGAACTTTCCATCACGAAATAGGAGCCCGGCATGAACGGCCTCGGCGGACTGAACAAATCGGACAACGGCGTCGTCATCGGCTGCGTGCAACTGCAGCTCCCGACGGTCGTCACCCCGGACGACCTGAAGCGCCAGACGGCGCGCATCGTCGAGATGGTGGGCAAGGCGCGGCGCAACTTGAGCACCATGGACCTCGTAGTCTTTCCGGAATACGCGCTCCACGGCCTGTCGATGGACACGAACCCCGCGATCATGTGCCGGGTGGACGGGCCGGAAGTGGAAGCCTTCCGGAAGGCGTGCCGCGACAACCGCATCTGGGGCTGCTTCTCCATCATGGAGCTGAACCCGGGCGGCATGCCCTACAACACCGGCCTCGTGATCGACGACACGGGCGAGATCGCGCTGAACTACCGCAAGCTCCACCCCTGGGTGCCGGTCGAGCCCTGGGAGCCGGGAAACCTTGGCATCCCCGTCATCGACGGGCCGAAGGGCGCCAAACTCGCCCTCATCATCTGCCACGACGGCATGTTCCCTGAGATGGCGCGCGAATGCGCCTACAAGGGCGCCGAAATCATGCTGCGCACGGCCGGCTACACGGCCCCGATCCGTGAAAGCTGGCGCTTCACCAACCAGTCCAACGCGTTCTGCAACCTGATGGTGACCGCCAATGTGTGTCTCACCGGCTCGGACGGCTCGTTCGATTCCATGGGCGAGGGGATGATCGTGAACTTCGACGGCACGGTGCTTGCCCACGGCACCACCGGCCGGGTGGACGAGATCATCACGGCCGAAGTCCGGCCCGACCTCGTGCGGGAGGCGAGGCGCGGCTGGGGCGTCGAGAACAACATCTACCAGCTCGGCCATCGAGGCTACGTCGCGGTGATGGGCGGCGCGCAGGACTGCCCTTACACCTACATGCAGGACATGGTCGCCGGCTCCTATCGCCTTCCTTGGGAGGACGAGGTCAAGGTCGTGGACGGCACGTCCTGCGGCTTTCCCGCCCCGACGCGCCGCTATGGCGAAGTTCTTCCCCAAGCCGCCGAATAAGGAGCGAGAGCGATGGACACGCTGAACGCCGCCGGTCTCACGATCGCTTCCACGCCCTACCGCTGGCCCTATGACGGGAGCCTCGCGCCGGAAACCACCGCCCTCGTCATCATCGACATGCAGACCGACTTCTGCGGCCCCGGCGGCTACGTCGACAAGATGGGCTACGACCTCTCGCTGACCCGCGCGCCGATCGAGCCGATCCGCAGCCTTCTCGCCGCTATGCGCGACAAGGGCTATCCCATCATCCACACGCGCGAGGGGCACCGGCCGGATCTGGCGGACCTTCCCGCCAACAAGCGCTGGCGCAGCCAACAGATCGGCGCCGGCATCGGCGATCCCGGCCCCTGCGGGCGCATCCTCGTGCGCGGAGAGCCGGGCTGGGAGATCATTCCCGAACTCGCGCCCCTGCCCGGCGAGGTCGTGATCGACAAGCCCGGCAAGGGCTCGTTCTGCGCCACCGACCTCGAGCTGATCCTCCATGCGCGGGGCATCCGCAACATCGTGCTGACCGGCATCACCACCGACGTCTGCGTCCACACGACCATGCGCGAGGCCAACGACCGCGGCTTCGAATGCGTGATCCTCGAGGACTGCTGCGGGGCGACGGACCGGGGCAACCACGAGGCCGCGATCAAGATGGTGACGATGCAGGGCGGCGTCTTCGGCGCGGTCGCTTCCAGCGCGGCACTGATCGAGGCGATCGGCGGATGAGCGCGCTCGCCGCCCTGCCCGACGAGGCGCCGGAGGCCCCCGAAACGCGGGGTCCCCGCCCGCTCTTGGAGGCCGTCGGCCTCACCAAGCGCTTCGGCGCCTTCACGGCGCTGGACGACGTGACGATCGCGCTCCATCCCGGCGAGTTCCACGCCCTGCTCGGCGAGAACGGGGCGGGCAAGTCGACGCTCGTCAAATGCATCCTCGGCTATTACCAGCCCGATGCCGGCGCGGTGGTGCTGGACGGGCGCGAAGTCGAGATCGCCTCCCCGCGCGACGCGCGCCGGCTCGGCCTCGGCATGGTCTATCAGCATTTCACGCTGGCGCCCGCCATGAGCGTCCTCGAAAACCTCGTGATGGCCGGCGCCACCGTGCCGCGCGTCGTCGACTGGAAGGCTGAGCGCCGCCGCCTCGCCGCCTTCATGGAGACGATGCCGCTCAGCGTGCCGCTCGACGTCGCGGTGGACCGCCTGTCGGCCGGCGAGCGGCAGAAGACCGAGATCCTGAAGCAGCTCTATCTCGGCTCCCGCGTCCTCGTCCTCGACGAGCCGACCTCGGTGCTGACGCCGAACGAGGCGGAGGAGGTCCTGTCCTTCCTGCGCACCCGCGCCTCCGAGACCGGCATGGCTGTCCTCCTCATCACCCACAAGTTCGCCGAGGTCACGCGCTTCTGCGACCGGGTCAGCGTTTTGCGCAAGGGCCGCCCGGCCGGCGGCGGCCAGGTCTCGGACCTCGGCGTCGAGGAGATGGCGCGACTGATGATCGGCGAGCGCGAACTCGCCGAAGCACCGGCCCGCGCCACGTCGCCCGCAGTGCCCCCGGTGCTGCGCTTGGAACACCTGAACGCCGGCCTGCCAGGCAGCCGAGGCGCCATCGAGATCGACCGGCTCCATGTGGCGCCGGGCGAGATCGTCGGCATCGCCGGCATCTCGGGCAACGGCCAGACGACGCTGGTCGAGGTCCTGTCCGGCCAGACGCCGGTCGGCGGCGGCCTGCTGGAGGTCGGCGGCAAGCCCTACCGCGCGAGCCGCGCCGAGGCGCAGGCGCGAAAGGTGCGCTGCCTGCCGGAGGAGCCGCTCCGCAACGCCTGCGTCGGCCGCATGTCGGTGTCCGACAACCTCGCCTTCCGCACGTTCGACCGCAACGAGGCGGGCGCGCCGATCCGCCTCCTGGACCGCGCCCGGATGCGACGCGACGCCGAGCGGCTGATCGCGGCCTACTCGGTGAAGACGCAATCACCCGCCTCGCCCATCGCGACGCTGTCCGGCGGCAACGTCCAGCGCGCGGTGCTCGCCCGCGAGCTGCAGGGCGAGACCGACCTTCTCGTCGTCGCCAACCCGTGCTTCGGGCTCGACTTCGGGGCGGTCGCCGACATCCGCGCCCAGCTGATCGCCGCGCGCAACCGGGGCGCGGCCGTGCTCCTCGTGTCCGAGGATCTCGACGAGGTGATCGCACTCTCTGACCGCATCCTGGTCCTCTTCGAGGGGCAGATCGTCATGGAGACGAAGGGCGGCGCGTCGGCCGACCCGTTCGCCATCGGCCGGGCCATGGCGGGGCACGCCTGATGGCGATCGCCTCCGCCCTCCCCTTTCCCTTCGCGCTCGACACGAGCCGCGTCGGCCTCGTCGTCATCGACATGCAGCGCGACTTCCTCGAACCCGGCGGGTTCGGCGAGAGTCTGGGCAACGACGTGCGCCCGCTCCAGGCGATCGTGCCGACGGTGGCAACACTCATCGCGGGTTTCCGGCAGGCCGGGCGGCCGGTGATCCACACGCGCGAATGCCATGCGCCCGACCTTTCCGACTGCCCGCAGCCCAAGCTCGCGCGTGGCGCACCGGGAATGCGCATCGGCGATCCCGGCCCCATGGGGCGCATTCTGATCCGGGGCGAGCCGGGCGCCGAGATCGTGCCCGAGCTCGCGCCCCTGCCCGGCGAGATCGTGCTCGACAAGCCCGGCAAGGGTGCCTTCCATGCGACGCCGCTGCAGGCCGAACTCCGCCGCCTCGGCCTGACGCAGCTCGTGCTTGCCGGCGTCACCACCGAGGTCTGCGTCCAGACCACGATGCGCGAGGCCAACGACCGGGGCTACGAGTGCCTGCTCGCGCAGGACGCGACCGAAAGCTATTTCCCCGAGTTCAAGGCGGCGACGCTCGCGATGATCCGCGCGCAAGGTGCGATCGTCGGCTGGACCGCCGGGACCGACGCCATCCTGGAGGCCCTCGCATGAGCTTTCCTGTCCACTTTCCCGGCCTTGTCACCGGTGCGTTCCGCGACGCCGCCTTCGAGGCCTTCCGCGAGGGCGTCGAGATCGCCCATCTCCAGAGGCCGGACGGGCATGGCGGCCCGGCGCTCGCCCTCTTGCGCTATCGGCCAGGCGCCAGCGTGCCGCGCCACGAGCACATGGGTCTCGAGACCATCCTCGTTCTCGACGGCAGCCAGAGCGACGAGCGCGGGACTTATCGCGTGGGCGACGTCGTCCTCAATCCGCAGGGCAGCGTCCACAGCGTCTGGTCCGAGGAGGGCTGCACCGTCCTCATCTCCTGGGCGGCGCCTGTGCGCATCCTCGACGAAGCCTGACCCTTTCCGAAAGTCCCCGACATGATCCTGCCCGCCGTTCTCGACTTCGCCCGACTGCGCGCCGCCTATGCCGCAGGCCTCTCCCTCCCCGACATGGTGGGGGCGCTTCTCGAACGGCTGGCCGAGGCCGACCCCGCGATCTTCATCGCCCGCACCGCGCCGGACGCTCTCCACGCCGCCACCGCCGAGCTTCTTGCGCGTGCGCCCGAGCCGAACTCGCTGCCGCTCTGGGGCCTGCCCTTCGCAGTCAAGGACAATATCGACGTGGCGGGACTGCCGACCACCGTCGCCTGTCCCGACTTCGCCTACGAGCCCACGGCCGACGCACCGGTCGTGGCGCGGCTGAAGGCGGCAGGCGCCCTGGTGATCGGGAAGACCAATCTCGACCAGTTCGCCACCGGCCTCAACGGCACGCGTTCGCCTTACGGCGCGCCGCGCTGCGTCTTCGACGCCGCCTACGTGTCCGGCGGCTCGTCGTCGGGTTCGGGCGTCGCGGTGGCGGCGGGTCTCGCCGCCTTCTCGCTCGGTACGGATACGGCAGGGTCGGGCCGCGTGCCCGCCGCGTTCAACAACATCGTCGGGATCAAGCCCTCTCCGGGCCGCATCCCGACGGCGGGCGTGGTGCCGGCCTGCCGCTCGATCGACGTCGTGACCGTCTTCGCCGCCTCCGTCGCCGACGGGATCGAGGCGCGGCGGGTGGCCGAGGGGTATGAGGACAGCGATCCCTTCTCGCGACGCTTCGGCGAGGCGGCGTTGCCGGCACGGCTTCGGCTCGGCGTGCCGGAGGCAGGCGAGCTGGAATTCTTCGGCAATGCGGCCTATCGCGCGCTCTATGAGGCGAGCATCGAGCGCGCCCGAGCGCTCGGTGCGGAGATCGTCGCCTTCGACTACCGCCCGTTCCGCGAGGCGGCGGCGCTGCTCTACGAAGGTCCCTGGGTGGCCGAGCGGCTCCATGCCGTGCAGCCCTTCATCGACGAGAAGCCGGAGGCGATGGACGCGACGGTTCGCACGATCATCGAGGGCGCGCGCAGCATGAGCGCGGTGGACGCCTTCGCGGGGCGCTACCGGTTGGAGGCGCTGCGCCGCGAGGCCGAGCGGGAATGGGCTGATGTCGACGCCCTCCTCCTGCCGACCTCGCCGGATATCCAGACCGTCGAGGCGATGCGGGGCGACCCGGTCGCCCTCAACGCCCGCTTCGGCCGCTACACCAACTTCGCCAATTTCTTCGGTTGCGCCGCGATCGCGGTGCCGGCCGGCTTCACGCCCGCCGGTCTGCCCTTCGGCGTTCAGCTCGTGGCGCCGTCCGACACGGACGAGGCCCTCGCCCCGTTTGCCGCCCGGCTCCATGCGGCGGCCGGCACCGGCGCGGGCCTCGACCGCGACCTGTGCCCGCCCGCAGTTGAGGACGTCCCAACGGAGACGATCGCCATCGCGGTTGTCGGTGCCCACCTCACCGGCATGCCCCTCAACAGCCAACTGACCACGCTCGGCGGCACGCTCTTGGCACAAGCGCGCACGGCGCCGGGATATCGCCTCTATGCCCTCGCCGGCACGACGCCGCCCAAGCCCGGACTCGTGCGCGAGCCGGGTCTTGCGGGACCGGGGATCGAAGTGGAGATCTGGCAGCTCTCGCCGGCGGCCTTCGGCCGCTTCGTTTCGGCCATTCCCCAGCCGCTCGGTATCGGCAAGCTCATTCTGGACGACGGGTCCGAGGTCTCCGGCTTCCTCTGCGAGCCGGCGGCGCTCGCGGGCGCTACGGAGATCACCGAATTCGGCGGCTGGCGGAACTACGTTGCGTCCAGGGCCAGGGCCGCCTGATACTGCCGCAATGACTAAGCATACGAAGCGCACGCAGGCGGACATGATCCGTGAGATCCTGTCGGATCGTATCGTCCACGGCATCCTGCGGCCCGGCGAGGCGCTGGACGAGATGGGCCTGGCGGCAGAGTTCGGCGTCTCGCGCACACCGATCCGCGAAGCCCTCCGCCAGCTTGAATCGATCGGGCTCGCCCGCTCGCGGCCGCATCGCGGCACGATTGTTACCAACGTGTCGGAGAGCGAGCTCCATGACATCTTTCGGGTCATGGGGGAACTGGAGGCGCTGTGCGCGCGGCTGTCCGCGGAGGCCATGACGCCTGCCGAGTGCGAGGCGCTCTCGCACCTCCATGCGCGCGGCGCCGAGTTCGTGCTGAGCGGCGACGTCGATGGCTATCGAGCGCACAACGAACAGTTCCACGATGCGCTCTATGCCGGCTCCCACAACAGCTTCCTGGAGGAAACCACCCGCTCGGTGCGCCGCCGCCTCGCTCCGTTCCGCCGCATGCAGTTCGAGGCGCTGCACCGCATCGCGAATTCGCAAAGGGAGCACGGCGATGTCGTCGCAGCCATCCTGGACGGCGACGCGGATCGTGCGGCAGACGCGATGCACCGTCACATGTCCATCGTAGAAAGGGCCGTCGACCGCGTTTCGCCGACGCCTCATACCGCTCGCTCGGAACGGGCCCCGTCGATCGCCGCAGCACGATCGGATTCAGGGTCCTTCTGATGGACTGGCCAAGAGCGATCTGCTCTTGGCAATCGAGAACCGCTGGGATGCGGAACGGCCGATCGTCGAACAGCCGGTCCGACTGGACGCCCTGGGAGCGATCCAATGGAAGAAGAAGTCAGCCGCACGCAGCTGATGCGGCAGATGGAGGCACTGCCTCGCTGCCTGGCCGGGATGGAGCCGCCGGAGGGGGCGGACACCACCGCTCCCAGCCCGACGGTCGCGCCGGCCTTCCATCGCTCCGCTGCCCCATCGCCCGAGCCTCCCGCCGTCGCAGCTTATCACTGGGCCGCTGCGACCGCGTCCCTGACGTCGACGTCGATCCGCGCATAGGCTTGGTCGAACGAGAGTTCGCCCGCGATCACCTGGCTGACGCGGTTGACGAGCGCGCCATAATAGGCCGACGACCAGCGCCAGCCCGGCAGGCGCTGCGCCTCGTCCGAGGTCGTCTTCTGGGCTGCGAGAAGCTTCTCCAGAGCGGCCGCGACCTGCGGATCCTCTGTCCGGTACTCGACGCCCGAGTCCCGTACGGCCTTGTTCGCGGGCAGGAAGAGCGAACGGGCCGCGAACTCGCGCGCCACCGGCTCGCTGGCGAGATACTCCATCACGCGCGCGACGGCTTCCGGTTCCTTGGTGTATTTTACCGCGACGAGGCCTGCGCCGCCCGGGATGCCGGTGCAGGCCGATGGTCCGCAGGGGCTTCCCGTCGCGACCCAGTCGAAGGCGTCGCCGATCTGCCGCGAGAAGTTCGGAATTTGCCAGGAGCCGGAATAGTAGAAGGCGACCTGGCCGTTGACGAAGTCCTCGGCGGCCGCCCGATAGGTCGTGCCGGCCGCCGTGACCCAGACCTCGGGGTTGATCGTGCCGTCCCTGTTCCAGCCGACGAACTTTTCGGTAAAGGCCCTGACGCCCGCATCGACGGGGGCCGGAGAGCCGTCGACGGCGATGTAGTTGGCGCCGAAGGAAAGGTTCGGGCCGCTGATGCGGTGGCCCGACCGGTCGATCGCGGCCGGGATCGGCACCTGCTGGCTCGCCGCCACGGTTCTCGCCGCCTCCATCCACTGGTCCCAGGTCGCCCCCTCGCCCGGTAGCGCGACGCCGGCCCGATCGAACAGCGTCTTGTTGGCGAAGCCGCTGGACAGGGTGATCTGCGTCATGAAGCCGGGGATGATGTCGGAGTTGTCCGGCCGCATCCAATCGAGCTGGTCGCCATAGGCGGCTTCGAAGCCCTCGACGTTCTTGAGATAGGGCGTGAGGTCGAGCCAGTGGCGCGAGAGCGGCTTGAGTTCGGTGACGCGAGCGATGTCCGGCCCCTGCCCCGCCTCGAGCTGGATCGGCAGCTGTTCTCGGACCACCTGGAAGGCCACGTTGTCCAGCGTGACGTTGATATCCGGATTCTGCTCGTGGAAGCGCGACAGGAGATCCTTCATGACTTCGCCCTCCACGCCGTCCGAGTACCAGAGGATGCGCACGTCCGCCGCGTGGGCGGCAGAGGCGGACAGGGCGACGACGAGGCCTGCGATGACGGCTTTCATGAATCCCTCTCGAGAATGGCCCGCCTCCCGCAGGCCGAAGACGTTGATTGGTCGAAGCGCGGCGTCAGGCCGCCGCGGTCGCTTGAGCCAGGAGAAGCATCTAGCGCCGGCCCTCGATGGTGAAGCTCTTCGGATCGATCATGCGCCCCTCCGCCTCCGCGCCCCCGTCGGCACGGAGGGTGACCATACCGCAGTCGGGGTCCTCCACCACAGGCCGGCCGCCCTCGCCTTCCGCCACCGCCAGCCCGCCGAAGCGGACCTTCAGCGCGTCGACCCCCTCGCCCTTGTCCGGCAGGCGGACGCACCAGAGCGCGCGGGTACCGGCAAGACGGACTTCGTTGCCTGCGGTCGGGCCGGTGACGACGAGCTCGAACAAGGCGCGAACGCGCTGCGCGCCGCCTCTCGACGGCTCGGCCTCCATCCGGCGCGAGCGGCGGAACGTGGCTTCCGGCGGAAGCGAGCCGGCGAGGAAGAAGAACGGGTCCATCTCGCCCGACATCGGCTGGTCGGGCACGTCGTAGCGGGTCTCGCCTGCCGTGCCGATCTGCCAGTGGGCGATCGGGCCGCCCGCCCGAAGCGCACGGCGAAGGAAGGTCTCGGGCATCAGCGCAGCTCCGCCACGGCACGGGGTCGACGTCGGTATATTTCCGGTTCTCGCCGGTCCTGCCCCGCCCGAAAGCGTAAGGACGGGTGCCCGGGCCCATGTGGATCGGCCGGGCAAGCGAGAGCCGCGCGCTGACGGGGATCAGGCGGTCGCCATGAGTATAGACGAACTCGATCGCGCCGGCCGAAACTCGCGTCTCGACCAAGGACTCGGCGCGCAGGCTTCGGCTCGGCCACGAGCGCATCCTGTTCCTGACCCGGCCCGGCCGGCACACCATCGAGCGCTGGTTCGGGGTTGGCGCGACGCCACGAACGACTTCGGGTCGGACGGCACTTCGGACCTCGTCGCCGACAGCTTGTCCGGCGGGGCGTTGATCCAGCTCGCGCGTGACGCCATCGATGTGCCTGGTCAGGTTTCGGCGGTCGGAATGGACGACCCGCCCGGTGCGGTCTTCCACTCCCCCAATGACCAGCGTGCATAGTCCCGAGCATACCCTCGGGGCGGTCGCGATCGACATTCTCTGCGAGGAGATGGGCAGTCCCGGGCGTCCCGCACGCCCGGTCGAACTGGCCCGCTCACTTGTGGAGCGCGCTTCGGGGACATCGCCCCGACGGGATGATCGTCGGCGCTAGGAGACGCCCGTTCTCAATGTCCACTGTCGCCTGGATGATGATCGAAGTGGCCCGACCGCTTCCTTCTCCGTCGCGCCAGTGGGCACCGGGGAAGCGGAGGTCAGAAGGCGGTCGGACGATGCGTCGATGACACGCGGAGGCGATCGAGCAGATCCAGCAAGTCCTCTCCCATAGGGTCGGACCCGGAACGGGATGGCGGCGGAAGGCGGCCAGTTCTGCGCCGCCCGATCTCAACCGGAAGGCCGTGCCGACCTTGCCGCCAAGAGGGCGCCGGTGAACCGTCGCACGATCGCTCCCTTCTGTGTGTCGGGCCGGAACAGGAGATGGCTTCGGAAGGTGATGTCCGGCTTGAACGGGCGGAACACCACGCCGCGCTCGGCAAATCCCTCGGCCGAAAGCGGATTGACGAGACCGACGCCCACACCTTCCAGCGCCAGCGCGCATATGGTCGACGAGTAGATCGTCTCGACGACGAGCCGCGGCTTCGAGCCGACGGCCTCAAGCTCGACATCGAGACGACGGCGGGCGCGATCTTCCGGTGAAAGCGCGACATAGTCCACGCCGTCGAGATCCGCGGGCGTGACGACCTCCAGTCGGCTCAGGGGGTGGCCACCGGGAATGGCGCAGACACCCGGAAAGCTGCCGAACGCTTGGTGATCGACCCCCGACAGGTCCACCTCGTCGGCGGCAAGGCCGATGTCGTACTGGCCGCCGGCCACATGGTCGCGCACTGTCGACGAGGAAGCGACGGTCAGGCTGATTGTGACGTGCGGGTGCTGCTCGCGGAACATGCGGATCGCCCGCGGCACCAAGGTGGAACCGAGCGCGGCGAGGCTCGCGATCCGGATACTGCCCGTTCCGAAGTCACGGATGCGGGCGGCGGAGGCCCGAAGACGGTCGAGCCCGACAAAGCTCGCGTCGACCTCTCGGAAGAAGAGCTGGCCCTCCGGCGTCGGCACCAGCCGCCCCTTCACGCGATCGAACAAGAAGAACCCGACGCGCGCCTCGAGCTCGGACACGCAGCGACTGACGGCAGGCTGCGTCACGCCGAGGAGTTCAGCGGCACGCGAGACGGTGCCGCTCAACATGACCGCGCGGAAGGCCTCGATCTGCCGCAAGTTCATGCAGCCTCCCATCCCATAAGATTTACGCATGGAGTCAGGCCGATGCGTCAATTGTTCTTCTAGGTCGTCTGGGTTTGGATGGCCAGGCAATTCCAGCCTGTTCCGGGAGACCGCCATGCGCGACCAGACGCTCTGTGTCCTGCGCCAACCCGTTCCACACGATGGCTATGCCAGCCTTGCCGTTCCCACCCACCGCGCCTCGACGATCGTCTTCGCCGACGCCCAGTCCTATGCCGAGCGCGGCAAGCGCGGGCCGGACGGCTATACCTACGGCCTGCACGGCACGCCGACGACCCGCGCGCTCGAAGCCGCGCTGACGGGGCTGCACCGGGGCGTCCGCACCGCTCTCGTTCCCTCGGGCCAGGCTGCCACAGCCGTCGTGTTCCAGACGGTGCTGATGCCCGGCGACACGGTGCTGGTTCCCGACACCGCCTATCCGCCGACCAAGGGCCTGTGCGCCAACTTTCTGGAGCCCCGCGGCATCCGGTACCGGATCTACGACCCGCTCGCAGGGGCCGGCATCGCCGAGCAGATGGATCCGAGCGTCAAGCTGGTATGGACGGAGTCGCCCGGCTCCACGACGATGGACATCCAGGACATCCCCGCCATCGTGCGCGTCGCTCATGAGCATGGCGCCCTGGTCGGCTGCGACAACACCTGGGCGACGCCCCTCCACTTCAAGCCGCTCGACCATGGCGTCGACTTCGCGATGGAAGCGCTCACCAAGTATGTCGGCGGGCATTCCGATCTCCTGATGGGATCCATCACCGTTCGTGACCTGCCCCTTCACCGCCGGCTGAAGGACACGATGCGGATGCTGGGCTACGGCGTGTCGCCCGACGAGGTGGCGCTGGCGCTCCGTGGTCTGGAGACGATGGGTGTCCGTCTTGCCCACGCGTCGCGCGTCGCCCTCGACCTCGCCGAGCGGATCGCGGACCACGTACCGCCGGAACTCGTACTGCATCCCGCCCTGCCCTCCTTCCCCGGGCACGACCTCTGGAAGCGCGACTTCGCGGGCTCGAGCGGCGTCTTCAGCCTCGTCATCCCGCAGGCGGCGGAGGCCACCTTGCCGGACCTCCTGACCGCAACAAAAGCCTTCTCGATCGGCGCCTCCTGGGGCGGCACGCACAGCCTCCTCGCGCCGATGAACGTCGCCAAGGACCGGCATCTCGGGCCGGCGCCCCACGGCGGCACGATCCTGCGCATCTCGATCGGCGTCGAGGACCCGGCCGACCTGTGGGCCGATCTCGAGCCCATTGTCGAGGCCGTGGCAGCCGCCGCCGTCCGCCGATCCGACGCCGCCTGACCGCATCCCCAACCCAACGCCTCTCGGAGACCGAACGATGACCCGCGCAACGCGAACGATCGCATGCCTCGCCGCCTCCGCCGTCCTCGGCATCCTGCCCGCGCTTCCCGCGAGCGCGGCGACGACCCTCGAGACCGTCAGGCAACGCGGTCACGTCGTCTGCGGAGCGAGCCAGGGCACGGTCGGGTTCGGCGCGCCCGACGCGAACGGGGAATGGAAGGGGCTCGACGTCGACACCTGCCGTGCCGTCGCGGCCGCCGTCTTCGGTGATGCGACGAAGGTCGAATTCGTGCCCCTCAGCGGCCAGCAGCGCATTCCCGCGCTCCAGACCGGCGAGATCGACGTCCTGCCGCGCACGCTCACCTGGACGCTCCGTCGCGACGGCAACGGCATCAACCCGACCTTTCCGAACTACTACGAGTTCACGGGCTTCATGGTGTTGAAGGATCTCGGGGTGACCAAGGTCGAGGACATGACGGGTGCTTCGGTCTGCGTCCAGACCGGCTCCACCACCGAGGTCGTCGTCAACGATGTTTCCAACAAGCTGAACCTCCAGCTCAATCCCGTGGTGTTCGACAACGTCGCGGCCACGAGGCAGGCCTTCTTTTCCGGCCGCTGCGACGCCCTGATCACCGACGCGGCGGCGCTTGCCTCCGTGCGCGCCTCGCAGACCACCAATCCCGACGACTTCGTCATCTTCCCGGCAACCGAGTACATGGATGCGCTGACGCCGGCGGTCCGGCACGGCGACGACCAGTGGTTCGACATCGTCAAATGGTCGATCCAGGCCCCGATCGCCGCCGAGATGTTCGGGATCACGAGCGCCAATGTCGACGAGATGAAGGGCTCGGACGACCCTTACGTGAAGCGCTTCCTCGGGGTCGAGCCGGGCAATGGCGCGGCGCTCGGCCTGGACGAGGCGTTCGCCTACACGATCGTCAAGCAGCTCGGGAACTACGCCGAGATGTTCGACCGCAGCCTCGGCAAGGACAGCCCGCTCAAGATCGAGCGTGGCTACAACCGGCTCTACCGCGACGGCGGGCTGATGTTCCCGATGGCTTTCCAATGAGGGCGCGGCGGGACGGGAGGGTCGCACGATGATCGGCTCGCTCCTTCACAACGAGAAGGTTCGGAACGTCGCGGCGCAGGCCATTCTTCTCGCCGCCTTCGCAGCCTCGCTCCTCTGGCTCGTCGCCAACACGGCCGAGAACCTGTCGGCCCGCGGTATCCGGGTCGGCTGGGACTTCCTCTGGCGCTCGGCCAACTTCCCGATCTCCGAGAGCGTCCTGCCCTACAGCCCGAGCGACACATTCCTCTGGGCGATCATGGTCGGCATCGGCAACACCCTGTTCCTGTCGGTCGTGGTGGTGGTGCTGGCGACGCTTCTCGGAACCGTCGTGGGCCTCGCACGGCGCTCCGCCAACCCGCTCCTGTCGGCGGTCACGGGATGCTTCGTGACCACGGCGCGCAACACGCCGCTGATCGTCCAGCTTCTTTTCTGGTACGCCCTCCTGACGACGGCGCTGCCGGCGCCCCGGCAGGCCCTCAACCCGTTTCCCGGCGTCTATCTGTCCCTGCGCGGCATTTACGTGCCGTCGCTCTCGGTCGATGGCAACGCCTCGGCGTTCTGGATCGGTGCTCTGGTCGCTGCGGCCGCCATCGTGTGGGTCGGCCTGCGGTTCGGCCGCGGCAGGCTGAGCGGGCGGTGGCTTTATCCCTCGCTTGCCCTTGGGAGCCTGATCACCGCCGTCATGGTCGCCGCGGCGGCGGGAGCGCAACTGTCTGCGACCAGCCCCGAGCTTCGCGGCCTGAACTTCACGGGCGGAATGCGCCTGTCGTCCGAGTTCGCCGCCCTGATGATCGGCCTCGTCCTCTACACGTCGGCCTTCGTCGGCGAGATCGTGCGCGGCGGGATCGATGCCGTCGCACGAGGTCAGTGGGAGGCGGGGCGCGCCCTCGGCCTGACCGAGGGGCAGATCCTGCGCAAGGTCGTGGCACCCCAGGCGCTGCGGGTCATCATTCCCCCGATGACGAGCCAATACGTGTCGGCGGCCAAGAACACGACGCTGGCCCTGGCCGTCGGATATCCGGAACTCGGCCTCGTGATCGGCACCGTGATCAACCAGACCGGACAGGCCATCGAGAGCCTCCTCGTGCTGCTCGGCGTCTTCCTCGCCATCAGCCTCTCGGTCTCCGGCGCCATGAACTGGCTCAACCGCAAAGTCGCGCTGGTGCAGAGATGACGGACGCAGCCCTTTCCATGCAGACCAGTGCGCGGACCGCACCGCCCAAGCCGCGCAGGAGCGTCCACCGGGTCCTCTTCGCCGATATGGCGAGCGCGGCGCTGACGGTCGCGACCGGCGGTCTTCTGCTTCTTGCGCTCCCCTCGATCCTGCGCTGGGGTGTCTTCGATGCCGTCTGGGTCGCCGGGCCCGACGCCTGCCGCGATGGCGGCGCCTGCTGGGCCTACCTCGCCGACAAGCTGCGGCTGATCCTGTTCGGCACCTACCCGCCCGCCGAGCAGTGGCGCCCGCTCGCGGTGATCGCGTTGATCCTCGCAGGCCTTCTGGCCACCCTGTCGCCGCGGATGTGGGGCGGCCGGCTCATCGCCGCCTGGGGCCTGCTTCTCGGCGCGATGCTGGGGCTGATGTGGGGCGGCTTCCTCGGTATGGAGTTCGTGCCCACGAGCCGCTGGGGCGGCCTGCCGGTCACGCTGCTCCTCGCGGTCCTGTCGCTCGGCCTCGGCTTTCCCTTCTCGGTCGTCCTCGCCCTCGGGCGGCGTTCGAAACTTCCGGTATTCCGATGGCTCTCCGTCCTGACGATCGAACTCGTGCGCGGCCTGCCGCTGGTCGGGCTCCTGTTCGTCGCATCGATCCTGCTGCCGCTGCTGCTTCCCGTCGGCCTGTCGATCGACAAGCTGGGGCGCACGCTCGCCGCCCTCACGGTCTTTTCGGCGGCCTACCTCGCCGAGGTGGTGCGCGGAGGATTGCAGGGCGTGCCCGGGGGCCAGGCGGAGGCCGCCAAGGCTCTGGGCATTCCCGGCTGGAAGGTCGTGTGGCACGTGGTCCTGCCGCAGGCGATCCAGAAGGTCGTGCCGCCCCTGACCAACACCGCGATCGTCATGGTCAAGAACACCAGCCTCGTCATGATCGTGGGAGTCTTCGACATGCTGAGCGCCGGACGGGCCGCAGCCACCGATCCGCTGTGGCCCGCCCCCTACACGGAGACCTACCTCTTCGTCGCCGCCGTCTACTTCGCAATCTGCTACGGGATCTCGCGCTACTCGCTGTGGCTGGAGACCCGACTTGCCGAAAGGGAGCGCCGATGAGCGCCGTCGCCTTGGCCGTCCAACCGTCGCCGGAACCGTTCATCCGGGTCCGCGCCCTCCAGAAATGGTACGGCAACTACCATGCCCTTCGCGACATCGATCTCGACGTACGCCAAGGCGAGCGCATCGTCCTGTGCGGTCCTTCCGGGTCGGGCAAGTCGACCCTTATCCGCTGCGTGAACCGTCTCGAGGAGTTCCAGGAGGGCGAGGTCACCGTGAACGGCGTCCACCTCGACGCCAACCTCAAGAACGTCGACGCCATCAGGCGCGAGGTCGGCATGGTGTTCCAGCACTTCAACCTGTTCCCGCACATGACCGTCCTCGACAACTGCCTGATGCCGCAGGTGCTGGCGCGCGGCACGCCGCGAGCGGAGGCGCGCGAGGTAGCCATGCGCTTCCTCGAGCGCGTCCGCATCCCGGAACAGGCCGACAAATATCCCGGCCAGCTCTCGGGCGGCCAGCAACAGCGCGTCGCCATCGCCCGGGCCTTGTGCATGCGGCCCCGCGCGATGCTCTTCGACGAGCCGACCTCGGCCCTCGATCCCGAGATGGTCAAGGAGGTCCTCGACACGATGGTGACGCTCGCCGAGGACGGCATGACCATGGTGGTGGTCACCCACGAGATGGGGTTCGCCCGGCAGGTCGCGGACCGCGTCGTCTTCATGGAGGAGGGTCGGATCGTCGAGACGGCCACGCCCGCCGAGTTCTTCGACAACCCGCGGCAGGAGCGCACGCGCCGCTTCCTCGATATGGTCATCTGAGCGACAGGGATGCCGTGGCGCAACGGCACGGGAGATCGGTCATGCTCGTGTTGAACACGCTGCCGGAACGCGGCCGGCCGCTGGATGCAATCGACGCTTCGATGCTTGGCCCCTCGGGCGCCGATGCCGCCCGGCGTTGGATCGAAACGCAGGCTGAACGCCCGGAAACACCGCTCTACGAACTCGGCGCCTTGGCGGCCGAACTCGGGGTCACACGTCTCTACGTGAAGGACGAGGGCCGGCGTCTCGGGCTCGGCTCCTTCAAGGCTCTCGGCGGCGCCTATGCTGTGGCGTGCCTCGTCCTCGAGGAAGCGTCGCGTCGCCTCGGCCGGACGCTCTGCTTCACCGAGCTCGCAAGCCCGGCGGTGACGACGGTCGCCTCGTCGATGACAGTCGCCTGTGCCACGGACGGCAATCATGGCCGTTCGGTCGCGCAAGGGGCGAGCCGGGTGGGAGCGAAGGCGGCCATCTTCGTGCATTCGGGCGTGAGCGACGAGCGGGTCGCCGCCATCGCCCGGTTCGGTGCCGGGATCATCCGTGTCGAGGGCAACTACGACGACTCGGTCGCCCGCGCCGCCGAGATCGCCGAAGAGCGCGGCTGGATCGTCGTCTCCGACACGTCGTGGCCGGGCTACGAACGGATCCCGTCTCTCGTCATGCAGGGCTACACACTCATGGTTCGCGAGGCCCTCGGCCGCCTTCCCGAACCGCCGACACATGTCTTCCTTCAGTCGGGGGTGGGCGGCTTCGCAGCTGCGGTCGCGGGCCATATGGCACTCATGCTCGGCGACCGGTGCCCGACGATCGTGGTTGTCGATCCCGCACGAGCCGCCTGTCTCGTCGAAAGCGCGAAGGCCGGGCGTCCGGTGAAGTTGGACCAGGGCGAGCCGACCGTGATGGCCATGCTGGAATGCTATGAGCCCTCGCTCGTCGCCTGGCGCATCCTGTCGCGCGTCGCGGACGCCTTCATAGCCGTTGATGAAATCGACGCGCTCGACGCCATGAACCGCTTGGCCCGCCCAGCGGGGGACGATCCCGCGATCGTCTCCGGCGAAAGCGGCGGTGCCGGACTTGCCGGCCTCGTCGTGGCTATGCGGAGCGTCGATATGCGTCGGCATCTTGCGCTGGGTGCCGGCTCGCGGGTCCTCGTGATCAACACGGAGGGCGCGACGGACCCGGCCCTTTATCGAACGCTTGTGGGCCTGGATCCGGACGACGTGCGATCTGCCGGTTCAGCTGGATAGGTGGCATCGACCGCCGAGCCGAAACGCAATTCTCGTCCTCGACGGCGTGGACCAGTGCCCTGGCGATCGGTTTACGCGTGCGGTCGTAGCCCTTTCACGGATCCAAGCCGGATAGGCGCTTTATCCCCTCATCCGGCGAAAAGGCATTTGCTGCTTGAAGCTGCCCAGGCGCAAGCCGTTTGCCCCCTCTCGTTGCGCCGCCAGTCGACGACGATGCGCCCGCGCCGCTCTGCCTCCGACATGGTGACGCCGAAGTGGGATAAGCCGTCGGCGGCCCTTCTCCAGCCACCGCTTGAACCGAGCCCGCCCGCAGGGGATTCGCGGATCGTTCTCAAACAGAATCAATCGCCCCCCCCGCATTCCCGATCGACATCCATGCTCGGTCGGAGGAGGCACAGTTTCGCGCCCGATGGGTATTCGCATCGAAATTTTCTCACAAGTCCGTGATAGCCCCAGCATCACCGGATATTAGGAAGAGGCGAAAAGTCCGAGTTTTCCGAAAATACAGGCGACGGATTCGTCTTTCCTCAAGGAGACACTCAATCGTCAGCTTCCTTCATCAGGATTGACAGGCTTGGTCGACCGCCCGGATAGTTCGATCCATGGCCATCGCGGGAGGAATGCGGTGTCCGAAGAAGACGACTTCTATCGAAGTCTGTGCTCCCGGGAGGAACCATGAAACGCATCCTGGCCCTGAGGCTCGCTGCTGCGGCCGTGTTCGCCGCCGCATTCGCCGCACCGGCCGTCGCCCAGTCGTCGTTCCCCGAACGGCCCATCCAAATGATCGTGCCGTGGGGCGCCGGTGGCGGCACGGATGCGGTCGGGCGCATCCTCGCGGCCGTCCTACAGGAGGATCTCGGCCAGCCGATCAACGTCGTGAACCGCACCGGCGGCTCGGGCGTCGTCGGCCACAGCGCCATCGCGACGGCTCCGGCCGACGGCTACACGATCGGCATCATGACGATCGAGATCGGCATGATGCACTGGCAGGGGCTGACGGACCTCACCCACGAGCAGTTCGACATCCTGGGCATCGTCAACGCCGACCCCGGCGGCATCATGGTATCGGCCGATTCCGAGCACAAGACGATCGAAAGTCTCCTCGAGGCGATCCGCACGAACCCCAAGGGCACGTTTACCGGCTCCGGCACCGGCCAGGGCGGCATCTGGCATCTCGGTCTGGCCGGCTGGCTTCTGTCGGAAGAGCTCGACCCCGGTCAGGTGACCTGGGTGCCGAGCCAAGGCGCGGCCGCCGGCATCACCGACATGGTGGCGGGCGGCGTGGACCTCGTGCCGACCTCGCTCGCCGAAGGACGGTCGATGATCGACGCCGGGCGGGTGCTGCCGCTGGCCACCATGTCCGCCGAGCGCCAGCCGCTCTTCCCGAACGTGCCGACGCTCGCCGAATCCACCGGGTCGGACTGGACGCTCTCGGTCTGGCGCGCCGTCGCCGCGCCCAAGGGCCTGCCGGAGGACGTCAAGGCGCGCCTCTCGGAAGCCCTGGAGAAGGCCTACAACTCCGAGACCTACGGCAACTTCATGCGCGAACGCGGCTTCGGCATGCGCTGGGCCGGCCCGCAGGAGGCGACCGAACTCGTGGCCGCCGACGACGCGAGCCTCGGCGAGGTCATGAAGCGCGCGGGCCTCGCCGCGCAGTAGCCGAAAGCCTCGAACCGGGACCTTGCAGAAGTGCGGTCCCGGTTCGGCCACGATCTTTCGATCCCTCGATCCTGAAGGCGAAGCGCGCTCATGCGCCTCAACGACCTCTTCCTGTCCCTCCTCGTTCTCGCCTTCGGAATCGCGATCCTCGTCTCGGCCTACGGCTTCTCGCCGATTCCGGGACAGCAATACGGCGCCGACACGATGCCCAAGGCCATCGGCGTGTGCACGATCGCGCTCGGCCTGTTCATGGCCGGACACGCGGTGATTTCCGGCGAGCGCCTGCCGCGCGTCGACTTCGCGGACTGGACGCGGCGGCCGTCTGTCCTGTTCGGCATCGCCGTCGCGCTGGCGCTCGTCGCCTTCTACGTTGCCGCCTCGCCGCTCCTCGGCTTTCTCCCGGCGGCCTTCGTCGTGATGACGGCGTTCATGCTGGTGCGACGCGTGCGCCCGCTCGTCGCCGTGCCCGTCTCGGCGCTCGCCGCCGTCCTGATCCACGAAGCCTTCGGCCGGCTCCTGCTCGTGCCCCTGCCGCGCGGCGAGTTCTCCGGCTTCTTCTGGTAGCACTCCATGACCGCCTTCTTCGAGGCCATCCCGCTCGCCTTCCAGCCCGAGGTCCTGCTCGTCGTGTTCCTGTTGGCGGTGTTCGGCATGTTCGTCGGTGCGATCCCCGGGCTTACCGCCACCATGGCGACGGCGCTTCTCGTGCCCGTCACCTTCTTCATGGAGCCCGTGCCGGCGATCGCCGCGATCGTCACGGCGACGGCCATGGCGATCTTCGCCGGCGACATTCCGGCCGCGCTCCTGCGCATTCCCGGCACGCCGGCCAATGCCGCCTATATCGAGGACGCCTATCGGATGACGAAGAGCGGCCGGGCGGAAGAGGCGCTGGGCGCCGCGCTCGTCTTCTCGGCCATCGGCGGCATTTTCGGGACGATCGTTCTCATGACGGCCGCCCCGGCACTGGCCGAAATCGCACTGCGCTTCTCGTCGTTCGAATATTTCTGGCTCGTGGTGCTGGGCCTGTCCTGCGCCGTATTCGTGTCGCCGAGCTCGGCGCCCAGGGGCCTGATCTCGCTCTTCATCGGTCTTTTTGCCGCGACGGTCGGCATCGAGAACCCGGCGGGCCAGCCGCGCTACACCTTCGGCAGCGTCGAACTTCTGTCCGGGATCCAGTTCATACCCGCCATGATCGGGCTCTTCGCCGTGGCCGAGGTCCTGCGGTCCGTCGCCTATCCCGGACCGACGGCAGGATCCGTGGCGCCGAGCGGTTCGGGCATCTTCCGATCGCAGGTCACCAACTTGCGCCGCTACCCGGTGCAGGTCGTGCGTGGCTCGGTGGTCGGCTCGGGTCTGGGCATCCTCCCCGGAGCGGGCGCCGACATCGCGGCCTGGATCTCCTACGCCATCTCCAAGCGCTTTTCGAAGACGCCCGAGAAATATGGGACGGGCCATGTCGAGGGTCTCGTGGAGGCCGGCGCCGCCAACAATTCGGCCATGAGCGGCGCCTGGATTCCGGCACTCGTCTTCGGCATTCCCGGCGACTCCATCACCGCGATCGTGATCGGCGTCCTTTACATCAAGGGCATCAATCCGGGTCCGACGATCTTCATCAACGACCCGCAGATGATCTACGCCATCTTCGTGGTCTTCATCATCGCCAACGTCATCATGCTGCCGCTCGGCTGGGCGGCGATCAAGGCGGCCCGGCCGATCCTCTCGATCCCGCAGAACGTGCTGATGCCGATCATCCTGATGTTCTGCATCGTCGGCGCGTTCGCGATCAACAATTCGGTGTTCGGCATCTGGGTCATGCTGGTCTTCGGTGTGATCGGCTTCCTGATGGAGGAGAACGACATCCCGATCGCGCCGGCCATCCTCGGCCTCGTGCTCGGGCCGATGCTGGAGCACCACTTCGTCACGGCCATGATCCGCTCGCAGGGCTCGTTCCTCGCCTTCTTCGAGCGGCCGATCGCCGCCGGGCTCGGCCTCTTCACCATCGCGATCTGGCTGATCCCGCTCGCCCTTCTGATCCTGCGCCGCATCCGGCACAGCGCATCGCCAGCCTGAGGACCCGCCTTGACGAAGCCCGACCTTCTGCTCCTCGCCTCCTATCCCGATCCCGTCGTCTCGGCTCTGGAGCGCGACTTCACCGTGCATCGGCACAGCGAGGACGCGATCCCGGCCGAGCTTGCCGAACGCGTGCGCTTCGTCGCCACCGGCAACGGTTCCGGCTGCGGGCGGGCGACGATCGAAGGGCTGCCCCGGCTGGAGATCGTCGGCTCCTTCGGGGTCGGCTACGACAAGGTGGACGTGGCGGCCGCGCGCGAGAGGGGCGTGCGCGTCACCAACACGCCGGACGTCCTAAACGACTGCGTGGCGGAAGTGACGCTGGCCCTCATGCTCGCGCTCTGCCACCGCCTGCCGCAGGCTGACCGCTACGTGCGCGACGGCCGCTGGGAGCGCGAGGGCGACTTTGGGCTGACGGCCGAGCTCACCGGTCGGCGAGCCGGCATCCTCGGCCTCGGTCGCATCGGCAAGGAGATCGCGTCCCGCCTGCAGGCATTTCGCATGGAGGTGGTCTATCACGGCCGCAACCGGCAGGAGCACCAGCCCTATCCCTTCTACGCCGATCTCGCGGAGATGGCGCGGGACGTCGACTGGCTCGTGGTGATCGCGCCCGGCTCTCCCTCCACGCGCGGCCTCGTCTCGCGCGAGGTTCTGGAGGCGCTCGGCCCCGAGGGCCATCTCGTCAACGTCGCCCGTGGTTCGCTGGTCGACGAGCCCGCGATGATCGAGCTCCTGTCGCAGGGGCGCCTCGGCGGCGCCGCGCTCGACGTCTTCGCCCAGGAGCCGCACGTCCCGGAAGAGCTGCGGCGCCTGGAGAACGTCGTTCTCCTGCCCCATCAGGGCAGCGCCACGCACAAGACCCGTGCGGCGATGGGCGATCTCGTGGTGCGAAACCTGCGCGCGCACCTGCGCGGCGAACCGCTTCTCAGCGCCGTCGCCTGAGGCCAGCGGTCAAGATCCGGTTGCGCCATACACATGATGCGACCGGAAGGGTATCGGCGACCGGCCGGTTGCGGCCGGCCGATCGCCTCAGCGCGGTGCTGGCCCCTACGCTTCGGCCGAGCCCCCATCGACGTCGAACTTGACCCCTTGCGCGAGCGGCATCGAGCGGCCGTAGTTGATGGCGTTGGTCTGGCGGCGCATGTAGGCCTTCCAGGCGTCCGAGCCGCTCTCTCGCCCGCCGCCGGTCTCCTTCTCGCCGCCGAAGGCCCCGCCGATCTCGGCGCCGGACGTGCCCATGTTGACGTTGGCGATGCCGCAATCCGAACCCGCCGCCGACAGGAAGCGCTCGACCTCACGCATGTCGGTTGCGAAGATCGAGGACGACAGGCCCTGCGGCACGCCGTTCTGCAACGCGATCGCCTCGTCGAGATCGCGATACTTCAGGACATAAAGGATCGGCGCGAAGGTCTCCTCCACGACCGGCCCGGTCTGGCCGGGCATCTCGACGAGGGCCGGGCGCACGTAGAAGGACGCCTCCCCGGTGACGTCCACCCGCTCGCCCCCGTGCACCGTGCCGCCTGCGGCCTTGGCGGCTTCCAGCGCGCGGCCCATGCCCTCGAAGGCGGCGCGGTCGATCAGCGGCCCGACCAGCGCGTCCGAGGTCAGCGGGTTGCCCACCGAGATCGAGGCGTAGACCTTGGCGAGCTTGGGCACCAGCGTGTCGTAGACGCTCTCGTGGACGATCAGGCGGCGCATCGTGGTGCAGCGCTGGCCGGCCGTGCCCATGGCGCCGAAGGCGACGGCGCGCAGCGTCAGATCGAGATCGGCCGAGGGCGTGACGATCGAGGCGTTGTTGCCGCCGAGCTCCAGGATCGCGCGGGCGAAGCGGCGGGCGAGGCGTTCGCCGACGGCGCGTCCCATCCGCGTCGAGCCGGTGGCCGAGACGACCGGAACGCGGGGATCGTCCACCAGCGCCTCGCCGGCCTTGGCGTCGCCGACGAGAAGCGTCGACAGGCCGGCCGGCGCGTCGCTGCCAAAGCGGGCGGCGGCCTTCTCGAAGATCGCCTGCGTCGCCAGCGCCGTCAGCGGCGCCTTCTCGGACGGCTTCCAAACCACGGCGTCGCCGCACACGAAGGCGAGCGCCGCGTTCCAGGACCAGACCGCTACGGGGAAGTTGAAGGCCGAGATGACGCCGACGACGCCGATCGGGTGCCATTGCTCGGTCATCTTGTGGTCGGCGCGCTCGGACGGGATGACGAGGCCGTAGAGTTGGCGCGACAGGCCGACGGCGAAGTCGCAGATGTCGATCATCTCCTGGACCTCGCCGAGCCCCTCCGACGGGGACTTGCCGACTTCCAGGCTGACGAGGCGGCCGAGCGCGTCCTTATGGGCACGCAGCTCCTCGCCGAGAAGGCGCACGAGTTCGCCGCGACGGGGGGCGGGAACGGTGCGCCACGTCAGGAACGCCTCGTGGGCGCGGCCGACGGCGGCGGTCGCGTCGGCCGGTCCGGCGAGCGTCAGGCTGGCGAGGACCGCTCCGTCCACCGGCGAGACGACATGGTGCGAACCGCCGCCGAAGGCGCTCGGGGCGACGCCGAGGCCGGTAAGGAGTTCGCGGGCTTCGTCGGCGGGCGACTGGGAGGTGCGGGACATGATGCGTCGGTCCTTGTACGTGCGACGTATGGGGGATGGATCAGAAGCGGGCGCCGGCGAGGTGTGCGATCTGCGCCCCGACTTCGTAGTAGGCCTCGCGCAGCGCCCGGCGCGGCGCGGCCTCGACGGGGGTGACCGGCAGCGGCAGGTCGTCCTCGCCGATCCGGCCGAGCAGGAGGTCGGCGAGGCAGCGGCCGAAGACCGTGCCGGGGGCGATGCCCCGGCCGTTGTAGCCGCTGAAGGCGACGACCTCGCGGGCCAGCCGGTGGAAGCGCGGCAGGCTGTTCCCGGTCATGCCGATCTTGCCGTACCACTGGTACTCGAAATCGATGCCGGCGAGCTGCGGGAACAGCCTGGCCAACGCCCGACGGCCCCAGTCGCGGTGGACGGCCTGGCCGCCGCCGCGCAGCGCGCCGACCGAGCCGAAGACGAGCCGGCCCGCCTGGTCGAAGCGGAAGGAGGACAGGATTTCCTTGGTATCCCAGGCGCCCTGGCGCTCGGGCAGGATGGATCGGCGCAGATTGTCGCCGAGCGGCGGGGTGGCCATGTTGAAATAGGGCAGGTGCACCTGCTCGCAGCGGATCTCCGGCCAGACGCCCGCGGCATAGGCGTCGGTCGCCACGACGACGCGCCGGGCACGCACGGTGCCGTTCGGCGTGCGCAGGATCCACATGCCGCCCTCGTCGGCGGCCGAGACGACGGGGCTGCTCGTGAACAGGGCGGCCCCGGCGCCGATCGCGGCACGGGCGAGGCCCCGGGCATAGGCGAGCGGCTGGATCGTGCCGGCCCGCTCGTCGAGAAGCGCGCCGGCATAGGCCGCCGTGCCGACCTTGGCCTCGGTCTCGGCGGCCCCGAGCAGTCGCACCGGCGCGCCCCGCGCGCGCCATTGGCGCTCGCGCTCGCGCAGTTCGGCAAGGCCCTTCTCCCCGACCGCGCAATGAAGGGTTCCCTGCCGCTCTGCCTCGCAGTCGATCCCATGCCGCTCGACGATGTCGAAGACGGCACGGGGCGCCTCGCCCAGAAGCCGCAGCAGCCGCTCGCCGTGAACCTCGCCCAGTTCCCCGGGCAGATCGTCGGGCATCACCCACATGCCGGCGTTGACGAGGCCGACATTGCGGCCCGAACCGCCGAAGCCGATCTCCTCGGCCTCCAGCACCGCGACATCGACGCCGCCCTCGGCCAGATGCAGCGCCGCCGAACAGCCGGTGAAGCCGGCGCCGACAACGGCCACGTCCACCAACAGCTCGCCCGAGAGCGACGTGGTCGGCGGCGGCGGCGGCGCGGACGCCGACCAGAGCCCGTGACTGCGCGGATCGTTCCTCATGCGGCTGCGACGCCTCTCAAGCCGCGTCGGAACGCAGGCGGCCGGCAAGCGCGGCACGCACGCCCTCGATCGAGCGGGCGACGGCGTCCTCGTAGACCTGGAACTCGTCGGCGACCGGCGATCCCAGCGCCTCCTCGAAGGCGCTCCGGCTGGCATTGCCGGCATAGCTCCGCTGCTCCTCGCCGCCGAGATTGGACTGGAAGATTCCGGCCGCCGAGACGGGGAGGAAGTCCTCGTAGACGATCGGATAGGCCTCGACATGGCCCGCCGCCTCGAGCGCCTCGATCGATAGCGCGTCGAGCCCGGCCGGGGCGACGGCCCGCCCCTTGGCCGTCAGGACGAAGCGGAAGTAGCCGAGCCCCTCGCGACGCAGCGTGTCATGGTCGTCGGGAAAGGCCTGGAAAACGTCTGCCAGCCGCGTCGCGTAGTCGGCGCCCGCATTGCCTTGCCCGCCGGCGTCGCGCACCTGCGACAGGAGCTCGTCGTAGAGCGCGCGGCCCTTGGGCGTCAGCGCCAGGCCGCGCTGCTCGATCTCGCCGAAGCGGGCGGTGTGGGTTCCGGCCTCGCCTCCGCCTTCCCCGCGGAACAGGATCGGCTCCTCCAGGGCCTTGAAGCTCGTCTGGCGCAGGAGGATCGGGCAGCGGCGCGTCGGCGGGCCTTCGATCACGTCCTTGGCTGCGATTCCGCGCGCAGGCATCTCGGCCTGCACCGCGTCGATGTCGAGCGTGCGCGGCGTCAGGTGGTTGATGTGCGGCCCCTTGAAGCACACGACGTCGGCGATCAGGCGATGGACGGCGGACAGGCGCTTGTAGGTCTCGCTATCCACCGTCGCCTCGCGGTGCCAGCGGAAGGTCTCGACCGCCTCCGCGACAAAGCTGTCGGCTTCCGCATCGGTCAACCCGCCGTTACGCTCCGCCGTCTCGATCAGCGAAAGGGCGCCCGGCGTGAAGATCCGTCGGCGCGCCAGGATCGCGGCGGCTTCCGCACGCAGGCCCTCATCGGCAATCAGATCGAGCCGCAGGAGCGAGGTGAAGACGCGGAACGGGTTGCGAGCGAGACTTTCCGCATGCACCGGGCGGAAGGCCGTGGAATGGACGGGCACGCCTGCCACCGACAGATCGTAGTAGCCGACCGGCTGCATGCCCATGACCGCGAAGAGCCGGCGCATGGTGAAGAGTTCACCCGCCGTGCCGAGCCGGATGGCGCCGTGTCGTTCGAGGTCGATGCGCTCCAGATCGTCCGTACGCTCCAGATTCGCCCGCAGGCGGGGATCGGCCGCCAGAGTTGCCGCATTCACGTCGGCCACCAGTTCCATCAGCGTGCCGTATTGCGGCACCTCGGACCGGTACATCCGCGACATGGTCTGCGAGAACCGGGTCCGGATCTCGTCCGGCGTGACGAAATGCGCGTCGCTCAAGGCTCCACTCCCTTCAGGTCCGATGGGTCGCCCAAACCGCCTGGAAGGGGTCGGGTATCGCCATACTCTTCCTCTTTCCGGCGAGGATTCTCAAACGACGTTCGTACATGAGGTCATGCCGTCCGTGAATGACGCAACCCGGGAGAGGCCCCGGCCACCCTCGGTTCGAGCGAGGCGTCTGGCCTTCTCGGCTTTGAGGCCACGGAAGGGGCAAGCGCTCCTTGGGCGCGCGATCATGTCCGCAATGGCATGACCCCGACGCCAGATCGCCGTGACGCGGCGAGGCGGTGGCGGGCCGCCACGACCGCCGTACCCGATGGCGAAGGCATCTGTCCCGGCCGGGCCGTCGCCGCGCCGCGCCGGTTTGAGGTGGCGCCGGGTTGCCCGTCAGGCAACTTTGGCCAGAGACACCTTGCGCTTCGACGGCAGGCCGGGCTCGCGGTCGAACGAGGCCTGGTCGCGGCATTGTTCGAAGAGCGCGAGGCCCACCTTGCCCGCGGCTTCCCAGAGCGCGTGCTCGCTGCATTCGGCGGCGATCACCAGCGCGATCCGCCGCATGTGCGTGCGCGCGACGCAATAGGCCGCCAGCGCCGCGCGCTGGAGCGGCGGCAGTTCGCGCACGGTTTCGACGACGCGCTCCTCGGAGGAGCGAAGGAGCAGGGCCAGAAGTTCGAGGGGAACGGGACAGGTCGGCTCGTTCGGGCGATACCGGTTGCTCATGCACATGCTCCAAGCCTTGTGAATCGCGGATCGTGATCGGATGCCGATGCAAATAGCGCCGCGCGACGGCCGGAAATCCCTCAAGATTTAGGGATCGCCGAAAGGGACTGTTCGGGATGGCGGCACCGTCCGGCCGGGGCCGTGCCGCCGGCGAGCACGCTTCGCTCAGGCCGGCCGGGTACGACCGTGGTCCCCTTCCGCCACCTTGAGCTTCTGCTGCGTCTCCAGGGAGATCGCCAGCGAGCGAAGGACGCATTCGGTCAGTCCGGCGACCCGTACTTCGAGCAAGCGGTTCGACAGCGCCGGCCGGAGGATCGGAACCGGGACGAGGAGCCCGAACAGGAAAA
Source organism: Aureimonas sp. SK2 (assembly GCF_029813115.1). Taxonomy (GTDB): domain Bacteria; phylum Pseudomonadota; class Alphaproteobacteria; order Rhizobiales; family Rhizobiaceae; genus Aureimonas. Next base: position 176,049 of record NZ_JAPZDS010000004.1, read on the forward strand.
CCAAGATGATCGTCAACAAGGACATCCAAGCCTCCAGCCGCATCGAAAGGAATGTCCGGCACGGCATGACCGCGACTTGTGTCTCGGCCGGTCTTCGGGTCTCGGCGGATGCGCCGCGAGCGGGCCGGCCCGAAGGCGGCGTCAGCCGCGCATCTCGTCCTCGAAGCCCATTCGCCAGGACACGCCGTCGGCGCTTTGCGGACGATAGGGGTTGTCGCGCCGTGTGAGGCCGCGGCTGGCGGCCTGCGCGCCCTCCATCCGGACGATGTCGTCCCGCGTCAGACGCAAGCCCCGCAGGGCGGCTTCTAAGAACGCCATGTCGTCGTCGACTGAAAGATCCTGTATCCGGCTCATTCCATCCTCCATCCATCGCAACCCAAGGTTCTGATGATTGGCTGGTCTGGAGCTTGCCAACCGGGAAATCCGGGGTGGACGCACACGCATGGCGACCTAAGACGCTGTCTTTCCGCCTGCCGGACAGGCCATCGCCGGGGGGCGCGGCGAGACCGACGGAGCCTTTTCAGGCAGCGGCGGTCGCGGCGGCCCGCGCCAGGCGATCCACGTCCTCGTTCTCCCGGTGCCCCGCAGGGCCCTTGACCCATGTCCAGGCGATCTCGCGCCCGCTCGCCAGGGCATCGAGTTCCTGCCACAGGTCGCGGTTCCTCACCTTGCGGCCCTCGGCGTTCTTCCAGCCACGGGACTTCCAGGGCCGAACCCACTCGGTCATCCCCCTGACGAGATACCGGGAATCCGAGAAGACCGTCGCGGTACCGGCCGGGAACGCCTTCAGCGCCTCGATGGCGGCGACCATCTCCATGCGGTTGCTATCGGTCGCGGCGACGCGGCCGGTGAGGACGACGGGCTCGGCAAGGCGGCCGTCGTCGCAGAGGATGCGGATCGTCGCCGCCCAACCGCCCGGCCCCGGATTGCCGGCACAGGAGCCGTCCGTGTGGATCACCGCGTGGCGTCGGGAAGCGGGGCGGTCGGGGGCTTCGGATTCCATCGCCCGGGCGTAGCAGAACCGGCAGGCGGCGTCCCGGTCTCGCGAACGACCATCCCGTCTGTCAGATGCCCGCGTCGATCGATGGAAGCGCGAGGCGCATGCGCAGGCCGGGTTCGGCGTCCGTCGCCTGGACGCTGCCGCCGTGCAGTTCGGCGACGGAGGCGACGAGCGCGAGGCCGAGGCCATGGCCGGGCGTCGCCCGGCTGCGGTCGAGCCTGTAGAGGCGGCGGAAGACCTTGTCCCGCTCGTCTTCCGGAATGCCCGGCCCGTCGTCCACGACCTCGGCCAGAACCGTGCGCGCTTCGAGGTCCTGCCGCAGCGCGAGGCGGATCGTGCCGGGCGGCGGAACATGGGTGATGGCGTTCTCGATCAGGTTGGCGAGCGCCTGGGTGAGGAGGTCGCCGTCCCCCAGGACGCGCAGACCCGGCTCGATCCGGCATTCCAGACGGTGGCCGGCATCCACCGCCACCTCGCCGTAGACGTCGGCGACCCGCTCGGCGAGATCGGAGAGGTCCAGCGCCCGGAAGCGGGCCTTGCGCGCGCCGGCCTCGATCTGCGCGATGCGCAGGAGGGCGTTGAAAGTGTCGATGATGGCGTCCGTCTCGGCGACCGCCGCCTCGACGGCGCGTTCGAGATCCGCCTTGTCGGCGCTCCGGGCGATCCCTTCCAGACCCTGCCGCAGACGTGCGAGCGGCGTGCGCAGGTCGTGCGCGATGTCGGTCGAGACCTGCCGCAGGCTTTCCACCAGCGTCTCGATCCGGGCGAGCATCACGTTGATGTCGGTGGCGAGGCGGTCGAGTTCGTCGCCTCGTCCGGAGACGGGAAGGCGCAGGTCCAGCCGCCCTTCCACGATCGAGCGCGTGGTGGCGGCGATCGCATCGACGCGGCGGCTCGGCCCGAGCCCTACGATGATGCCGCCGACCAGCGCCAGCGCCAGGGTGACCACGCAGCCGGTCAGGATGGCCGAAAGGAGGATGGAGCGGATCGTCTCCAGGATGTCGGAGCGGCGCGCGGCAAGGACGCGGTAGTCGCCGAGAACGATGCCCTGGGCATAGAGCGTGTCGCCCCGTGCGCCTTCGGTCGCGCTGGGGGCCGCCGGGGTCAGGCGGGTGGCGCTCGCGCCCGGTATCCAGGCGTCGGCCGGCAGGTTGCCGACGAGGCGCTCGCCGTTCGGCCCGAGCAGCAGGAAGAAGCGGTCGTCCGCCGCGCTGTCGACCCGCTCCTCGACCTCCTGGCGAAGGCCGCCCTCCCCCCCTTCATCGTAGCCGTGGACGAAGAGTGCGAGATCCTCGGCGATGGAGGCGCGCACGATGGTCTGCATCTGGGTGCTGGCGGCCACATAGGTGACAGCCATGATGAGGACGGCCGAGACACCGAACATCAGCCCGTAGCCGAGCGACAGGCGGAAGGTGATGGTGCGGAACCGGTCAGGCAGGCGCATCGAGAAGATAGCCGGAGCCGCGCACGGTGCGGATCATCTCGGCCCCGAACGGCCGGTCCACCTTGGCGCGCAGGCGGCTGACATGGGTTTCGACGACGTTGGTCTTGGGATCGAAATGGAACTCCCAGACCCGCTCCAGGAGCATGGTGCGCGTCAGCACCCGTCCCCGGTTGCGCATCATGTATTCCAGGAGCCGGAACTCGCGCGGCTGAAGCTCGACAGGCTGGCCGGCACGCGAGACCGTGCGCGCGATCAGGTTCATTTCGAGGTCGCCGACGAGAAGCACGGTTTCCTCGCGCCGTTCCGGCACGGCGCGGCGGGCCAGGGCGTTCAGACGCGCCATCAGCTCGGAAAAGGCGAAGGGCTTCAGGAGATAGTCGTCGGCGCCGGCCTCCAGCCCCTCGACGCGGTCGTCCACCCCGCCGACGGCGGTCAGGAAGATGGCGGGCGTGCGCCGGCCGGCCGCCCGGAGCGCCTTGAGGAGCGACAGGCCGTCGAGGTCGGGCAGCATCCGGTCCACCACGGCGGCATCGTAGGGGCGGGTCAGCGCGAGTTCGAGGCCGAGCGCGCCCCGGCCGGCGTGATCGACCTCGTGGCCCTCCTCGCGCAGACCGTTGCAGACATAGGCGGCGGTGGACGCGTCGTCCTCGACCAGCAGCACCTTCAACCCGGCATCCTCCGTTTCGGCATCCGGTTCTAGCCCGGTTCCGCTCCCGTTTCACGCCGGGGCTCGCCGCTATACCAAACCGTATAGTTTCGGCGACGTGGCGCCGAACTGAGGTCGCTATGGAAGGGCGGCCGGAGCGTCCCGGCGCCAACGGACCCCTTGCCCATGCGCCTTGCCAGACCCACTATTGCCAGCCTGCCGCTGGCCGCCCTTTGCGCGGCCTACATCCTGTTCGCCACCAACGGCACCTTCTGGCGCAAGGGCTTTCTGTATTTCGGGGACCATCCCCTGCACCTGGCAGCGCTCGGGCTCGGTCTCTTCCTGCTGCTGTTCTGCCTGCTGGCGGCCCTCTCGGTCCGCTACGTCCTGAAGCCGGCCGCGATCGTGCTGATCCTCGTCTCGGCCGCCGCCTCCTACTACGTCGACAGCTACGGCATCCTGATCGACCGCGAGATGATCGCCAACATCGCGAACACGACCCATGCGGAGGCCGGCCATCTCGTCACCGCCGGCTTCCTTCTCCATCTCGCGCTGTTCGGCCTGCTTCCGGCGGCTCTCGTCGCGCTCGTGCGCGTGCGCCACCACCCGTTCAGGCGGAAGGTCCGGCAGAACTTGGCCGTGATCCTGCCCAGCCTGGCGCTGGTGATCGCCATCGCGCTCGGCTTCTATTCGAGCTACGCCTCGACGTTCCGGATGCATCGCGACCTCATGGCCAGCCTCAACCCGGTCGCGCCGGTCGCGGCGGTCGTGAAGTTCGCCGAGCACTGGGACGGCGAGCGGACCTACGTGGCCGCGCCGCTGGGGACGGACGCCGTCGCCGGCCCGCGGCTCGCCGCGGCGAAGAAGCCGGTCGTGACCGTGCTGGTGGTCGGCGAGACGGCTCGGGGCCAGGAATTCTCGCTGAACGGCTACGGACGCGACACCAATCCCGAACTCGCCCGGCGCGGGGTGGTCTCCTTCACCGACGTCTCGAGCTGCGGCACCTCGACCGCCGTGTCCGTGCCCTGCATGTTCTCCAACCTGACGCGGGCCGGCCATTCCGACGAGAAGGCACGCTCGGTGGAGAACGTCCTCGACGTCCTGGGCCATGCCGGCCTCGACGTGCGCTGGATCGACAACGACACCGGCGCCTACCACGTCGCCGACCGCGTGCCCTACGCGTTCCTGCCCGACGGGGCCGATCCCCGGTTCTGCGAGGGCGGCGAATGCCGCGACGAGATTCTGTCGGACCGGCTCCAGGCGGAGCTGAAGACGGTGACCCGGAACACCTTGATCGTGCTGCACCAGCTCGGCAGCCACGGGCCGACCTATTTTCAGCGATACCCCAAGGATTTCGAGCGCTTCACGCCGGCCTGCCACACCGCAGAGTTCGCCGACTGCGAGCGCCAGGAGATCATCAACGCCTACGACAACACGATCCTCTACACCGACCACGTTCTGGCCGAGGTGATCGACCAGTTGAAGGCTCGGACGGACTTCGAGACCTCGATGCTCTACCTCTCCGACCACGGCGAGTCGCTCGGCGAGAACGGGATCTATCTCCACGCCATGCCCTATATGCTCGCGCCGTCAACGCAGACGCATGTGCCGATGATCGCCTGGGTCTCCGACGGCTTCGCGCGGACGATGGGCCTCAACACCGCATGCCTTTCCGGCCGCAGGGATGCCGCGCTTTCGCACGACAACCTGTTCCACACGCTGCTCGGTCTGAACGACGTGCGCACGGCCGTCTACGACGCGGAGATGGACGCCTTCGCACCGTGCCGCCCGGCCGGGACGCCGACGCAGGTGTCGGCGCTGACGGGAGGCCGCCCGTGAGCGTCGAGGCGCGGGCGGCACCGGCCAAGCTGCGCGGCCTCGCCCATCTCGCCGCCGCCGGCCGCTACTCGCTGGCCGGCCTCGTGCGCCTCCTTGGCGAAGCGGCTTTCCGGCACGAGATCGCGCTGGGAGCACTCCTCGTCGCCTCGCTTGCCATGGAAGGCGTGGCGACGTCGGACCTCCTGATCCAGGGCGTGCTGCTTCTCGTCCTGGCGGCGACGGAGGCGCTCAACACGGCGATCGAGCTGATCGTCGATCGCGTCTCGCCTGAGTTCTCCCTGTTCGCCCAGCAGGCCAAGGACCTCGGCTCGTTCGCCGTCTTCTGCCTCCTGGCGGCCAATCTCGGCTTTGCCGCCGCGGTGCTCCTTCAGGCCTGAAGGAACGGGTGCCGGGAGCGCGTCGGCGCGTCAGGCCGGGGCATCCTGGACGCCGCGCCGGCGCACCGTGGCGATGCGGCCGGCCTCCTGCGGCCGGCCGAGGAAGAAGCCCTGGACCATGGCCCCTTGCGCCTCGCGCACGAAGTCGAGGTGCTCGGGGGTCTCGACGCCTTCCACCAGCACCCGCATATCGCGGTTGCGCAGGAGCTGCAGCACGTCCTGAAGGAAGAGCCGGCCGTCCTCGGAATCGATGCGGTGAAGGAAACAGCGGTCGACCTTCACGACGTCGAAGGTGATCATCTGGAGCCATTGCAGCCCGGCATAGCCCGTACCGAAGTCGTCGAGCCAGATCTGGACGCCGAGAGCCTTGAGGTTGCGGATGACGTCCAGGATATGGGCATCGATCGAGATGTCGATGCCCTCGGTGATCTCGAGCGCCAGCGACGACGGCTGGAGCCGCAGCTCGCCGAGGAGGCGCGCAACGTACATGGGAAAGCCGGGCGCCCGCAACTGCACCGCCGACACATTGACCGAGACCCGATCGGCCACCCCGGCGACCAGGATGTCGGTACAGGCCCGGCGCAGCACCCAGCGGCCGATCTCGCCGATCAGCCCGGTGCGCTCGGCCACGGGGATGAAGACGGTCGGGCTGATCGGCGTCCCGTCGTCCGTCCGCAGTCGCATGAGCGCCTCGACGGCGCAGACGCGCCCCGTGTCGAGGGCCACGATGGGCTGGTAGACCAGCGACGCGAGATCGTCCTTCAGGGCACGGGCGAGGAGCTCGGCGATCTCCTGGTCGGGATGCACGCTTTCGGGAACGCTGGGGTCGAAGCAATGGGTGCGGTTGCGCCCCTCCGCCTTGGCCAGATAGAGGGCGCGATCGGCCTCGCTGCTGATGCGCTCCAGATCCGGGCTGGTGCCCAGGCGCGTCATGCTGGCCCCGATGCTGACGGTCACGATGCCCATGCCGTCGGAGCGTTCGGAGTGCTGGACCTCCAGCGCCTCCACGGCCCCGCGCAGGTCCTCCGCGAAGCGCAGGAGCGCCTCGCCGTCCTCGACATGGCAGAAGGCGATGAACTCCTCGCCGCCGTAACGCCCGACGATCGCCCGGTGCGGGCCGGCCGCGGCGTCGAGGGCGCGGCCGACGCAGATCAGACAGTTGTCTCCGGCCTGATGCCCATAGCGGTCGTTGAAGGTCTTGAAATAGTCGACGTCGATCAGGAGGACGCCGATCGCCCGTCGATCGGTGTTCCAGCGCTCCCGGTACGCGACATACTCGTCCACAACGGCACGCCGATTCCGCAGCCCCGTGAGATGGTCCGTGTTGGCGATGCGGGCGAGTTGCAGGCTCTTCTCGCGAACCGCCGTCTCGTTGATCCGGGCTCGCGTCTCGTTAAGGAATGTCGCATAGCGCTCGAAGGTCAGCTCCCAGGAGAGGTAGAGGGCGAACCACAGGAAGATGAGGAAATAGGCGACGAGGACGAGCTTCGTCCCGACCGAGGCGTCGGTCGCCGCGACGGCGGCGCAGAAGAGAAGCGTGATGGCCGTCGAGCAGGCGGCGCTCACCCCGAAGCGGAACCGGAAGAACAGGCTCGAGCTGACGACGAAGACCGTCCCGAAGACCATGAACTGTGCGAAGGTCTCCTGGTGGATCGTCGATCGCGCCGCGAGGATCCAGGCGCCGGCGGCGGCGAAGAGGCCCGTCGCGCAGGTCAGGTTGACGGCCTGCAGCTCCGCGTCCCGCCACACCTGGAACTCGACCAGGGCCAGGATCGCGAGCCCCAGGAGGATGCGTGTCGACGCGCTGTAGACGCTGACGTCGGGAAGCAACCAAAGGTCGAACAGGCCGAAGGAGGTGAAGCAGGCGACCGCCGCGCGGACGCCCTGCTGGAGCGAGGCGCGGTCCGCCCGGTCCGTACGCTTCTCGAACAGGCGTCGCAGCGTCGGATCGAAACGCTTCCAGCGAGGCTGAACCAGCGCCTGGTCTATCCGCCCAGCAAGATCGTCGTGGCCGGCCATCAAGGATGCATCTTTCCCATCTGCGCCGCCCGCGCCCGGAACGCCACGGTGTCGACCGCCCGGTCCAAACGCAGCGGATCGTGGTGGCCCGGGCACGGGCCGCCACCCCACCATACGCGTAGGTTATTACCGACTGCTGAAGCGGGTGTTTGATAAGTTGAACGTGATATAAGAAAACCTTAAAAAAACGTATAAGTTTGTCCGCGTTCGCGCCACAGTCGCCTCGGCACCATCGCCACGGAATCAGGCAGACATGAGCGAAACCGCAGTCGACTTCGATGGACAAAGCCTCATCACGGGCAGTCTCGTGAGATCTTCCCGGCTCTCCCCTCCGTCCGATGACGAGCCGTCCCGGTTCGAAATCGCGTCGAGCCAGCTGTTTCCCATCCTTTCGGCCGCCGAGCGCGCCTTCATGGATGGCCTCGAACCGAACGGCATCGTGGAGCGCCTCGCCGCCCGCCTCCATACGCTGCGCCGATCCTCGTCGCAGGCACTGTGGGATGCGGTCGTCGAGCTCGCGCAGCGGCATTCCATCCGCCGCTTCCTGATGCAGGATCCGCTGACCCATTGGTCGGCGACCAAGCCGCGCGGCTACTCGGGAGACGCCGGTCTCCTCGATATCTACTACAAGCATCCGAGCATGGATCACCTGCTGGCGGACTGCACGCCGCTCGGTCGGGCGATCTACGACTACACGTCGGAAGTTCCGGCTTGCGAGGCCGGCCGCGAGCGCTGCCGCATCCTCGCCCGGACCGTGGACGAGGCGGTGGAACGCACGGGCGAGGGCGCGCAGATTTTCGCCGTCGCGGCGGGGCACCTGCGCGAGGCCGAGATCTGCGGAAGCCTCCCGGCGGGGCGGATCGCGCGCTGGGTGGCACTGGACCAGGATTCCGTCAGCGTCGAGGTGATGGCCGGCGCCCATCCCGGCAGCGTCGTCCAGCCCTTGAACGGCTCCGTGCTCGGACTCCTGCGCCGGTCCTACGATCTCGGGACCTTCGACCTCGTCTACGCCTCCGGCCTCTACGACTACCTGCAGGACAAGACGGCCGTGAAGCTGCTGCAGCGTCTCGTCGAGTTCCTGAAGCCCGGGGGCACGCTGCTGTTCGCCAACTTCAGCGACGAGATCGTGTCGGACGGCTACATGGAGACCTTCATGGACTGGCCGCTGATCCTGCGCTCGGAGGCGGACATGTGGCGCATCGTCAACGCCAGCGTCGACCGCAACCTGTTCGAGGCCAGCGTGTGGTACGGCGCCAATCGCAACATCGTCTACGCGACACTGCGCCGGCACGGATAGGAATGGGATACGCACCGGGCAGAGCCGATGCGCCCTGCCCGGTCGCGCGTCCGAGCGCCGTTCCGCCTGCGGCGTGCCTCTGGGGAACCGGCGGCTTCGCATACCGGTCGGGCACGGGTTTCGGCGGCGTCGCCGGAACACGGAGGCGCCGGGAACGACGGCAACGCTCCTCGCGAGTGCTTCGGGCCCGGACCTTCGATCACGCGGCTCCGTACCGTCCTCGGTTCCGCGCGGAACGCGGCGGCAGGCGTCGACACGGCATGCCGCCCAGCCGAGCGATGTCGAGGTCGGCTCCGACCGCAATCCATGCGTCGCCAAACACAGGCATCCTTACCAGAGGGCCGAGAAACCCTAGTTCGCCCATGGGTGGACCGAACCTCCGGAGGCTCCGGTCCTTCCGCGAATGCCGCGTTTCGAGGGAGTTGGCATGTCGAGTACGAGTGAAGCGCCTGGATCGTTTTCCGAAGGTCTGCACGGGATCCTGCTCAGCTTTCCCGTCGCCCTGTTCGCCACCGCGCTGGCCTGCGACCTCGCCTATCTCGGAACGGCCGAGATCCAGTGGACGAACTTCGCGAGCTGGTCGATCGCCGGGGCTCTCGTCTTCGGCGGACTGGTGCTTCTTTGGGCGCTGGTGGACTGGCTGCGCCAGCTGCGCCGGCCGGGCGGGGGGCGTCGCTTCACCTATCTCGTCGTGGTGGCGGTGCTTTGGGGCGTCGGCCTCGTCAATGCCTTCCACCACGTGCGCGACGGCTGGAGTTCGGTCGGCCTCACCGGCCTCCTTCTGTCCATCGCCTCGACCGTCCTCGCGCTTGCCGCCGGCTGGATGATCTTTTCCCGAAATGGCCGCCCGGAGATCGCACGATGAACAAGGCGTCCCTAGCCCTCGCCGTCTCGGCACTCGCCCTCTCCGGCTGCGAAGGCAGCGACCCCAATCTGAACCAGACCGGCGCGCAGCCCGATCTGCCCGCGATCCGCGAGGCGCTGATCCCGCCGATGAACATCGCAACGCCCGCCGGCTGGAACGAGACCCTCCCGACCGTTCCCGAGGGCTTCACCGTGTCCGCCTTCGCCAGCGACCTGTCGATCCCACGCCAGATGCTGGTGCTGCCGAACGGCGACGTGCTGGTGGCCGAGGGGCGCGGCGGCAACGCGCCGGCGCTCCGGCCGAAAGACGTGATCGCCGGCGTCATCAAGAAGCGCGGCAATTCAAGCGGCACCGGCGGCCATCGCATCACGCTCCTGCGCGATGCCGACAACAACGGCGAGCCGGAAGTGCGCACCGTCCTGATCGACGGGCTCAACGCGCCCTACGGCCTCGCCTTCGTGGACGGCTTTCTCTACGTCGCCAACCAGGATGCGCTCCTGCGCTTCCCCTATCAGGACGGCCAGACCGAGATCACCACCCGCGGCGAGGAGGTCACCAAGCTTCCGTCCGCGATCAACCATCATTGGACGAAGTCGCTGGCGGCCAGCGCCGACGGCTCCAAGCTCTATGTCGGCATCGGCTCCAACAGCAATGTCGGCGAGCGCGGCATGACGGTGGAGGAGGAGCGGGCCGTGGTCTGGGAGATCGACCGCGCGACGGGGGCGAGCCGGACGCTGGCACGCGGCATCCGCAACCCGACGGCGCTGGCCATCGAGCCGACGACGGGAGCCCTCTGGGCCGTCGTCAACGAGCGCGACGAACTCGGCCCGCAGCTCGTACCGGACTACCTGACCTCCGTGAAGGACGGCGCCTTCTACGGCTGGCCCTACAGCTACTGGGGCAAGAACATCGATCCGCGCGTCGAGCCGCAGAGGCCGGACCTCGTGGAAACCGCCATCGCCCCGGACTACGCGCTCGGCTCGCATGTCGCCGCGCTCGGCCTGTCCTTCACTACGGACGGCGGGTTCGGCGGCCCGTTCGCGCAAGGCGCCTTCATCGGCGAGCACGGAAGCTGGAACCGGCAGGACCTCTCCGGCTACAAGGTGAGCTTCGTGCCGTTCGAGGGCGGGCGACCGGCGGGCGACCCGGTGGACTTCGTCACCGGCTTCCTGACCGGCGAAGGCGAGGCGCGCGGCCGGCCGGTCGGCGTCGCGTTCGACCCGGCAAAGCGCATCCTCCTGATCGCCGACGACCTGTCGCACACGATCTGGCGCGTCGCCCCGGCCACGCAGGCACAGGCTTCGCTGACCCGTTGACCGGTCGGGCGCCTCAGGCCGCGGCACCCGCCGCGGCGGCGAGGCGCTCGGCATAGTCGAAAGCCGTCTCGAGGCTCGCGGGATCGGCGAGCCCCTTGCCGGCGATGTCGAAGGCCGTTCCGTGGTCGGGGCTGGTGCGCACGAAGGGCAGGCCGAGCGTGACGTTCACCCCCTTCTCCAGCCCCATGTACTTTACCGGGATAAGCCCCTGATCGTGGTATTGCGCGACCACGATGTCGAAGCGGCCCTGGCGTGCCTGCATGAACACCGTGTCGCCCGGCCAGGGACCGGACGCGTCGATCCCCTCGCTCCGCGCCGCCTCGATCGCCGGGGCGATGATGCGGATTTCCTCCTCGCCGAAGAGCCCGCCCTCCCCCGCATGGGGGTTGAGGCCCGCCACCGCGATGCGGGGAGCCGCGATCCCGAGCGCGAGGCCCGCCCGGTGGGCGAGGCGCATGGCGCGCATCTGCGCTTCGTGGTCGCCCCGCCGGATCGCCTCGGCGAGCGAGCAATGGATCGTGACGAGCACCGTGCGGATCTCGTCGTTGGCCAGCATCATGGCGACATCGGGCGTGCCGGCATGGTCGGCGAGGATCTCGGTATGGCCGGGATAGGAGAGCCCGGCCGCCGACAGCGCCTCCTTGTGGATCGGGGCCGTCACGATGCCGCGCACCCGCCCTTCGCGCGCCAGCACGATCGCGGCGATGATCGCGTCATAGGCCGCCCGTCCGCTGGCGGCCGAGACTTCGCCGACAGGCGGCAGGGCGCCCATCCGCGAGCTCGCGAGGACGTCCAGCACCCCCGGCTCGAACCGCGCGTCCTCCAACCGCTCCACCGCATTCACGCGGGCCTCGGTGCCGAGGCCGCCGAGAGCCTCGCGCAGCACGGCGGGGTCGCCGACCGCGACCCAGCGCCGCCGTTCGGGCCGGCGCAGGAACATGCGGGCCACGATCTCCGGTCCGATGCCGGACGGGTCCCCCATGGTCACCGCCATGGGTTTCGAAGGATCGGACATCGGCGGGTCTCCGCTACGGCCAGGAACAAGCCCACGGCATAGGCGAAAGGCACAGAAGACGAAAGCGTGCCCCCGCCGAGCCCCGGGCGGGAGTGCGTGCGGGGACGGGCTTGGTCCATCGAGGGTGGAGGGCCGCGTCCGATCCGGATCCATCGGCCTCGACGGGTCATGTCGCCGAGCGATCAGCCTCCAGCGCGTCGAGGAAGGCGAGCGAGCGGCGGAGCGCTTCGCGCAACGTTTCGAGCGACAGCGGGTCGGCGCGGCGTTCGGGGTCGCGCCGGCCGCTCCGGTCGAGGCGCAGGGGCAATTCGATGCCCACCGGGCAATCGCGCGGCAGATGCCGCCAGACGGCGCGCCAGTCGATGCTGCCGTCCCCGAGCGCCGTGAAGCGCCAGCCTTCGGGCGACGTCGCGACATCCTTCAGGTGGACGTGGCCGATCTCGGAACCGGCGCCGGCGAGATCGTCCTCCGGACGCACGGTCTCGCGGCTGTAGGTGAAGACGTTGCCGGCATCGTAGTTGAGCTTGAGATGGGGCGAACGCAGCCGCGCGACGAGGTCCGCCCCGGCCGCCCGATCCGGAACGAGGTCGCCCGCGCCGTGGCCGGGGTTCTCCAGGGCGAGAACGATGCCGGCGGCCTCGCAGGCCGGCAACACCGCGACGATGCAGCGCTCGATCGCCTCGCGCGCCGCGGCCGGCCCCGCATTGGTAACGAGGAACCGGGCGCCGAGCCCGGCCGCGAAGCCGAGCCGTCGGCGCAGCCGCTCCTCCGCGCCCGGCCGCGACAGGTCCATATGCGCCGACACCGCCTGGACGCCGAGCCCCGCGTTCGCGATGGAGGCCGCAAGATCCCTGGCGGCGCGATCCTCGAAGGCGCTCTCGTCGAAGGCGACATAACCCTGGATGAAGGCCGGCTCCACGTTTTCGGCCCCGGCGCGCGCGATCTCCTCGATGGCGAGCGCCATGGGATAGCCGTCGAACAGGGCGGTGGAGACGGAAGCCGGCCGCATTGGACCTCAGGTGCCCTTGCCGAAGACGATGAGTTCGGAGGCTTCCCGGACCTTAGGTGGCGAAAGCGCCTCGCGCCAGTCGTCCTTGACCACCACGCCCTTGGCGAAGCGCATCAGGCGGAGCGCGGCGTCGGAGGGCACCTTGGGCGAGAAACCGAACCACATGGCGATCTCGACATTGAGATGGCCGATCAGGAAGTCCATCGCCGCCGCGCGCGGGATGCCGTACTTGGTCGCGCACTCCTCCACGGCCTCGACCATGGTGTCGACGAAGGGCATGGCGATCATCTCGGACAGGCCGGGCTCCAGGATCGCCAATTGCTCCACCGTGACGCGATGGGCCTCGATGATCGGCGACCACATGGCCCGGCAGATCTCCTCGCCGAGCGCATAATGCTCCTCCGGCCCCTGCATCAGGGCGCAGACGATCGACTGGCGCGCGATGCCGCCGTGGTAGTCGCGTCGCGCCTCCCACTCCGTCTCGTCGTTGAAGAGCGGCGGGTGGCAGGGATGGCCGACGAAATAGGTGAGGTCCGGCCGGTCCTTCGGCAACGCGTCGGCGTAGGGCGCGGCGGCGTCGAGGATCAGCAGCATCGTGCCGGCGGCCAGATGGGGCGAGAGCTGGCGCGCGACGTCGCCGATGATGTTGTCCGGCAGCGCGAGGACGACCACCGCCGCCCCGGGCACGCCCTCTTCCGCCGCAACCGCCGGGATGCCGGCTTGCGCCAGGCGCGCCCGGCCCGCCTCGCCGATCTCGACCGCGCGCACGTCGTAGCCGGCATCGACCAGCTTGCGCGTGACGCGGAAGCCCATCTTGCCGCCCGAACCCAGAATTGCCACCGATGTCGCCATGTCGTCCTCCCAGACCGCTTTCGTTTTGCGGCGCGCGCCGCGTCAGCCGAAGGCTTCGAGGGCGCGCGCCAGTGCCGGATGGCTCCGTGCATGGGTGGCCGCCGGCACGCCGGCGATCGCCGCCTCCCAGGCCTCTTGGACGCTGCGCACGCCGGCCTCGATGCCGTCGGGATGGCCGATGATGCCGCCGCCGCAGCAGTAGATGAGGTCGGCCGAACCGACGCGGGCATAGGTCTCGGCAGCCTGCACCGCCGTCTGCGCCGAGGAGAAGACCGGCATCACCGTATCGGGCCGCGCGGGATCGTCGAACATCGGCGTCAGGCAGGCACGCCCGGAGGCGACGACGCTCTCGTCCGGTTCGCAGAACTTGTTGGACAGGCCGTTGCAGTGGAGATGGTCGACCCCTGCGAGGCGCCAGAACTTCTGGTAGGCGACATAGCTCATGCCGATGTCGGGCGAGCGGCTGTAGAGGCCCCAGCCGGCGCGGTGGCCGTGCAGGGCGACGTTCGCGTGGCGCCGGACATGGGCGACGCCCGCGAGCCCGACCGAGTTGAGCACCAGCATGGCGCAGGTGCCGCCGCGCCGCTCGATCCGGTCGAGCCGGCGGCGCATCGCGTCGATGTCGCCGGAGATGTTGGCGGCGTACATGACCTTGCGCCCGGTGCGGTCGGCATGGCGGTCGATCACGTCCATCACGGCGTCGAACCGCTGGTCGAACGGGCAGTGGGGCGGATCGCCCATCAGCTCGTCGTCCTTGATGAAGTCGAGGCCGGACGCGGCCAGCGTGTCCACCAGCGCGGCCGTGGCGGCGGGGCCGAGGCCGACGCTCGGCTTGATGATCGTGCCGATCACCGGCCGCGTCTCGACGCCGGTCAGCCGGCGCGTGCCGGCGACGGCAAAGGCCGGGCCGGGATAGGCGGCCGTGAAGTCGTGGGGAAAGGCGATGTCGAGGAGCCGAAGGCCCGAGAAGTGGTGGAGTTCGAAGCAGTTGCCGAGAACGGTGGACCAGACCGTCGGAAGGCACGGACCGGTGTTGGCGAGGCTCCAGGACACGGTGATCTCGGCGCGCCGGATCGGGCCGCCGGCCGGACCGCGGCTGCCGGGCAGCGAGGGCGCTTCGACCTCCCCGATCGGCTCGATCGCCTTGACGCGCGCCCCGAACTCGCGCACGAGTTCGGGCGTCTCGCCCGGCGTCTTCAGGAAGGTGCCGGACGACTGCTCGCCGGCCAGCGCCGCCGCGGCCACGTCCACGGGATAGGCGGTCTCCACGAGATAGCGGGCGACGATCCGTTGCGGCACGATGCACTCCTCCCCTTCGGAGAAGAGGTAGCATCGCGCTCAGCAAAAGTCATCACATAAGTTATCAGAAATCAGGCCGTGGCTTTCCAATCGCCCGTCTGCAGCAGATGGCTGTAGAGCGTGTTGGCGCGCGCGATATGCTCGGTCATGGCGATCGACGCCGCATCCGCATCCCCGCTCGCGATCGCCTTGTAGATCCGCTCGTGCTCCTGGATGGTCAGGCGCTCGGCGCCGGTCGCGGCCACGAGGTCGCGCTTGAAGCGCGACAGCCAGTCGAGCATGCCCTTGGTCACGGCGGCGATCATGGAATTTCCGCTCATCTCGGCGATGATTCCGTGGAAGGCCATGTCGGTGGCTAGGAACTCCGCCCCGACCTCGGCATGGCGCAGCTGGCGGTTGTTCTCGGCGAGCCGCTCCAGATCCGCCTGGGTCGCCTTGCGCGTCGCCATGGCGACCAGGGCCGATTCGAGAAGCAGGCGGGATTCCTTCAAGTCCTCCAGCCCGCGTGCATTGGTCGCCAGCATCATCACCATGGCGTTGGAAATCTGGTCGATGATCACATCCGGCGTCGGCTTCACCACGCGCGCCGGCGCGCCGTGAAAGATCATGATCAGGCCCATGCGCTGGAGCGACTGCAGCGCCTCGCGGATGGCGGGACGCCCGACGCCCGTCATCTCCATCAGTTCGCGCTCGGACGGCAGCTTCGAGCCCGGCGGGAACTCGTTGGAGACGATCGCGCCGACCAGGCGGTCCAGCACTTCCTCGTAGAGCTTCCGCTTGCGAATGGGCTCCATGGCACCGTCCTTCCCGAACGCCGGCCGCTTCAGCCGGCCCGTTTCCTCGCGAACCATCTAGAGCATCGGATGGCGCGCAGTAAAACCACCTTACCACACCCCGCCATTGACGTCACTCATGTGATGACTTAAGCCTGTCGATGCCATCGCGGTCGGAGGAAGCGATCGGCGACGCCCCGCCGCCTCGGTGCGCGGATGCGTCCGCCGCGGCTTGCCGCCTTGGACTGCCAGGAAGCGCACGAGCGGGAAGCGGTCGAAGAGCCGCCCGCCGTCAGGGAGGATTTCAAGGATGCCCAAGACCCTTCTTCTCGCGGCGATGCTCGCCTCGTCCGCCGCGGCCCTCGGGGCCGCCGGCTCGAGCCCTGCGCTCGCCGATCCCGCCAAGCCGGTGATCGCGCTGTCGAACTCGTTCTACGGCAACACCTGGCGCCGGCAGATGGTGGATTCCTTCACCGAGGCCGCCGAGAAGGCGAAGGCCGAGGGCAAGATCGCCGACTACGTGGTGCTCAACGGCGACGGCAGCGTCGCCCAGCAGAACAGCCAGCTCGCCGAGCTGATCCTGCGCGGCGTCGACGCCATTGCCATCAACGCGGCTTCCGAGACCGCGCTCAACGGCACGGCGGCCAAGGCCTGCAAGGCCGGCATCAAGGTCATCGCCTTCGATTCGCTCCTGACCGACCCCTGCGCCACCAAGCTGTCCTTCGACTTCACCGGCTACAAGACGGAGCAGGCGGAGAAGACGCTGAACCTCATCGGCGACAAGGGCAACGTCATCGTCGTGCGTGGCGTGAAGGGTTCGGGCCCGGACAACCTCATGTACAGCGCCCAGAAGGCGGTCCTCGACAAGCATCCGGACGTGAAGATCGTCGCCGAGGTCTACGGCCAGGCCACGGCCTCCGTCGCCCAGAGCGCGATCGCCAACGTCCTGCCGAGCCTGCCCCATGTCGACGCCGTTCTCGGCCAGGGCGGCAGCGACGACTACGGCATCGTCCAGGCCTTCCAGCAGGCCGGCGGGCCATACGCCGAGCAGATACCCGTGATCGAGGGCGGCGGCAGCTCGGACTTCGTGATCTGGTGGAACGGCGTCGCCGACAAGGGCTACAAGACGACCTCGATGAACACGACGCCCGGCATCGGCGGCGCGGCCTTCTGGCTGGCCTACCAGATCGCCAAGGGCGCCGAGGCCGAGAAGGACCTCGTCATGCCGGTCGCGACGGTGGACGAGACCAACCTCGCGGAACGCGCCAAGGACCTCAAGCCCGGCCTCATCATCAGCCCGTCCTTCGACGAGGCCTGGGTCGTCTCCAACCTCCTCGGCGGCAAGGGCGTCCAATAGGCGCTCCGCATCCGGCGGCCCGGCACGCGGGCCGCCGCTCAAGCATGCACGGGAAGGACGGGATGCGGATGATCCACGAGAGACCGGCCGCGATGGGTGCGGCGACGGCGCTCGGCCCGCCGCTGGTCGTGGCCGAAGGCCTCGGCAAGACCTACGGCACGACGGTCGCCAACGCCGACCTCACCTTCTCGATCGGGCGGGGCGAGATCGTCGGCCTCGTCGGGGCCAACGGCGCGGGCAAGTCCACCTTGATGCGCGTCCTGTGCGGCGTGACCGAACCCGACACCGGCCGGCTCGTCGTCGACGGGGCCGCGATCGAGCCCGGCACGCACTCGCCGCGCGCCGCTCAGGCGCTCGGCATCCGCATCGTCTGGCAGGAACTCTCGCTTCTGCCCAACCTCACCGTGGCGGAGAACTTCTATGTCGAGCGGCCCGGCCAGGCCGGCCTCTCGCCGGCCTGGCGCCGCACCTATGCGCGGCTGGCAGAGGAGAGCCTCGAGGCCATCTTCCCCAAGGCCGGCATCGCGCCCTCGACGCTTGTCGCCGATCTTTCCATCGCCGAGCGGCAGATGCTGGAGATCGCGCGCGCGGCAAGCGACCCGCGGCTTCGCCTCCTGATCCTCGACGAGCCGACATCCTCGCTCGGCAGCGAACGGAGCGCGCAGCTGCGCCGCTTCATCGCGCGCCGGGCGGCGGAGGGGCTCGCCGTGGTCTTCATCAGCCACAAGCTCGCCGAGGTGCTGGCCGTCTCCACCCGCGTCATGGCGATGCGCAACGGTCGCCTCGTCTGGCAGCGGCCGAGCACGGAGACCGCCATCGCCGACCTCGTGACCGTCATGGGCGGCGCGGCGATCCACGAGGCCGAGGCCGCCCGCGCCGGCGCCGAGGGGACGACGTCCGACGCACCGGTGCTGGTGCGCATCGACGGCCCCGTCACGGGTGCGCTGGGGTACCCCGTCGAGTTGCGCGCCGGCGAGATCGTCGGTCTTGCGGGGCTGGAGGGCAGCGGCCAGAAGCCGATCCTCCAGGCGATCTTCGAGCCGCGCCGCGACCGCGCCGTCCAGCGGATGGGCCGCGCGAGCTTTGTTTCGGGTGACCGCCAGCGCGAGGGCGTCTTCCCGCTCTGGAGCGTCCTTCAGAACATCGCAATCGGCCGCATCGCCGGCATGCGCGGGATCGCGCCGGTGCGCGACGGGCGGGAACGCAGCGTCGCAGCAAACCTCGCCGACCGGCTCGGGCTCGACCGGGGCCGCATCGATTCCCCGATCCTCGACCTGTCGGGCGGCAACCAGCAGAAGGCGATCGTCGCCCGCGCGCTCGCCGACGACGCCGACATCATCCTTCTCGACGACCCGACGCGCGGCGTCGATATCGGCGCCAAGCGCGACTTCTACGGCCTTGTCGGCCAGATGGCGGACGCGCGCCGGCTGGTGGTCTGGCATTCCACCGAAGACCTCGAATTCCTGGAATGCGACCGCGTTCTCGTCTTTGCGGGCGGACAGATCGTGCGAGAACTGCGCGCGGGCGAAATCTCCGAAGACGCGATCGTCGCTGCCTCCTTTGTGGAGGCCGAGGGCGGCAAGGCACCCGCCGGGGCACCCGTTGCGGGCGGCAGCGGCCTGATGGACAAGCTCCTGCGCGTCGTGCCCTTCGCCAGCCTCGTGCTGGTCTTTGCGATCATGGCGAGCCTCAATCCGCGCGTCGCCTCCGCCTTCGGCCTCGAACTGCTTCTCGCGCCCGCCGTGACGCTCGTGCTCGTCGCCATCGCGCAGATGTTCGTGGTCGGCGGCTCGGAGATCGACCTCGGCGTCGGCGCCTTCACCGGCCTCGTCAACGTGGTGAGCGCGACGATCCTGGTAGTGGCGCCGGGTCTCGGCCTCCTCTGCCTCGCCGGCGGGCTTCTCGCCTACGGCGCCATCGGCCTCCTGATCCAGGCGCGCGCCATTCCGGCGATCGTCGTGACCCTCGGCACCTCCTTCATCTTCGCGGGGCTCGGGCAGACGATCCAAGCCTCTCCCGGCGGGTCGAGCCCAGAATGGCTGAGCGGCCTCCTCGCGCTGTCGGTGCCCGGCGTGCCGACGCCGGTGGTCCTGATCCTCCTGGCCGGCGCGCTCGCCTTTCTGATCGACCGCTCGCCGGTCGGCACGGTCCTGCGCGGCTTCGGCAGCTCGCCCCTGGCGCTCCAGCGCTGCGGCTGGTCGCCGGTGCGCTATGCCGTCCTGCGCTATCTGATCGCCGGCAGCTTCGCGACCGTCGCGGGCCTCTACCTCACGGCCGCCAACGGCGCGAGCGACATCAACGCGGGCGCGTCCTTCACGCTGCTCAGCATCGCCGCCGTCGTGATCGGCGGCTGCCAGCTCATGGGCGGCGTGATCCGGCCCGTCGGCACGGTCGCCGGCGCGGTGACCCTGGCTCTGATCGGCGCGCTTCTCGCCTCGCTCGGCGTCAGCACCGACTACAACGCCGCCGTCCAGGGGGCGCTCCTGATTGCCATCCTCAGCCTCCAGACGCTCGCCGCCTGGCGGGCTCACCGGGGTTGATGCCATGAAAGCCGTCCTCCGCCGCGAACGCTGGGTCTGGCCCCTCCTCGGCATCCTCGTCCTCTGGGCGGCGCTGGTCCTCGTGACGGACCGGTTCAGCCTCTACAGCCTGTCGGGCGTCGCGGCCTCCGCGTCCTTCCTGCTTCTCCCCTCGCTCGGGCAGATGCTGGTGATGACCTCGGGGCGCGGCCATATCGACCTGTCGATCCCGAGCGTCGTCACCCTGTCGGCCTATCTGACGACCACGGTCTCCGGCGGCCAGAATGGGCGGCTCTGGGTCGCCGTCGCCGTCGTGCTGGCCGCGGGACTGCTGATCGGCGCGCTCAACGCGCTCCTCGTCCTCGCGCTGCGCATTCCCGCCATGATCGCGACGCTGGCGAGCGGCTACATTCTCGCGACCGCGACGCTGATCGTGAACGGCCACGTGTCGGGCTCCGGCTCCGCACCGATGCTGGCGGGCTTCGCAAGCGGCCGGATCGGCGGCCTGCCGGTGATCGCGGTGGTCGCGCTCGTCCTGGCCGCCTTCTGCGCCGTCCTGCTGCGGGTCACGAGCTGGGGCCGCAAGCTGTCGGCCGCCGGACAGAATGCCGAGGCCTCGCGCCTGTCCGGCATCCGCGTCGCCCGGGTGGATGCCTCCGTCTTCATCGCAAGCGCAGTCCTGTCCGCCGTCACCGGCTGCCTCCTGTCGGGCTATGCCGGCGGGGCGTTCCTGGAAATGGGCAACCCTTTTCTTCTTCAGTTCGTGGGCGCGGTCGTGCTCGGCGGAACGCTGATCGCGGGCGGCATGGCGACGACGCTCGGCACCCTCTTCGGCGCCTTCCTGCTCGTGATGATCGTCACGACCATGCAGGTCGCCGGCCTGCCGCCGGGAATGCAGGACATCCTGCAAGGCGCCGTGATCATCGGCGTGCTGATCGTCGCGATGCCCTCGGGTCGCAAAAGCGCCTGAAGCCGAGGGCTTCAACGGCCACCGCTGCCAGGCTTCCAAGGTTGTCCGATAGACCGCACGCCGAGAGCAGGCCACGGTGCGACAGCCTGGCGATCGGGCCGCGATGTCCGCCGATCGATCCGGATTCGGCAGGTCGCCGGCCACGACGCGCCCTGAAATCTTTTTATACTCATCGGTAAAATATGCCGTTGACAGACCGCGGGCGGCGGCTTAGCTACTTCCATACCGATCGGTAATGAACGAAGGGCGAAGCAGCCAAACGGTTTGCAAGCCCCTCCTCGACCGACCAGACCGCCGGCGCCACAGCGCATGGCGGGGGATGCCGCGCGGCTCCGACCGCGCGGCTCCCGTCCTCACGACACCAAGTGTTCAACCCCCTCCCGCGCGCACCCCGTCGCGGCAACGACGGCCCGCGCCCTCTTTTCAGGAAATCATCCCATGTCCCGTGCTCTTGCTCTTGCTTCCGCCCTCCTCGTCCTCTCGGCCGGCATCGCGTCGGCCAGCGACCTCGTCCCCGGCTCCGACACCGGCACGCGCGATGCGCAGGCCAGTGCCGACCGCTCGGTGCTGATCGGCTCCACCGTTTCGGAGGAGCGTGCGGAGACCTCCTACGGCTATCCGATCGGCCGCACGGATCGCGCCGATTCCTACGTGCCGGCGAACCAGCTCGGCGAGCGTGGTGCACGCCCGGCGACCGCTTCGGACGGCAGCCGCACGCTCGTTCCGGCCTCCGACAGCTTCTGACCCGAAGGCCCGCCGGCGGCGACCGCAAGCCGCGGGCGGGCCTCCGCTTTCCGCGTAACAGCGTGCCCATCCCGTTCGGGGCCGACAGAGGAACGCCATGTCCAGACTCCACACCGTCCTGAACTGGGTCGCCGCCGTCATGGCCGGCACCGTCGCCGCCGCCTTCGCCTTCACCTTTCTCGGCCTCGGCGTCCTGATGCACGAACCGCGCCCAGCCGTCGGGGCCGAAACGCCTGCAACGACCGCGCCGGCCGCCATCCCCGCCTCGGTCGCGCGCGTCGAGCGGCGGCCGGTGGAACTCTGGTCCGCCCATTCCGGCCGTCTGGAAGCGGTCCAGAGCGTCGACATCCGCTCGCGCGTCGCGGGCGCCATCGAGACCACGCCGTTCCCCGAAGGCGCCCTTGTCGAGAAGGGCGCGCTGCTCGTCACGATCGATCCCGAGCCCTACCGCGCGGCTGTCGAGCGCGCCCAATCGGACCGTCAGGCGGCGGAGGCCCGGCTAGCCTTCGCGATCAGCGAGCGCGACCGGGGCGCCCAGCTTCAGGGCAATCGCACGATCGCAAGCTCCGAATACGACCGGCGCGTTCAGGCCGCCGCGGAGGCTGCCGCCCAGCTCGCCGCGGCCGAGGCCGCGCTGCGCACCGCCCGGCTCGATCTTTCCTATACCGAGATCCGCGCGCCGGTTGCGGGCCGCATCGGCCGCTCGCTGGTGACGCCGGGCAACCTCGTCTCGGCCGGGGCCGGTTCGCCGGTCCTTGCCCGCATCGTATCCGTCGACCCGATCTACGCCGCCGTCGATGCCGACGCGGACGAGACCCAGCGCCTTCTTCAGGCGGCGGGCGGCACGGCCGGCATCGAGCGGATACCCGTGCGTCTCGACCTTGGCGACGGCAAGAGCATTGAGGGCCGGGTCCAGTTCGTCGATCCGAGCGTCGACCCTTCCAACGGC
Source organism: Aureimonas sp. SK2 (assembly GCF_029813115.1). Taxonomy (GTDB): domain Bacteria; phylum Pseudomonadota; class Alphaproteobacteria; order Rhizobiales; family Rhizobiaceae; genus Aureimonas. The sequence continues at coordinate 198,339 of NZ_JAPZDS010000004.1, forward strand.
ACCGTCACCATCCGCCTCGCCTTCCCCAATCCCGATGGCAGCCTGATGCCGGGCCAGTTCGCCCGCGTCCGGCTCGGCGCTCCGAAGGCGGAGCCGGCGCTGCTCGTGTCCGAGCGGGCCGTCGGCACCGACCAGGACAAGCGCTTCGTCCTCGTCGTGGACGACCAGGACACCGTGCAGTACCGCGAGGTCCGGCTCGGCCCCGCATCTGGCGACATGCGGGTCGTGACGAGCGGCCTCGTCGCGGACGAGCGGATCGTCGTGAACGGCCTACAGCGCCTGCGCCCCGGCGCCCGGGTCGCCCCCCAGATGGTGTCGATGGAGACGGGCAACCATCTCGACCGTCAGGCCAGCGCCGACCTCCCCTCCGCGCGCTGACCGCACCCCGGCGGAGCGTCTCCTGGCTCCGCCGGGGATGCCGCCGATCACCCCATTCTTCCGAGAGCAACGTCCGTGAACATTTCCCGGTTCTTCGTGGACCGTCCCGTCTTCGCGGGCGTCCTGTCCGTCCTCATCTTCCTCGGCGGCCTCCTGTCGATCTTCGCCCTGCCGATCTCGGAATATCCGGAAGTCGTGCCGCCGTCCGTGGTGGTGCGTGCCGCCTATCCCGGCGCCAACCCGGCCGTCATCGCCGAAACGGTGGCGACGCCGCTGGAGGAGCAGATCAACGGCGTCGAGGGCATGCTCTACATGTCCAGCCAGGCGACCACGGACGGCACGATGCAGCTCACCGTGACCTTCCGCATCGGCACGGATCCGGATCAGGCGCAGCAGCTCGTCCAGAACCGCGTCGCGCAGGCCGAGCCCCGCCTGCCCGAGGAGGTGCGCCGTCTCGGCGTCTCCGTGGTGAAGTCCTCGCCCGACCTGATGCTGGTGGTGCACCTCACTTCGCCGAACGGGCGCTACGATCTCACGTACCTGCGCAACTACGCGCTCCTCAACGTGCGCGACCGGCTGGCGCGGATCGACGGCATGGGCCAGGTCCAGCTCTTCGGCTCGGGCGACTATTCCATGCGCATCTGGCTCGACCCGGAGAAGACCGCGAGCCGCGGCCTGTCGGCGGGCGACGTCGTCAACGCCATCCGCGAGCAGAACGTCCAGGCCGCGGCCGGCGTCATCGGCGCCTCGCCGAGCGTGCCGGACATCGAGTTCCAGCTCTCGGTGAACGCGCAAGGGCGGTTGAAGGACGTGGAGGAGTTCGCCGACATCATCGTGCGCACCGACGCCGAGACGGGCGCCATCACGCGCATCCGCGACATCGGCCGCGTCGAGCTCGGCGCTTCGGAATACGCCCTGCGCTCGCTCCTCTCCAACGAGCCAGCCGTCGCGATCCCCGTGTTCCAGGCGCCCGGCTCCAACGCCATCGCGATCGCCGACGAGGTGCGCCGCACGATGGAGGAGATCAAGGCGACGATGCCCGAGGGCGTCGACTACGAGATCGTCTACGACACGACGCAGTTCGTGCGCGCCTCGATCGACGCCGTGGTCCACACGCTTCTGGAAGCGGTGGTGCTCGTCGTCCTCGTGGTCGTGGTCTTTCTTCAGACCTGGCGCGCCTCGATCATCCCGCTTCTCGCCGTGCCTGTCTCGATCGTCGGCACTTTCGCGGTGATGCATCTCCTCGGCTTCTCGATCAACGCGCTCTCGCTCTTCGGCCTCGTGCTCGCCATCGGCATCGTGGTAGACGATGCGATCGTCGTCGTGGAGAACGTCGAGCGCAACATCGAGAACGGCCTCAATCCGCGCGAGGCGACCTATCAGGCCATGCGCGAAGTGTCCGGCCCGATCGTCGCGATCGCGCTGGTGCTGGTCGCCGTGTTCGTGCCGCTCGCGTTCATCTCGGGCCTCACCGGCCAGTTCTACCGTCAGTTCGCCCTCACGCTCGCGATCTCGACCGTGATCTCGGCCTTCAACTCGCTCACCCTCTCGCCGGCGCTCGCCGCCCTTCTCCTGCGCGGCCACGACGCGCCGAAGGACCGGCTGACGCGCTTCCTGGACGGCGCGCTCGGCTGGTTCTTCCGCGGCTTCAACCGCTTCTTCGGCGCCTCCTCGCGCCGCTACGGCAACGGGCTCGGGCGGCTGATCACCCGCCGAGGCATCATGCTCGGGCTCTACATCGTGCTGGTCGGGCTGACCGGCGTACTTTTCCAGAAGGTGCCCGGCGGTTTCGTGCCGGCCCAGGACAAGCAGTATCTCGTCGGCTTCGCGCAGCTTCCCGACGGCGCCTCGCTCGACCGGACCGACGCCGTCGCCCGGCGCATGGGTGAGATCGCGCTTAAGGTTCCCGGCGTGGAATCGACGATCGCCTTTCCCGGCCTTTCCATCAACGGTTTCACCAACTCCTCCAACGCCGCCGTCGTGTTCCTGACGCTCGCCCCCTTCGAGGAGCGCCGGACGCCGGAGCTTTCCGCCGGGGCCATCGCCCAATCGCTGAACGGGCAGTTCGCCGCGATCGAGGAAGCCTTCACGGCGATCTTCCCGCCGCCGCCCGTCCAGGGTCTCGGCACGATCGGCGGCTTCAAGCTGCAGATCGAGGACCGCGCCGGACAGGGCTACCGCGCGCTCGACGACGCGGTGCAGGGCTTCCTCGCCAAGGCCTATCAGACGCCCGAACTGACCGGCATGTTCACCGGCTACGGCATCGACGTGCCCCAGCTCTTCGCCGACGTCGACCGTGCGCGGGCTCGGCAACTCGGCGTGCCGATCACCGAGATCTTCAACACGCTGCAGATCTATCTCGGCTCGCTCTACGTGAACGACTTCAACCAGCTCGGCCGCACCTATTCGGTGCGCGTGCAGGCCGACGCGCCCTATCGCGCCCGGCCCGAGGACATCGGGCGCCTGAAGGTCCGCTCGAACTCGGGCGAGATGATCCCGCTCTCGGCGCTTCTCACGGTCGAGACGGTGGCCGGTCCCGAGCGCGCGCTGCGCTACAACGGGTTCCTCGCGGCCGACATCAACGGCAACGCCGCGCCCGGCTTCTCGTCGGGCGAGGCGCAGGCGGCCGTGGAGCGGATCGCGGCCGAGACGCTGCCGCCGGGCTTCGCCTTCGAATGGACCGAGCTGACCTACCAGGAGATCATCGCGGGCAATTCGGGCCTCGTCATCTTCCCGCTGGCGATCCTCCTCGTGTTCCTGGTGCTGGCCGCCCAATACGAGAGCCTGACGCTGCCGATCGCGATCCTCCTGATCGTCCCGGCCGGCCTCTTCTCGGCCCTGGCCGGCATCTGGCTCACCGGGGGAGACAACAACATCTTCACCCAGATCGGCCTGATCGTTCTGGTCGGCCTCTCGGCCAAGAACGCCATCCTGATCGTCGAGTTCGCGCGCGAACTCGAAGCGGAAGGCCGATCGCCGCGCGAGGCGGCGATCGAGGCGGCCCGGCTGCGCCTGCGGCCGATCCTGATGACCTCGCTCGCCTTCATCATGGGCGTCCTGCCCCTGGTGCTCTCAACGGGTGCCGGCGCGGAGATGCGCTCGGCCATGGGCATCGCCGTCTTCGCCGGCATGCTCGGCGTCACCGTGTTCGGCCTGTTCCTGACGCCGATCTTCTATGTCCTCGTCCGCCGGGGCGCGGCAAGAAGCGCCGGGGAGCCGGCGGCAGCCGTCCCCCTGGCGTCCTAGGACGGCGGTCAGGCGCCGAGCATCTCCCGCGTCACCGCCACGGTCTCGCCCGACCGGGCCGAGGTCGTGGCGGCCTCCGCCAGCGCCAGCGCGGCGATGCCGTCCTTGAGCGTCACCGGAACGGGCGCGCCGGCAGTCTGGCTGGCGACGAAGGCCGTCCACTCGGCCTCGTAGGCGCGCATGTAGCGTTCCAGGAAGAAGTAGACCGGCTTGGCCGAGGAGGCGCCGTCCGTCGTAATCTTCTCGACCGTGTTCTCCAGGACGTTGCGGGCGGACAGGAGCCCTTCGGAGCCGAGAAGTTCGACGCGCTGGTCGTAGCCGTAGCCCGCGCGGCGCGAGTTCTTGATCACCGCGATGCGGCCATCGTCCCAGGCGAGCGTCACCGCCGCCGTGTCGACGTCTCCCGCCTCACCGATGGCGGGGTCGACGATGGCGGAACCGACGGCCGTGACCCTGGCCGGCGGGCCGCCCATGATCCAGCAGGCCATGTCGAAGTCGTGGATCATCATGTCCCGGAACAGGCCGCCCGAGACCTTGATGTAGGACACGGGCGGCGGCGCGGGGTCGAAGGAGGTGATCGACAGAAGTTCCGGCCGGCCGATCTCGCCGGCGTCGAGCGCCGCCTTCAGGGCGGCGAAGTTCGGGTCGAAGCGGCGATTGAAGCCGATCATGACCTCTCGCCCGGCCCCTGCCACGCTCGCCTGGCAGCGCAGCGCGCGCTCCAGCGACAGGTCCACCGGCTTCTCGCAGAGGATGGCCTTGCCGGCGGCGCTCGCGCGCTCGATCAGGTCGGAATGGGTGTCGGTCGACGTCGCGATCAGGACCGCGTGGATCTCGGCATCGGCGAGGATCTCTTCCACCGAGCGCGCCTGCGCCCCGGTGCTCTCCGCAAGCGAGCGCGCGGCCTCGGGCACGGCGTCGGCGATCGCCACGAGGCGGGAGTCCTTGTTGGCGGCGATGAAGCGGGCATGGACCTGGCCGATCCGGCCGGCGCCCAGAAGTGCGACGTTCAGCATGGATGTTCCTTTCAAGAGAGGGTGAAAGCGTCGCGAAAGCGCTGGAGCGCCAGTTCGTCGTCGCCTTGCGGCCAGGCCTCCAGGCCGATGACGCCGCGATAACCCATGGCGTCGAGGGCTCGGGCGATCGCAGGATAGTTGATCTCGCCGGTGCCCGGCTCGTGCCGGCCGGGCACGTCCGCCACCTGGATCTCGCCGATGTTGGGCAGCGCCCGCCGGCACAGTTCGATCAGATTCCCCTCGCCGATCTGCGCATGGTAAAGGTCGAGATTGAGCTTGAGCGAGGGCCGGTTCACCGCCTCGACCAGCGCGATCGTGTCGGCCGCCTTGGCGAAGGGCGTCTTGGGATGGTCGACCGCCTCGTTGAGGTTTTCCAGGACGAAGGTGACGCCCTCCCGCTCGCCGAGGTCGGCGATGCGGCGGAGCGTGTCGACGGCCTTGAGCCACATGGCGCCGCTGACGGTCTCGGCCTTGACCACGGGCAGGCCCTGACCGTCGAGGCCCGTGCCATGCAGGTTGAGGCGCGGGCAGCCGAGTTCCCGGGCGACGGGGATCGACTGGGCGGCCGTGCGCAACAGCTCGTCGGCGCCCGCGTCGTCTGCGAGCGTCCCCGAGACATAACCGGTCATGGACGAGAAGGTCGCACCCGAGCGCGCCAGCGCCTTGATGTCGTGCCGGGTCCAGTCCCAGATCTCGACCAGAAAGCCCGCGGCGGTCAGGCGCTCCAGGCGTTCCGGCACGGGACGCTTGGCGAATACGGTTTCCGCGCAGACGGCGAGCGCGAACGGCTGGCGTCTATCGGTCGTCTGCATTTTCGACATGGATCAGGCCGAACCGGGGGCCGGCGAGGCGAGAAACGATGGCATGATGTCTCCCCTGCAGATCCAGGCCCGAGCCTCCACCCGCCTCGCCGGATCTTCGACACATCTGATATCATCTCGGGACCGGATTGCAATATTCCTGTTTCATCGAGATCGAAAACGGATCATATGATCCATAACCGTGTGGCTCACGGGCCGCCGGATCAAGGGCCGGAACCTGATCCAAGGGTCCTCATGTCACACGGAAGCGGACGCGACAGTCGCGGCCTCAGCCTCTTCGAAGCGATGCCGATGAAGCGTCGGGAGACCCTTGCGAAGCGCCTGGGCGTGTTCAGGTCCGAGGGCTGACGAAAGTGGTGATCCCAGTTGGATTCGAACCAACGACCCCCAGATTAGGAATCTGGTGCTCTTTTTCGAGGGGTAAGAATGTTACCGCTCCTTACCGAGCGTAGGGCACCGAAGGATTGGTAGGGGGTGGCGCGCCCCTCAAAGCGCCGTAGCCGCCCCCTACCAATCCCGCCTCAGAACAAGGCACCCGGACCCGACCGCAGGTCGGGCTTTGAGAGCCTTCAGGCGACGGTTCGGCATCCGACCCCGCAGCCGTTTCCGACGCCTGGTCGACAGGCCACGGATGTCGCGACCCGGTCCGAGCAGTCCACCAAAAAAAAACGAAGCCTTGCGGTTCGGGGCCAGCAGAAAACCCGAGCCTCCGATCCTTTTGATCGTTGCCCGCATCCGCCGTCGGGGAACGACATCGGGCGCGACGTCCAAGGATTCGTGCGCAGCGCACGGCGGGAGACTGCGGACGAGGAGGAGGCAGCCCCGTCGCCGAGGCCGGCGGAGGCCCCGCGCATCGGCGGGCGGGACGGCCGGCGGACCGACGGAGCCGTTTTCGCGGCACTCCCGGCGCGACGGCGCGGACGCACGTCCCGGTGGCGAGGCCGTGCCCGAGCGGGGCCGGCAGGCAACCGCCGGGAGATCCGTTCGCGGCGGCCCGCGCTCGAGCCTCAGCCCGGCGCCTCGGCCTTTTTCTTGCGGCTCCGCGCCTGCGCCGCACGCGTCCGCGTCCAACCCGCCGCGACGTCCCGCGTGACGCGCAGGCCGGGACCGTGGAACTCGGTCTCGCCGATGAAGACGACGCCCGCGGCCTCCAGGGCCTGCTTCACGTTCTCCATCGTCGACAGCATGCAGTCCCCCTTTCCCGCCTCCATGTTCAGCAGCGAGCGGCGGGCGACCTTGGCCTTTTCGGCAAGGTCGTCGAGCGACATGTCGGCCAGCAGCCGGGCGGCTCGCAGGAGGTTGGGATCGACGGGCATCGCGGCGGAGGATCGCTCAAGGGGCGCTCTTGTCAACAATTACGCCTACAGTGCACTCGGGTATCTTCGGAGGGCATTTGGTTGCACCGAAACTCGCGTCGTCGTAAGGAATCGCGGCCGGCCCATGCCAGGGTGATTCGCGGGCCGCCACCGGGCCGGCGGCCCTGCCGCGCCGAGACGGGAGTTCGCGACGTGCCCTCCGTACCGCCCGCCCTCGAAGAGATCCTCGGCATGGCGCAGGCCCGCCGCGACCGCGCGGCTGCCCGCGCGGCGGACGGGGAGCGGCGCCGGGCGGCCGCGTCCGGTTCGGTCCTCCCCTCCGCCGACCAGCTCCTGCGCGGGCATCCACCGCTGGGCAGCGACATCCGGACCGACATCCGGGAATTCGTTGGCTCCGTGCCCGATGGTTCGGTGGACCGACAGGCCGCGGCGTCCCTCCGCGCCCTGTCGGACGCCGCCCGCCGCGCCGCGCCGGGCGGCGGGGTCGACGGAGCCGCGGTCCTGGCGGCCCTGCGCGCGTGCCGCATCGCGCCGCCATCCGACCCCGACGGGACGTTGCGCCTGCGCCTCGCGATCTATGCCGCCCTGCTCGGCGACGCGGAGGCGGCGCTGGCGGTCGCCGGCGAGGCGGCCCTCCTGGCCTACGTGCAGGACTGGCACCTCGAGGGGGACGGTACGGAGCTCGTGTGGCAGGCGGCGGCCTGGGCGGCGTTCGGCTCGTCGCGCCTCGGACCCCTGAGGCGGCTTCCGTGGCCGATCAGCGAGATGGCCTCGACGAGGGACCGCATCGACGCGTTCGCCGACGAGTTCCGGCTGAAGGTCTCCCGCCATTTGCCGGAGCTCGAGTGAGGTGCGGTCGGAACGCGGAACCTCCCGCGGCTGCCGGTGGGCGGCCGGCGCCCGTCACCTCCCACATACGGCACGCCACGCGCGGCCGCATGCCGCCACGTGCCTGGCGCGTCCGTCCGGGACCGGGCCCGGCCGTCCCATAGGCCCCTCCGACTGACCCGCCGCGAACCGTCAGTCCAAGGCCGCCGAAACGGCGGCCGCATCCAGGGCCCCACGAATGTCTTGCATCACCGCCACCGAACCACGGCCGGCCGAAACCCCTCCCGAGGCCAACGGGGCCTTCGCCGCGATCAACGGCATCCGGCGACCGCGCGACCGCGCGGTGCCCGGCGAACGGTCGCGCCGACCGGCGCCGCCGTCGCTCTCGGGGAGGCCGTTGCCGTGAGCCGCCGTCTCCGCCTCGACCCCGACGCGGGGTCCCTCGCGAGCCGCCTCGTTCCCTCCGCGCGGATCGCGGACCACCTCCTTCGCGAAACCGTCGAGACGGCGGGCTTCTGGCGTCTCCTCGAAGGGGAGGCGTGCGTCGTCGTCATCCACGGCGTCCGCCCCGCGGACGCCGTCACCGTCCACCAAGCGGCCCAGGACCTCATCGGGGGAACGCCGGACGACGCGTTCGCGCTCGACGCGATGGTCCGGGACTGGACGGATCCGAAGAGCCTCCGCCCGAACCATGTCGAGCGGCTCCTGCTCGAGGCGAGCACCAGCACCCGGCCGATGGTCGTCCTCTGCCGGGCAAGGTCGGCCGTGCCCCCGGTCGTCTCGGCGGTGGCCGACGCGATGCTCCCGCTCGCCAAGCGCGAGGGGGCGATCGGGCATTTCGTCGCCGACTTCGCCGGGTTCGTCCCCGACGACGCGCTCATGGCCCGGCTCGCGCGCCTGCCGCTGGCGTACCTGAACCTCCTCCTGCGGCCCGGCATGTCCCGCGACCGGATGTGGTCGGTTGCCGGCCGCCTCGGGAGACATTCCTTCGTGGAGGAGGACGGGAAGCGGAACTCGAAAAAGGAGAAGGAAGGGAAAGCCGCAAATGTGGACCGGAAAGCCGCGCCGGCAGGGGATGCGGGGCCCGAACGCCTGGACGACCTGCCGGGCATGGGCGAGGCGCGACGCTGGGGGCAGGCCCTCGCGGACGATCTAGCCCGGTACCGCGCGGGCACGCTGCCGTGGGCCGACGTCGAGGCGGGCGCCCTTCTGTACGGGCCGCCGGGAACAGGCAAGACCCTGTTCGCCCGTGCGCTGGCGGGATCGTGCGGAGTGCCGCTCCACGCCCATTCCTTCGCCGCCTAGCAGTCCCGCGGCCACTTGGGAGACCTCCTCAAGGCCATGCGCTCGGCGTTCGAGGAGGCGCGGAAGACCGCGCCCTCCATCGTGTTCCTGGACGAGCTCGACTCCGTCGGGAGCCGTGACGAGCAACTCGGCGACCATGCCTCCTACCAGCGCCAGGTCGTCAACGGCCTCCTCGAGTGCCTGGACGGCGCGACGGCGCGCCCCGGGGTCGTCGTGGTCGGCGCCACGAACAACAGGGACGCGATCGACGCGGCGGTGCTGCGGCCGGGACGGCTCGGCCGCCTGATCGAGGTCGCGCTTCCCGACCGGGACGGGCGCGCCGGGATCCTTCGCCACCACCTGCGGGACGACCTGCCGGGCATGGACCTACTGGCCCTCGCGGACGAGATCGGCGAGGCCTCGGGCGCCGCGTTGGCGCAGGTCGTTCGCGAGGCACGCGGTTCCGCACGACGGGACGGGCGTGTCCTGGTCGCAGCCGACCTCTGGAACGCCCTTCCCGAGGGAACCCTGCTGTCGGAGGCCGCCTTCCGCCGCCTGTGCGTCCATGAGGCGGGGCACGCAGTCGCCGGGCTGGAGCTCGCCGCGGTCTCGGGGCTGACGCCGACCAGGGTCGCGGTACGCCGCCGCGTCCGGCACGCCGACGCGAACCGCACGGACTTCAGCGTGGTCGAGGGGCACGACCACGCACGCGAGAACGTGGAGGCGCAGGTGTCGGTGCTGCTGGCCGGCATGGCCGCGGAGGAGGTGCTGCTCGGCTCCAGGGGTAGCGGTTCCGGCGGCACTCCCGAGGCCGACCTCGTGCGGGCGACGCGGCTCGCTGAGTCGATGGAGTTCTCGCTGGGCCTCGGGGAAGGCCTCCACTCCGTTCCCGCGGGCGTCCTTTCGAAGGCCGTCGCCGCCGCCGGCGGCAACCCGGCGCTCAGGGACCGGGTCGAGCGCGTGCTCGAGCGGTGCCATCGGGAGGCGAGGTCGATCGTCGAGCGGAGGCGCGGAGAGGTCGAGGACCTGTCCAGGGCCTTGGCGGAGCGGTCGGTCGTCGACCTGCCCTGACGGGACTTCCGTGCTTTCCGGCATCAAGCCAGGCGGGCGGGCGGCCTTCCCGGCGCGGCGGCGGTACGGCGGAGCTGCCGCGACCCCCGACGGGGTCGCGGCGTACCCGCTTGGCGATACCGCGCCGCGGCGGGTTCACGATCGCCGCGCGACCATGTCCGGGGTCGCTCCCCCGGCAGCGCCGCCGCGTTCCACCCCTTCCTCCAGCCCCCATCCCTTCACCGCCGCGAACACGGCCGGGATGACGACGAGCGTCAGGACGGTCGACGAGACCATGCCGCCGATCATCGGGACCGCGATGCGCTGCATCAGTTCGGAGCCAGCGCCGCGGCTCCACAGGATCGGGAGAAGCCCCGCCATGATCGCGACGACCGTCATCATCTTCGGCCGCACGCGCTCGACGGCGCCGATCATGATCGCCTCGCGCAGCGCCTCCCGGTCGAAGGCCCGGCCTTCCGTCTCGCACCTTGCCCTGACCTCCGCGACCGCGTGCTGGAGGTAGATCAGCATGATCACGCCCGTCTCCGCCGCGACGCCCGACAGCGCGATGAAGCCGACCGCCACGGCGACCGACATGTTGAAGCCGAGCCACCACATCAGCCAGATGCCCCCGACAACCGCGAACGGCAGCGACAGCATGACGATCAGCGTCTCGGTCATGGACCGGAAGTTCAGGTAGAGGAGGAGGAAGATCAGGAGCAGCGTGACGGGAACGACGACCTTCAGCTTGGCCTCGGCGCGCTGGAGGTACTCGAACTGCCCGCTCCAGGCGACGTAGGAGCCGGGCGGGAACGTCACCTCCCTGGCCACTGCGGCTTGCGCCTCCGCCACGTACCCGCCGAGATCGCGCCCGGCGATGTCGACGAAGACGTAGATCGCGAGCTGTCCGTTCTCGGTGCGGATCGAGGTCGCACCGCGCGTCAGCTCGACCTTTGCCACCTCGCCCAGGGGCACCGTTCCCCCGCCGGGCAGCGCGATCTGCACGTCCCTCGCCACTGCGTCCGGATCGGATCGCAACTCGCGAGGATAGCGGATGTTGACGGCATACCGTTCGCGGCCCTCCACCGTCGTCGTCACGGTTTCGGCCCCGAGCGCCATCCCGATCGTTTCCTGAACGGCACCGACCGACAGCCCGTAGCGCCCGAGGGCCTCCCGGTCCGGAACGATGTCGAGGAAATAGCCTCCGACCACCCGTTCGGCATAGGCGCTGGACGTACCCGGCACCCCCTTCAGCACCCCCTCGATCTCCTTCGCCAGCGTCTCCATCTCGGCGAGGTCCGTGCCGAACACCTTCACGCCGACGGGCGTCCGGATGCCCGTCGAGAGCATGTCGATGCGGGCACGGATCGGCATCGTCCAGGCGTTGGACACGCCGGGGAACTGGAGCGCCTTGTCCATCTCGGCCTTGAGGCTGTCGACGGTGACGCCCGGCCGCCATTCCTCCTCCGGCTTCAGGTTGATCAGCGTCTCGAACATCTCCGTCGGGGCGGGATCGGTGGCGGTCAGGGCCCGTCCCGCCTTGCCGTAGACCGATGCGACCTCGGGGAACGACTTGATGATGCGATCCTGCGTCTGGAGGAGTTCGGCAGCCTTCGTCACCGACAGCCCCGGGAGCGTCGTCGGCATGTACATCAGCGTCCCCTCGTTGAGGTTCGGCATGAACTCCGACCCGATCTGCCGGGCTGGCCAGACCGTCACGCCGAGCGCGACGACGGCGAGGAGGATGGTCAGGGTCTTCGCCCGCAGGACGCCGCCGATGACGGGGCGGTAGACCCAGATCAGGAAGCGGTTCACGGGATTGCGGTGCTCGGGCACGATGCGCCCGCGCACGAAGACGACCATCAGCGCGGGCACCAGCGTCACCGACAGGAAGGCGGCGGCCGCCATGGCGAAGGTCTTGGTGAAGGCCAGCGGCCCGAACAGGCGCCCCTCCTGCGACTCCAGCGTGAAGATCGGCAGGAAGGACACCGTGATCACGAGGAGGCTGAAGAACAGTGCGGGTCCGACCTCGCTTGCGGCCTCGACAAGGATCTCGACCCGAGGCTTGCCGGGAGGCGCCCGCTCGAGGTGCTTGTGGGCGTTCTCGATCATGACGATCGCGGCGTCGATCATCGCTCCGACGGCGATGGCGATGCCGCCGAGGCTCATGATGTTCGACCCGAGTCCCATCAGCTTCATCGCCCCGAAGGCCATCAGGATGCCGACGGGCAGCATGAGGATCGCGACGAGTGCGCTCCTGAGGTGGAGGAGGAACACCACGCAGACGAGCGCGACGATCAGGCTCTCCTCGAGGAGCGTCCCCTTCAGGGTCTCGATGGCCCGTTCGATGAGCTGGGAACGGTCGTAAACGGGCAGGATCTCCGTTCCCGCGGGAAGGCTCGGCAGGATGGCCGAGAGCTTCGTTTTCACGTCTTCGATCACGTCGAGGGCATTGGAGCCATACCGTTGCATGACGATGCCGCTCGCGACCTCGCCCTCCCCGTTCAGCTCGGTGATGCCGCGTCGCTCGTCCGGCGTCGTCTCGACCCGGGCGACGTCGGAAAGGCGCAGCGGCACGCCGCCGGGGCTCATGAGGACGATGCTCTCGATGTCCTCCGTGCCGCGCAGGTAGCCCCGCCCGCGAACCATGTACTCGAACTCGGACAGCTCGATCGTGCGGCCGCCGACGTCCATGTTGCTCGCCCCGATCGCGTCCTTCAGCATGTCGAGGGTCACGCCCTGGCTTCGCATGCGGTTCGGGTCGACGACGACGGAGTACTGCTTCACGAAGCCGCCGACGCTCGCGACCTCGGCGACCCCGTCCGCGTCGGAGGCGGCAAACCGCACGACCCAGTCCTGCAAGGACCGAAGCTCGGCGAGCGTCCTGTCCTTGGCGACCACCGCGTACTGGTAGACCCAGCCGACGCCCGTCGCGTCCGGGCCGAGCGTCGGCGTCACGCCTGCGGGCAGGCGGCGTCCGGCGGCGTTCAGGAACTCGAGCACGCGGCTCCGCGCGAAGTAGGGGTCGGTGCCGTCCTCGAACACGACGTAGACGAAAGACACGCCGAAGAACGAGAAGCCGCGCACCACCTTCGACCGCGGCACCGTCAGCATGGCCGTCGTCAGCGGATAGGTGACCTGGTCCTCGACGACCTGCGGCGCCTGACCGGGATACTCGGTGTAGACGATGACCTGGACGTCCGAGAGGTCAGGGATCGCGTCCAGCGGCAGCGTCTTCAAGGCGTAGAGTCCGCCCGCTACGGCGAAGAGCGTGCCGACGAAGACAAGGACGAGGTTCCTCGCCGACCAAGCGATGATGCGGGCGATCATGGGCGCAGCTCCGCCGTCGGTGCAGGCCCGTCCGTCTTCGGGTCGAGGGCCGACAGGGCCGCCTTGATGTTGCTCTCGGCATCGATCAGGAAGTTTGCGCCCGTCACCACCCGGTCCCCCTCCCGGACGCCCGTCGTGATCTCCGTCGCGTCCGTCCCGCGGGCGCCGATCTCGACGGGACGCGGCTCGAAGCGCCCCTCTCCGCGGTCGAGGATCACGACCTGCCGCGATCCCGTGTCGAGGATGGCGTCGTTCGGCACGGCAAGGACCGCGCCGCCGGCCCCGGACTCGATCTCGACGTCGGCATACATGTCGGGCAGCAGGAGGCCGTCGGAGTTCTCGATCTCGATGCGAACCTTCACCGTCCGGGTCTCGGGCGAGACCTGCGGGTAGACGAGGTCGACGCGCCCCTCGAACGTTTTGCCGGGCAGCCCCCTGAAGGTGCTCCGCGCGGCGTTGCCGAGCCGGATGGCCCCGACCTCGCGCTCGGGCACGTCTGCGACGAGCCACACCCGCGAGACGTCGGCGAGCCGGAAGAGGACGTCTCCCGCTTCCGTCATCATGCCGTCGACGGCGGCCCGCTCCAGGACGAGCCCGTCCCGCGGCGCCGTCCATGTCATGGAGGGCGGTACTTTCCCTGTCCGCTCCATCTCGGCGATCGCCTCCCCCGGGGCGCCGAGGTTGCGCAGCTTCAGACCCGCGCCGCCCGACCTCGCGGCGCCGCCGCTCTTCAGCTCGATGACGTACTGCGCGCCGGCGGCGGCCATCTCGGGCGAGTAGAGGCGCACCAGCGGCTGTCCCCTTCGCACCGCCGAACCCGTGGTCACGTCGGCGACCTCCTCCACGAAGGCGTCGGCCCGCGTGGTGACGACGGAAACCATCCGCTCGTCGAGCTTCACGACGCCCGGCACCCGCAGCGGCCGACCGACGACCTGCCGTGACACCAACTCCGAGCGGACGCCCGTTCTCTGGAGCCGCCCCGGGGAGACCGTGACGACGCCCTCCTCTTCCTCGGGGCCGTCGTAGACGGGGATGTAGTCCATACCCATCGAGTCCTTCTTCGGCACCGGAGATGTGTCGGGAAGGCCCATCGGGTTGCGGTAGTAGAGGACCCGTTTGGCCGGGGCCGTGTCGCCGAGCGCCGGTGCGGCGCCCGCACCGGCGCCCGCGGCGACGGCGCCCGGCGCCGCATCGTCGCGGACGGGCACGAAGTCGCGGCCGTCCGCCGTCTTCCGCGGCCCGGCCGAGTAGGTCGGCTTGCCGTCGGGATCGCGCCAGTAGAGGGCGCGCTTCTCCGGCGCCACGCCGACGGGCCCCGCGGCGGTCATTCCCGCCGCCTCCGCGCGTCCGGCCGGAACCGGCGGCGTCCGCGGCAGGCCGAGCGCCTCCCCGAGCCGGGCGGCCGTCAGCCCGGCCTGTCCCGCTTGGTAGCCTCCGGCACCCGCCGCGACGGCGACGAGGGCGAGGCCGACGATGGCCGTCCGCATCACTCGGCCGCCTGGAGGACGACCTCGTCCCTGAGGGTGCCTTCCTCGCCCTGGACCTTCGCCCCGAGCGAGATGCGCCAGCCGCCGTCCATGACGAGGGCGACCCTGAAGCGGTAGACGCCGGGCTCGTCCGACGGAAGCGCCTCGATGGGCGTGGTCATGGTCTCCATGCCGTCCGGCGCCATGTCTGCGCGGGTCTCGAAGACGATGGCGTCGGGAACGGACTTTCCCGTCCTCCTGTCGACGAGGCGTACGGCCACGACGGCGTCCTTCCCCGACTTCACCTTCGGGTCGACGAGCTGGAACTCGTAGTCGGTCATCGCCGCGATGGCGGAGGTCCCCGCGCCGAGCGACAGGAGGGTCGCGACGGCCGCCGCGGCGACGCGCATGCTGGTCTTCTTCATGTGTTCGGTTCCCGATCGATCCCCGTCCGCGGCCCTGCCTGCGGCGGGATGGCGAAACGCCATGCGTCAGCATCGGCGCGGATCGCTCCGCACCGCCGTAACGGCGCCACGGCGCCGGCCGATCGGTCAGGTTCTGGGAGGTCGGGGCGGCGGCGCGCGGGCGATCGAGACCAGCCTCCGGACGCCCGGCAGGCCGAACGACGGTTCCGACGCCCGGGGCGGCCCGAGGCCCGACGCCGATGCGGGGCCTGCGGGGATGCACTGGGAGGTGCAGGCCGCCATCGCCGGGCATGCGGACTTGCCGCAGCCGTCCTTCGACGGGGCCGGGTCGTCGGGGCAGCAAGGCATTCCGGCCTCGGCCGACATGCCCTCCATGCCAGCCATGTCCCCCGTTCCGCCCATGTCCGCGACGGCGGGCCGCTCGGAGCGGATGTCCGCGACCGTCCGCGTCGCATCGGCGTAGGCCATGGCTTCGCCCATCGGCATCAGGGCCAACGCGGCGACGACCAAGGTCGCGAGTACGGTCTTGAGGCGGGACGTTCTGCTCACGGGGCAGTGATGCCACGTCGCGGGCCGCCGGGAAAGGTGCACGCGAAGGACGCGACGCCTTCACGCACCACCGCGTCCGGGATCCGTGCCAGCCGCGACGCCTTGCGCCGCGCCGGGACAATTGAGACGGCTCGAATTCGAACGATTTCCTTCAGCCCATACCCATCGCCCGGGCCCATGCTCCCTCGGAGGCAACGACGGGACATCGAACATGGCGAACGGAGTGGAAGGCGGGGCGGCGGCGGGGCAGCGGCGCAGGCGCGTCGCGGTGGCGGCCGCGGGCCTCCTGGGTGTCCTTGCCCTCGGGGCCGGGGCCACGTTCGCGGCGCCCTCCATCGTGGCGGCGTTCGGGGCCGGGGAGACGGCCGCCGCCGAGACCGCGGCCGCGCCCGCGCTGCCGGACGTCCTTCCTGCCGAACCCCGGCCGGCCGGGCCGGCCTCGGCGGGCGACTACCGGATCGTCTTGGTCGGCGACGGCGAGGCCTTCCTCGCGACCGCCTCGAACCTCATCCGCGTCAAGGTGGGCAGCCACGTGGCAGGCCTCGGTGAGATCGTCTCGATCGTCCCGTCCCCGACGGGAGGCGCCGTCACGGGATCGCTCGCCACACTCAGGACGACCTGAGGGAAGCCCGGACCGGACGCGAAACGGCGCGATCCGGACGGCACCCCGCGGCAGGTCGGGGTCTTCACGCCGCATGCCCTGGCGCTTGCGCCTCCAGTGACCGCGGGCGACGGAAAGCAGCCGGGCACGGCCGCCCTTCCCATGTGCGAGGGCCGCGGGCAGGAAGGCCGGCAGGACGGACGCGAGCGGGCGGCGAACTTCATGCGCGCGTGCTCCCACCGGGACCCGCCGTCGACATCCGTCCCGCACGCGCCGGGCGCGGCATCGCAGCGCCGACGGCCCATGGCGCCCCTTTACCCTTCGCGTACGATCGGGCACCGTCCCCGTGTCGCCCGCGCCAGCGCGCATGTCCCCGCTCGGATGCCCGCCCATCCGTTCAGGTGAAAACGTGCGCCCGACACGGAACATTGTTCCCTCCGAGGGAATTTTGGCGTTGTGCCCTGTGGGGGAACCCTATATCGATATGCGTGTCATCTCCAAGAAGACGCTGAGGGAGTTCTGGGAGTCGGAGCGCAAGCACGCCGTCTCGCAGGGGCCGCTCGAGGCATGGCACCAGGAGGCGTCGGCGTCGAGCTGGCAGCACCCGAACGACCTGAAGGCCACCTACAAGAACGCGAGCGTCCTCAAGGGCGGGCGCGTCGTCTTCAACATCAAGGGGAACGACTACCGCCTGGTTGTCGAGATCAACTATGCGGCGCAGATCGTGTTCGTCCGCTGGGTCGGCACGCACGAAGACTACGACGAGATCGACGCGGAGACCGTCCGATGCACGTGAAGCCCATCAAGTCCGAGAGCGACTACGAGACCGCGCTGGCGCGGGTCGGCGACCTCATGTCGGCCGAGCCGGGTTCGCCGGAGTTCGACGAGCTGGAGGTGCTGTCCACGCTGGTCGAGGCGTGGGAGGCAAAGCACCACGCCATCGCGCATCCCGACCCGATCGACGCCATCGCCTTCCGCATGGAACAGGCGGGCCTTCGCCAGCGCGACCTCGTGCCGTACATCGGCAGCGCCAGCAAGGTGTCCGAGGTCATGAAGCGCCAGCGCCCTCTGACGCTCGCCATGATCAAGAACCTCCACTCGGGTCTCGGCATCCCGGCCGAGGTTCTGCTGCGCGAGCCGGCGCGCGGCCCCGGCAAGGATGCCCTGGACCCGGCGCGGCTGCCGTGGGGCGAGATCGTGAAACGGGGGTGGCTCCCGGGCTTCACGGGCACCACGCGGGAGGCCAGGTCGCGTTGCCACGAGCTCGTGGCTTGCCTCGTCCCGCAGTCGGCGAACTCCTGCCTCCAGCCCGCCCTGTACCGCAGGTCCATCCGGGGCGGTGCCGCCATGGACGACCACGCCGTCACGGCGTGGACGTCGCGGATCGTGTCGCTGGCCTGCGCGCAGACGCTGCCCGGCAGGTACGAGCGCGGCATCGTCGACGGTGCCTTCGTGTCCGGTCTCGTGCGCCTCAGCTTCCTCGACGACGGGCCGCGCCTCGCCCGCGAGTACCTCGGCAAGCACGGCATCCACCTCGTCGTCGAGAGGCACCTACCGAAGACGAGGGTCGACGGCGCCGCCACCCTGCTTCCCGACGGCTCCCCGGTGATCGGGCTGTCGCTGCGGTTCGACCGCCTCGACAATTTCTGGTTCTGCCTCGCCCACGAACTTGGGCACGTCGCCCTGCACCTCGGCGAGGGTGGGGACGAGTGGTTCGTCGACGACCTGGAGGCCGAGGCCGAGGGCGGGGAGAGGTCCCGCGAGGCCGAGGCCGACGCTTGGGCCAGCGAGGCGCTCATGCCCGCCGAAACCTGGGCCGGCGTAGGATCCGTCCGACGCGAGGCGGAGGTTCGGGCGTTGGCGCGCAAGCTGTCCGTCAGCCCGGCCATCATCGCGGGCCGCGTCCGGTTCGAGCAGCGAAACTACAAGCTGCTCAACGATTTGGTCGGTCAAGGCGAGGTGCGCCGCCAGTTCGGCGTCGCCTGAGGCCGAAAGCCCCCGAACGGCGCGGTCAGTGCCTCTCGTGAAAGCACTCGCCGTGATCGCCGAGCACCTCGATCACGCGGCACTGCGCCACGGAGTGGTTCGAGCAGTCAGTCATGCGGGCGACCTCGGCCCGCAGCGCCGTCAGTCGGGCGATCTTGTGGTCGATGTCGGCAAGGTGGGCGGTCGCGATCCGGTCGGCGCTCTCGCAGGGGCCGTCCGGCTCCCCCGCCAGCGCCAGGAGTTCGCGGATCGGCTCCATCTCGAAGCCGAGCTCACGGGCATGCCGGATGAAGCGGAGGCGCCGCAGGTCGCCCGCGTCGTAGAGGCGGCGGTTGCCCTCGGTCCGCGGCGGCGCGGCCAGGAGGCCGATCTGCTCGTAGTATCGGATCGTCGGCACCTTGATGCCGCTCGCCCGCGAGGCCTCGCCGATGGACACGCCGCCCGTCATTTTTTCGCTTGCTCCTCTAGCCACTAGAGGAAGTAGGCCTCTCCCGGGAACGATGCAAGGAGAGCGCCATGAGCACGGTGGCGAACGAGAGCCGCTTCAGGGTCACGGGCATGGACTGCGCGGCCTGCGGCAACAAGGTGGAAACCGCGATCCGACGGCTGCCCGGCGTCGAGGGCGTTGCCGTCTCCGTATCGACGGGCACGGTGAAGGTCCGCCACGCGGAGGACTTCGACACTGCCGCAGTCACGCGGCAGGTGCGGAACCTCGGCTACGGTGCCGAGACCGCGGACGGAGCGGACCCGGTGCCGGGGAAGCCGCACGACGATGACGGCCACGACCATGCGGGCCACTCGCACGACGACCCCGTCGAGGTCGGCGTGCCCTGGTGGCGAACGGGCAAGGCACGGCTGACGGCCGCCTGCGGCGCCGCGCTGCTCGCCGCCTACGTCCTCGGCCACCTCGTGCCCTTGCTGGAGCGTCCGGCGTTCCTCGCCGCGCTCGCAGTCGGTCTCGTCCCCGTCGCCTGGCGAGCCATCACGGCGGCCCGGTTCGGCACCCCGTTCTCGATCGAGACGCTGATGTCGATCGCCGCCATCGGCGCCGTCTTCATCGGGGCCGAGGAGGAAGCGGCGACGGTCGTGCTCCTGTTCCTGGTCGGCGAGATGCTGGAGGGGCTGGCGGCGAGCCGCGCCCGGGCGAGCATCCAGGGCCTCACCGCCCTCGTGCCGAAGACGGCGCTCGTCGAGAGGGACGGCCAGACCACCGAGGTGCCCGCGGAGAGCCTCGCGGTCGGCGCCACCATTCTCGTGCGCCCCGGCGACCGCATCCCGGCCGACGGCTCGGTCGTCGAGGGATCGGGCGAGGTCGACGAGGCCCCGGTCACGGGCGAGAGCGTGCCGAAGCACAAGGCGGTCGGCGACCTGGTGTTCGCCGGGACGGTCAACGCTGGCTCCGTCCTGCGGGTGCGCGTCACGGCCGCGTCCGCCGACAACACGATCGCGCGCGTCGTCCGTCTCGTGGAAGAGGCACAGGAGTCGAAGTCGCCGACGGAACGCTTCATCGACCGCTTCTCCAAGGTCTACACGCCCGCCGTCCTCGTGGTCGGGCTCCTCGTCGCCGTCGTGCCGCCGCTGGCCTTCGGATCCGACTGGAACGAATGGATCTACAAGGGCCTTGCCATCCTTCTGATCGGCTGCCCCTGCGCGCTCGTCATCTCGACGCCCGCCGCCATCGCGGCCGGCCTGTCGGCGGGCGCCCGGCGTGGCCTCCTGATGAAGGGCGGCGTGGTGCTGGAGACGCTCGGCAGGATAACCGCCATCGCCTTCGACAAGACGGGGACGTTGACCGGGGGCAAGCCCGTCGTGACCGACGTCGTCGCCATCGGCCGCCCCGCGCGGGACGTCATTTCGCTCGCGGCTGCGCTCGAGAAAGGATCGAGCCATCCATTGGCCCTCGCCATCCTCGACCGCGCCAAGGCCGACAAGGCCCCCGTGCCGCCTGCCTTCGACGCAAACGCCGTCCCCGGAGAGGGCGTCGAGGGCAAGGTCAGCGGCGAACCCGTGTTCCTCGGCTCAGCCTCGGCCGCCGGGCGCCGCGTGCCTCTCGGCGACGAGCGGGTGGCCGCGATCGGGGCGCTGAACGCGCAGGGCAAGACCGTGTCGGTCCTCCTCGCCCGGAACGGGGTCGCGGGCTACATCGCCATGCGCGACGAGGCCCGTCCGGACGCGCGTGCCGCCCTTGCCGCGATGAAGGCGGACGGCATCCGCGCCGTCATGCTGACGGGCGACAACCGCACGACGGCCGAGGCCGTCGCGGCGGGCCTCGGCATCGAGGCGCGGGCGGAACTCCTGCCGCAGGACAAGCAGCGCATCGTGCGCGAACTCCAGGGCGAAGGGTTCGTCGTCGCAAAGGTCGGCGACGGCATCAACGACGCCCCGGCGCTGGCGGCGGCCGACATCGGCATCGCCATGGGCGGCGGCACCGACGTGGCGCTGGAGACGGCGGACGCGGCAGTGCTCCACGGCCGCGTGCGGGACGTGCCCGACATGATCGCCCTGTCGAAGGCGACCATGGGCAACATCCGGGCGAACATCGCGATCGCCCTCGGCCTCAAGGCGGTGTTCCTCGTCACCACCGTCCTCGGCATCACGGGCCTCTGGCCGGCGATCCTCGCCGACACGGGCGCGACCGTGCTTGTCACCGCGAACGCGATGCGCCTGCTTGCCTGGAGTCCGCGGTGAGCGGGACCCTCGAGGACACCCCGTGGCCCAAGCCGTCGGTCGTGCCCCCGGCCACCGTAGCCCGGCTTGCGGGGGCCGTGGTGCCGTGTCTCGGGAGGCCCACCTCCTTCGGGACCTCTCTCGACGTCGGAGGCAGGCGCGCTGGCCCGGAGGCGGCCCTGCGGACGCGTTGAGCGGTCGAACGGCAACGGGCGGGCCCTCCCGGTTCCAAGCTCGGCCGCGAGGCCCGGCCCGGCGTGTCACGCCGCGCCTGCGAGCGCCTCGGTGAAGATCGGCAAGAACGGACGCGCCGCCGCCGCGGCCGAGGGCGGGGGATCGTCGTCCCGATCCGTCCAAGGCGTCGGCGCGCGGCGCACCGGCCTCGCGACGAGACGGTTCGTCCGCCGTGCCGCGAACCTGCCGGCCGTCCAGGATCCCGGGCGATCCCCCTGTCCGTCGAGCGCCGTCAAGGCCTCGAGGATGTCATCGATCGAAACCACCGCGCCGCTGCCGAGACGACGGAGCGACGGCTTGTTCTCCACGGCCCGGCGGTCCGACGCCCACGAGGCGAGGAGCATGCGCTTCTGGCCCTTGGTGAGTCCGGCCGCCGAGACGACCTGGTCGGGATGGTTGCGCCATTAGGTAGCAAGCGCCACCAAGAGCCCGTTCGGCGCGTTGGGCCAATGGTTGGAAACTGCTCCGTAGACCGCTAGAATGGTCATCATGAACAGACTCGCTGCGGTCAACAGGCAACGAACCGAGCAGCGCCGACAACTGGCGCTCGACCTCGCGCGCCGCGTGACCGATGCCGCCGCACGACAGGGCATCGGGATCGACCTCATCGGTTCGCTGACCCACGGGGATTTCGGATTGCACTCCGACGTGGACCTGTTCGTGCATGGCGACACGGATCCATCAAGGCGCGTTCAAGTGGAGCGGCTTGTGGCGACCGCATTCAGAGGTGCCGAAATCCCCTACGACATCGTCTATGCATCCGACCTCACCGCCGCTCGCACGCAGGAATTCCTTGGTGGTTGAGTTCCGGTCCGCTGTCTTCGCCAAGCTGTCGATGAAGGTCGAGCGTGCGGATGGCGAGTTGCGCAACTTGACGAAGCATGCCTTCGATCGTCGGCTGGCAATCATGTCGGATGATTGGGAGGCAACTACCGCTGCCTCATTGGGCGTCCACAACATCTACAACGGCATCGAGGACATCCTGAAGGCTGTCGCCAAGGACGTCGACGGATCGGTTCCGACCGGAGGGTCGGAACATCAGGACATCCTAGACCAGATGGCTGCACCGATCCCCGGCTTGAGACCCGCTCTCCTGTCGGCGGACCTATACCGGAATCTCACCGAACTCAAAGGTTTCAGACATCTGGTTCGGCACCGCTACGGCATCGAAATGTCCGGGGCGAAGGTACTCGAGAACGTCGAGCGGATGCAGCGAGCATTCCCATCGTTCGTTGAAGCCTTGGTCGATCTGGAACGCGAATTGACGAGTGATATTGGCGACGCGGATGACCTCGCCAACTGAGTTGGTGGCGTTTGCTACCCAATGTCGGATGGTTGAAGATGACGTCTCCGGGCACCGGGGAGCCCCCGAAGCTTGGGGGCAGTCCGTCGTCGATCCGCCCAGTGTCGGTTTCGCATGAGGTTTGCATAGCCACATCCTCCATCGAGCAACATGGATACGCTGCGCCGCCGCAAGACGTGGCGACGGCACAGGCCCGTCTCCAGCGAGCCGGACAACGGTCGATTTGGAAACCGACGACCGCGACGTCAAGTCGACTGGCGCCGAGGTCAAGCATGCCTTTGGCTGTCGGGATCCATCCCATGTTTGCCCAGGAGCAAGACAACGCCCACGGCAACCATCGACAGCGCAGCCAAAGTGACGAGCGTCGCGTGCGAGCCCATGCGGGCGATCAGCACCGCCCCGACGGTCGGCGCCAGCGCCTGCGCGACCTGCGCGGGGCGCGCCAGCCGACCCATGACGCTCGCGTAGCCGACCGGACCGAACAGGGCCAGCGGCACCGTCCCGCGGGCGATGGACAGGATGCCGTTGCCCGCTCCGTAGAACACCATGGCGGCGGCGACCGGGAGCAAGTCGAATGCGAGCGCGCAGACGCCGACGGCGGTGAGCGCGACGGCGGCCCGCATCGTCCACAGCGGGTGGTGCCGCCCGCGCCCGGCCATCTCGAGGATGCGGGCGCCGACCTGCGAGGGGCCGACCATCGCGCCGAACGCCACGGCCGCCGCGAGCGTCTCGCCGCGGGCTTGGAGTAAAGTCAGCAGGTGGACGGAGACCAAGCCGAAGATCGTGCTGCACAGGACAAGGACCCCGACGAGCAGCAGGAAATTCCGGCGCTCCCCGTCCGACTGCGCGAGGGGCTCGTCGCGCCGCGGCAACAGGGAGGCCGAGCCCGTCCCGGCGGGTACGAAGAGCAGGGCCAACGGAAGCGTCACGCAGACGTGGAGCGCGGCGTAGGCGAGGCAGGCGCCGCGCCAGCCGACGTGCTCGACCATGAACACGGACAGCGGCCAGCAGACGGTGCTGGCGAAGCCGCCCCAGAGGGTCAGCGTCGTGATGGCGGAGCGTGCGTCCGACCCGTAGAGGCGTCCGAGCGTCGCGAAGGCCGGATCATATAGCCCCATGCCCATTCCGAGGCCGATGATGACCCATCCGGCGATGAAGGTGGGCAGGTTCGGCGACAGGCCCAGGACAGCGAGCCCGAGCGCCAGCAACAGGGCACCCGTTGCCAGCACGGGCCGCCCGCCGCGCGCGGAGATGGTCGCGCCGACCCGGGGAGAGGCCGCGGCTGAGACGAGGAGGCCGACGCTGACGCCGCCGACGACCCATGGAAGGGGCCAGCCCGTGTCCCGCGAGATGTAGCGCGCAAAACCGAATGGCCTCGCGCGCAACTTCGGATGGCAAGAGTTTCGGATGAACCTCAAAGGGGGATTGAAGGCCCTGTGATGATCAGTTCACCCACCCTCACGGGATCCTTCCGCCCGACCGTGTAGGTCGTTTCGGCCGTCTCCATCGACAGGCCGGCGAAAACCTCGCGTACCTCCGGTCTGTCGTTGATCGACAGCAGGAAACTGCCCCTCAACGTCCGTAGGCGATCGGCCAAGAGAGCGAACTGATCGCGGCCGAAAGCGTCCTTCCCGTAGTCCCCTTCTGAGCCGTAGTACGGCGGGTCGAGGTAGAAGAGCATGCCCGGCCTGTCGTACCGACGCAGGAACTCTGACCAGTCCAGCCGCTCGATGACGACGCCGGCAAGGCGCTCGTGGATCGCCTCCAGGATGGGAGCCAGCTTCGTGACGTTGAACCGCGCGCCTTGTGCCGGATCCACGCCGAAGGTGCGGCCGGCGACCTTCCCGCCGAAGGCAAGGCGCTGGAGGTAGAGGAAGCGCGCGGCGCGCTCCAGGTCTGTGAGCGTGTCCGGATCGGTCGCGGTCAGACGGTCGAACTCCCGACGGCTGGAGATTTGGAAGCGCAGCATCTCCATGAAGTGGGTGTAGTGGCGCTGGAGGATGCGGAAGAAGGTTGCGACGTCCCCGGAGCGGTCGTTGATCGCTTCGAAGCGAGGCTGACGCGAGCGGCGCAAGAAGACGCCCCCCATTCCGACGAAGGCCTCCGCATAGCCGTCATGAGGAATACGATCGATGCGCTCGATCAGGCGGCGGGACAGGTTGCGCTTGCCGCCGATGTAGCCGGCAGCTGGGGCGGCCGGGGCAACTGGCCGATGGTCCTGGTTCATCAATGAAGCCTTCAGACGTTTGGGCCACCTTCGTCCGGCTGCGAGAGCGGCAGCGGCGGGGCGGCGACATCTGTGGTGCGCGTCGTGCGGGGTCTGCCTGCAAGCTTAGGCCCCGTAGTCGGTTCATTCCGGCCCCCGCCACACTACGGCGGAGGTGCAGTTTGAAGGGCGAGAGCCGCCTACAGCAGCGCCCATGCGACCGCGGCCCAGAACGGCGCGACGATCAGGAGTCCGATGAGGATGCCGCGCGCGAGCGCGATCGGGCATTCGGGGTCACGCATGAGAGCCTCGTGCTTCTGGAGGGAAAGGGCGCTACTGGAGGCGCGGCCCGGCGGCTTTGAAAAGATGCTCGTTCGGGAGGCGATCGGCCGTGCCGCCTGTGTGCGCCAGGAAGCCAACGGCCCACCGGAAGTCGTCATCCGAAACGACCGCATCGACCGCGAGGGATCATCGAACGCGCAAGATGGTCAGCGCTGTCGCCATGACCGTCAGATCCATGTCGGTGTAGCCGAACATGCGGATACGCGCGCCGGCTGTCACAGACATGTGGACCACGTTCATGATGCCGTTTCGGCTCGGATTGGTCCCTGTCTCAGTCCCCTTCCAGAAGAACGAAGGGGAGTCCTCATTGACGATGTCGATGCCAATCCCGTGCGATGTGCTGGGCGAGCCATCGAACACACGATATTTCCCGATGCACTGGTAAAGCCCGTCCTCGGGCACAACGTAGTGCCCGTCCCCTGCGCTCCAGGCATTTCGGTTGTCGGCAACCACGGACATGGGGAGAGTGGCGAACTGACCGGTGGGCAGCAGCTGCGGCATCGCGCCAAAGAGCGGCCATGCGCCAATGAAGGCCGGCCAGTTCGCCACGCTCTGCGCGTCGAGCTGAGATTTGGTCGCCGGCTCATGTGGCAACGTCGCGCTGGGAAGGCGGAGTATCCGGGTGACCCCGCCGTAATCCTGATCCGAGAGAACGTCCATCAGGCCGTAACCGTCACTTCAAAGCTGTTGGTCGCCGGGGCCTGCGCGAAGATCAGCCGCACCGTGTTCGTGTCGATCGCCCGGCTCTCGACATGCACCTGGTCGTAGTTGCCGGACGTGCGTCGCACCGAGACCTGGACGCGTCGCGTCGCGAAGTTGTGCACGACGTCGTACTGCGTCGCAGCCCCGTCCCCGATGATGCCGGCTGCCGCCTTGCGGGCGTAGGTTGAGCCTTTGAGCGTGGCGGGAGTGACAGCAAGGTTGGTCGCGGTGCCTGCATCAACCTCGGCCTGGGTGGCGATCTCGATCAGGCCAGCCGTCGCATCCGTTGCCAGCGGGGCGGCCGTGCCGAAGGCGGCGAAGTTGACCGCGCCCGATCCGATCGTGAAGTTGACCGCCGTCTGGCGAAAGGTCGAGTTGGCGCTGGTGCCCTCTTCCACAGAGACCGTGGCCTGCTCCAGCTCGTCCGCCGTCGAGGCGTCGGCGGAACGCGTCAGGGGCGTCGCCGCGCCGTTCCAGACGTAGATGCCGTTCTCCGACGCGGTGGTCTGCGCCCGGACGAGCACGCGGTCGCCGACGGCGAGGCTGATGCCGTCGATCGAGGCGCCAGGGCTGGCGATCGAGATGTTGCCCTGGGTGGCGACGCGGACGGAATCCTTCCACGACAGGCCCTCCACCGCTGCGTCGAGCTGCGCCTTGGTGATCGGCTCCTGCGGGTCGATCGCGTTCGGCAGGTTCTGGATGCGGGCAACGCCCTTATGGTCGAGATGGGATAGCACGTCCATGGCGGACTCCTTCAGACGAGATGCGCCGAGCCGGCGGTTGGGAGGAGGAAGACGACAGTCAGCACGTCGTCCGACAGATGCCGGACGTCGGCGCGCATCTCGGCGCCCCCCGTCGACAGGATCGTGACGGACGGGCGAAAGCCGAGGTTGTGGGCGATGGTCCACACCGTTGTGGGGGTGGCCTGGACGTGATCGTAGAAGGTGACGCCGTCGCCCGTCGCGCCGGGACCACGCGGCCCTGGAACGCCCGCCACAAGCTGAACTGGAATTGGCGTGGCGCCGTTCGGGCTGATCGTGATGGACTTCGAGGTTGCCGGTGAGATGGAGATGGCGCTCATTGGCGCGGCCTCGTCGGCAACAGGACAACGGGCACCGTCACGATGACACCGACCGGATATTCCTCTCCGCCGCGCTCGATGACGAAGTTCGTGATGGCGGTTGACTGCGCTAGCCGGATCATCGCGTTCGTTTGTTCGGCCGTGAGCTGGAGATACAGCCGGTCTCTGTCGATCGTCGCCTCGGCAGTGGCCAAGGGCACCGGATCGCTGGCGAGCAACCGAAACTCGGCATGAACGAGGTCGCCCGGCTTGAGGTAACCTGGCGGGAAATCGAACGCCTGGGACCAAGGAAATCCGACCGCGATTGGATTGTTCGTCATGCGGCGTTCCTAGTCTCGATCGTGGTGAGCCAGCCCGCGCCCTCCGGCTCGATGTCGTGGACGACCGAGACGGCCTCCCAGGTGACGTTGTCGATGTCCGGACCGAACCCCTGCGGGCGAACGGGCGAGCCGGCGACGGCGTAGGGCTGGCCGGCGCTCTGGAAGAGGCCGCTCGCGGTTTCGGCGTCGAGGCGCTGGGCCGCGGCCGAGGACATGGCCTTGGCGAGCTGCTCGGAGCCGACGATGTGCGGCAGGGCGAACCGCGCCGCGCCCCGGCCGAGCGCCTTCAGCGTGTCGAACGGCCGGCCGGCGGCCGGGTCGAACCAGGGCGTCGTCACCTCCGCGAATCCGTATCGGGGCGTCAGGTCGACCTGGAAAAAGGTGTTCGGATCGAACGGGATCACGATGTCCTGGAGGCGCGAGCCGCCCGGCGTCTGGAACGATCCGCGCCGGCGGGCGGTCAGCGCGCCGGCCTGCGGCTTGATGATGGCCCCCAGCTCCTCGGCGATGTCGGTGACGAAGCCGATCGCCGACTGCTTCCACCGCAGAAGGTAGCCGCCGGCGAGCGGGATCTTCGCGATCTCGGGGTCGATCGAAGCATCGAGGCCGACCCGGCCGGCCATCGTGCGCAGAACGTCGCCATAGGTCTTGTGGCCCGTCTCCTCGTCGAAGTGCTCGCTGTCGACTCGTTTCAGGCTGTCGTTGAAGTCGGCCGCCTCGCAGACGAGCTGCGTCTCCTGGCCGGTCTCGGGCGAGCCGGCGTAGAGCACCTGCATGAACTTGTAGGTGCCGGTCATGACCGCGCCGGCCTCGTCCCAGCCGACATGGATCTGGAACACGGTCCCGGCCGGGGGCGCGGCGCGATAGGGTTGGGTGCGGCGCAGGCGGATGATCGCCCGGTCGATCTCCCCCTCCATCAGGTCGGTGATCTGGACGCCGACGAGGTCGCGGCCGAGCCGCTCGCCGATGTTGGTGTCGCCCGGACCGGTGATGCGCAGATAAGGCTTGCGGAAAGCCATGGGTCAGATCCAGGGCCGGACGGTCTCGGCCGCCTCGGCCGTTACGGTTTCGGGAACGATCATGCGGGTGCCGGCCGGGATCTCGGCCGGCATGGCGGCGAAGGATGGATTGGCCTCCAGGAGCGCCTCGACCGTCCCGCCCGTCTCGGCCCCATAGGCCGTGCGCGCGATGCGATCGAGGCGATCGCCTTTCGGTCCGACGACGGCGATGCGGCGGCCCATCAGAAGTCCCCCAGGTGGACGAGGTCGAGCTCCACGCTCACGATCCGGCCGACGCCGTCGAGCGGATGCGCCTTCACTTCCTCGACGAACAGGTTGCGGATCCCGACGCGGCCGATGCGCTTGGCGGCGTAGTTCGCGCCGAGGCGCATGTATTCGACGGGCTCCAGCGCCTCGTGGTGCCGGCGGAGCCAGTCCAGGGCGTCGAGGCCGCCGAAGACGTGCGGGGCCGTGCGCGCCTCGATCAGGTGACGCTTCTCGCCCCGGCCGGTGACCTGATAGTCCATGCCGTCCCAGGTCGGTGCGCCGGGGAAGCGCGCCTCGCTCTCGGTGGACAGGCGCTGCGGGTTGAGGCCGATGACGCGCAGCTGGGCGCGGCCGATCTGGGCGAGGACGTCCATGCTCATGCGGGCTGCACCATCGTATCGTGCATGGCGCCCGATTCCGCGAGACGGATGGCGCGATGCTGCTGCCGCATGGACCGCTCGGCGGCGAGCCGCGCGTCGAAGCCGCCGCGGATGTTCTGCGTCAGGTTGATGGTCGGCGCTCCACGGCCCCGACCGAGCGACGCCGTGGTTGGCATCGGTTCCTCGGTGGCTGTTGCCGGGCGCGGTGTCGGCTTCGGGAGGCGTCCCGCCGGCAGCTCACCGGTCGCAGCCGCGATGGCATCCTGGCCGGGCTTGATGCCGGTCCACTCGAAATGCATCGCGTCCTTAGTGCGCTTCCAGTCTCCGCCCCAAGAGAGCCCGTGCTTGGCGGCGATGTCGGAGACATTGGCCGGCATGTCGGTGACCAACTGCCGACCCATTGGGTTGCGGTTCCAGTTGATGTCGATCGCGTTGCCATAGGCATGCTGCGACAGGCCACCGCCGCCACGCTTGTTGCGATGGTTGTAGCCCCCCGATGTCTTGGGATCGATCGCGTAGCCGCCTGCTTCCAGCTCATTCACGAAGCCCTGGAAGCTCTCGGCAGCCGCGGCGTGAACCTGGAACTTCGCGCCCCCCGGCGCCTGGATGGTGACGAGATTGGATCCGGGCGGACCATGCTGCCCGCGCATGTAATTCGCGGACCCTCGCCGTACCTCACCAGCCACTCCGTCGCCGACGCTCTTGGCGCCAAACTGCTGGGCGAAGCCGCGTGCGTTGGCGAGCCGCGTGCCAGCGGAATCGTCGCCGAAGCGGACGTAATCCTTCAGGGCGCCAGAGGCCTCCTCAATCGTCGTTGCCGAGCGAAACCGGGCGGAGCGCCGGCGCTCGTAAGGATCGGTGCGCATCTCGTGCCCGACAAAGGCGGCCTGGACCTTCCGGTCCTGCCAGTTCATGCCGCGCTCGGCGGCGAAGCGCTTGAGGTTCTCCAGCCGGTTGCCCCGCCACTGAAGAAGCCCGCCGGCCCCTTCCTTGGCGTTCCAGGACGCCGGGTCGAAGCTCGACTCCTGCTGCATGTGGCCGAGAAGGGCCATCGCCTGCGCGTCGTTGAAGTCGGCCGAGAGCACGTCGTAGACCTCGCCCGCCGCGCCGCCGGGATTGCCCGTCACATTGACGCGGCCACGTGGCGAGCCGACGCCCGCAGCGGCACCAGCGCCCGGCGGGAGATTCGCCATGCCGTCCATCATCGGCGCACCGCCGGAATAGGCGCTGCGGAAGCCGCCGCCCGTGCCGCCGACGCCCCCGCCGCGCCCGCCGAGCGAGGCGTTCCAGAGCCGGGGCTGGCCGTCGCCGCTCCGGAACGAGATGGGGTTCAGGCCGCCGGTGCCGGCGTCGCCGAGCTTCTTCTCCAGATCGCGGATCGCTTGGGTCAGCGACTGGATCCGGGTCTCCAGCTCGGCCGTCGACTGGCCAGCCGCCTTGCCGGCCTCGGCCGCGCCGAGGTCGGTGCGAAGGCCCCCCATCAGCTCGTCGTAGCGATTCTGCTTCACCGACAGGCGGCTCTCGGCCATCCAGTTCCGGCTCCGGCCGGACGAGGCGATCGCCGCGCGCTCGCGCGCGATCTCGCCCGCGAGCTGCTCGGCCTCCGCCTTGCGCGCCTCGATGTCCTCGGCGCTTGGCTGGTCGCCGCGGTTGGTCGACTGCCACAGCCAGGCCAAGGGCGACTGCGCCTGGAGGACGCGTTTGATGCCCTCCCAGGCGCCACCCTCGTTGAACCCTTGGGCGATGTGCGCCGCCCCTCGCATGGCATTGGTCGACGCTCGACCGACGGCTGCGGAACCGGGGTTCAAAGCCTCGCCGATTTCGACGCCGGCGGCCTCACGCTCGGCTGCGCGGCGGTCCGCCTGACCGGACGGGGTCGCCTGCATGTACTGATAATCGCGCTCCCCCGTCCCGGCCGACTGTGTCCGTAAGGCGGTGCGCATCTCGTCCAGTTCGCCACGGTTCTGGATCAGAGCGCGAGCGGCGTTCATCGCCTGCTGATCGCCAAACAGCTGCCCCAGCTTAACGGGATCGCCGTTCGTCAGACGGCGCGCCTCATCCACGACTGCGAGAACCGGGTTCTCTCCCTTGCTCTGCGCCTCCTGAAGGATGCGCGGCAGGTTGCTCCGCTTGTCCTTGAAGTTGGAGATCGTCTCTGGACTGGTGATCGACGCGAGGAAGTTCGTGAGGTTGGTCGCGGCTTCGTCTTCCGTGCCCGTGTTCTTGCGCACTATCTGCATCATGGCGCTGGTGTCTGCGACGCCGGACAGCCCTTTGATGCCAAGCGCCTTCATCTGCGCGCCGATCTGCGGAAAGTTCCGAGCCTGGGCTTCGACTTCAAACGCCCCCAGCTTCCCGCCCTTCGCGATGATGTCGTATGCAGCGGCGAGATCGGCTCCCGTGAGGCCCATGCTCTCCATGACCGAGCGGCCGGCCTGGGCGATCACCTCGGGATTGGCTCCCGAGCCCACGGCCGTTCGCAACGTCGACGGCAGCGCCGCTCGCTGCTGCTCCAGCGACATGCCGCCGGCCGTGAAAACCTGCCGAGCCCCTTGGATGCCGGCCTGTTCGACACCGTAGGTTCGCCCGAGGGCCTTGTTCTCGTCGATGAGACCCTGGCGAACCTTCGGATCATATGTCTCCGCCGTCAGCGCAGCCTGCGCCGCTGCGCGGTCGACCGAGCGAAACCCCTGCTCCAGACGCGACAGGCCGGAGATGACCTGGTCGACGCTGGCGAAGGCGGCGATCGCCGTGAAGGCGCGGCCGGCCGTGCCCGCCAGGAGACCCGCCGCGGCGCTGGTCTCCTCCAGCGGGCGCTTCGCGCGTCCCGCCTCGCGGAGCTTGCGCTCCAGCTCTCCCACCTTCGTCGTGGTGGTCGCCAGCTCGCTCCGGAGCTTGTCGAACTTCTCGCGGTCCACCGCCTCGATCGCCCGGCCGACGTCGCGCACGGCGCGCTCGACGCCGTCGATCTTGGTGATGGCGAGGCCGAAGTTCTTGCCGAGGCGCTCGGCGCCGCCGTTGGTGCCGAGGCGATCGGCGGCGCGGGCGAGCTCCTCGATGTCCTTCTCGGTGCGCTCGGCGACCTTGCCGGCCTGCGCGAGGTCGCGGCCCAGCTCGTCGGCGCCGCGCGTCTGACCCAGCTTGTCGGCCGCGCGGCGCAGCTCCTCGACGTCGCGCTGGCCTTCCTGGAAGCCGACGCGCTCGAGGCGCATGCGAAGGGAGACGTCGAGCGGATCGGACACGTCAGGCCTCGGTCAGGAGGCCGGCCACCGCGCACCATTGCAGGAGGTCCGGCCAGGGGCGTTCCAGGAGCCAGGGCATCGGGGTGGACGAGGCCCTGGCGAGGCGCAGGATCAGGGTGCGCCATTCTCCGGGGTGGACGGCGAGCCGGGGTCCGCCGGCTTCAGGTAGCGGGGCAAAAAACCGTAGGCCACGTCGGTGACGCGGTCGCCGTCCTCTCCGGGCAGCGCGCGGACCACCTCGGTCGGCAGGCCCGTCATGGCGCCGTAGAAGACGTAATTGTCGATCCGCCCGCCCAGCGCCGTGATGATCGAGCCGACCTCCGACACGAGCAACGGACGCACGCGGATCTCGCGGACCTCTTCGCCTTCCAGGCGAAAGGGATAGCGGAGCTGGACGGTCTCGCCCGGCGGGCCGTCGAGGAAATCGAGGACGGCCACCATGGGCGGCAAGGCCGGGATCGTGGGCGGGGGCAAAGGCGCCGTCGGCTCGGCGGCCGGCGAATTGATCAGCGCCTCGGCCAGATCGGGCGGCGGCAGGGGGAAGTCGACGCCGGGCGTGACGGTGAGGCCGGGCGAGAGTTCGGGTGCGCTTTCCATGGTGGACCTTTCCAGAAAAAAGGGCGGCCGCCGGGAGAGACGGCCGCCCAGGCGCGGAGCCGGCGGGAGGAGGCCGGCGCCGATCAGCGGGCGAGGATGCGGTTCGCTTCCCCAGTGATGTCCTGGCCGTCGACCACGAGGATGTTGCGGCGGAAGTCGAAGCGGTGAATGACGCGGCCCTCGACCATATCGAGGTAGCGCCAGACCGAGCCGCCGGCGTAGCGCGTGACGCCCGGCCGCTTGCCGACGATGCGCGGGTTGGACACGCCATTCAGAAGGCCGGTGATCATCACCACGCGGCCGAAGTTCTGGTTCCGGTCGATGTCCTTGGTGCGCTCGTAATAAACGAAGTTCGTCCAGTCGCCCGCCTCGCGGCCGAAGCGCGACCGGACGTCCTCGTGGGAGCCGGTCAGCGCGATCTCGAAGGACAGCGCCGCGACCTCGGTCGGCAGGTCGAAGGCGAAGAAGCCGCCGGCGGTCACCAGCTGCTCGGTGTTCATCCGGAGATCCGGCAGGCCGCATTCGGCGATGCGGTGCGCCTGGTTGATCTCCTGGATGTACCAGTTGCCGCCGTGGATGATGCGATCGGTCATGGGGTCCTCGGGGTCGGCGGCGGCGTCAGGCGACGAAGCGCAGGTTGGGCGAGCCGAGGCTCTCGATCGCAGTGCGGATCTGGCCGGTCAGGACGTCGTAGGCCTCCGGCTGCGGCTCGGTGTAGAGGCCGAGGTCGATGAGGTCCGGGGTCTCCTCGAAGCGCAGCTTCAGCTTCAGCGCGCCCTTCCGGAGCGAGCCGTCCTGGTTGAGCTTGCGGTCGAAGATCACCTCCGAGCCCTGGATGATCGCGCCGACCGACTGCGGGGCGGCGAGCGCCTCGTCCAGCGTGCGGAACAGGAGCGTGACGAGGTGCGGCCCGAGATCCTCGGAATTGTAGGCCCGCAGCTGCCGGATGAAGCTCTTCTCGATCGCGCGCCGCGTGCGGATGCGCTTGATCGAGCGGTAGCCGACCGTCGTCGGATCGGTCGCGGTCGTGAAAGGCGCCCAGAGAAGGTTGTTCTCGATGAACGTGCCGACGCCCCGGAAGTTCAGGAAGTTGGCGTCCCCGTCGGTGCGGCCGTCGTGATAGGTCACGCGCTGCGACAGACCGCCGAGCGCGAGGCTCGCCCGGTTCCAGGCGGCCTTGTAGGGGTTGCCCACCGCCTTGTCGCGCTTCACCGTCATGGCGGCGACGATCGGCGAGGCCGGGCGCGTCACGTAGGACCCGTCCAGGAAGACCTGGGCCTTCGGATACATCGCGACGAGGTTGTAGACGGCGGCGAAGTCGGACGCGTAGGCGGCGGCCGCCTCGCGGTTCGTGTCCGGCGTGTCGACGATGCCGAGGCAGTCGATGATGATGTCGGACACGGCCGACATCGCGAGCGCCACCGGGTTCTTGGCGTTGCCGGGGCGCTGCGAGGTGAAGCCGGGCTCGATGATGATGCCCGGCTCGATACCGATGTCAGCCTTGGCGTTCAGAAGGCCCCAGACGCCGGTGCGCAGGGCCGCGTCGCCAGCGACCGCGCCGAGCTGCTCCTCCGGATCGGACTTGGTGGCCGCCCGCACGAAGGCGATGTCGGTGACGATCCCCTCCATGAGCATGGTGCGCACCGTGTCGTAGGCGATGCCGGGGCCGAGCTTGGCGAGCTGGACGGGGTCGTCCATCGACAGGCGGACGCACTGCCCGACCGGAAAGGCCGCCTCGTTGCCGGCGGCGATGTTGGGCAGCGGCAGCGACATGCCGATGGCCGTGGAGTCCCGGACGTCGAGCGCGACCGTCGTGTTGCGCAGGTCGGAGAAGACGCGGACGCCGACGTGGTCGGTGGTGTTGGACATGCAGGAAGGCTCCGCGGGCTGACACGTGTCATCGCCAACCTACGGTCGCGCATGCGGGAAGAGCGGGCTGACAGGTGTCAGCCCCGCGCGGGAAATTTCGAGGGGACGCGCCATCGTGCCCGCTGCGGCCGGGCGGGGCAATCCTTCAAAGGCGGTTGGAAGGCTCTTTGCGCGCCTGCCATTTCCGCTTGAGCCAGCCGTAGGGCTTGCCCAGCACGATCACGCCGGCCGCCATCGCGACGCCCATCAGCGGCCAGACGTGCCCGACGCAGGATCCGAGCGCCAGGTGGCTCGCGAGGTCCAGCGCCGAGGCGTCGTGCGCCGCGCAGCAGGCCGACCAGTCCAGGCCGAACAGGCGGTCCGGCCAGAGGGAGCAGTGGTCTACCGGGCCGGCCACGTCTCGAAGACCTCGTCCGCCTGCGCCTGGGAGATGTGGCCGAGAGCCACCATGGCCCCGATACCCTGCCGGGTCGACGGATGGTCGCGCTGTATCTGGCTGTAGAACCGATCGAGAGCGAACCAGAAGTCGGTCATCTGGGGATCGTCGGAGGCCGCGCGGATCTGCGCGACGGTGGCGCCGGTCGACAGCACCAGGTCGAGGAACTCGCCCTTGCCGAGGACCTCGGGAACGGGAGGGGTTAGGGCCGGCAGCGCAGCGATCTCCTCGGCCGTGAGATCGCGTAGGTTCGGGACGGCCGCGACCGTGCGCGCCTCGGCGTCGAGGGTCAGGGCGTAGCTGCCGTCCTCGATGCGGGCACGCGGATCGAACGCGACCGGCTCGATCGCGACCGGCCAGTACCCCACCCCTGCGAACTGAGCCGGCACCGGATCGAGCGCCTTCGGCAGATCGGCGAGAGCCGTCGTGGTAAGGTTCTCGATCTCAAATGGCAACGGTGCCGGCTGCGACGCCGCGAGGGTCTTCAGGTCGACTCGTGCGAACACTTTTCAGTCTCCTCTCATGTAGGCGAACCCGCTTGTGCCTGAGCCGCCGGAGGTCCCACTACCGGACCCCGTTGGGTCGCCTTGCCCACCGCGCCCATAGCCCTGCGACCGGTTTCCGGTGCCAGGATTCGCAGCACCGTTCCCTGAACCCTGCGGCCCCCCAGGCTGCCCTCCCTGAGCGCCCCCAGCATTGGGGCCGAACCCTCCTGGGAAAGACACGACCGTCCCGGTCACCTGTGCCGCCTGGACTGCCCCGCTCAGGGATCCGCTAGAGGTCTGACCATTCGGAAGAGAGGCAACTCCTCCCTGCCCGCCCGAGACGTTGTTGACGGTGCCGCCGTACCCGCCTCGAGCATCAGCAAGGAGCGTCTCCGCCCCGCTGGCATCGGTCATGAACAGCTTGGTCGTTCCCGCGACCATAATCTGTGGGTTTTGTCCGTAGACTCCCCCAGGAACCGGCTGACCGATCAAGACCCCGATCACACAGGGTCCAGTCACAACTCCAGTGAAGGTCGTGCAGGCTCCACCGCCACCGGGCCCACCGCCAGTGCCATAACCACCGCCGGCGCCCGGCCCTCCGGGGCCGTATAGCTCGGCGTAGAGGTTGATGCTCTGGCCTGCGGCGAGGACGATAAGACTGTCGGTGTTCTCGTTGGCAACGGCGAAGCCTGACTCCGCCTGCTTCACGAACTTCGCAAGAACTCCGCCTCCGCTCTCAGCCTTGGATACGAGGCCTCGGGAGCCGGTCTCTGACATGCCGCGCATGGGGCCTCATTTGAAGGTTATCTTGACTTCGCCACGAGCGCCGAGGCCGGGGCCATACGATGTGCCGACAGGATAGTCGTAGCCACCACCACCACCGCCGCCTGGGACGCTACCGGGACCGCCGCCCTGGCCTCCGTATGGGGGGCCGGGATTCCCCGGATACGATCCAGCACCCTGACCGCCACCACCACCGCCGCGTCCTCGACCGGAGTCGACCGACTGACCACTAGCGTTGAGCTTCGTTGCGTAGCCACCGTTGCCGCCGTAGACAGAGCTCTGGACACTGGAGGCACCACCACCACCCGCTCCTGCGCCGTCGAGTGTATTACCTCCACTCTGACCGGACCCGCCCCCGACGTCAGGGCCCGAGAGCCCACCGGCACCTCCAGACTCAGTGACCTCGTTCGCTGTCGACCAGAGCTGCTCGCCGTTTACCTGAGCTGTGGTGTGGGCGCCATTGGTCTGGCCGACACTGATGGAGATGGTCTTGTGCGAGGCCTTGAGGCGCAGTGTCTTGCGCAGAAGACGACCGCCAACTCCGCCTCGCCCTCCCTGGCTATTCCTCACACCATCGAATCCAGCCTGGACCATGTCCAGCTGGACCTCGCGTGCCCCAGCCGGGATGCGGATGCGACCCGACGCACCAACGAAGATCGTGAACGACTTGAACGACCCACCGCCACTGGCTCGGGGGGATGGGCCGAGGCCCCCGACCTTCGCCATGCCGCGCATCAGAAGTTCTCGAGGTCGCCCGTGAAGGCGATGCCGGCCGCAAGTGCGACGCCGATGCCGACCCAGATCTGCTCGTTCGGCTCGAACCCCAGAGGCTCGGCGAACGTCAGACCGAAGTCGGCCTTCGGGAAGCCCGTCGAGGTCGCGGTCACCGAATAGCTCGCATAGGTAATGGCATCGCAGAGATGGAGTGTGACGCCGTCGCTCGAACGGTAGAGCTGGAGCTGGGTTGCCGAGATGTTGGCGGCGCGTGCAATGGCGGTCAGGCGGCGGAGAAGACCGCCCTCGGAGCCAACAGTTCCCAAGAGGACGGCGTTGGCGTTGTCGGCATAGGTTGTCTTCGCTGCCGTGCAGACTGCCCGGAGGGTCTTCTTGTTCTGGGCGAAGGGCGCCTCGAAGGTCTTGGGCATGTCAGCGGACTCCGGAATAGGCGATGGCGCGGGCGATCAGCCGGGCTCGCGAGGGGAAGGCGGTTTCGATGGCGGTGACGCGGTCCGTGACCGCGCCGAGCGCGGCCGTGGACGCCTTGCCCCCGAGCGCGGTGTTGAGCGACGACACGGCCGCCTCCAGCTCCGCCTTGGTCGCCCGCAGCCCGAGGGCCGCGAGGATCTGGTCGATCACGTCCGGGTTGTCGTTGAAGGCGGCGGCCAGTTCCTGGACGGTGTCCAGCGCCGCCGGCGCCGAGCCGATCAGCGCGGCGAAGCGCGCCGCGATCTGCGTCTCCACCTCGGCGGCGGTGACCGTCGAGGCGAGAAGCCCGTCGATCAGGAGGAACGAGGCGGCGATCCGCTCCAGCTCGATCCGGCCGTTGTTCTGGAAATGCGGCAGGAACAGCCCGCCCGGCGAGCGTCGGTCGTGGCGCACGGAGGCAAGGATTGCCTCCGGCGCCGGCTGGGTCACGACTTCGGTCGCCATCGTCAGAGCTCCGTCGCGCGCTGGCGCAGTTGCCGGACGGCCGGGCGGAAGCGCGGCGTGCCGGTCAGGGTGATGCGGGTCCGCGCCTCGGGTGCGCCGTAGGGGCTTTCGAGGTGCTCGCGCTCGACCCAGCCGTCGCCGAGCGCCCGCGAGGACGCGGCCGCCTGGAGATCCCAAGCACCGGGCCCGCCGATCTCCAACGCCACCGTGGACGTCCCCGGCGTGTTGGTCTCCACCACCGTGCGCAGCTTCACGTTGCCGGCCGTCAGGTCGATCGCGTTCGCCTCCGAGACGTAGCTCGCGCTCGGCTTCAGCCGGCCCCAAATGACCTGGACCTCCGGCATGACGATCGGCGAAAGCGTCGCGGTGCCGGTCAGGATCATGTCGAGCTGGACCGTCTCCGTCAGGTACTCCTCGAAGCTGACGGCCGTGTTCGGCTCGAAGAAGATCGCCTCGCCGTTGGCGCGTGTCAGGCGGATGCGCACGCGGGTCTGGGTGGTCGGCGCGTCAACCAGGAGCGCGACGATCGCGTCCGAGATGCCGTCGGGATGGATCTGCGACAGGTCGTGGCTGCCGAGCGAGACGGTGCGGGTCAGCGACGTGTAGCGTGCCGCCATGATCTCGTGCGTCAGGTCCGTGTCGGGCTGCGCCTTCCACGTCACGCCGTTCGAGCCGTCGGCGAAGTCGCCGAGCGCCGGGTTGGCGCGGATCCACTCCTGCCGGCGGCGGTCGAAGCCGCGCGGGGCGTTCGGGTCGCTCTGGTCGCCGAGCTGCGCCACCGCCACCGAATGCTCGGCGTCGTCGGTCAGAAGCGCGATCCAGCGCCAGGAGTTCGCCGGCACGGTCGTCAGGATGCGGAAGTCGATCTCGGTCCAGTTGCCGGGCTTCACGACGTCCGGGTCGCCCAGCGTGAACGTGCCCGGCGTCGAGCCCTCGGCGTGGGTGATCGAGCCCGGCAGGCCTCCGTCCATGTCGCGCATCTCCAGGACGACATGGTTGGTCGGGTCGCCCCGCTTGGAGAACTCCACCCGCACGCCCGTGATCTGCCGCATCTCGTCGAGCACGAAGCTCTGCGCCACCGGGTCGATCGTCACCGCCACCGTGTGGGTGTGCGAGGACGTGTGGTAGTGGTTGATCGTCAGCGTGCCCTGGCCGACGAAGCTCGTCGCCCCGCGCGAGCCGCCCTTGCCGAAGACCTGGACGAGCTTGGTGCCGGCCGGAACGCTCGCCGGGATCGTGAACGACCCCGTCAGGATGCCCTGATCGTTCGCTTCCTTCGTGCCCGTCATCGACGCGGTCACGTCGATGCCGTCGAACAGGATGCGATCAAGGTCCTCGCCCGGACCCATCAGACGGCCGGTCACCTCCACCGTGATCTGCCGCAGGAACGGCAGATCGGTGGTCGAGCTCGTCACGCTGGTGGACGACGAGGACGAGGACGAGACGCTGGTGGTGCCGTATTCCGGCGTGCCGACGAGATCCGGCCGGTAGGAGAACTCCTGGGCGAAGCTCGACGAGGACGAGGAGCTGCTCGTCTCCTGCGTCTCGTTCCAGCGGTCCACCGCCGGGTTGAGCGACAGCGCCATCGGCAGCGGCGCGAAGTTGAGATAGGCGTTGATCTTCCGCGAGAGCGTGCGGAAGGGCTGCGAGATGACGGCTTCCTTCACGAAGGGCAGCGTGATCGGCGCCCGGCCGACATCGATGCGCCGCGCGAAGCCCTGGACGGGCAGCATCAGGAAGCCGCCGGCGACCGCCGCGTCCTGCGCGATGCCGAGATCTCGCTGGCGATCGTCGCGGAACGGATCGACGAACGAGCCGCGGCGCGACGCCGGATCGCGCTCCTGGATGTCGCGCTCCAGCGAAACGAGGCTGACGAGGTCGGAGAGGCTGCGGAAGTCGCGCAGGAAGGCGCGCACCTCGGCCTCCAGCACGCGGCGCTGGTCGACGTCCTCGACCACGGGCGGGATGCCCCAGAGGTTGCGGATGCGCACGAGCGGCGCCAGCGGCGCCGGGCACGGCGGCGGATAGGGATTGAGCTTGGAGCTGATCCCTTCGATGTAGTTGACCTCGCCGTCGAGGTTGATCGCGAGGATGTCGATCCTCGGCAGCTTGTAGCGGTAGCTGACGATGACCGGCTGCCCCTCGACCGCCGCCTCGAGCTTGATGGCCTGGCGCCTGATCTCCTGCGGCACCACCGTCGCCGTGTGGCGATAGACGACCGTCACGCTCGACCCCGGCGCGGGCTCGGCCCCGGCCGGCGCCCACGAGATGCCGTCGCCCTGCTTCACCCAGGACGTCGTCTCGGCGTAGTTCGTGCCGCCGGTGAAGGTGCGGGTGCCGGGGTTCCAGACGCCGCCGGCGTTCACCGCCATGATCGCGTAGACCGGCGTGTCCGGCAGCGCGTCGGTGCCGCCGGCGAGCTGGTGCGTCAGGGTGCGCACCACCTCCTTCGTCACCGTCACGGTCTGGACGCTGTCGATCGGCCCGTTGTTCAGCGCGACGACGCCGCCGGCCGGGTAGAAGTGGCCCTCGCCGTTGACCTGGACGAGTTCCGGGTTCTCGACGCGGCGGAAACGCTGGTCGGTCGAGCGGGCGACGCGGCGCCCCTCGGCCCGCAGCACGCCGGCCGAGATGATGAAGCTCTGCGCGCCCGTGACCGCGTCGAAGCCGGCGGGCGTGACCTGGAACCCTTCCGCGATATGGCTGCCATGGGTCTCGCGCAGGTGGCGCTCCACCAGCAGCTCGGCGATGTCGTTGGACGGCGGCGTGCGCTCGTTCGGGATCTGCCCGTCGATCAGCGTGTGGATCGGATAGAACGGATCGCCGGACCGGGCCCAGCTCGCCTCGTAGCGCAGGCGCGCCGACAGGACCTCGCCCTGGCTGGCGATGCTCGGCACGATGCCCTTCAGTTCGGGATCCTGCGACGCCTCGATCGTGCGGCCGACGACGGTGATGCCGATCGGCACGGTCCCGACCATCGGCACGCCGGTGAGCGTGGCGGCCGGCACCTCGTGCATGTAGCCGCCGGCCCAGACGCGGGCGGCGCCGACGCGCACGGTCCCGGCGTTCTGGTCGATGACGATCGTGCCGCCCTCGCGCAGCGAGATGGGCCCGAAGGAGTTGTCGCCGACGTCCGCCAGGCGCTCGAAGATGATCTCCTGCGCCTCGTTGTGCTCAGCCGACTCCACGAACTGGCGGCCGAGATAGAGGATCTGGGCGAAGCGCTTCTTGATGTACGCCGCGCCGGACCGGTCGGTGCCGTCCGCGTTCTTCCCGTCGCGCCGGCGGCTGAAGTAGTTCGCGAGCGCCATCAGAGCCTCTCGAAGAAGTTGCGCGCGTAGTGGCCGCCGTCCTGGAGGACATGGCGATCGTCCCAGCGGACGTGGAGAAGGTCGCCGAGCGACAGGACGGCGGCGGGCGGCACGATCACGGCGCCCGGTGCAACGGAAGGGTCGATCACCGGATTGATGAAGAGGCCGACCTCCCGGAGCGGCTCGCCGGCAAAGGCGCCAACCGGCAGCGACAGCCGCGAGCGCACGTAGCGGGTCGGCTCGGCCGAGATCGAGTAGCGCCCGCCGTCGTCGTCGTAGATCGCGCCGTTGAGGTCGGGCACCACGAAATCGACGATCGTCGGCCGGGCGTAGCCGAACGGGTCGAGGACATCCTCGACGTCCAGCAAGGGCGCCGGCGGGTTCGGCTGCGTCCACTGCCCGTCCCAGGCCGGGTTCCCGCGCGACAGGACGAACAGGAACGACGAGGCGCGAGCCAGGGCGGCGAGCGCCCTGCGACCGGAGAGAGGCATCAGATCAGCGCTCATGGAGATTCCTGTGCGGATGAGAAGGCTTGGGGGCCGGCGGCCGCGTCCTGCCAGCTGCCGTTCGCCGGAACCACGTCCGGCCATGTGTCTTCGGTGAAAGCGGCCACCGCGGAGCCGTCGTTGACCCGATAGGGGCCGGAGAAGGAGGTCGGCCCCGTCATCTCGCTCCAGGGCCGGTCGGCGATCTGGTCGGGCCAGGTGTCGGCGTCGAAGGCGCCGGTGAACGTGCCGTCGGTTTCGCCGACCGAGCCGCAGGCGGTGCGGGGGCGCTCGCCGAAGCGGGCCTCGTCGTAGCGCATGCCCTCGTCGTCGCGGCTGACCAGCGAGGCCCCTTCGAAGACGCCGCCGGAAGAGGCGTGCGGATCGAGATCCACCACGGATCCGCCGTCGCGCCCGAAGGACAGGTAGGGACCGCCCTCCCAGCGCGGCGCGCCGGAATAGTCGTCCATCCACCCGCCGTCGTCATAGCGGTGCTCGTCCATCCGGACCGGACGGTGGTCGTAGTCGGGGCTGTAGAGCCGGAACAGCTCGTCCCAGCTCGACTTGGACAGGTTGGTGATGCCGACGAGCTGGCGGATCTGCTGGAGATCCTGCGGCGGATCCGGATAGGCGACCTGGAAGCGATACCAGTGATGGC
This sequence comes from Aureimonas sp. SK2, assembly GCF_029813115.1. Lineage (GTDB taxonomy): Bacteria > Pseudomonadota > Alphaproteobacteria > Rhizobiales > Rhizobiaceae > Aureimonas. Next base: position 240,651 of record NZ_JAPZDS010000004.1, read on the forward strand.
GCCCGTCGGCCGGCGCGACCGTGCCCGAGCTGTTCACCCAGCCGATGCCGATCTCGATCGCGGTCTCCGTGCCGCGCTTCTTCAGCCAGTACTTCCCCTCGCGCAGGGCCTTCGCCATGTCGCGGACGTAGGGGACGATGGCCTCCAGCCCCTTGTTCTCCAGCACGTAGGGAAGCCAGTCCGCCGGCGTGTCGGTGCGGCCGATCGCCGTGATGCGCTGGAGCTGCGGCGCGAGACGACCGTAGCTGTCGTCGGCCGTCTCCAGGCCCAGCTCGAGCGGGGACGGGTTCTCCAGGAGCGTCACGGCACGCGCCCCGCCGGCTGGATGTCGAGGGCGCCGAGAGCCGGTGCCTCGTTGAAGGCGGTGATGACGTCGGTCCAGCCGACGAGGGTCACCTTCTGGACGCCGGCGACCTGGAGCTTCGATGCGATCCAGCTATCCGTGAGATCGAAGCCGAGGCGCTGCTCGGCCGCGAAGGCCTCGGCGAGCCGAGCGGGCAGCGTCGCGATCTGGGCGTCGATCGCGGTCGGATAGAGCCAGAGGCGCGCGGTCACCGGCGTGACGCGCAGCGCGGCCGCCACGGCCTGGACACGCACGGAGCGCGGCCGGACCTTGGGATCGTCCGTCGCTGCCGTCACCTTCGCCAGCAGTTCCGGCGAGGCGATGCCGCCGTTCTCGCTGGAGAGGATCGCCAGCGTCACGACGCGCGTCGTCGGGTCCTCGGTCGAGGCGGACACGGCGACGTCGCGCACGCGCGCGTCGGCGTTGCGGGCGAGCTTGATGAAGTAGTCGTCGGGCCCGGCGACGGAGATGCCCTTGCGGGCGATGATGATGCGCTCCTGGAGCGCCTCGTCCTGTTCGCCGGGAAAGCGCGTCAGGCCCTCGTCCTCGGCGTGGAGGTCGAGATCGGCGCCGAAGGCGTAGCGCACCAGGACGGCCGCGCGGGCCTTGGCGTTGGCGAGCGCCGTGAAATGGAGATCGCCCCAGGCCGCACGCCCGGCCGCGATGACGATCGGGTCCGACTCGAGCATCTCGACGTCGTAGGGGACGTCCGCCGTGCGCAGCGCGGAGACGATGTCCTCCAGGCGCAGCGCCTTGGCACTGGCGAAGGACAGGGGCTCGGTCAGGAGCGGCGCCGGCAGGCCTTCGGTCAGGAACGAGCGGCTCACGCGACGGCCCTCGACAGGCGCTCGCGGTCGGCCAGCGGATAGATGGTGTTGGCGTTCTCGGCGATCGCGTAGTTCCCGAACCGGCCCTCGGGGTAGTAGGTCCCGCCGTGCGCCAGGCCGAGACCGCCGGTGCGCTTCAGGTGGACGAGCTGGAGATCGGAGATGCGGTATTCCGGCTCCCACTTGTGGGCGCTCGTCACCAGCTCGTCGTAGATCTCCATCACGAGGCTCGGCGTGATGTCCTCGGCCAGGAACCGCCGCAGGCTCGATCCGAAGTCGAGGAGCATCAGCCGCCGGTTGACCTTCGTCGTCCAGATGACCCCGAGCGACTGCCGGACGTGATCGAACCCGACGAGCACCTTGCCCGTCTGGCGGTCGATCCCGGTCCGGTAGCGCACGATGGCGGCCATGCTTCAAAGGGCTTTCAAACGAGGTTTCAGGAGGCGGCTTCGGGCGCGGCCGGCGGCTCGGTGCGGGTGAACATGGCGTGCAGTTCATCGCCCTTCGGCTTGATCGTGCCGGACAGAAGCTCGTCGAGCGCCTCGTGCTCGGTGAGGAACACGGTGCGGCTCTCCGGATCGACGAGGCGGCCGGCGACGCGCGGGCCGGCGAGTGCGGTCACGTCGTACTCGCGGCGCGCGGTCGGATCCGCGACGGGCGCGGCCACGGCCGCAGGCGCGTCGCCGCCGCCGCTGGAGACGACGGGCAGCGTGGTCTCGGTCCGGACCTCGTCGGCCTCGGGGGCCGTGCCGGTGCGTCGGGTGTTGCTCATGCTGGTCTCCTAGCCGGGGGGATCGGTGCGGGCGCCGCCGCGCGCGACGCCGCCATGGGTGTGGGTCGAACCGATGTTCTTCTCGTTGTGGGTGAGCGCCGAGCCGGCGAGCGCGATCGCTTCGGCCGCCTGCTCGATCTTGTCCTCGGTCAGCTCGATCGAGGCGCCGCCGACGGCGAGCTTCAGCGACCCGTCGCGGAAGGTGATGGACGCCTTGCCGCCGAAGGCGATCACGGCCGCCTCGCCGTCCTTCGACGGGGGCGCGTTGTCGTCGTCGAAGGTCGACCAGTCGGCGAGGCTCGCCGTGCCGACCGTGCCGGAGGGCGAGCGCAGGCGCATCTGCTCGCCGTCCTTCGGCTTGGCATGCATCATGAACGTGCCGGCGCCGGGCTGCTGCCAGTTCACCTTGGGGCTCTTGATCACGCGCCCGTCGGCCGAGCGGCCGATGTCGAGGCGCAGCGTGCGCGCCTCCATGTCCTGGCTGCCGGCGATGACCTTGCCCGGCACGTCGGCGAGCGACACCCGGCGGTTGAGCCGCTCGACATGCCGCATCTGCCGGCGGAGGCGCGTGGCGACGGGATCCAGCATCACGGCCCCCCGTCCTGGAAGTTCTTGATCAGCGCCCGGACCTCGGTCGGGATCGGATCGTCGGAGAACTGGATGTCGGCGGCGCCGCCCGAAACCGTGACCGCCGGCGCCTCGCCCCCGAACAGCGGCCGGCCGCGCCGCGGCAGAACCTGCGTCCAGGTCACGGCGTAGTAGGCGACCCCTTCGGCGAAGGACTTGGCGGTGAAGAGCGGCGTCACCGTCGGCGCCGGCTCGCCGAGCGGTCGGTCGAGGCCGGGAACGCCCCAGCTCGAGACGTCCTCGTCCTCCAGGATCTCCAGGATGGCCGAGCCGATCGCGTGCGCCACGGCCTCGCGCGGCGTCGCGCGCTTCGTGTCGAGATCCGCGTAGTCGCCGGCGACGATGTAGGCGGTCCACTCGATCGGCTGGTCGAAGCTGCCGGCGACGCGCCGATCGGCGCGGGCCCGGCTCCAGCCGACCGCGACGCCCGGCGCCTTCACCACGGCCTTGGCGACGACGTCGTTGATGTCGAGCTTGCCGGGATGGCGCACCACCGTGACGCCCTTCAGCAGGCGGCCCAGCTCGGCGACGATCGCCGCGTGGACGGCGTCGAAGGAACTCGCCGCGAGGAGCTGCTCCAGGCTGCGCGCGGCGATCATCGGCCGGCCTCCTCGCGAAGGCTCCGGAGGAAGTCGGTCACGACGTCGCCGAGCTCGGCCAGGTTGTCGGCGGAGAGCCCGACGAAGGGACGCGCCGGCACCGTGACCTTCTGGGCGAAGAACGTCTCGCCGCCGGGTCCGGTGAACCGCAGGGCCTTCGCCGTCGTCGGCTCGATCGTCGCGCCCTCCTGGTGGACATGGGCGTATTCCCAGGAGGCGCCCCATTCGGCCTCGTCGGCCGAGGCGCGATAGGCGACGGAGTCGAGAAGGTTGCGGCCCGTCTGCTGGAGGATCGGCGTGCCGGCGCGGTTCGCCTTCCAGGGCGTGCCGTCGGGCGCGGTCTTCTCGTCCGTGATGCGGCGACGCGTCTGCGACTCCCCGACGGCGCCGACGATGTCCATCAGCTCCGCGCCGTCGAAGTCCAGCACCGGGCCGAGCCGCACCAGGAGGCGGTCGACCTCGGCCGTGTCGATCGTGATCGAGACGCCGGCGTCCATCATAAGCCCCTCATGCGGTCGCGGTTGAAGACGCGCGCCGGCGCGTCGATCAGAACCTCGCCGGGCGAGGCCTCGGACGGCGTGGCCGCACCGCTGCCGGCGTCGCCGCCGGTGAAGCTCAAGGCGCCCTTGCCGGCGGCGATCGCCTCCAGGCGGCGAATGGCGGACTTGTAGCGCTCGGTGATCGCCTCGGAGGTGCGGGTGAAGGCGAGCGAGATCCGGTAGAGCGCGACGTCCATCGCGTAGAGGCGGAGCGTCGCGAAGCTCTCGGGATCGACGCGCTCCAGCTCGGCCGCCGAATAGCGCGCCTTCAGGATGGCGCGGACCTCGGCCGTTGCGTCCTCGATCGCGCGCTCCACGCGCGCGTCGTCGCGCAGGCCCGTTTGCTCGTGGGCCGCGAGCGTGATCAGCTCGGCCGGATGGCGGGCTTCGAGATCGGCAAGGGTGGCGAACTGGATCAAGGGACCGGACCTGTGGCGAAAGGGGCGGCTGGCCGGAGCCTGTAGCGAGCCGATCGCTGGAAAGCCGCCTCACCGCTGCAGCCGCCCGTCTACTTCGCGCCTGTCGGTGAGCGCGCTCGGGGTATTCGATGGCCGGACGCGACGCGGTAAAGCGCACAAACCGCGCCGCGTCCGGCTCGCCGGGACCCAAGTCGGTCCTCAAGAGTGCCCCGGCGATGGGGAACGGGACCGATCGGCCCCGCAGATCTCGTCAGCCGGGCTGGACCTCGTACCCGTCCTCGAAGGCCTCCTCGCGCACGGCCTTGGAGCGCAGCTTCAGGCGGAACTCGGCGCGCGTCAGGGGGATCGGCGCGTCGACCTCGTAGAGCACGCGATTGCGCATGGTGCGCGTCGCTGCGGTGAACAGCCGCTCCTCGCCGTCGTGCTCGGCGCGCAGGTGCGCCGGGATCTCCAGCCCGGAGGCGAGGACGCGGCTCTCGGCCCGGCCGGGGACCTCCACCCCGAACGGGGCGCTGCGGGAGGCGGCGCCGAGCACCGGGCGCCCGAGGACGTCGAGCGGCACGGTGGTCGGCACGATCTCGCCCGAGCGCGGTGCGCCGGTGGCGTCGCGGCTGGTGCGGACTTCCTCGGCCGTGCCGGTCATCGTCGACGTCGTGCCGGTCTCTACCACCGTCTCGGCGGGCGGCGCCGGCTCGCGCGGAGGGATGTTCGGCTCGGTGGTCGGCGGCTTCGGGGTGGTTTCGCTGGTCATCGGGCGGGTCCTGTTGCGGGTCCGGGGGGCCATGGGCGGGCTATTCGGCCACGACGTCCTGGAGGAGGAAGCCGGCGCCCGGAGCGACGATCAGCTCTTTCAGCTTCTCGCCCTCGCGGATCACGCGGCCGCCTTCGAGGCCGACGTTCTCGTCCTCGTAGCGGCCGGCGAACTTCGTGCCGTAGGTGGCGGTGAAGCCGTGCGTCACCGACCCGCGCGCCGGCGCCGGGTTGATGAACTGGAACACCATGTCGTTGCCCCAGATGCGGCGGATGTCCGGCGCCTGGCCGAAGCGCGCCGTGTCGAGATAGGCCTCGCCGATCAGCACCTTCTTCAGGTCGAACAGCGCGGCGAACTGCTCGCGCGTGATCATCCCCTCGTCGGTCAGCCCGCCCTTCACGGCGCGGATGAGCTTCGGATGCGACCGGATCTTGTCCCAGGTCTTGAAGCTCATCGTGACCTGGTTGGGCCGGTGGACAAGGAGCGAGCCCATCGCCGTCTTGATCGTGTCGATCGGATCGGAGCTGGCGAAGTCGGAGAACTGGTCGGAGCCCGCCAGCGCGAGGCGAAGGCCTGCGGGATAGAGCCCTGGGTTCTGCACCAGCGCGGCGACGCGGCGCTCGCGGTTGATCAGATTGTAGTGCGTGAGCAGCGCGACCGCGTCGCCCTCCGGATCCGCGTTGCCGAGGTTCTGCGAGCGCATGCGCTCGGCCTCCTCGATGTCGGAGATCGGGATCGGCGCCTCGAGGCCGAAGTTCTCGACGGCGCTGGTGCGCTCCTCGGACGAGAACTCAACACGGTTGACGCGGCCCGTGCGCCCGACCCGGTTGTCCGGGGCCCGGAAGCCCTCGGCGAGCGGGAACTCGGTCCACTTGAAGCTCTCGCCGTAGACCGGCATGCGCGGCAGGACGTCGTCGGCGATGAACGTGGCGGCGTCGTTGCGATAGCCGATGGCGATCGCGGTCAGGGAGGGAACGACGACGAAGGGGCGGCGAGCCATGGGGTGCGACCTTCAGGAGAGCGGGAGGACGGCGCCGGCGGATCAGGCCGGCGTCGAGAGGAGCGAGAGCGCGACCTGGACGGGCACGATGTCGCCGGCGGCCAAGGCCGGCGCGTGCGCGATGCCGACAATCCGGACGATCTGGCCGGCGACGGGCACGGCCTTCACCGCGCGCCCCTGGGCGTCCGAGGTCAGCGGGTCGAAGGCGGCGAAGGCCCCGCCGGCGCGCACCTCGGTGAGGCCGGCGACGGTGGCGTCGTGGAAGTCACCGGCGTCGGCGCCGACGCGCTCGCCGACGCCGACGATCTTGTCGGTCGCGGCGGCGGCGGTGCGGATCTTGGCGCCGGTGCCGGTGCCGGCGACGATGAGGTAGCCGCCGATCGCAGCGGCTGCCTCGAAGGAACGGATGTCGCGGTTGAGGGCGTAGCTCATGCGGCGGCCTTCTTCTTCGTCGCCATCACCTGGGCGACCGCTGCCTGGATCGTGAGGGTGTTGCCGGCGGCCGCGGCGGCCGAGACCAGCTTCTGCGCGTCGGCCGCCAGCGCGACCGGATCGACGTCCGCATCGCCGCCGCCCGCGCCGGGATCGACCGTGCGATCGTCGAGGCCGGAGTCCTTGAGGCCCTTCGGCGTCGCGTCGAGCAGCGCCTTCACCTGGTCGAGACCGGCGTCGGTCGCGCAAAGGCTCGCGAACTGCTCGCGCTGGGCCGGGACGATCTTCTTGTCCTTCAAAGCCCCTTCCAGGAGCGCGTCCACGGCGCCCTTCCGGATCGACGCCTTGAGGCCGTCCAGCTCGGTCTTCGTGGCGTCGAGGGTGGCGAGCGTCGCGTCGTGAACCGCCTTCTCGACCTTCTCCGACTGGAGAGTGGTAATCGCCGACAGGCAGGCCGCTTCGCTCGCTTCGGCCTGGAGGCCGAGCGCCGTCGCGATGGCTTTCGTCATGGAAGGCTCCGGGGATGCGCCGGACGCATCGGCGAGCGCCGGCATGTTGGAAAGGGCGGGCGCCGTCACCAGCGCCACCGAATGCAGCCAGGTCGCCCGGCCGTTCTCGTGGTGGAAGGTCGGCGAGACGTAGCGGTGCGAGCGGGCCGCGAGCACGGCCTTGCCGGCGTCGAGCCAGTCGACTCGGCCGTAGAGGCCGTCGTCGCGGGCCTGAAGCTCCTCGATCCAGCCGACGGCCGCCACCGTGTGGCCCTGGCTCGCCAGCCGCGCGATGCCGTGGTCGAGGTCGATCGCGAGCTTCACGTCGTCGGCCTGGAACCGAGCGGCCAGCGCCTCGGGATCGAAATCGTAGACGGGGCCCGGCCGGGTCGTGACCTTGCCGCGCGGGGTGAGCTTGACCCAGGCCTCGGCCGGGTCGGCGGCAAGCGCCACCACGACGTCGCCGGCGGCGATGTGATCGGGAAGCTGGGAGGTGGAGGACCGGGTGTTCATTGGGCGAACCTAGCCGCCCCGATCAGGAAAGCGCGGGCTGACACCTGTCAGCCCGGATCACCGAATTGCCCGTGCCGCCACGGTAGCTGCAAATCCGCCCGAAGGAAACGAGACAGGCTCGCCGTCAAAGGGGTTTCCAAGCCCGTGGGCGCGCTTCGGCGCCTTCTCAGTGACACTCGGCCGTTGAGGGCGGCGGCGCGCGTCCTGGGGCGTTTATGGCGATCGTCGCCGAGACGGCTTGAAACCCGGCTCGCTCGGTCGCATTCTATGGGCGACGGCGGCGCGCAACAGGGGCTGGGTCTCAAGACCCCGGAGGTTCTTCCCTTCCTCCCCGCCGTCCCTTCCACCTCTCGATTAGGCGCGCGATCTCCTCCGGCTTGAATCCGGCTTCCAGGAGCATGGCCTCGCCCAGGCCCTCGTCCAGGATCGCGTCCGCCACGCGCTGCGCGTCGCGCTGGTGGAGCGAGCGGATCCGCATCAGCCCCGTCGACGAGCGCACCACGATCGCGCGCCACCAGGTCTTGTCGAACCGGGCGAAGACGGTGCGCACGTTCTCCTCGCGCTTCGGCGAGAGATCCGGCAGCACCGGCGCCTCCGACAGGATCTGCGGCAGCTGGGCGAAGTCGTCGAGCGTCATGCCGTGCTTTGCCATGCGGTCCTGGATGGTGGCCGAGTCGACCGCGACGATCGGCGAGGCCGCCTTCAGGTCCGTTTCGAGTTTCGGCGAGACGCCGGCCGGCAGCCAGACCTTCTCCTCGAGCTTGGGCACGATCGCGGCGAACGGGTCCTTCCAGGCCTCCTCGACGACCGGCCGGGCGTCGGCCGGGTCGGCCTCGTCCAGCCGGGCCGCGAGATTGTCGATCAGCGTGCGGGCGCGCGCCCGGCCGGGGCTCGTGTGCCAGCCCGGATCGATCCCCGCCGGCACCACCGTGATCTCGCCGGTGCGCCGGTTGCGGAAGTCGCGCGGCGGTCCGACGTCGGGCGGCTCGGAGACGTAGCGGATCTCGCCCTCCTTCGGTTCGCGGGCGAGCAGCCGCTCCGCCTCGCGGCCGGAGATCTGTCGGACCGAGCAGAGGCAGCCCCAGCCGTTCGGCGGGAAGTGCGCGCGCCACCACGGATGGTCGACCGGCAGGATGACGCCCACCCAGGCGAGATGCTCCGGGCGCGGGTCGGCCGAGGAGGAGCGGACGTAGAGGAGGAACGGCAGGCCGCGCTTGGCGCGCTCGATCCTCTGCCACTGGCCGGCGGCGCGCGCCGCGCGCATGTTCGACCAGTAGATCGTCTGAAGCCGCCGCGGCGAAGAGAAGTCGACGATCGCATCCGGGTCGATGCCGGCGGGGTCGGCGACGAGGCGCGGCTCCCACCAGCCGATCCGCTTCAGCTCCGGCTCGAGATCCTTCACGAAGTTCTCGAAGGTGCGGCCTTCCGCGATTCCCCGCGAGACGGCGGTGCGCAGCGCGGTGCGCAGCTCCAGGTCGGTCGCCTTCGCCACCGTCCAGGAATAGGCGTGTTCCTCGCCCCAGACGTCGAGCCAGGAGAAGCCCGGCCGGTCGCTCTTGCCGTCGAAGTAGCCGGTGACCTCGGCCGGCGCCGAGAAGCCGCGGCGAACCTCGCTCATGCGTCCTCGACGTCGCCGATGCCGCGCGCCGTCGCCGTCAGCTCGGCCAGGCGCTCGCGCAGGGCGCGCGTGTCGGGGCCTTCGGCGGAGAGCATCTCAAGCACCTGGTCGTAGGTTTTCGCCTTCGCCATGATCGAGCGGAGCGGCGAGAGGATTGGGTCGGTGACGTCCTCCCACTCGGCCAGCGCCTCTGCCGCCAGCGCCTCGACGTCGCGCACGCCGCTGGCGCCGGGTGCGGCCGCGAGCGTCGCAAGGCACCCGCCGCACCGGCATCCCGCAACGTGCCCGGCCGGCGCCGACGCGGCGATCGGCGCCTTGCCCGTGTCGTCGTTCGCCGGATCCGGCGTCTTCTCGCCCGGCTTCGGCGGCTTGGTCCTGTCGTCCTTCGCGGTCGGCGCGCCGAGCAGTTCCTCGTCGTCCTGGGGTTCGCTCAAACCGACGCGCTCGCGCATCTCGCGCTGGGAGACCTTCAGGCCGAGCGGCACCAGGACCGAGACGGCTCCGGTCAGCGCCTTGATGTCCTCCGGCTCGGCGACCGCGTATTCGGCGCGGGGATAGACCTCCTGCGGCCCGAAGTTCATCACCACGAAGGGAATGATCAGATCGCGCGTGACGGTCTGGCCCTGCTGCTTGCCGTCCGCCTTCAGGATGTCCATCCGGACGTCGTCGTGGACCTTGGCCTGGGCGAGAGAGCCGCCGTCGTCCGACGTCATGGTCTGGCCGCAGACGAGCTTGGAGACCTGTTTGTCGACGTAGTCGATCAGCTCGCCGAAGACGGCTGCGCCGTGCTGGCCCTCGACCTTCTGGAACTCCAGCTCCATCCCGATCGGGATGATCGCGGCGGCGTCGTTGGCGATCATGCGCACGGCCTGGAGCAGCGTGCGCTTGTCGCCTTCGCTCGCGGCCGAATGGTATTTGCCGACGCGCAGCGGCACGCCGTAGATCTCGGCGAAGCTCGCCCAGTCCTTCAGCGCGAAGCTCTGGATCAGGAAAGCCCAGGCGGCCGGGCGCGCCATGCCGCGCCGGATCGGAAGGCCCATCTTGGACCGTGGCATGTGGGTGATGAACTTCGCCGCCGGCAGCGCCAGGCCGTTGCGCGGGTCGGCCATGTCGGCGAGCCGGAGCTCCGTCTGGGTTGCCTCGTCGAACTGGAAGAAGCGCTGGTCCCGCCACTTGTATTCGACCGGCTTCAGGACCCGGTTCTGGTACTCCCAGATCATCTCGACGGCCGAATAGCCCTTGCCGATCGCATCGGGCAGCGAGCCTGCCATCTCGTCGAAGGCAGCGCCGTCGACCAGCTCGTTGACCGCGTCGACGATCTTCTTCGGCACCTTGTCGTCGTGCTCGATCGAGACGGGGATCCCCTCGATGGCGAGGCGGCGGGTCTGGAGCTGCGAGGCGTAGTGGAGATACCGCTCCTCCATCTCCTCGGCGAGCGTGAGATAGGCCCGGCTGTAGCCATTCGCGGACTCGCGCAGGATCCCGGCCAGGCGCTCGGGCCCGAGACCGGACGCCACGGCCTCGCCGATCACCCGGCGCGGCCCGCTCGTCTGCGGAAAGGCGAACTCCGACCCGAGCGAGGCGACCTCGGGCGTGCGGCCCCAGCGGTCCTGGAAGCGGATGATCTCGGCCGGCTTCACCATAGCTCGCGCCTCCCGGTGTTCATGACGTCGGCGCCCAGGTCGAAGCCGAGCCCGCCGGCGGGATTGTCGAGCGCCGAGACGGGCGTGTAGCCGTATTCGATCCGGTCCGCCTTGGCGGCCTGATGGGCGAGGCAGAGCGCGACGGCGGCATCGCCGTGCCGCTGCCCGCCGTCCGCGCCTTTGGTCCGGGCGTCGTTCGGCACCATCGCGATGCCGCGCACCATCTGGATCTGGCGAAGATCCGCCTTCACGTCCGCGTCGCGCGGGATCTGCATCGTGCGATCCTCGATCGACGCCTTCATCGGCGGCATGTTCTCGAGATACCACTTCTGCGACAGCATGACGGCCTCGACCGCCAGCGCTCCGTAGCGCTGGACGGCATACTCGGCGAGGAACTGGCCGTTGCCGCGGGCGTCGTGCCGCCCGGCGCCGAAGCGCGGCAGCCGGTCGACGATCCAGAACAGGATGAACTCCTGCTCGCGGAACGGCACGTTGCGCAGCTCCAGGACGAAGGGCGTGCGTAAGGTCAGGTCGCGCCCCTGCGCCAGCGGCCAGAACACGGACAGGTCGCCCGATCGGCCGAAGTCGAAGCCGTAGGAGTGGAAGAGGCCGGGATCGAGCCGGCCGAGGATCGGCAGGACGTGGGCGACCAGCCAGTCGCGCACGTAGGATCGCCGGACCTCGTCCTCCTGGAGCTCGAAGCCCTCGGCGCATTTCAGCCGCAGGACAGGCGCGTCGGGCGTCATGATCGCCTCGATCATCGCCGAGGTGAGATAGACGCCGGAGCCCTGGGCCGGAATGCAGTCCAGCTCCTCGGCCGCGCCGTCGCCGTAGAAGGCACGGATCCGCGTGCGGAACTCGGCTTCCTTCTCCGGGGTCCACGTGTCGCCCTTCACCAGGCAGATGCGCTGGAACAGCCCTTGCTCCAGCGCGTCGTCGAAGGTGACGCGCACCACGAGGCCCGGCCGGCGCCCCTCGCGGATCTCCTTGATCAGGAGGTTGAACGGGTTGTCCTCGCCCTTGTGGGTCGAGATGACGAGCACCTTTCCGCCCCAGATCAGGAGCGCGAAGGCGGCCTTCAGCAGCTCCTCGGCGTCGTCGTGGAAGGCGAACTCGTCCAGGATCACGTAGCCCTGGCGGCCGCGCAGCGAGCGCGGCTTCGACGACAGGGCGACGATCTCGAAGCCGCTGGCGAAGGAGATGCGGAACGCCTGGATGGCCCGGTCGGCGCCCTTGTCTCCCTCCTCGGTGAACAGGAACTCCTGGACGCTGGAGGACGCCGGCGCGAAGGACCGCGCCCACATGGCGCAGGTGTCGATGAACTCACGCGCCATGTCGAGGTTGTAGCCGAGATACAGGACATCCATGCCGCCGGCGTTCTTGCGTGCGCCAGCCGTCAGCACGGCGTCCGCACCGATGCCCCAGGTCGCCCCGACGCGGCGGCTCTTGTCAGTCACCACGAGCTGGCTCGAGGCGGTCGCATCCAGAAGGGCCTGCTGATACGGCAGGAGAACGTGCGGCAGCTTCTCGGCGCCCTGGAGGACGTCCGGCAGCTCCGCCAGCATCAGGCGGCGATGGTTGGCCCACTCGGCCTCGGTGACGGGCGCCGTCATTGCCTGACGCCCAGGATGCCGCCCTTGATCGCCTCGATCGTGTCGGCGGAAAGGCCACGCTCGGCGCCGACCTTCTTGACGGTCTCCTCGACCTTGGCGGCGAGATCCGCCTCGACCTTGCGCCGGCGATCGGTGGAGACGTTCTGCGCCGCGACGGCCGCGCGGATCGCCTCGGCCATTTCCTTGGCCTGCTTCGGCGTGACCGCGTCGGCCTCGCTCTCCTGGAGCATCTCGAAGACGAGCGTCTTGATCATCTCGGCGACGGCAATCGTCAGGTCGTCGGTCTGACCCGGCTCCAGGCGCTCGGTCAAGACGGCCGCGATGTCGCGGGTCGACTCGATGCGCCGCGCGATCGAGGCGAGCTTCATGGAATGGCGGTTGAAGGCGGACGAGGAGATCGGCGCGATGCCGCGATCGGCGAGCCGGCCGTTGAACTGGTCCAGGATCTTGTTCTGCGGCATGGCGCGCTCGCGCAGCGCGCCCATCGCCCAGACGATGTCGGGCTCGGCCTCCTCGGGCAGAAGCTCGATCGAGTTGAGCCGGCCGCGGCCCTCGCGCGACATGACCGGTTACACCGCGGCGCGCGACGGTCGGCGGATGCCGGGGATCGTGACCTCGCGGGCGACGTGACGCGCGCCACGCTCGGTGATCTCCGCGACATAGAACTCGCCCGCCTTGTGCAGCTTCACCGCGCCCAGCTCCGCCATCATGTCCAGCTCGGCGCGCACGAAGTTCCGGTCCTTGCGGTAGCCGAAGGATTTCAGAAACTCGAAGAGCATCGTCTCGTTGAGCATGTCGTCGGGCTGGGCCGACAGGGCGCGGAGCATGACGAGACGGGCGTCCTCGCGCTGGTGCTGAATGAAGTCGTCGCTCATGACCTATTGGCCCGTTCCATCAGGAAATTGTCGATCCGCTCCACGCTTGCGGCCAGTGGGCGGATGCTGACGGCCAGCTCGCGCAGGTCGCCCTTCATGTCGCCCATCGCCAGTTCGATGCCGTGGAACTGCTCCTTGGTCGGCAGATGCCGGATGTCGTCCTCGACCTTCTGGAGCCGGGTCTCCATCTTCGCGAAGGACGCGCTGTCGGAGCGCTCGTCGCTGACCAGCGCATCCTTGATCGTCTTCAGCTCGGCGGTGAGCTTGTCCTGTTCGGACTTCGCAGCGGCGCCCCTGGCGATCTTCAGAGACCAGTAGATCGTCCAGGAGGTCGAGATAAGAAGCAGGATCGCGGCGGCCCAGGTACGAAGCAGTTCATGCCATTCGATCGTCGTCATGCCTGGGATCCTGCTGCAGTGAAGAAGCCGTAACGCCGTTGCTTACGAAATGGGTGCGCGCAGGACGCGGCTGCTGACGACGTTCGTCTCGTCGGCCGGAGCGGCCGGGTCGAAGATGAGCCCCTCGAGGCGGCTCTCGATCATCTCGCCGAGCCGGTGGCTGTCCACGCCGAAATGCTTGAGGGCGCCAGGGACGGACCGTTGCGCATAGCCGGCGGCCGTCGCGATCGCCTCGCTCTTCAGGTCGACCGGTATCCCGCCGCGCGCCCTGTCGCCCACCTTCTCGATCGCGAAGGCGACGGCATGCGCGAGGCCCTGCTCGACCGCCTGGCGCCGATCGGCGTCGATCCGCAGCCCCAGCCAGGACGAAACCCTGTTGAGGACCCAGAGACCGAGCAAGCTGGCGACGCCGAGGATGGTCGGCGCCAGGAAGTCGAGTAGCGGTCCCACCCAGGGCCCGAAGTCGTAGACGGTCACCGGCGCGACCGCACCGGCATCCTGGGCGTGGGCGGCGCCAGCGAGCAGGACCGCGACGAGGAGCAACGCCAGGGCCAGCTGGCCGATGGCGAAGACGGCGATGGTGATGCGCGACCGCGGATCGGCCGCGCGCAGGAAGGCGAACAGGTGCATGGAAGATCAGGCCTCGTTGGTGGAAAGGGGTGCCTGCGCGGCGAGCCGCACGGTTTGGGTGTGACTGGCGTCCGTGAGGGGCCAGCGCGCGCCGAGGCACCGCCCCTTGTCGAGCGGCGACACGATGAGCGCATTGTCCTGGTTCCCGCCCAGGACGCTGAAGGTCGTGGCGTCCTCGCCGACATAGAGGCCGACATGGCCGGCCGTGCCGTGCCGCTTGCCGCGCCAGAAGACGAGCACGGCGCCGAGCCGGGCCGTCGTCGGCTTGCCGAAGTCGAGCCAGTTGCGGGCGAGGTAGGGGTTGGCGACCTGGGGTTCGTCGGGCAGCGTCAGCGCGATCGCCGTCTGCACGGCATCGCCGCACCAGGGCAGCTTGGACGGGTCGCCGAGAGTCTTCCCGTCGGAGCGCAACCATTCCATCAGACGGGACCGGTCGCGGACCTCGTGGAGGCCTTTGCGGCGCTCCAACTCGGCGAGCCAGACGGGGCGCACCGGCGCCCTGACGGGGCCGGTATCGCGACCCGTCTGCGGATCGTGGCGAAGCTCAGTGACGGTCGATGACGTCACGGTGCCCGTGGCCTGGAGCCCGTGCTGGCGCTGGAAGGTGACTAGGGCGGCGCGCGTCTCGGCGCCGAACAGGCCGTCGACGCGCACAGCCAGGCCGTGGGCGTTCAGGCGCTGCTGAAGCCAGCGGTGGAAATCGGCGGACATGGGGGCAACCGGATCGAGGAATGACCCGTTCGGTCTACGTCCATCCGTCCGGAAAATGCGGGCTGACAGGTGTCAGCCCCTCGCGCCTAGAACAGCTCGCCCTGGTCGTCGTCGTGACGGTCGCGAAGACGTGCTTTCATGCGCCACGCCGTCCGCTCGTGCAAGCCGGCGACCCGCGCGGCGTCCCGGGCGCTGGCGCCGGCCTCGATCGCGTCGATCATCTTGCGCCGGGCGCGCCGGATGCTGCCGGCGGGTCCCTGGGGGATCAGGATGCGCAGCCGCCCGACTTCCTTCCCGTCCGCGTTGCTCTGGAGGAAATGCCGGCAGATCGCCTCGGCCGCCTCCAGGCCGACGGCGTCGACCAGCCAGTGACCGGGCGTCGCCGTCTTCGGGATCCAGACCTGCCGGCCGCCTTTCGCGTCGGCGACCGCCAGCGCCGCCGCCTCGCCGGCGACCTCCGCGATCTCGGCCAGGATGCCCGGTAAGTATGTCACGCGGCACCGCCTTGCGGCCCTACAGGAGCCTCGATACGGTCTGCGTTTAGAACGCTCGAGAGGATCCTATGCGCATCGTTGCATTGCACATGGCACTGCTTGGTCTGGTACCCTCTCTTGCGATCGCCGAGGATGTCATCACGATCCACCCATTCGAGCTGACAACGAGGGGCGACGAGCTGGACGGTCGACTGGTGGCGACACACTGTACGCTCGTCGCGTTCAAACAGGGCGCCGGTATCTGCCTCGCTCCAAATGGATACGGCGAAATCAACAACGGCGCCGAAATCGATTTGAACTTTGCAACGCTTCCCAACGCAGTCGGCGGCTTCAACAACGACCTCGAGCGCGCGGCTGCTGAATGCAGCGGCAACGATGTAAGCAAGGCGTGCCGTATCAATCTTCAAGGACATGCGCGGCACGGCCGCACATTCCCAGCGATCGACGTGACGCTGATCAATTTTCCCTCGGTGAACTGAGAAGATCTCGCCCATATCAGGCGAGCCTCTCCAAGAGCGGCGCCGGCGCCATGGGCACGAACCGTCGCACATCGTCCGGTTTCCAGAGCCCGTCGCGCGTGCCCGGCGCGATCCAGCGCCGCTCGGTGTAGCCGTCACCCCACCGCACGCCTTCGCCCGGCAACGTCCAGATGAACCAGGAATAGGCCGTCGCCGTGCTGGCCTCCGGATCCCAGCGCCCTTCCACCATCGGCAGGCGGTCGCAGAAGATCGCCTCGACGGTCGGCGGGTGCGGCCGGAACAGCCGCTCATAGCGACCGCCGCCCTCGGCGAAGTTGGCGCGCAGCAAGAGCGCAACACCGCGCCGGGCACGCTTCAGCGCCAGAAGGGCAAACTGCTCGGCCACCTTGAACGGCGGGTTGGTGATGATCCAGTCCGGCGCCGGCCGGTACGCTCCCCAATCCGGCGACAGGAAGTCCGCGACCTCGTGCTGCCAGCCGTAGTCGAAGACGTCGGAGGGGGCGACGTTGTCGAGCCCGAACTCGTCGGCGAGGACATGCGCCATGTGCCCGCCGCCGCAGGCCGGCTCGCTGATCGTGATCCCCGGCGCGGCACCGTTGGCGCAGCCGTCCAGCGAGCGGATCAGCTCGGCGCCGGCGCGCGTGCCCCAGGGCGGCGTTGGGAAATAGTCGAGCACCTTCGGCGGCGATCGCCGCACGTTCATGACGGCCGTGAAGCCGCGCGCCCTCATGCGAACTCGACGCCTCGGAAGATGGTCGTGACGACGAGGCCGGGCTCGATCGGGTCTTCGTAGACGAAGCGCACCGTCCACGTGCGGTCCTTCCGACGCCACAGGCGGCACTTCGACGTGAGCCGCCGACCGTTCCGGATCTGACCGGGATACATGGGGTCCAGCTCAGCCGCGAGCTGCTCCATCGTCTCCATCGGCAAGGTAGCCGTGACCGTCTTCGCCTTCCTGCGCTTCGCCATCACGCCACCGCCTTCTTCCGCGTGTCGCGGATCCGCTTGCCCAGCGCGTTCATGACCGTCTGCCATTCCTTGTCGGACGGCTTGTTGGTGAGGACCGAGCGGGCGAGGATGCGGCCGACCTCGGTCCAGAATGTTGCCCGGCCGTTGGGGAAGAGGATCGCCCACTGCGCGCAGGCGATGCGGTAGCCGAAGCGGCCGTGCGCCTCGGTGCCGGTTTCACTCCAGTCGACGCCGGCCTCGCGCGCGAGCCAGGCCTTCAGCCCCTCGACCGCCTTCCGCCCGTCGGCGGCGGCCCGCAGGAACTCCGTCCGCTGGATCCCGGTCTGCCGCTCCACGAAGGCGAGGAGCGCGGAATCCTGGCGGTCGAACACGAGGCCGAGGTTCCAGGCCGAGATCCAGAGGGCCTGGAGCTTCTTGGCGTAGGGGCCAGACAGGGCCGCCTTGCCGTCCTTTCGGGGAGCCTTCAAAGCCGGTTTGAAGCCCTGCCGCTGGAACTCGGCGAGCACGAGCTCCTGCTCCCCCTCGGTCATGGCCCCGGCCGAAGCCTTGCCGGTGACGCGCGTCAGCACCGCGCGATAGGTGTCCTCGTCCAGGCCGAGCTGCCTCTTGGCGACGTGGATCTTCTTGAGCGCGGTCATAGGTCCAGCGCCTCCATCTCCGGGTCGAAGCGACCGACCGGAGCCGGCTCGGCTTCGACGTCCGCTGCCCCTTCCACGATCGACTGGACGTTGCCGAGCTGCTGGTCGAGGAGCAGCACCGCAGCCGCCAGCACACGAAGGTTCGCGCTGTCCGTCACCGCTCGTTCATGGCCGGACATGACCATGCGGGCGATCGTCACCGCGTCGCGGGACGTGAAGGAATGGATAGGCGACGCCGTCTGCTGCCCCTCCATCACGGTGAAGACGTGGGCCGTGCCGGTCGGGTCCATGCCGACGAGGCGCTTGCCCGTGCCGGGCTTGGCGAGCCCGATCTCGAAGAGGATGTTGATCTCGCGCTCGGTCACTGGTTCCCCTCCTGAATGGGAGAAGGGCCGACGTTCGCTACGGGAAAGCCATCATGGGTCGCCCCATCCAGGATGCGACCGGCTCCAGCCTTCCCGATGCGGTAGTAGGTCGACCCGTCGCTGTGCTGTTCGTAGCGATGCCCAAGAAAGTCCCCGAGCCACGCGGCGTCGGTAAAGTTCAGGGGACGAGGCGGTGCCCAGCGCTGGCCGTCGCGATAGATCATCACAGCATCGCTCCTGGCGCTTCGGTCGAAGAGCTGATCCGACTCGATCAGCGCGCCCCATTGCTTGAACAGAAAGGCGACGCCGGTCTTGGCGCACTGGTCGCGGATCGAGCGAACCCAACTCGGATGCATCGGCCGAGCCCCGTGTCCGCTTTCGCCGCCGGCGACGATCCAATCCAACCGGTTGCGCACGCCGCCTTGATCGAAGTCGTAGCCGGTCAGTGCATCGACCTCGTAGCGATCGGCCGGCTTGATATCCCGGAAGTCGATCGGCCCGAGCAGGGGCTCGGCGCTGACCCAGCGGATCGCCGTTGGCGTGGCCAGGAGCTGCGGGACGCGCTCGTCGGCGCGGCGCTGGTCCTCGGCCGAGACGCCGAGCCAGACGTTCGGCAAGGGCCAGATTTCGCGGCGCCGATACAGCACGATCGGGCTGTCCGGTGTCGGGCCATGGAGAAGCGAGGAGATCCGGCTCGGATCATACGGCCACGGGGGCGACTTCGTTTCGTCTCCTCCGGTGGCCTCGTCCACGAGCTGCATCGCTGCGTACCCGATCCGCTCGGTCGCATGGCCGTCACCGAACCGGTTGCCGGAAAGGTAGGCGCGCATGCGGTCCGCGCGCTTCGTCAGCACCTGGAAGACATGCTGCGGCGCCAGCGCCATGACGGCGAAGACACGGTCGATCCACTCGTCCGGCACGCCCTCGGCAAAGAGATCTCCGTGCGCGCAGACGAAGATCATGCGCGGTCGGCGCCAGCGGAGCGGCTGGTCGAGCCAGCCTTCGTTGAAGCGAACCTCGCCGGTCCACACGGGACCGCCCTTCGTGTCCCGCGTCAGGCCGATGCGGGACGGATGGTTGGAAAGCCGCGTCCCTGCCAGCAGCATGGCGTAGCAGTTGGTGCATCCGGGCGATACGACCGAGCAGCCGGTGATCGGGTTCCAGGTCGCGTCTGTCCATTCGATCTTGGTGTTGTCGGCCATGATCAGACGAGCCCCTTATCTTCGGCCAGCCTCTGCGGCAGCGTGACGTCGGCATGGGTGGAGGAGCCTCGGCGCATCGCGATCTCGATCGCCGAGAGCGGTAGCCAGACGGCGGCGGCGCGGTTCCCGTCGGCCGAAACGAGGACCGCCTTGTCGGTCTGGTGATGGACGTGCAGTTCCAGGTCGATGAGGTCGGACTTCACGACGCACCGCCCTTCTTGGCGCGTCGATTCAGCCGCTCTAGCTCGGCGATAAGCAGCGCGCACGCACGCACGAGATCGCGATATCGGTCCTTCGGTTTCCAGAAGCTGGGGCTCCACGGCCACCAGAACGGGGGCGCGCGCATACGGTCGCGGACCTCGTCGCTCTCCCCGCCATGGATGGCGTAGGCTGCGCCGGCGCGCGCAATCTCCCCGAGAACATGCTGATCGTCATGCTCGGCCGTGTAGCCTTCCGCCACTCGCTGGCGGATGCGCTCGTCGAGCACGTCCACCATGGCGCGGGACATGACGACGTCGCCGTGCCAGCCCATGACCTTCGACCGGAGATGGAAGCCGATCTGCGCGGCGGCGTTGGAATGCTCGTCGGTCAGGCCGTACGTCGTCAGATGCTCGCCGCCGGCGTCGTCCTCGTCCCCGACGCGGCGGGCGAGGATGATGATTTGGTCATAGCCGTAGGCAACGCAGATCTCCTGGGCGGCCGAGACCGGGATCGGCAGGCGGACGTAAGGGGTACGCTCCATCACGCATCTCCCTTCAGCATCGGCAGCGCGCCGATCTCGCGATAGTGGGTCGGCTCGAAGCTCGCCAGGATGATGCCGAACGAAACCCAACCCGCCTGCGTCTTGCTCCACCACACGACCTCGATGTCGCGCGGATGCGGCTTGTCGTTCTCGTCGACCCGCTCGAAGTTTTCGAGCGCGAGGATCTTGCGACCGTCCCGCGCATCATCATCGAGCGGAAGCCACTGGTCAGCGTGGTCCCGGCCGAGGGCATAGCCTTTGAGCCAGCCGAGATACTCCTCGGGCGTCTCGGACAGAAACTGCTCGCGGTGCCGGGGGTGATACCAGCGATCCTCGTCGGCCTCGTGGTACGCGCCGAGGGCGAGCAACTGCTCTTGGATGGAGGGCTTTGCCATAGCTGCGCTCTCACTGCCGGGTGTGATGATCGGAATGGGTCGGCTCGATGATCGTCGGTGCCGCCGACCCGTCGGCGGCCGGGACCGTCGAGATCGCGTGCACCACGGAGGTGCCGAACGCTCCGATCCGCTGTTCCACGGCCGTTGCAGGGACGTCGCCCCCGAAGAGCCAGACAAGCTCCAGGCCCGTTGCCGTGGCAGCGACCGAGCGCGTGATCTCGGCGGCCGACCGGATGGACATGCCACCGGCGATCGCCGCCTCGATCGTCGCGATCTGTGCGAACTGAAGCTCGGTCAGGCGGGCAAAGAACGCCCGCTGCTCCTCCTGGAGCGGCATGGTGTCCGCCATGCTGGAGAGCCGGCAGGCCATATCCTTCATGCGGCCGACCCACTGGTCGGCCGCCGCCTTCTCCTCGGCCGGGCTCACTGGCGCACCTCGGAGCCCGAGGCGACCAGGAGGCGGACCTTCTGAAGCTCGCCGACCATCTCCTCGAAGCCGCGACCGAGCGAGCCGTCCGGATCGACGTTCGGCTCCCGGTGCTTCTCGATCAGGGTGCGCTGGCGCTCGGCCAGGGACCGGTCGAACTCGCGCAGCCGGTCGCGCAGTTCGTAGATCAGGATCGCGGCCTGGACGGCGCCGGCGTTGGTGATGAAGGTCTCCGCCTCCGGCCGCTCCTCAAGCGCCTGCGCCTCGGCGACCATATCCCGGACCTGATCCGCGATGCGGGTCAGATCGCCCTGGCTGTTGATCACGACCACGCCTTCGGCGACGCCCTGGAACTGCTTTTGCATCTGTTCCAGGCGGGAGGAGAGCGAGGCCGTGACGTCCTGGTGGAACGTCTTCTGCGCAGTGGTCTGCTTGGACTTACCCATGGTCGGTCTCCTTCGTGATCTTCGAGTGGGGGCATCCCGAGCGGCAGGCGTGGTACATGCGCACGCGGTCGCCGCTGGTCGGGGCAAAGGGCTTGGCCTGCCAGTCGAGGCAGGTGTTTCGGCTCATCGTGCCCTGCATCGGGCAGACGACGGTTTCGGCCATCAGGGCGCCGCGCACGCGCGCCTCGATGTTGGCGTGGACGCCGGCATAGGTGTTGGACAGCACTTGGCTGATGGTGGAGGCCGAGTAGCGGACGTCTTTGGCGACCGCCGTCTGCCCGCGCTCGTTGCAGGCCTGGGCGAGCGACAGGACCCAGGCCGGCGCCGGCGACCAGGCGCTCTCCGCCTTCGACACGAAATCGACCGGGGTCTTCGCTGCGCGCGTCACGACCGCGCCTCCTCGGCCGCCATCGGGCCGACGATGGCGCCCCGGTTCCGGTCGAAGATCATCCGCGCCTCGATCACCGCCGGCGGCTTGGGGCCCGTGTTCATGTCGGGCTTCAGCCGATAGGTCTTCGGGCTGGCCTTGCCCACCAGGAGGTAGCCGGCCGCCTCAAGCCGATCGGCGTATCGCTGCGCCGTGCTGCGCGCGATCGGCACCACTTCCGTCGAGGCGAAGAGCGCGAGATCCACGACAGTGATCCCGTGGCGGGCCATGGGCGAGCGCATGACGTTCCAGATCTGCGCCTGGGCACGGCCGAGATGCGAGGGCGTGCCGTCCGCCTTCAGGCTCGGCGCCGTCACCGGCCGCTTCAGGAGACGATAGGTCGGCGTTGTCATGTTGCGGTGCTGGCGCATCTCGCCGGTCGGCTCCGCGATGCCGGCCTTCACCAGCCGCTTCACGTAGTCGGTGATCGTGCCGCGCGCCTTGGTGCGCGACTGGAGGTCGATCTCGTGGACCGTCCAGGTGCCGGCCTCGTCGAGCTGGCGGATGACCTGCCAGTAGTGCTCGTTGCCGCGCAGGATCGGCTTGCCGGGCGGGCGCTGGAATTCGAGCATGATGCCCATCACCGCCCCCGGACCGGCGCCCGGCCGGTGAAGACGCCGCCTCGATAGGCCTCGGGCGTCAGCTCGCCCTCGTGGCCGGTGTTGCGCACCCAGGTCTTCACGTCGTTCGACAGGGTGTTGGCGACGCGGCGCGTGCGGCCCTCGGTCTGGCGGCAGATCTGCTCCAGGAGGTCGGTCGAGATCTCGACCTCAGGAACCAGGATCTGCGCGAGGACGGCCGCGTCGTCGACGTCGCAGGGACTGGCGAACTCCCAGGCGAAGACGCGGTTGTGGAAGCGCTCGATCGCCTCGAGCTTCTGCGGGAGCTTCTCCTCGCCCACCAGGATGATGGTCGAGCCGGTCATCGTCTGGATGTCGCGGACGTATTCGATGAAGCCCTTGTCGACGAGCTTGTCGGCCTCGTCGATGATCAGGCACTGGTCGGAGCGCGAGCCGAGGAGCCGGCCGATCTGCGACATCATCGCGGGGATCGTGCCCTTGGGCTTCGCCTCGCCCAGCTCGAAGAGGATGGCCTCGCAGAACGTCTTGCGCGACCAGTAGGACATGATCTCGATGTAGAGGCAGTCCTCAACGTTGCGGGCATAGGTCGAGGCGACGGACTTGCCGTAGCCGGACGGCCCGGCCATCACGCCGAACGGGGTGGACGAGCCGGCCGGGCGCGTCTTCACGGTCTCGATCAGCGTCAGCATGGCCGACACGTTCTTGAGCGGTGCGGTACTCACGGGATTGACGATCGGGGTCTGCATGGTCATCTTCTGCCTCGCTTGTCTTTGAGAGGCTCCGGTTCGCGCCGGGGCCTTTTTTCTTGGGGGCCGGAGCCCCGGATCAGAGCCTGGACAGACCCTTGAACTTGTCGTGCACCTTCCGCTGGCCGCGATATTCCGGGCCGGCCTGATAGCCGCCGAGCCAGCGCGCATCCTCGGTCGAGACCTCGGCGCCGGCGGCGATCGCCGCCTCGATGTCGAGCGCGCGGCGGAACCGCAGCTGCGGGGTTTCGGTGGTGCGCAGCGGCTTCACGTTCGAGGGCCGGGCCATCTCGGCCGCGAGGCGCTCGTGGCGCTTGGCCGCCTCCGGGCTGATCGTCGGCTGCTGGCGGCGCTCCTGGACCGTCGCCGCGTCGAGGGCGGCGGAGATGCCGCTGGTCGAATGGACCTCCTCGCGCGGCGGCAGGACCACCACGTTCGGCGCCGCCTGGGCCGCGCGCAGGGCGGCCTTCCGTTTGGCGTTGCGGATGGTGCGGTCGATGCCGGACGGTCCCTTCTGGAGCCGGCGCACGTCCGCCCGGATCTCGCGGGTGCGCTCCGTCACCATCGCCTCGTATTCGGCCTTCCTGGCCTTCACGAAGTCGGCGCGGTTGACGTCCAGCAGCTCGGCGCAGCCGCATGTGTCGAGGAAGGTCCCGTCCTTCGCCGAAAAGGCGTAGATCTTGCCCATGTCCTGCGGGTCGAGCCGGACGAACACGTCGGTGCCGGCGAGGATCGAGCCGGAGAGGTAGTGGAAGCCGTCGACGCGGATGCCCTGCTTGGTCATCCGGCGCAGGCCGTCCTTGCCGGCCACCGGCATCAGGAGGACGTCGAGCGCGCGCTCGTCGACGCGGCGGATGGACTGGACGCGCTCGGCCGCGACGGCATTGGGCGTCCGCCTGCCCAAGCCCGCGTGCTCGCGCTCCTGGTAGACGTACTCGATCCAGTCATCGATCTTCGCCTGAAGCTCGGCGGCCGACAGTTCGACCTGGAAGGTTTCGCGCTCGTCGGCGCCCATCCGGTCGGCGAAGCTCTTTCGTCCTTCGATCGCCTTCCTGTCGGCGACCGAATGGCCGACATAGCCCGGCAGCTGCGGGCAGACCTCGTGCTGGAACGTCTTGATCGCGCGCTCGACTTGGCCCTTCTGCTCGGGGCTGTAGGCGTCGCAGACGTCCGGCTCGATATTGAGATCGACGAACAGGCGCTGGGTCGCCTTCGCCACGAAATCCGACCCGTTGTCGGTCTTCACGCCCCTCGGCACGCCCCAGCGGAGAATGGCCTTGCGCAGGAGGAGACCGACATCGAGGGCGCTCGGCGTCGGGGACATGGTGATGACGGCGCGGCGGGTGGCGATGTCGACGCACTTGTAGATCGACCAGCGGCCGTCCGTGCAGAGGGCATCCAGGGGCGAGGCGTCGATCATCCAGAGATCGTTCGGCTCGGTGATGTGGCGATACGTGCCGGTGCCCGACAGCTTCATGGTCGAGCGGTAGGCGTCAGGGTTCGTGATCTTGGTGAGAGCGACCTTTTCCGACGTCTTCAAACGCGCGATGAAGTGCTGGAAGGTCCGCACCGGCGGCATCGGCTTCATCTCGCCGGAGACGCTCACCAGCTCGTCGCCGAACTCGTCCTCGCAGTAGCCGCGGATCGTCGCGGCCGACAGGTGCGGGTTCACCGCGAGCCAAGCCAACACGAAGGCTTCCACGAGGCCGCTGTTCGCGGTGCCAAGCAGATCTTTGCCCTTGCGGTTTGCCGACTTGTCCACGGCCAGCCGGTTCCGGTCGGCTTTCGCCTCATCCCGCCAACGGGCGAGCGTGCGGACGGAGATCGCCTTCACCCGGTCGCGGACCCACTGGTCGACGGTCAGGTCACCCCGGTTGTAGCGTTTGACGAAGAGGTCGCGCGTCGCACCTTTGTTCAAGCGGGTGCCGATCGCGAACACGTCGAAGGCGCGCAGGATCGCGAGCCGCGCGTCGCGCTCCAGACGTGCCGCGTCGGTCAGGTTTGCTGCCGGCGCCGGCGCCGCCGCTTCGTCGTTCGCTGCGGCCGGCATGGCGGGTGACCCGACGCGGATATGGGTCTTGCGATAGGCGAGCTGGGCCAGGGTCGGCAGCAGCTGGATATGATACTCCATGCCGCCGCCGCGTCCGGCGCGCTTGCGCGAGCGGAAGTCGTCGGCGTTCCAGCCTTCGCGCTCGGCTAGATCGTTCACGCCGCGCTTGGTCGCCGGAATGTGCGGAAGGCGGGCGTCCGCGATCTCTTGGGCGGTCAGCCACTCTTTCATCGTGCCCCCCGGACCTTGGCCTTGAGGGCGGACGCACGCAGCTCGATGTCACGCTGGTGCTCTTCGATCTCAAACAGCTCGATCATGTCGGCGTAGCGATCGGAAACGACGGCGTGCCCGAACTGGCCGGGGATGAAGGCGAGAAGCCTCAACTCCTGCGTCACCGCGATGAGGGCGATGAAGGCGTCCAGCGGAATGCGCTGCTCGTCACTCGCCTCGCTCGCCCACTTGTCGATTTGGTTCTTCGTGATGTGGCGGCCGAGATACTCGCCCATGGCACGCGCGACGTCGTTTCTGTCGCGGCCGGCGTCCTTCGAATCACGGAGAGCCTGTCCGATCAGGCGCGCGATCTGGTTGCCGAGATCACCGCTTCCCGCCACCTCGGAGCTGTAGCCGATGCGGACGGCCTGGGCCTCCCAGGCGAGCAGATCCTTTGTATGGGGGTCGCGGCGCCGGGACATCAGGCGGCCTTCGCCGTGCCAGTGCCGTTACGGCGCGCCATGTAGACCTCGATCTCGTCGATGAGGAGGTCGAAGAGGCGCTCGCGGTCCGCGGGCTTCCAGGTTGCCATCTTTTCGTAGGTTCGCTCGTAGGCGGCGAGCTTCTGCGGCTCCGCGCGTTCGCCGAGCAGCACCAGCGCTTCGGTGACGGTCGAGGCCTTCGCCGGATCGGACGTCAGCATGGCGACGATCGCCGCCTGCTTGGTCTCGTTCTGATCGGCCAGGATCAGCAGCTCGTTTTGCTTGTTGGCGACGGGATGGAGGGCGATCCGATCGGCCGCGTCGGGCGAGATGGAGGCGATTTGGAGGGCAAGATAGATCGAGCGCTGCGACAGCCCGAGAGCGGCCTTGGCGGCGTCGGTGAAATTGTTTGCAAAGTTTGCAATCAATTCGTCGGCGCCGGCCTTCGCCTCGGCCGCCGACTTGCGACCGCGCTTTTTCGGAGTGTGGACGGTCTCGTAGACCTCGCGCCACGCGGCGATGTAGCGGGCGCGGTCGAGCACTGTCAGCTCGCGCCGCAGAAGGTCGGCCTTGATCTCGGCCAGCCGCACGCTCGCCTCGGCCGCGTAGGCCTCTGCCGGCTCGACATGCGCCTTGATCTCGGTACGGCCGAGCAGGGAGATGGCCGCCATGCGGAGCGCGCCGGAGACCAACTTGAAGCCGCTCCCGCGCTCGACGACACGGATCGGCTCCCGATGGCCATCCGTCTCGATCTCCTCTGCGAGGAGCTTGACCCAGGCGGGATCAAGGGCGCGCAGGCGGTTGCCGGCATCGATGTCAGCGATCGGGATCAGACGCTGTGCGGACATGCGGTATGACTTTCCAGTGAGGTGAAGAGGTCGGGTTTGGTGGCCGCTTGCGACGGCTTCAGCGCCAGCCGGGCGGTGGTGACCATGCGAGCCCTGGCGGTCTCGCGGGTTCGGCGCAGGTGATGGGCGGGAGCCCGAGGATCGACGGCCAGTTCCGGTTCCGGCATCGCAAGCACCGCCGCCGGGTGGACGCGGGCGAATTGCGTGCAGCGGGAGAGGAACTCGTCGACCGTGGGGCTCACTGACCGCGCCTCCGCTCCCGCAGGACGCGGATCCAGGCGTCCTGCATCCGCTGGATCACTTCGGGCGTGAGCCCCGTGGCGGTCGCCAGCTGCTCACGGCTTGCACCGCCCTCGGTGGCGAGGCCGACCACCGCGACGTGCGCGTCAAGGTCGGCGTCCGGCGTTCCCTTGACGCGGGCAGCGTAGGCGGCGTCAAAGAGGAAGCCGGCCGTCGTGGACACGGGGGTGTCCGCATCCTTCGCCAGCTTCTCGAGCTTGGCGTAGACCTTCTCCGAAACCTTCAGATTGATTTGCCGCATGGGCTGCGCTGCATGGGCCATCAGGCTCTCCTCGTGCAGGCGATCGCGATCAGCGAGAGACCGATCGCGAGCCCGATAGGGGCGGCCGGGGCGCTGGCAGCGAACATGGTTAATTTTTCCAGGACGCTCATGCCGAAGCCCTGTCCGCCGGTGCGGCTTGGCTGCGCTTTTGCCGGGACTCCGAAGCAGCCTTCGCGATAGGTTCGCGGCGGGTCAGACGAGGACGGAGGTACAGTCCCGGAAAGAGGACGGTCAGCGGCACGCCGAGGAACTTGGAGAGCGCCTGCGCGCCCTTTCGAGAGCCACCCGTGAGCGCCATGCGGCATGAGCTTTCAGCAATGCCGGCCTTGGTGGCGATCTCGGTGAGCGTAGATCCCCGACGCTGCACCTCCGCCTTGATCCGGAAGCGGTCCCACGCCTCCTTTTCCGATCCGCTCATCCTGTCTCCTCGAACCGGCCCGCATGCCGGATTTTTTCGGGGTTGGCATTACGTTTGTAACGCAGAATGTAAACGTGTTTTTACGGTAGTCAACGCGATTTCGCGGTTCCCACTTCCGTATTCTCACGGAATTTCCCGGTTGGGGGCCTTCTGCACGTGTTTTCAAGGGGTTGGCTGATGGCCGATCGACCGAAGAAAAGTGGGAAGACCGTTCCCACTTCCATGAATTCACAGGCAGTCGAACTCGGTCAGCGCATTGGCGTCGCGGTCGAGCGTATCGGCAGCTTGGTTGCGGCCGGGCGGATCGCTGGTGTCACCGACGAGGCGGTCGCGCGATGGCGGGATGGGCTGTCACGGGCGCCGTTCGACGGGATCGTGCGCCTCTGCGAAGCCAGTGGATTGTCCATCACATGGATGGCAACCGGCATTGGACCCCGTGACTCTCAGGTTGAAACGAGTCACACCCTTCCTAGAACGGAACAGGAACAAAAGGGGTTGCCGATGCTTCAGGTTCTCGACACTGCAACGATCAGCGAACGCAGCATCGTCATGGTTCCGCGCCTTGATGTGCAGGCATCTGCGGGCGCCGGCCGATTGGCCACTGACGAGCGCGAGGTTGGCATGCTGGGGTTTCAGGAGGCATATCTCCGCTACCTCGGCATCAACCCAAGGTTCGCGCAGGTGATCCAGGTATCGGGCCTCTCGATGTACCCGACTCTAAACCACGAGGATCTCGTGCTGGTCGACACATCCATCGACGAGGTCAGGGACGAAGCGCTCTACGCGGTGGTTTACGGGGGACTGGTGCTGGTGAAGCGCATCCGCCTGGCTCGCGACGGGTCCGTCACCTTGTCCAGCGACAACAAGGCGGAAGGCTATCCGGACGAGGTCATCAAGCCGTCGGATCTCGGCGATCTTCACATCGCCGGCCGTGTCTGCGGTCGCGTCTCGAGGATGTGACGGCATGCCGCGCAATGGCACCTACCACTTGGCCGAGATCAAGGCCGATAAGGTCTGCATCGCCTGCGATTGCGGACTTTCGCGCCGCTACGATCGGCTTGAATTGCTCGAGCGGGCCGGTGACAGAAGCATGCCGGCGCTCCTGCTCGAACTGGCGCGCCGTAACGGCTGCAAATCGACTGAATGGCCGCTGACGAACGACCGGTGCAGAGTCTACTACGGCACCCCAGGACGCCGCGTCGACGCCTCGTTTTTCAGCGGGTGAAGGCAGCCAGGTCGAACGGCCGGTTTGCCATCCGTTCTTGCGCGGCAATCTCGCTCCTGATCGACCCGCCGGGGCTTCAAAAGCCCGTCAAACCAGGGCTGACACCGCCAGTTCCCGGCCAATCCCACTTGATCCCGCCTCCTGCCACCCGTTCTTGCGCGTTACACGAGATCGGGAGCGCCAGCACGGCCGGGAGGTAGACCGAAGATCCCCAAGCGAGGATCTCGAACACCCCGAGTGCCGAGATGACCTGCCAGCGCGGCTTCACGACACGACCGGGAGCCAGACCCAGAGGGCGACGAGCGTCGCCAGCAGCACGGGCGGGGTCAGGACGAGGCCGACCCGCATGTACTGCCCCCACGTTATCCGCTGCCCCTTGCCCGCGAGGACGTGAAGCCAAAGAAGGGTTGCGAGCGAGCCGATCGGCGTGAGCTTCGGCCCGAGGTCGTTGCCCACGACGTTGGCATAGACCATGAGTTCGCGGGTCAGGGGCGCGACGTCCGCCCGATCGATGGCAAGCGCCCCGACGAGGGTCGCGGGCATGTTGTTCATGATGGAGGCGAGCGCCGCCACGACGAACCCCGTCCCAACGGTGGCAATGAGCGTGCCCCGATCGGCGAGCCAACGCAGGACGTTTGCGGCGATGTCGGTCAGCCCGGCGTTCCCGAGGCCGTAGACGACGAGGTACATGCCGATCGAGAACAGGACGATCTGCCACGGCGCGCCGCGCAGGACCTTCGGCAGGTCGACCACCGCGCCGCGCCCGCCGGAGAACCACCGTCCGGCGATCGCCACGAGGACGAGGGCTGCCGCACCGGTGACGAACGCGATCGGGACCCCCAGCGGCCCCGTCACGAAGTAGGCGACGAGCAGGAGCCCGAGGAGCGGGAACGCGGCGCGGAAGACGGCCGAGTCGCGGATCGCGCTGGCGGGGGCTTCGAGCCGGCCGACGTGGTAGGTCGCCGGGATGTCCTTCCGGAAGTACGCCCACAGGACGAGGAGCGTCGCCGCTAGCGAGACGAGGTTCACCGGCACCATGACCGCGGAGTAACGGCCGAAGGACACATCGAAGAAGTTCGCGGTGACGATGTTCACGAGGTTCGACACCACGAGCGGCAGGCTGGTCGTGTCGGCGACGAACCCGCAGGCGACGATGAAGGCGAGCGCCCCGGCGGGCGGGAAGTCGAGGCGCAGGAGGATGGCGAGCACGATCGGGGTGAGGAGGAGCGCCGCCCCGTCGTTGGCGAAGACGGCGGCGATCGCGGCGCCCAGAACGACGACAAGCGGGAACAGCCGCCGTCCGTTGCCCCCGCCCCAGCGGGCGACGTGGAGTGCGGCCCAGGCGAAGAACCCGGCCTCGTCGAGGACGAGCGAGATGACGATCAGCGCGACGAAGGTGAACGTCGCGTCCCACACGATCTCCCAGACCGTCCCGACGTCGCCCCAGCCGACGACGCCGGTCGCCAGCGCGACGGCGGCGCCGGCGAGCGCCGACCATCCGATGCCGAGACCCCGGGGCTGCCAGATGACGAGGACGAGGGTGGCGACGAAGATCGCGAGGGCGAGCATGGCGGTCCGGGGACAAGAGGATCAGAGGGTGCGCTGGTTGACGCGCTTGGACAGTTCCTCGGCGCTTTCGACGCGCTCGGAATAGCGGTCCGTCAAGGTGTCGGAGCGACCGCGCACCAGATGCGTGAACTTCACCAGTTCCTCGCAGACGTCGACGACGCGGCTGTAGAGGTCGGACGGCTTCATGCGTCCCGCCTCGTCGAACTCGAGGAACGCCTTCGGGACCGACGACTGGTTCGGGATCGTCACCATGCGCATCCAGCGGCCGAGGATGCGCATCTGGTTCACGGCGTTGAAGGACTGCGAGCCGCCCGACACCTCCATGACGGCCAGCGTCTTGCCCTGCGTCGGACGCTTGGCGCCGAGGGCGAGGGGTATCCAGTCGATCTGCGCCTTCATGATCCCGGTCATCGCGCCGTGGCGTTCCGGGCTGACCCAGACCATGCCTTCGGACCAGTCGGCGAGGTCGCGCAGCTCCTTCACCTTCGGGTGGTCGGGTTCCGCCCCGTCGGGGAGCGGAAGGCCGCGGGGGTCGAAGGTGCGCACCTCGCAGCCGAACCAGCGAAGCAGGCGGCCGGCCTCCTCGGACAGGAGGCGGGAGTAGGACCGCTCGCGGATCGAGCCGTAGAGGACAAGGATGCGCGGCGAGTGCGCCGGGGCGCCGGGGCCGGCGAGCGCGTTCCCGTCGATCGGGCGAAGCTGGTCGAGGTCGACGGCGGGCAGGTCGAGGGCGGCGAGGTCTGTCACGATGCCGATCCGGACGCGCCCACGACTTCGCCGTCCTCCTTCGTGAAAGTGACGACAGGGTTGGCGAGGAGCGGCAGCACCTTCTCCGACGGGCGGCAGAGCGCAGCGCCCCTGTCCGTCACGACGATCGGGCGGTTGATCAGGATCGGGTGCGTCATCATGGCATTGAGGAGGGCATCGTCGGACAGGGATACGTCCCCGAGCCCGAGTTCGGCGTAGGGCGTGCCCTTCTCGCGCAGTAGGTCGCGCGGGCGGACGCCCATGGCATCGATCAGTTCGACCAGCCGCTCGCGGCTCGGCGGGTCCTTCAGGTACTCGATCACCTGCGGGTCCTCGCCGGACTGGCGGATCATCTCCAGCGTGTTGCGCGACGTGCCGCAGGCGGGGTTGTGGTAGATCGTGACGGTCATGATGGTCCTCAGGCGACGTCGGGCGTGCGGCACGAGGCGCCCTCGAGCTGACCGATCTCGCGCACCTTGATGGCGAGCCGCGTCCGCTCCAGGCTCTCGACGGGCAACGCCGTGAAGGCGGAGATGCGGTTCTTCATGTAGCGGAAGGCCTGCGTGAAGGCGGCGCGCTTCCACATGTCGCCGCGGTCCTCGTGGCTCGGGTCCTCGATGCCCCAGTGGGCGGTCATCGGCTGGCCCGGCCAGACGGGGCACGCCTCGCCCGCCGCCTGGTCGCAGACGGTGAAGACGAAGTCCATGACGGGCGCGTCGGGCGTCGCGAACTCGTCCCACGGCTTCGAACGCATGCCTTCGGTCGGGTAGCCGAACTCGCGCAGCACCTCCAGCGCCATCGGGTTCACCTCGCCCTTCGGCCGGCTTCCGGCCGAGAAGGCGTTGAAGCGGCCCGCGCCGTCCTTGCGCAGAATGCTCTCGGCAAGGATCGAGCGGGCGGAGTTGCCCGTGCAGAGGAACAGGACGTTGAAGGGCTGGACACTCATCGGCAGGTCTCCGGGGCGCAGGTGGGAGCGAAGGCGTCGCCGAGGTTCCCGCAGATCTCCGGGTTCCCCGAGCAGCAGTCCTCGGTCAGGAAGGCGAGGAGCTGGCGCATGTCGTCGTAGCTCGCCGCGTAGAGGATGCGGCGCCCGTCGCGCCACGAGCGCAGGAGCTTGGCGCGCTCCAACGTCGCGAGGTGAAAGCTCATCCGCGTCGGTGGAATGGACAAGGCCTCGGCAATCTCCCCCGACGCCATGCCGTTCGGGCCGGCCCGGACGAGCATTCGGAAGGCCGCGAGGCGGTCAGCGTGAGCGAGGGCGGAAAGGGCGGCAACGGCTGAGTCGTCGTTCATCCCTCCGATATTGCAAACATCCTTGTAGTATTCAAGGGGCTTGCGGGGACTGTCCCCGCGAACACGGGTTGCAGTCGAAATGCGCGGCCCCCGGTTCGGCTTCGGGGGCGTGTGCCGGGTGCCGACGGTTCGCCCCCAACCGCCGGAACTTCCTGTCCCGCACTCGTCCGACGTCAATTCGGGCCCGTGGGCCACGCCGTCACGGTGAAGGCCCCATGACCGGAGCGACGAGAACCAGAAGGCAGAAGACCCACGCCGCCACGACGAATGCCTGTCGCGTACGCCGGCGCGTCTCGTTGTAGAGCTTCACCGCCTCGATCACCGGGGAAACGGCCAGGGCCCTGTATTCCGCCCGGGTGAGGCTCTGGTGAAGGCGCGAATGCCATCGGCGCAGGTGACGGAGGTCGGACACCAGCGAGCGCGTCGACACCAGCTCGTTCAGCCGAAGGCCGGACCACGTCACGAACAGGACGACCGCACAGAAGATCAAGGTGGAAAGCGTTCCGGCCTGCGAGGCGGCGGAGGTGGCGATCCGCACCCCGAGCCCCGCCGCCAGCACCCCGAGCCCGCCGACGAACGCCTGGGACATGCGGTTCGTGCGCCCGACGATCCTGTCGACGTCCTCCGCCACGCCCTTGCGCACCTCGGTCATCGTCTTCATGAGGTCGGCGGACTTCGAGGTCACGAACGTGCGGTACTCGGTCCTGGCACCCGAAAGTGCCTCGTCCAGGTGCGGGGAGATCGCCTCCCACCAGTCATCCTCCCGTCCGTCCGGCACCAAGGGCTCGAGACGCCTGACGAACATCTGGTGGCGCGCCTCCGCATCGCGGGACGGCACCAGGAGCCATTGTGCAGCCTCCCGCAGGGCCTCGAGACGGGAGGGAGGGCAGTCACCCGGCGGGGCCGCCCTGAAGGCCCGCTTCCTCAAGCCGTGCAGGACGACGCGCAGCGAGCCATCCTCCGCCGTCTCCACCTCCGAGGCGAGCGCCAGCATCAGCCTGCCTGCGGCGGCGCGCATGAATGCCGCCGGGAAGCCGTCCGCGGGCAACGGCCCCGGCGGTGTCCACCGGAACAGGTCGCCCGGCATCCGCCCTCCCGAGAGATCGCGGACGAGGCCCCGCCTGACGTCCGCGACGGCGTCCGGCCCTTCCCCGGCAGCCTCGCGGACATGCACCGCCGCGACGGTCCCGTCCCAGGGCACGACGGCCTTCGCGCCGGCGCGGAACGGGCCGAAGTCGCCCAGGACGTGAATCGTGTCGGATTGGCCCACCCGGGCGTCGTCCCAGGCCTTGAGGGCGGCGCCCGGCGCGAGGAACCAGGCGGCCGACCCGCCGACCGGCTTCGTCACCAGGATGTTGAGGTCGCGGGGCACCTCGCCGGCGAACAGGTCCCGCTCGGCGACCGGCTCGAACTCGCCGTCACGCACCTCGATCGACCAGCCGTTGGCGGAGGCGAAGTCGTGCGCCGCGCGCAGCGCCTCGGTTTCGCCGGGTTTGGCGGTCCCGGCATAGCGCCAGCCATCGGCGTCCTCGAGTGCCCCGTCCCCGGCCGGGTGCAGCTCAGCCAGTAACCTTAGGGAGGGCGTCGGTCTCGTCATCTTGCACCAGCTTGGCGGTCCTGAGCGTGATCGTGGCCGACCCGTCCTCGTCGCGCTCGACCTTCACGATACCATTCTTCTCGTGTTCCTCGCGAAACCAAAGGGCGAACCCCTCCTTGGCGACGAGGCGCTTGTACTCCCGCTTCGGGAGCTGCTTCCGGTCGAACTCGAACGACTCCGAGGAGATGGCGCGGTTCGCGAGCTCGCGACCGAAGGTCTTCAGGACGGCCTCCTTGGCCGGCCCGTCCAGTCCGCCCGCCAGCGCACCCCAGAGTTCCTCCGGCGTGTCGCTGTCGAAGCCCTCCAGCCGCTCGAATGTCTCGCGCAGTCGCCGGGTCGGTGCCTTCGCCAGCTCGAGGGGCATCGCGTCCCTGTGCCTGTCGATGGTCGCCCTCGCGGCCTCGAAGAGCTTCTGGGTGAGGTCGGCCCTCTCGAACGTCCGCCGCACGTCCAGGAAGTTCTCGAAGTGCTGGGTCGCGTCCCGGTACCTCGACGACGACCTGTCGATCACCACGACACGGTGGCGGCGACGCGCGGCGTCCGCGTGGCCCGGCTCCGCCAAGCGGATCACGACCGACTTCTGCATGGCCTTCCGGTCCTGCGAGAAGTTCTCCTTCACGCTTTCCATGAGGGGCTTCGGATCCGCCCCGTCCTTGTTCTCCAGGCTGTACCTGATGACTGCATGGTGGTCGAACTTGATCAGGGCGACCAGTTTCGAGTCCCGCGTGCTCATCGCGAGCAGCATCAGGGCGCCCGCCGCCATGCGGTTGTCGCCCTTCACCTTTTCCTTGAAACGCCTCGCGAGGCCTCTCGACGTGGCGATGAACCCGTCCTCCCCGTCGGCGCCTTCCCCGGCGAGCGCCGCGGACACGAGTGCGGGCATACCCGATCCCTCGTTGAAGTCGTAGGAGGCGCCGCGGAGGGTGTCGACGACGCGCTTGACGAAGAATTCGGGGAACTGCGGGGGCACCGCCTCGGCCAGGAACAGCGGATCCGGGACGTCCGGACGCACGACGTGGAACACCATCCGGTCGATCGAGAGGGTCCCGATCTCGTCTTCGCTCAGCATGATTCCTCCGACGCTCCACAGCCGGATCCCTAACAAGCCAAGCCCAATCCTACAATCGAGGGCACTACCCGCGATTGCAGGGACCGCCGGACGCCGGAAGGGGCCCGGACCCGCCGCCGCGTGGGCCGGCTCGGCCGTGGCGGGGGTCTCGAGCGGGTCGGGGACCGGTGGGCGGGCGGCGAACGGGCGGCTGCCGAAGGGCGGCCCCGCGCCGCCGCCGAGCCGGAAGGGGTCCGCCTCCTCGCCGGCCCGGCGCGGCCCCTTTGCGGGGGGTCGGCTTGCCTCGAGGGCGAAGGGGGCCGTCCCCCTGCCGATGCGTGCCCGGCCGCCGACAGGCCGGCTGGGGGGAAAGCGTCGCATGGGAACCCGGGGTGCAGCGGGACGGCATCCGGTGATCGGTTCAAGGATCCGGTCGCTGGCGCATGCGAATGGCCGCTCCGCCGAGAAACCCCGGAGGACGGCGCGTAGATCCCTCAGGTGTCGCGCAGGTGGTTGTGGATGTCGGTGGCCGCGATGGCGGCCTGTCCCCAGGCAACCGAGACCTGGTTCAGGCTGCTCGCCACGTCTCCGGCCGCCCACAGGCCCGGCACGCTCGTTCTCTGGTGCCCGTCGACGACGACCGCCCCGCATGCGGGCTCCAGTTCGGCGCCGAGCCCCGCCGCGAGACCGGAGCGTGCCCGCGAACCGAGCGCCGCGTAGAGCGTGTCGAACGCCAGCCCGGGACCGCCCGCAGTGAGCACGGCCATCCGTCCGGCGTCGTCGCGCGCGAGCGCCGCGATCCCCTCCTCGACGATCCGGATGCCGTGGTTCCGCAGGCTCGCGCGATCGCCCGGCGACAGGCACCGCGCGCCGCCGGTCAGGAGGAGGGTGACCCGCTCGCTGTAGGTCCGCAGGAAGACCGCCTCCGCGGCGGCGCCCGGCCCGTCGCCCAGGACGGCGATGTCCGCGTCGATCGCCTCGTACGCGTCGCAGACCGGGCAGAGCCGGACCGATCCTTGCGAGATCGCCCCTGCGAGTTCCGGCATTTCCGGCTCGTTGTCCTGGATGCCCGTGGCGAGGAGGACCGTTGTGGCCCGCACGGTGGCCCGTTCCCCGTTCCGGCCCGCCAACGGGCACGTGAAGGCCCCGCCTTCCGCGACGAGGGCCCGCACGTCGGCGGTCCTGGGAACGATGTCGAAGGCGGCGGCCTGCTCGACGTGCCTCCGGAGGATGTCGGGCCCGGAGATGCCGTCCGCGAAGCCGGGGACGTTGTGGCTCACCGGGATCCGGGACGCCCTGCTCGTCCCGGTGTCGGCGACGACGACGGCGCGCCGGAAGCGCGCGAGGTAGACGGCAGCCGTCAACCCGGCGGGGCCGGCTCCGACGATCAGGCAGTCACAGGTTCTGTCTTCCAAGGGACCCGGCGTCCGACTGGTTGGCACCCCGTCTCAAGTGTCGGCCGTCACCTTCGGTTCGATCCCCGTCGCGTAGCCGTCTCGTCGTGTCGCATGCCGCCGAAGGGGGAATGCCGAACGCCGGGGGAAGCATTCCCCCGTTCCTCGATGGCAAGGTGGGCGCCGGACGCTCGGAGGGTTCGTCTGTCGCCCTGCGCGAGGGGACCGGGCCGGCGATGCCGGCCCGGCCGCTCCGGATCAGCGGTTGCCGTAGCCCGAACCCGGCACCAGCGAGCGCTTGCCGAGGGGCGTCCCCGCCATCTCGCCGTGGCTCGTGCCCTGGAGGACCGACAGCCCGGCCTGGGTGTCGGAGGCCTTCGTTTCCATTCGCGAACCCGGCACCAGACCGACCGTGCCGCTGACGGACGAGGCCGCCGGGAAGCCGTACGAGGACGCCGAGTGCGTCATGTTCGTCGCCGTCTGCGTGGCGCCCGCGTGGGCGTCGGTGGCCGTGTCGTGCAGGGCCTGCGCCTCGGCCTGCCCGAGGAAGGTGTCGGACCCGGGGACCAGCGACTGGGCCGAGGCGGCGGTGGTGGCGAGGGAGAGCGAGAGGGCGGCGGTGAGGATGAGGGTCTTCATGTCATGTTCCTTCGATGCCGGGCACGTGGCCGCCGGCGTGTTGGTGGTGGGGAGGTTTTCGGGCATGCGTTCCCGGTCCCCGGCCGGGCGGCTCGGGGGTGTTCCGGCTGAACGGATCTGGTTGGACGGCGGCGGACCGCGTCGCGCCGTTCAGGCCCGCGGGGGGCGCCGCGGCACGGGCTGGACGTACCCCTCGGGGATCGGCGTCGCAGCCGCGACGAGGGGCGAGGCGTGCCATTCGATCGGCTCGGACGTCTCGGGGAGCTTCGGAACGATGCTCGGGCAAGCGATGCCGCAGTGCGCGGACGGCTCGCCTCCCGGCGGCGCGCCGGGATCGGGGCTGCCCGCGACCGACTGGGCAAGCCCGTCGCGCGGCCGGGCCTCGGCGGCGGGGGCGTGTCCCCGTTCGAGGAGTCCGCCCGCCGCCGTCGCGATGGCGAGCAGGCAGGCGAGCACGATGCCGAACAGACTCATGGGCGCCTCCTTTCCTCGGGCATCCGCGATCGGGTGCCGGGAGCGTCCGCGCGGCGCGCGGCGCCCCCGGCCTTCATGGTCCCGGGGCGTGGGCCGACGCTACTTGACGTCGGTCACGGTCAGCTTGCCGCGGACCTTCTCGGCCACGAACTCGACCGATTTCCCAACGGACAGCTTCTTCAGGGTGGCCTCGTCGGGAACCGCGAAGACCATCGTCATCGCGGGCATCTCAAGGTCCTTCAGCTCCCCG
This sequence comes from Aureimonas sp. SK2, assembly GCF_029813115.1. GTDB lineage: Bacteria > Pseudomonadota > Alphaproteobacteria > Rhizobiales > Rhizobiaceae > Aureimonas. The sequence continues at coordinate 278,166 of NZ_JAPZDS010000004.1, forward strand.
TGCTTGATCGTGACCTTCTTGGCCTTCTCGTCGACCTTGGTGACCTCGCCCTTCGCGTACTCGGCAGCGAAGGCCGGGACGGCGGTCGCGCACGCGAGGAGGGCGGCGAGGGCGAGCTTGGCGTGTGTCTTCATCGTCTGTCTCCTGTCTTTCCGTTGGTTCGGGCGGTTCACTTCATGACCACGAGGGGGCCATGCATCCCGGCCTCGTAGTGGCCGGGGATCAGGCAGGCGAACTCGAAGTTGCCGGCCTTGGAGAAGGTCCAGACGATCTCGCCCCTGGCGCCCGGCTCTAGGCGGATCGCGTTCGGATCGTCGTGCTCCATCTCCGGGAACTTCTGCATCAGGGCCTTGTGCTCGGCGTTCTTGGCGGGATCGTCCATGACGAACTCGTGGGCGCTCTGGCCCGAGTTCGTGAACTGGAGGCGCACCGTCTCGCCCTGCCGGACCTGGATCTTGGCGGGCTGGAACAGCATCTTGCCGTCCGGCGTCTCCTTCATGACGACTTTCAGGACGCGCGCGCTGGCGCCTTTCTCGGCGGCCTTGCCGACGGCGAGCTCGTCGTGCCCGCCGGCATGGTTGCCCGAGGCCGACGCCGGCGCGGACGCGAAGCCGACGAGAGCGGCCGCGGCCGCCGCGAAGGCCATGTGCGAGAACTTCATGGTGTTCGTTCCTTTGGTGGGGTTGGAGGTTTCGCGGCCGCGGTCAGTGGCCGGAATGGTCCGCCGGGGCGGCTGCGGCGGTCTTGCCCCCGGGGCGGAGGGCGCTGCCCTCCTGGCTGCCGGCGGGGGCGGACGGGGCGTCGGGAAGCGATCCCGTCCACTCGTAGGCGACGGTGCCGGGCGGGTGCGCGTAGTCGCCGGGATCCTCGTAGGATCCCTTCTCGATGCCCTCGCGCACCTTCACGACCGTGAACATGCCGCCCATCTCGAGCGACCCGAACTGGCCCCATCCCGTCATCATCGGGATGGTGTTGTCGGGCAGCGGCATCGACATCTCGGCCATGTCCGCCATGCCCTTCGTGCCCATCGGCATGTAGTCGGGCTGCACCTGGCGGATCTTCCGGGCGACCTTGGTCTTGTCGACGCCGATGAAGGTCGGGATCTCGTGCCCCATGGCGTTCATCGTGTGGTGCGACTTGTGGCAGTGGAGCGCCCAGTCGCCCTCGTGGACCGCGTCGAACTCGTAGGCGCGCATCGCCCCGACGGGGATGTCGATCGTCACCTCGGGCCATCGCGCCTCTGGCCGCACCCAGCCCCCGTCCGTGCACGTCACCTCGAAGTCGTAGCCGTGCATGTGGATCGGGTGGTTCGTCATGGTGAGGTTGCCGACGCGCACCCGCACGCGGTCGTCCTTGCGCACCACCAGCGGCGCGACGTCGGGAAAGACCCGGCTGTTGATGGCCCACAGGTTGAAGTCGGTCATCTCCATGACCCGCGGGATGTAGGTGCCGGGGTCGATGTCGTAGGCCGACAGCAGGAACACGAAGTCCCGGTCGACGGGCATGAAGGTCGGATCCTTCGGGTGGATCACGAAGAAGCCCATCATGCCCATGGCCATCTGGACCATCTCGTCGGCGTGAGGGTGGTACATGAACGTCCCGCTTTTCTTCGCCTCGAACTCGTAGACGAAGGTCTTGCCGGAAGGGATCGGGGGCTGGGTCAGCCCCGCGACGCCGTCCATGCCGCAGGGCAGGATCATGCCGTGCCAGTGGACGCTGGTGTGCTCGGGCAGCTTGTTGGACACGAAGATCCGGACGCGGTCGCCCTCCACGCACTCGATCGTCGGACCCGGCGACTGGCCGTTGTAGCCCCAGAGGTAGGCGGTCATGCCCTCGCCCATCTCGCGCTCGACGGGTTCCGCCACGAGGTGGAACTCCTTCACGCCGTTGTTCATGCGGAAGGGCAGCGACCAGCCGTTCAGGGTCACGACCGGATTGTAGTGCGGTCCCTCCGAGGGGATGGGCGGGACCTGCGTCGCCGCGCTGTCCATGACCGGGGCCTCCGGAAGTCCCATCGCCGAGGTGCGCGACCAGGTCGCGGCCCCCACGAGCGCCGCCCCGGCGCCGATGAACTGTCGTCTCGAAACCATCTCAATCCCTCCGATCAGTCGTCGTCGCCGGCCGCGGCCGTCTCGACCTCTGCTGCTTCGCCGCCGTCCGTTTCGCCGCCGCCGTGGACGGCGCTCGTGAGCCCCTCGTCGGCAAGCCAGAAGTTCTTCCTGGCCTCGACCGCGGCGACGTTCGCCTCGATGCGCTCGCGCGTGTCGGTGATGAGCTCGAAGGTGGAGGTGATCATCCCGTTGTAGGTGAGCACCGCCTCCTTCTCGAGCGTCGTGCGCAGGGGCAGCACGCTGTTCTGGTAGTGCCGGGCGATGTCGAAGCCCGAGCGGTAGGCCTGGTACGCGGACCGTGCCTCGGAGCGGACGTTGACGCCGCGCTCGGCCAGTAGGTTGGCGGCGCGCAGGTACTCGAACTCGGCCTTGCGCAGGCGCGCCTGCCCGCTGTCGAAGATCGGGATCGTGATCCCGGCCTCGACGGCGGGGGCGAAGGTCGTCTTGCGCTCCTTGTGACCGTCCTCCGACTCCTCCACCTCCTCCTCGGCCTCGATGCCGGCGCCGAGCTCGAGATCGGACACGAACCTCGTCGCCTGAGTCAGCCCGTAGGACTTCGCGAGCGCCTCGAGGCGCAGCTTCGCCAACTGGATGTCGACGCGGTTGCGCAGTGCCTCGACCTCGATGCCATCGCGCTTGGCAGCCGCCCTTGGCAGCCGCGGCAGCGCGTTCGGCACCTCGAACCCGATGTCCCGCCCGTAGAGGCCCATGACGCGGACGAGGCGCTCCTTGGCGAGGCGGGCCTCGAGGCGCGCGGACGCCGTGCGTCCGGCGAGTTCCGCGTAGAACACCTGCTCGCGTGCCTGGTCGGCCTTGGTCATCGCGCCCGTGCCGCCGAGGCCGGCAGCGAGTTCGGCAGCCGCGTCGGCCGCGACCTTGGCCCGGTTCAGGAGCGCGACGTTCTCCCAGGCGGCGACCGCCTCGATCCAAGCCCTGCGGGTCTGCGAGGCGACCTCGAGCGTGCGCAGGACGGCCTCGAGCTGGACGGCGTGGACCTGCCGCGTCGCGACGTCGAGGCGCCTCTCGCGGGTGATCAGCGCCATGATGTTCGAGACGACGAGGCCCTCCACGGTCCTCGTGAAGTCGACGGTCCCGTAGCTGAGGCCCAACCGGATGTTCGCCGGCGGCAGCGTCTCCTGCCAGAGGTCGGCGACCGCCACGCCGATGTCGGCGTAAGAGGCTTGGAGGCCCTTGTTGTTCAGGAGCGCGACCTGCACGGCCGCGTCGGCCCCGACGGTCTTGGTGGCCAGCAGCGAGCGCACCTTGGCGTCGACGGCGGCGGCCTGCTGGCGGTCCTGGACCCAGGCCGTTTCCTTGCCGGTCGCCTGGCCCGAGCGCAGGGCGACCGTCTCGAACCCGTCCTGCCGCAGGAACGCGTCGCCCGAAGCCAGGCACCCGCCGAGGAACAGGGGAGCGAGGATGACGGAGGCCTTGAGGACGATCGGGCTCACTGGGAAGCCTCCGGTCCCACCGGGGCCATCTCGACGCCCGTCCCGCGCCAGTTGCCCGGCTCCCTCGGCATGCGGTGGGTGTAGGAGCCGACGACGGAGCCGTAGCGGACCGGAGCGGCGCCGACGGAAGCGTCGGCATGGGGGGTGGACGCACCGAGATCGGACAAGCCGAGGGGGCCCGTGGCGGTGCAGCCTGCCGTCAGCAGGGCTGCCGCGCACAAGAATGCGAAGCGGAACATGGAGGTGACCTATCGTCGGCATGACCGTCCGGCCGTGGCCTGTCGCCACGGGACGCGGGTCATGCGCGAGCCGAAACATGCGTCCGTGGTGCCGCAAGGGCGGGGGACGCAGCACGACGCCTCCGTGCACCATTCGGGCGAATGGACGCGCGGAAGCCGGGCACCGCCATGCGGTGCCCGTCAGGTCAGGTTCTGGGAGGTCTGTCGGCCGTGTCGACGTGGCGGCCCGCGAAGGCCGCATGGAAGGACCGGGCGGTCGCCGACCGGACGACGGCCGCGTGACCGACGTCGGCACCCACCGGCACGAACACGGACGGGCAGTGGCTGGCGCACTTCAGGTCGGACGGTCCGGCGTGGTCGCCAGCCTTGGACGAGTCGTCCTTGCGGTCGCCGTGCGAGTGGCCGGCCGCCGCGTGTTCCACGGTTGCCGACGCATCGACGACGACGCCCTGCGACGTCCGGGTGTCGTGCGCCGGGATGGAGGGCATGCTCGCGTGGGCCATCTGCGACAGGACGACCGACAGGCAGAGAAGGACCGCAGCAAGCAGCCTCCTCGTCACTCCCGTCGTGTCGATCCCGTTCAGCATGCTCGATCCATATCGTGGTTTCGGGGTGGCGTCCACTCGGGACGAACGCGGTCTCCAGCCTCGCTTCAGCGACCGGGATCTCTTGAGGACCCCGCGACTTGGAGAAACGAATCCTCTGCCGTCAGGCGGCCAATTCGCTGGCGTATCCGGCTTCGCCGATGGCCGACCTGATCGCGTCCGGCGCGACCGTCGTCTCCACCGTCACGAGTTTGGCGCCCAGGTCGACGCGCACGTCGGCGGAGGGATCGACCGCCTTGACCGCCTTCGTGACGGATGTGGCGCAATGCCCGCAAGTCATGTCCCGGACGTTCAGCTTCAGCATGGCGGTCTCCTTTCGGGCGAAGATGGGGCTTTCCATCGTTGGAAGGTCAAGGGCCCGGTTCACCGGATGCCCCCGACCTTTGTCAGTGCCCTCGTGGGGCGGCGGCGAGGCGGGGGAACGGGTTCCGCAGCCGCCCCGTCCGCGAGGCTGCCGATGATCGGACAGTCCGGCCGGCCGTCGCCGTGGCAGTTGCGGGCGAGGTGGCGGAGCGTGCCCGCCATCTCCTCCAGCTCGCGCATGCGGGCCTCGAGCATTTCGACCTGCTCCAAGGCGATGCGCTTCACGTCGGCGCTCGCCCGCCCGCGGTCGCGCCACAGGGCCAGCAGGTGCCCGATCCTCTCCATCGAGAAGTTCAGGTCGCGCGCCCGGCGGATGAAGCGCAGCGTCGACACGTCGGCCGCGGAGTACACGCGGTAACCGGACTCGGCGCGTTCGGCCGCCGGGATGAGCCCGGCCGCCTCGTAGTGGCGGATCATCTTGGCGCTGACGCCCGAGGCCTTGGCGGCTTCACCGATGTTCATGGGTCACCTCGCGGGTTGAAGGGTGGACGGTCGGCCCGGCCCCGCAGCCGGGGAGGAGAACCGCCGCAGGCGCAACGCGTTGCCGAGCACGAAGACGCTGGACAGCGCCATGGCGCCCGCGGCAAGGGCCGGCGACAGCAGCGTGCCGCCGAACGGGTAGAGAGCGCCGGCCGCGACGGGGACGAGGACGACGTTGTAGGCGAAGGCCCAGAACAGGTTCTGCCGGATGTTCCGGATCGTCGCCCTCGACACGGCGACGGCCGTGACGACGGCGTTTAGGTCGCCGGACATCAGGACCACGTCCGCACTCTCGATCGCGACGTCGGTGCCCGTGCCGACCGCGAGGCCGACGTCCGCCGCGGCCAGCGCCGGGGCATCGTTGATGCCGTCGCCGACGAAGGCGACCTTGCCCGACAGGCCGAGGCTCCGGACGGCCGCGACCTTGCCATCCGGCAGGACCTCGGCGAACACCTTGTCGATGCCGAGACGGGCGGCGACGGCCTTTGCGGTCCGCTCGTTGTCGCCCGTCACCATCGCGACGCGCAAGCCCAGGTCATGGAGGGCCCCGATCGCGGCTGCGCTCGTCGCCTTCACGGGATCCGAGACGACGACCAGCGCCGCGAGGCGTCCGTCGACGGCGGCGTAGAGGGGCGACTTGCCCTCGACGGCCAACCGCTCCGCCTCCAGGGCGAAGACGGACGGGTCGAGGCCTAGGCGCGCCATGAGGCGGTCCGCCCCGACGGCGACGGCGCGCCCGCCGACGATGGCCTCGACGCCGAACCCGGGGAGCGCCTCGAAGCGGTCGACGGGCGAGACGGGCAGGCTCTCCGCCTTCGCCGCCGCGACGATGGCGGCGGCGATCGGATGCTCGGACTTCGCCTCGACGGAGGCGACGAGACCCAGCACGTCGCGGCGGTCGAAACCTTCCGCGAGCACGAGGTCCGTCAGTTCGGGCCGCCCTTCCGTCAGCGTCCCCGTCTTGTCCAGGGCCACCACGTCGACGTCCCGCAGGGACTGCAACGCCTCGCCGCGCCGGAAGAGGACGCCAAGCTCCGCGGCGCGCCCCGTTCCCACCATGACCGAGGTCGGGGTCGCGAGACCCATGGCGCAGGGACAGGCGATGATGAGGACGGCGACGGCGTTGGCGAGGGCGAAGCCGAGCGCCGGGTCGGGTCCGAACACGATCCAGACGAGGAACGTCAGCGCGGCGGCGGCCATCACCGCGGGGACGAACCAGCGCGTCACGCGGTCGACGAGCGCCTGGATCGGCAGCTTGCCGCCCTGCGCCTCCTCGACCATGCGGATGATCTGCGCCAGCACCGTGTCCCCGCCGACGCGGTCGGCGCTGTAGGTGAAGCTGCCGTTCTTGTTGATCGTGCCCCCGACGACGGTCGCGCCGCCCTCCTTGGCGACGGGAACGGGCTCGCCCGTGATCATGGACTCGTCGACGAAGGACGAGCCGGAGAGGACCGTCCCGTCGACCGGGATCCGCTCCCCGGGGCGCACCTCGACGGTGTCGCCCACCGCAACCTCTTCGAGCGGCACCTCGGCGAAGTTCCCGCCGCGGGCGACCCTCGCCGTCTTGGCGCGCAGGCCGACGAGGCGCTTGATGGCCTCGCCCGTCCGGCCCTTGGCCCGCGCCTCGAGGAGGCGGCCGAGAAGGATCAGCGTGACGATGACGGCGGCAGCCTCGAAGTAGACGTTCGCCGTGCCGGCGGGCAGCGCGCCAGGCAACAAGGTGGCGACCACGGAGTAGCCCCAGGCCGCGAGAGTGCCGACGGCAACGAGCGAGTTCATGTCCGGGGCAAGGCGCGCCAGCGCCGGCAGCCCCTTGCGCAGGAAGCGGGAGCCGGGACCGAACAACACGAGCGAGGCGAGGACGAACTGGAGGACGCGGCTCTCCCACATCCCGATCCGGTCCATGACGACGTCGTGGAAGGCGGGGACGAGGTGCGAGCCCATCTCGAGCACGAAGAGCGGCGCGGTGAGGACTGCGGCGGCGAGGAGGTCGCGCAGCAGGCGCGCGTACTCCGCCTCCTTGGCGGCCCGGCGCGGATCCTCGGCGTCCGCAGCACCGGGCAGCGTGAGGGCGCGCGGCTCGTATCCGGCATCGCGCACGGCGGCCTCGACCGACCGCATGTCGACGGAAGGGAAGACGCGGACGCTGGCGCGCTCCGTCGCGAGGTTCACGGCGACCGACGACACGCCGGGGACGGCGGCGATCGCCCGCTCGACCCGCCCCACGCATGAGGCGCAGGTCATCCCCTCGATGCCGAGTTCGCGCGTCTCCTGCCGGACCCCGTAGCCCGCCTCCTCGACGGCTTGCCGGACCGCGGCGCCGTCGACGGGACCCGCGAAGGCCACGTCGGCGCGCTCGGCGGCGAGGTTCACGGATGCGGAGGAGACGCCGGGCACCGCCGCGATGGCGCGCTCGACGCGGCCGACGCACGAGGCGCAGCTCATGCCCTCGATGTCGAGGCGGAGGACCCTGGCGGCGCCCTCGACCCTCGCCGACGGAAGGATCTGGTTCATCGGCTTCGTTCCCGAAATCAGTGACTTGCCGCAAGATGGGGCTTCCCATCATGGGAAGGTCAATGGGCGCGAGGTGAAGCTTCGCATGCGCCCGTCCCGTGACCCGCGGCTCGGTTCGCGCTGGGGCGAACGGACAAGTGAACGGGGCGTCGGCCGACCTGCCCCCGGCGGGCTTGCGAAGCGGACCCCACCGCGGGCAGGGTGTACCGGACATCCCACGGAGTTCCGACATGCTGCCGACGAAGCCGCTCCTCGCCGCCATCGCCCTTCTCACGCTGGCCGCCCCCGCGGTCGCCGAACACGCCCCGAACCACATGCACGTCTACAAGTCGCCCGACTGCGGCTGCTGCGGGGCGTGGGTCGAGATCGCCCGCAAGCACGGGTTCCAGGTGACGGTCGAGGACCGCGACGACATGGCGGGGCTGAAGCGCCTTCTCGGCGTCTCCGAACCCGTCGAGTCCTGCCACACGGCGAAGGTCGGCGGTTACGTCGTGGAGGGCCACGTGCCGATGGAGGCCGTCGACAGGCTCCTTTCGGAGAAGCCCAGGGTTGCGGGGATCGCGGCACCGGGCATGCCCATGGGATCGCCCGGCATGGGAGACGACCCGAAGGCCGAGTTCGACGTCCTTTCGTTCGGAGACGCGTCGGCGAGCCCGAAGGTCTTCTACCGGGCCGGGAGGGAGTGAAAGCCACGGCAACCCTGCCAGGAGGCAGGGGTATCGCAAGGGGACCCATAGACTTTCCGTCTACGGACCTGGTGGATGGAACTCCGTAGCCAGCCGTCGGTTCTCGACGGATCGGCAACCGGAAATCCCCATGCTCGCCGCATGCCTGCGTAGTCTCGTCGTCATCCTGTCCCTGGTCGCGGTCGCCGCGTTTGCCGGGCATGGGACGGCGATGGCCGGCATGAGCGTCCACGATCACCTGGTTGCCCATTCCCCCTCGACCCAGTCCGCGCACGCCCATGGCGAGGCGCACAAGACGGACGGCGGCATGTCTACCATGTCCTGCTGCGGGAAGTCCTGCACCAGCATCCTGCCGTTCCCAGCACCGTCGGGCGTATCGCGCGACGCCCACCCGGCGAAGCCCGACCCGGTCCTCCACGTGGAGGAGGAGGGCATCCTTCCGCCGGGCCTGAAGCGTCCGCCCAAGTTGGCCTGACGCTACCCGCCGGCCTGAGGCCGGCGGCACGGTCGGGGCAGAAGCCGCCTGCATCGGCGCGCCCGCCTGCCACTACCCATCCGAACACAACCTGCGACGGACGAGGGCTAACGACCCGTCGTCGCGTCATCCCTGTTCCACAAGGAGAAGGCGACATGAACCACATGTCCCCCGAGATGCAGTCCTGCATCGACGAATGCCTACGCTGCTACCAGACCTGCCTATCCATGGCGATGAACCACTGCCTCGAGATGGGCGGGAAGCACGTCGAGAAGGGCCACTTCACCCTGATGTCCGCCTGCGCCGAGGCGTGCCGCACGTCCGCGCACCTCATGCTCATCGGCTCCGAGCACCACAAGCTGACCTGCCGCGCCTGCGCGGAGATCTGCGAGGCCTGCGCTGCCGACTGCGAGCGCGTCGGCGGCATGCAGGAGTGCGTCGAGGCTTGCCGCAAGTGCGCCGAAAGCTGCCGCAAGATGGCGGCCTGACGCCGTCGGACGCGCATTCCGCGGCTTCCCGCCGCGTCACCACCAAAATCAACGAACGGTCCCGAGGGACCTATCCACAAGGAATGAGACCATGCGCAAGATCACGATCCTGTCCGCCGCCCTCCTCGCCGCCGCCGTCTCCCACGCCTCGGCGCAGGACCAGCACGGCAAGGCGATGTCCTCCGAGCAGGTGACCCTCCCGGCTGCCTGCGAGGCCGCCGCCGGGTCCATGGACATGTCGTCCATGATGGGCGGCATGCAGAACGCGATGTCCGGCGGTCAGATGAACGACGTCCAGAAGGGCAACATGGACGCGATGATGAAGATGCACGGCCCCATGATGAAGGCCGCGATGATCAAGGACCCGGACCTCGCCTTCAACTGCGGGATGATCGCCCATCACCAGGGCGCCATCGCCATGTCCGAGGTCGAGCTCAAGCTCGGCAAGGACGAGAAGTCCAAGGAGATGGCGCAGATGATCATCGACGCGCAGCGGAAGGAGATCGAGGAGATGACGGCCCGCGTCGAGGCGCTCGCCAAGTAAGCGACGGACCCGTGCCCCGGGGGCGGCCGCCTCCGGGGCATCCCGACACCCCGACGAACGGGAGCAGGACCCATGGGCTACGGACGCTTCGCCGCGATGATCGCGACCTCGACGGTCGTGATGTTCGGCTTGATGTACCTGAACACCTACGCGCTCGACCACGTCTTCTACAGCCAGACGCGGACGTGGATGGCCGTGGTGATGGGCGCCGCCATGGCGCTGATCATGATCGGCTTCATGTGGAGGATGTACCCCAGGAAGGGCGCCAACGCAGCCATCGTCGCGGCGGCAGTCGTCGTATTCGCCGGGGCTCTCTGGCTCGTGCGCAGCCAGGAGACCGTACACGACGTCGCCTACATGAAGGCGATGATCCCCCACCACTCCATCGCGATCATGACGAGCGAGCGGGCGCACATCCGCGACCCGCGGGTCCGCGAGCTCGCCGACGGCATCGTGGAGGCGCAGGTCCGCGAGATCGGGGAGATGGAGCGCCTCATCGCCGACCTAGAAGCCAACCCGCCCGCCGACGGCGCTCCGGACCTGCCGCCGCGCGTGCCAGAGGCCGCCATCGCGGCAGGCAACTGACCGGGGAAAGGAAACGGACATGTCCACGACGATCGCAGGCGGGGGCATGGCCCCCTCGAGCGCGGTGAAGGCCAAGCGGGCGACCATCTACCGAATGGTCATGCCCAAGCACATCTGCCCCTGGGGCCTGCGCGCCGTCGACCTCTTGAAACGCGAGGGCTTCGAGGTCGACGACCGCTGGCTGAGGACCCGCGAGGAGACCGACGCGTTCAAGGCAGAGCATGGGGTTTCGACGACGCCACAGACGTTCGTCGACGGGAAGCGCGTCGGCGGGTACGACGACCTCCGGCGCTTCCTCGGCAAGTCCGTCACGGACCCGAAGGCGGTCACGTACAAGCCCGTCGTCGCCATCTTCGCCATGGCCGCCTTGATGGCGGCCGCCGTGACCTGGGTCGTCTCGGGCACCTTCCTGACCGCACGGACGGTCGAGTGGTTCATCTCGATCGCGATGTGCCTCTTGGCGGTGCAGAAGCTGCGGGACGTCGAGGGCTTCGCCACGATGTTCCTCAGCTACGACCTCCTGGCCCAGCGCTGGGTCCGCTACGCCTACCTCTACCCCTTCGGCGAGGCGCTGGCGGGCGTGCTGATGCTCGCGGGCGCCGCAATGTGGCTTTCCGTCCCCGTCGCCCTGTTCATCGGCACGGTCGGCGCCGTCTCGGTGTTCAAGGCGGTCTACATCGACAAGCGCGAGCTGAAGTGCGCGTGCGTCGGCGGGGATTCCAACGTGCCGCTCGGCTTCGTGAGCCTGACCGAGAACCTCATGATGGTAGGGATGGCCCTCTGGATGGCGGCCCGCATGCTCTAGCGCGAGCCGCGGCCAGGTCGTCGCCGGCTACCGGGTCCGCGGTGTCGCCTCCGTGCCGGCGACGGACGCCTGGCCGTCGGAGACCGGAAGGCGCCAAGTCCCGGGACCCGTGGGAACACGTCCCGGCAGCCCGGTCACGCACCGACCCCGTCGTCGGGAACGGGCACCGCGGCAAGCCAGTACCCGCCGTCCAGGTGGACGAACTCCTCGGAGCGCCACAGGACCCTCCCCACCGCGCGGGCAGGGTCGGTCGCCTTGACCTCGACTCCCCTTCCGCGCAGGGCCTCGAGCAACTCGGCTCGGTTCATCGGTCGCCCCGTTTCCTCCAGCACCCTGCGCGCACCCTCGCGAATCAGCGCGGATGTCGTGGCGGGCCGCGTCGGGTCGGCATCGGCCGCAGTCTCCCCGCCGGCCTGGCGATCGCCCGGCAAGCCCGAAGCACCTCGCTTGGGCACCTCGACAACCCGCATGAGCGAGCCCTGGAATTCCCTCAGGACGGCAAGGTGGGCCTGAAGCCTCGCCAAGTCGTCGAGGCACGCGTCGATCTCCGCCTGGACACCTTGCAGGGCCGCGTCGCGCCAATCGCGACCTTCGGGCAACGCCCCTTCACCGGATTTGTCCAACACGTTCCCTCGCACCCAAAAGCTCGGCCACGGTACATCGACGCCTCCCCGATGTCATGAGGGCGAACGCGGCCGGGCGCTGGGCACTACCGATCGGGTGCAACCCCCGAGGGAAAGCGAGCTGCCGCCTCGCGCCGCCCACGTCGCCGGCGGAAACATGACCCTTGCCTCTTGAAATCGACGCCCAGCCTGGTACCTGGTGGAAAACCTTACGTGAGGGAACATGACCTTCGCCTTCCAGCTTCCAGGACCTCCGCGAGGCCCCACCCTGACCGACGCCGAATGGAACGGCGACACCGCCGTGGCGCCCCGCGGTCGCCACTTCCTCATCCTCATGCAGGATGTCCGCGACATCCCGGGCTACCGGATCCCCGTGCTCCACATCGGGGAACCAAACGAGGAGGGCGGCATCGACTTCGCGCCCTTCGAGCCGTTGCTCCGGCTGTTTCGCGAGGAACCGCTCTCGTCGATCACGTCGAAGCGGCACATCGCGAGGGCGGTGCGCCTCTTCATCGAGTACGTCGACCATCGCTGGCCCCGGCTCGCCGAGATCGCAAGCTCGCTGCGCAGGACCGACGTGCGGCGCATCTTCCGGGAGTTCTGCGTACACCTCAGGACGGGGACGGTGGACGGTACGGGCCCGCAGACGGGTACGGCGGCCCTGGGGTGGCAGCCGACCTCGCAGGGGGCGGCGCGCAACCTGATCAACGGGTTCGGCACCTTCCTCAAGTACGTTGCCGAAGTGACGGAGCCCCATCGGGACATGCCGAGCGAACTCGGCTTGCCGATGGGAGACGATCGCCTGCGCAACGCCCATGCCAGGGCATTCGGGATGATGGCCCATTTGAGGCCTTCCGTGCCGCGGAAGGCCGTGGCGATGGGCCGGGGGATCGTCGGCAGCGACCCCCATGGCGCCTTTCGAGGCTCCACGAAACGGTTCGCGTTGCCGCACTTGGTGAACTTTCTGACCGAGGGTTCGCCCGAACAAGTCGTCACCGCGAGGTCCGACGTGGACCCGACGGGAGCCCTCCAGCGGTTGATCCTGGGCGGCGGGGGGATACGGGAGAGCGAGTCGCGCCAGATGTGGATCGGCGACGTCACGCTGGTGGGCGGCGGCCAGGTGAAGGGTTTCCTCCGCCATCCGTCGTTCTTCGTCCAGGACATGGGGAACGGCCCCCAGACGCGCGAGCAGATCCTGCTGGAACGGTACGGGCTTGCCGTCCGCCGGTCGGGCATGTCGAGGTTCGCCGCAGGTTGGAAATCGCCGCTGATGGAGGACCGATACAGCGCGGAGATCTACTGGGCTCCCTACCCGGGCTTCCGGGAATACCTGGCGTCGGCGCTGTACCACTACGTCATGGTGGTGCGCCCCGAGGCGATGCTCCAGCGCAAGGCGCTCGGCTTCGGGGACCACCCATACCTCCTGGTGTGCACGTCGCCGACGATGGTCGACGGGCGCATGGAGGTCGGCCAGCCCTACACCGCGGCGGCGGCGCGGTCCTCGTGGGAGTCCGCGATCCGGCGGCTGGGCCGCCGGATCGGCGAGGACCTCAAGGTCGAGAAGGATGCGGGAACCTCGATCCACTCGCTCCGCCACCGGTATGGCCGCACGCTGCACGAGGCCGGATTCGACGAGGCCACGATCAAGAGGCTCATGCACCACCGCAGCATCCGGAGCTCCCGCGTCTACACGATGGCCGAACCCGGCGAGATGCACGCGCTGCTCGAGGCTGCCGAGGAACGGCTCGCCGCCGGGGGCACGGGGCTGGTTGGGCCGGCCTTCCCGACCCTGGGCGACGTCATCGACGCGACCTTCGACCCGACGGGCCTGTACCGGAAGTGATCCGGCGCCCTCCGGCCTGCCCCATCCCCGAGAGGCGATCCGCGACCATGGCGAACCTGAAGACGAACTACCTCCCCGACGATTTCTTCTCGGTCCCGGACGGGGAAAGGGAAATCCTGTCGAGCCACATCGCGCATGTCGCGAAGGTCGACCCATCCACCCGCAGAAAATACTCGAGGTCTCCCGACAGGTACGGGACGGAGATCCTGTCCCACGAACGGTCCACGGGCAAGATCCTGCAAGCCGTGCGCGACGGTCGATGCCTCCTGTCGCCGCTCCGTTTCACCCTCAGGTACGGCGCGCCCACCAAGGACACGGTCGAGCAGATCCTGAGGGAATCCGAACTCGGCCCGGCGGCGGTCGAGGAATTGTATGCGGCCGGCCTCATCTCGAACCGCGGGTTGACGCCCGATGCGATCCCCCCGTTCGAGGCTCGCGTGAGGTCGCTGCTGGCGAGCCTCTGCGTATCGACCCGGGGTGCCAAGACCCTTGCGGACGTCGGCCCCGAGAACCTGAAAGACTGGATCGGGGTGTTCAGGACCGCGGACGGGAAGCGGTGGCGGGACGACCTGTGGGACAGGAGCCGGATCCATTACGACTCCTGCCTGAGGCACATCTGCCGCGCCCTGGAGGTGATCTTCCCCGGCGCGGGGTTCAGGCAGATCTCGGGCAACCTCAGGTACGGGACGACGGCGGCACTGATCGACGAGACACTGGGCGCCTCGCCTCCGTTCGCCGCCGAGTGGATCGGGTTGTTCGACGAATGGCGCGAGGCGACCCCGACCGTCGACGTCCGGTACCGGATGTTCTTGACGGCTTTCATCCTTTGGCTATCGACCCTAAGGGACACGGAGGAGGTGGACGACCCGGCCCGCTTCATGACCCGGCCCCACAACGAACGGCCGTTCTTCGAGTTCGCGAAGCGGATGAAGGGAGACGAGGAGGACGAGAACGTATTCGGCGAGGGCCTCCTCACCGTTGTCAGGACGGCGGTGCGGTTCTCCGAGTTCGTCGAGGCCCGCGTCTCGGAGGGGACGCGGGCGCCGGTCTTCCCGATCGCGACCAAGCGCGACGTGAGGAAGATCGAAACCGCACTCAAGCGGCAGGGAAAGCTCGGCACGCAGCGTCACACGGCGTCGCTGCCGCTCCCGAAGGACCTTCGCGAGATAGCCAAGACAATCCTGGAAGAGGGGGAAAACGGCTGGCCGGGCAGCCTCAAGATGTGTCGCCCGAAGATCGACGGCAAGAACGTATACTGCCCAGTGTATCCCACGTTGTACCTGATGATGTTCACCATGCCGCTCCGCGTCGCCCAGATCAAGCGGCTGGACAGCGGCGAAGGCGACGAGCAGGTGTTCGACTGCGAAACGGGGTCGTGGGCCAGGAACACCGGGCCGCTCGCCGGGTATTGGAGGAGGCAGGGGAAGAAGGACACGGAGCGCGGCTATGCGAGAAGGTTCGAAGGCTTCGACGTGACGGGCATCTTCGTGAACACGAACAAGACAGGAAGCCCGTATACGCTGCCGTGGCAGAGCATGTATGTCCACCGACTGCTTCGTGATCTTCGCGCGTGGCAGGATCGAAACATCCCGATCGGCGCGCCGCTGTCCCCGCGCGAGTACCTCAGGGAGGGGGACGCGATCACGGAGTCCGCGTTGGAGCCGTATCCGGACATATTCCCCTTGTTCAGGTTGCCCGCGATCAAGGACGGGGCGGCGACGCACTTCCGGGTCCCGACGGAACGGGACACCTACCAGTTCTGGCAATGGTTGATGCTCGAGACCGAAAGACGGTTCAACCTGGCCAATCCCGGCAAGCCGATATCCCTGTTCGAGGAGAAGGAAAGCGGAACCTCACAGCCGTCGGGCGCGAAGTTCAAGCCCCATGGCGTGAGGTCGGACGGGGTCACGCGATTGATCAAGGCGGGCGTTCCGCTTCAGTTCATCAGCAAGTATGTCGTGGGACATGCTGGCCTGCCGATGACGATACATTACGACAACACGTCGCCTGCCGACCTGCACGAGATGCTCGAGGCGGCCGAACTCGACAACCAAAAGGCCGAGGCGAGGCGGATCGTGGTCGAGGCCAAGGCTGGTTCGGTACCCGCGATGACGTCGTTCGTGGCGGCCGGCCCCTTGCCCGCCTCCACCATGCTTTCCCGGTTCGACCCACTCGCCCGCCTGCTGTTCACGGACATGGACTACGGGATGTGCCCCTGGCAGCAAACCCGATGCCACGACGGAGGGCCGCAGGTACGGAAGTCCAGTTCCGGCGGAAAGGACAACAGCGCTTACGCGCCGGTGGAGGGCGGCCCGCGCAATTGCCTCATGTGCAGGCATTTCGTCACCGGGCCAGCATGGCAGGTGCCGCTGTGGATCAAAGGCACCACGCTGTTGCGGAGGCTGTATTCCGAAACCGAACGGCACAAGGAGATCAAGCAACAGATCGATGCCCTGGAGCGCGAAGCGGTCGGAGCCACGCCGACGCAGCTCTATCGCTTGAGGATCGACATCACGCGTCTCGAGCAGGCGCGCGAGGAGATCGGCGACGGCCTCGAACTGCTGGCGAAGGCACTGGCGAACCTGTACCGCCTGCTCGAGCAGATTGCCCGGGTGCAGGAAGGCGGCCCGGAGGGCGGCGCGGACGACACGGCCATCGTGACGCAACCGAACTCGTCGCATGTCGAATGGGTCGAGATCTCGGAATTCGAACAGGTGGCATTCATACAGAGGATGGGTCGAATCTACCCTTCCCTGTACGACCCCGAGAGCGAGGCTGCCTCGATGCGCTTCGCCGACGAGATCTGTTTCCACAGCGACTGCGCTCCGATCAGCATGGCGCCCCTCACCAAGTCGGAAAAGTCGAAAGCCTTGGAGCGGTTCAACGCCCTCCTGCTTCAGCGCATGGAGCGTGAGGAGTTGCTCGCCCTCCAGGATGGCGCCATGCGCCTGACGGAAATGCCGGAGATCGACGAGTTGCGCTCGGCGATGGCCCGGATCGGGGCGCCGCTCGAGAGAAGGGCTTCGCCCCTGCTGGAACACGGGGCCGTCGTCTCGAAGCGACTGTCGGCAGATGGCTAGTTCGGGCGGGGCCGCCGTTCGCCTGGGCAAGGCCGTCATCGAGGAGGCGCGAACCAAGTGTCGCAAGTTGATGGAAGAACGGTCGATCGCCGAAACGGGACGAAAGGGCACCACGATCACGCGGATCGTCGAGGTCGGGGAGCGATGCCTGACCCTGCGCCCGCCGCAAAGGCCGTCGGTGCCAACCTTGGTCGAGATGGGGCGGTTGACTTACGGGGACGCGTTTCCCGCCGGGCAGACGATCTACAATCACTACGCGGCTTGGGCCAACGTCTGGATGTCGGCCTACGATGACCTTGTCTCGGTCCAGGCCCCGAAGACCGGGGTGGTCGAGCGGCACGAGCTCCAGGAATTCCGAACCGGCGACCGCCTGGACGTAGGCACCGTCGAAAGGCTCAACCTCATGAACCGTCGCATACGTGACCAAGCGGCGGAGATCCGGGCGCTCCGGTCGTTCATAACAAGCAAGATCCCGGCACCCGACACCGACCCCAAGACGCCGGGGACGGCGCTGCTGGCGCAGCCGGACCTCGATCTCGACGCACTCCGGCAGTGGCTTGCGGCCGTGGACGACGGCAGCCTTCGGTTCGCGGTCGACGACCTCGGGGTGAGCGTCACGCGCGGGGCCGGCGCGACGCCGAGGGTGATGCCGATCCGCGTGCTGGCAGTCCTCAGGAAGGTTGCGGCCGGCAGGTGACGCCGGCCGTTTGGTGTCCGCGGCGGGATTCGAACCCACGACCCCAGGATTCATACCACTTCGGCTTTCGCCGCCGCCTCACGGCGTTCGTGGTCTGGACTGTCCCTTCACCCTAGGCCGAAGCCCGTAGGTGCTGCCCTACCAGTCTCTACACCTTCCGGACTTCTCCGGCTTGGCTCGGGATCGGCACCTCGCGAGAGCGAGAAGCGTTCCCCGACTTTGAGCAGATCCGACGCGCACTTTCGTTGCGCGCCGCCCAATTTGCACCAGGAATCCTG
>NZ_JAPZDS010000040.1 GCF_029813115.1 Aureimonas sp. SK2
CTCTATCGTCGCGTTCCCGATGGTTCGGCCATCATCGTCGTCCCGGACATTCCACCCCCGGTTGTCGCGTCGATGCCAGATGCGAGTTAGGGTATAACCGGGGGATTGCATCGGCAGCGCCAGCAAGGCCTTTGGGTGCGGACTGCGCGGTATGCATCCAAACGCGAGCCACCTTTGAATGCGCAGGTACGGCAGAGTCGTCGGCATCCCGCTGGAAGGCGACTTTATAGGGATGTCCCCGTCCTTGGACGGAGACATCCTCGCGTGCTTCAGCAGCGCATGCGTGGTTTCGTGCGACGTGATTTCTTCGTGGTGCTCAAATGAAACGCGTTCTCGCCTTGGCGGGGCGGTGTCCTTGCGTCGCGCTGGAAGGGAAATCCTGCCAGAGTGTCTATGCCTTCAACCAGAACCGAATGATCATCGCTACGGTCCCAAGCATCGAGACGCTCAGTGCCCAGATGGCAATCAGCCACAGGAGACGCTTCCACCACGGTCCAGCATTCGCGCCCTCGGACATCAGTGATACCCGTCCTCGGCGACCTTGCCCCTGAACACCCAGTACGAGAACGCTGTGTAGCATAGAATGACGGGGATCAGGACCGCTGAGCCGACCAGCATGAACCTCTGGCTCGATGCGGGCGCGGCGGCCTGCCAAATGGTCAGGGTGTCGGGGACGATGAACGGATACATGCTGATGCCGAGCCCCACGAAGCTCATCAGAAACAGCGCGAGGGCCAGGAAGAACGGACGCACCTCCCGGCGCTTCCTGATCGAACGACGGAACGCGAACGCCAGTATGGCAGACAGAAGCGGGACC
Organism: Aureimonas sp. SK2; assembly: GCF_029813115.1. Classification (GTDB taxonomy): domain Bacteria; phylum Pseudomonadota; class Alphaproteobacteria; order Rhizobiales; family Rhizobiaceae; genus Aureimonas. The sequence continues at coordinate 818 of NZ_JAPZDS010000040.1, forward strand.
TGGGCTGTGAGAATCACAACCGGGAAGCTGAGCCACTTGTCGCGGTAGCTGTAGTCCAGCCCCAGGGTGGCGAAGCTGACCAGAGCGATCGCGACGAATGTGGCCATCCCGTAGCGTCCGGCAAGGCGGAAGGCATGATCCTGCGTGCCGCCGTCCGTCTTCCAGATCAGCCAGGTCGCGCCGAGCAGAGCGTAACCGCAGACGACGCTGATGCCCGTCAGGACACTGAACGGGGTCAGCCAGTCAAGCCAACCACCGGCATAGGCTCGCCCCTCGATCTCGATCCCCTGTAACAGCGCCCCAAGGATCACGCCCTGCGAGAACGCCGCAACGATCGAGCCGCAGGTGAAGGCGAGGTCCCAGGCCCGCCGGTGTTTCGGATCGCGCCAGCGCGCCTCGAAGGCGACGCCGCGGAACACGAGGCCGAGGAGCATGGCGATGACAGGTGGATAGAGCGCCGTCATGACGACCCCGTAAGCGAGCGGGAAGGCGGCGAAGAGACCTCCACCTCCCAGCACCAGCCATGTCTCGTTGCCGTCCCAGACGGGGGCGATGGAATTCATCGCCTTGTCGCGCTCAGGGCCGACTTCGAAGACAGGGAACAGGATGCCGATCCCGAGGTCGAACCCGTCCATGACCACGTAGGCGAACACTGCAAAGGCCAGCACGAAGGCCCAGACCGTCGCCAGATCGAAGTCGATGCCGATCATGGATGGATCTCCGTCTGCTGGGCGAGGCCCGGCGTGATGCCAGCCGTCCGGATCGGCGCCTCGGCCGTGATGGATGGCTCACCGGAATGGGCGCCCTTGCGCATGAGGCGCAGGATGTACCAGGTTCCAAACCCGAAAACGGTGAAGTAGACGATCACGAATGCGACCAGGGAGGTGCCGACAGCCGACGCCGCAAGCGGTGAAGCACTTTCGGCCGTGCGCAGCAAACCGTAGACGGTGAAGGGCTGCCGCCCGACTTCCGTGGTGACCCAGCCCGCGAGGACCGCTACGAAACCTGATGGTCCCATCACCAAGGCCGAACGGTGCAGCCATGGCATGTCGTAGAGACCCCCGCGCCAGCGTGCCCAAAGACTCCATAGTCCGATGCCCAGCATCGCCATGCCGATCGAGACCATGATCCGGAAGGACCAGAAGACGACGCCGACGGGCGGCTGATCAGCCTCTGGAACCGTATCCAGTCCCGCCAGCGGCGCGTTCAGATCGTGCTTGAGGATCAACGAGGAGAGCTTTGGGATCTGCACCGCGTAGTCGATGCGTTTGTCCTCCGAGTTCGGGATGCCGAAGAGGATCAGCGGCGCTCCGTTCGGATGGCTCTCGTAGTGGCCTTCCATCGCCATGACCTTGGCAGGCTGGTACTGCAGCGTGTTCAGTCCGTGCTGGTCGCCGGCGAAGATCTGGATTGGCGCCATGATCGCTGCCATCCACATGGCCATGGAGAACATCTTTCGGGCATGCGCGTCACGGCTGTTCTTCAAAAGGTGCCAGGCTCCGACCGCGCCGACGGCGAAGGCGGTAGTGAGGTAGGCCGCGATGACGGTATGGGTCAGCCGGTAGGGGAAGCTTGGATTGAAAACGATCGTCCACCAGCTGTCTCCGGGAACGAATTGCCCGACATCATTGATCTCGAAGCCTACGGGCGTCTGCATCCAACTGTTCACGGACAGGATCCAGGTGGCGGAGACGAGCGTGCCGACGGCGACCGCGAGGGTCGAGGCGAAGTGGAGGCCTTTGCCGACCTTGTTCATCCCGAACAGCATGACACCGAGGAACCCTGCCTCGAGGAAGAAGGCGGTCAGCACTTCGTAGGCCATCAGCGGTCCGATGACCGGGCCGGCCTTGTCCGAGAACACAGCCCAATTGGTGCCGAACTGGTAGGACATGACGATGCCGGACACGACGCCCATGGCGAAGGCGACCGCGAAGATCTTTGCCCAGTACTTGAAGAGGTCGAGATAGATCTGGCGGCCCGTCCACAGCCACAGACCCTCCAGCACGGCCAGGAAGCTTGCAAGGCCGATCGAGAACGCCGGGAAGATGAAGTGGAAGCTGACGGTGAAGGCAAACTGCATTCGCGCCAGCAGAATGGGGTCGAAGCCGTCGAACATTGGCGTTCTCCTTTGCACCGCAAATGAGGCACAAGCTCCAGAGAAACCAACTGGACAAAACGCCCAGTGTCGGTGCCTTGCTGAGGAGGATGGACAACCGAACCGCACCGGAAGCCGATCGCATGTCCGATCCGCGAGGTCGCGGCCTCACATTCTGCCGTAGGCGAAATCCGATCCACAATTCGACGTGAGGGGAGGGTCCCGGAACCAGTCCGGGCATGATGCTCCTCCTGTGGGGCTTGCTCCTCTAGCCACCAGAGGATGTATCCCGTGCCTAGGGTTCCGAATCGGCAGGGGCAACGATGCAGTCAGGTCGGAGGCGGATCGACGTTCACCGCGCCATAGAACGCCAGGCCTCGCCGTCGCGGCAGGAGGAGGCCGGACGGATCCAGTTGCTGGATGCGTGGCGCGGGGCCGCGATCGTGGGTGTTGTGCTGTATCATGTGGGTTGGGATCTGAGCTTTTTTGGGTTTGCCCCTCCGGGAATGATGTTCTCGCAGCCGATGATCCTCTTCGCTCGAACCCTTGTCTCTTCCTTCATGTTCCTGTGTGGAGTCGGCATAGTGCTCGCGCATGAACCCGTTTTCGATGGTCGAAGCTTTTGGAAGCGGTTCCTGAAGATCGCTCTGGCTGCGGTCGCGATCACTGGCGTGTCGCTTCTTTCGATGCCAAGCGACTTCGTCTACTTCGGCGTCCTCCATGCGATCGCCGCGTCGTCCCTGATCGGCTTGGCGTTCATTCGAATGCCGGTTCCCATCGTGGCGGTTGCCGGATTTCTAGTCATTGCCTTGAGCTTCTTCATCCGGATCGACGATTTCGGAGTGCGATGGCTTGCTTGGATAGGATTCGCTGCGTTACCGCCGCCGTCGATCGACTTCGTTCCGTTGTTCCCCTGGCTGGGAGTGACGTTGTTGGGCGTGGCTGCGACGAAACTGTTCCTGCGATGGCCGGCCACGTCGAAGTTCTTTCGAGTGCCGGTTCCGCGATGGCTGTCCTGGGCCGGCCGTAGGACCCTGCCGATATACCTGCTTCATCAACCCATTCTGTTCGCTCTCTTCTGGCTGGTCACGAGAATGGGGACTTCATGACGACCGATCGCGCGTACGACATGGCCACGGGATCGGTTCATTCGGCACAACGCAAGGGGACCTCGCGGAGCCCACAGATGACATGTCAGTCAGGAACGCCCGAGAAGCAACCCGCATGATTAGTCCCTTCGGATTTCTTCTTGCTGTCGCCGTGGCTTTCACCGCGGACCAGGTGACGAAGGTAGTAGCACTCCAGAACCTTAACGTCTGGGCTTCGGTCGCGATCTTGCCGGGGCTGAACCTGACTTTGGGGTTCAACGATGGGATCAGCTTCGGTATACTTGCCGACACCGTGTTCGGACAGCCTCTGATCCTGGTCACGCTGACGGGCCTGCTGACCTGCTATCTATGCTTTCTTGGGGGCACGGCGACGAGGCCGCTCGAAGGGGCAGGATACGGCTCCATCGTCGGGGGATCGTTGGGAAACATTGTGGATCGTCTGAGACAGGGAGCGGTCACGGATTTTTTGGACATTTACTGGAGTGATTGGCATTGGCCGACCTTCAATGTCGCCGACATCGCAATCGTGGTGGGGGTGGCGGCGATCGCCCTATCCGCCTTCTCGACCCCGGCGAAGACCTGACGGCTTCCATCGATGTCGCTGACGGTTCTTTCCGTGACGAGGGAACCGGGCGGCCACGCCCATGCAAAGGGGCGCGTTCGTTCCCTGTTGCTTCAGTCCCAGACCATTCAGGGCGTCCCCTTCGATTAGGGGCCGTAGCGTTCGAGTTCCCGCTCGGCCTGGCGGTAGAAGCGATGGAACTCGGCCAATTTCGCCTCGCCGTCCGTCCTTTCAGCCCAATGACGCAGGACCGGACGCTGACGCCGAGCATAATCGACCGGATCCAGGGCCTTCTCGAAACGCAGCAATGATCCGAACCCGATGACCACCCGTCCCGATGGCGAGCGGGACGCGCCGATGATCTGTTCGCGGATGACAGGGTTGTGTTCGACGGTGAACGTGATGAGACGGCGCATTGATGGTTGTTGTTCGTCGATAGCATTCAGCTCGGCGTCGAAGTCGCCGCGCTCGAGAATCCTTTTGTCTCGATACACGACTGGTGCCTCCACCCCCGTCTCGCATTGCCATCCTGGCTTGGGAACGAGCAAGTCGGACTGCGCGCCCTCGTCCTTGTAGGGATTGAATGGCATCGTCCGACAACGGAGGGGCTTGTCATCGTGGATTGCGCAGAGAGCGTCATCTGCGAGATGCGGGCAGGGCATGGCTGGTGGGACGAACGACATGGGACTGACGACGAGGGTCAGATCCTTCCCTTTCGACACCTTGAGGGGCGTACCGATACGACCTGCGATCGCCTGACCTCGAGCGTTGGATCTGACTGGTACGATGCTGATGGCAAGTGGAAGCACGTGAGCCCATTTCACGGCTTCCGCCATCGTGATCGGGAGTGAGCCGTTGCAGCAGCGACCGCAGGCGGTACAGGCGAAACGCTTCTCCAACATGATGCGAGCCCTATGCCGCTCCGGTTCCCGGAGAGTTGCCGCAGCATTTCTTGTGCTTCTTACCTGATCCACAGGAACATGGATCGTTCCGTCCGATGCGTTCGACCTTGACTGGAGAAGATTTCGGATTGATCTCGCTCGTATCGTAGAACCAGCGGCCGTCGATCTGTCGGAACGTCGCGATCTCCCGCTGCACGTGGTCTCGACCTTCGAGGCGGTAGCGAAATCGG
>NZ_JAPZDS010000041.1 GCF_029813115.1 Aureimonas sp. SK2
GGTTTAAGGAGAGGAGAGCGTTGGGCCAGAACCGACCTGCATCATACTGTGCATCAATCGCCGCCCGAAGATCCTCGGAGCGAATGCTGCTGAAAGAGCGCGAAAATCGCTCGTAAGAACTGACTAGATGATGATCAAATTCAAACGCTTTCATGCAAGTTCCTGGGTACTGTACGCATTAGCATTCATTGCAAAGATGGACTACCAGCTCAGTAGGAATAACTGCTACGCGGGCGGGGGCGTCGACCGCAGCGACTTAATGGCATGAGCATGCCTTTGTTCAACGTCGGCAGAGGGGATGCCGAGCCTGACGCAGAAGCGCTCGCTGAGTTTGGTGAAGATGGTCGCAATAGTGTCACCACCGAGTTCCTGAGCCGTCAGAGCTGTACGGGTATAGACGTGCTCGGCGAGTTTCGTGAGCACGGAAAGCGTGTGAGGCTGCATGGATTTTTCCTGGCGCGCCGCGCAGATGCATGCCTGTACCGCCCACAGCGAAGTTGCCCAACATTCAAAGACGTCATCGGGTAGCTTGTCGTGAACGGCTTCGATTTGAAGATGCCAAACAGGCGGTCGATTACCACCAAAGAAGCCGAACAGCAGTCGTCCAATGAGCCTTGGCCAGCTGTCCGCATTGTTGCTGAGCGGCAGCACCTGCAGACTGCCTGAAGAGCCTTTGGCCTTCGCTGGCTGTCCGGCTGCGGCGAGGATCATCAACATCGCTCTCAGCCGAAGGACGTCGATCGAGCCGAGCGCGCCGATCTTGACCTTCGTCTTGATCCGGCCGTTCAGTGCTGCAACGGCTTGGACGATCTGCTCGCGAGTTGCCTTCGCGCGCGTGGCCTTGCGACGCTGCTCTTCGACGGCTGCGGCCTCATCCACGGCATCAGGGACGAGCGCGAAAGCTTCGCCCTGTTCGAGCGCGGCAGCACCATCTCCGGTCTCGTCCTGGAGGTCAAGGCCACGGGCGATGGCGTCCTCGTCAGGCAGAGGGGTCTCCCGCTCGTCATCCCCGAACGCCAGGACCCGGTTAAGGAAGTTCCGAACGAGCGAAAGATCGCTTCCAGCCAGAGAGTTCCGCTCAGCCCCCTGTTCGTCAGAGCGCAACTGCCGTCCGGCGGTGAAGGCTTCATAGCCGAGTTTGCGATGCTCCTCGGCCTCCTCAACTTTATCGTTGCTCTTGCGAGGACGCTTGGCACCCGGCTCTTCCTGTTGGGCGAGCTCTGCCGCCTCAAGCTCGTTCAGCACCTCCCACAGCCATAGGCCTTCCTCCGTCTCTTCGGAGAGCGCCATTGCTGCGGACTCAGCTTTCTTGCCGCGCGCGTCTCGTATGATCTCGCGCAGGGAATCGACGAGGCTCACCACGGCGAGCGCAGATGTGGTGCCGTCGGCAAGGCGAAGCCGTCCAAAGGCTGGCCGGGCTTTCGCGCCGCTCATTCGGAACTGGCGGTGACCACTGTTGCTGCCCGTCAGCGGCATGAGCTGGATGGGCAGGAGATTTTCAGCAGCATCGAGAAGCTCGATCGTGGCCTGCCCTGGCGCAGCGGCGGGCGGGCGCCAGTACAAAGTGTCGAAGGCGCACTCAAACTGTCCCGAAGCGCGCAGCGCCGCTTCTGTCAGCGGCAGCTCCTGCTCTCTGCGGTAGGCGGGTAGCTCATCGGGTCGCACCGCCGTGCCTTCCTCGATGATCTTTGCAAGGCCGAGGCTTGCGAGTGTGGAGCCGGACGGCAGGCGGCGGTAGAGGCATGCCTCGTGGTTCGCGCCGGCATAGTTGCTGGTGCCAAGCGCGGCAGCCGTACAATTGGCGCTGCCATAGAGGACGTGGTCGGCGTGGCTCGTCTCGGCGATGATCGCTTTTGCGTGGATGAAGCGGCTTTTGCCGAAGGCATTGGCGTCGAAGATTTCTGCGCCCGATAGTGCTTTCGCGGCTTCGGCAGGGAACAGCTCCGTGTTCCGGTCGATGAGGATAGCGAGTCTCTTCGGCGCGAGCCGGGTGACCAGAGCGCCGAGTGCGGCAAGGTCTTCGTCCCAGTAGGGGCTCAGCACCACGAGGCGCTCGACGCGCTCTCCGTCAATGAGATTGGTAAAGCGCGTCCCAATTCCCGCGGCCGCACTGTTCCCGATGTCGGTGAGCAGCGCGGCGGCCGAGCCATCCGCCAGATCAACGATCTCGGTCGCGGGCTCCGTATCAAGGAGCCAAGGCGTACGGGCGCGCAGCCATTCGAGTTGGTGGAAGAGTGCCTGTCCATCTTCCGCCAGCAGGCCGCTCAGGTACTGCCAAGTGGCCGCGATCAGCCGGGCTTCGCCTCCGGCTCCCTGCATGCAGGAGATCCATCCGGCGAGCTCCAAATTCCCGGCAAGACCAGAGGCGGTCATGTTGGCCGAAGAGATGATCACCCTCCCGCTGCGGCGGCCGAGCTGAAGCACGATTTTCGGGTGAAACACCGTCTTCGGCTGAATGCCCGTAACTGTGTAGTGCCGACCCGCATATTCCGGGAGCTGCGACGCCCCGTCGAGCGCGTAGGTGAGCATGCGCCCGTCGACCAGCAGCATGCTGTTCGAGCAGCCCGCGCCACGCAGCCTGGGCAGCGCGATGTTCTCAAAAGCATCGAAATCGATGCCGAATGACGTGGTTATGCAGCTGTGAAACCCGCTATCGCCGAAGCGCTCATACAGTTTCATGCCGCACCCCTGATACGGGCGGTGCCGGCTTCTGTGATGCCATCCGCGTCCAGGAGACCTATATCGCGCAAGAACGTGATCGATGGCCCAAGACGGGGATTGGTGAAGACCGGGCCGCCCAGATCACGCAGGCGAACCCGCCCATTATCCGCCTCCAGCAGGAAGGTATAGTCACCCTGATAGCGCAGCTTCCGAAGGGCGATCCAGAGGTGGCGCCGGATTACACGCTCTTCGAGCAGCCGGCCGACCGTCCGGTCGAACGGCTCGGTGAGCTGCTCATCAAGGAACCGGGTTTCGGTCAGGATGGAGCGGAATATTGCCGCGTCATACCCGCCGAAGCTTTCCGCGATCTGCTTCTCATCCTTCCGGGTACCATTGTGGAGTACGGCGAGAAGCCGCAGGGCGGCCCACGCGCATTCGGCGTTGCAGGCGGCTTCCTGACGGGCCGCCTTCATTAGCGTTATGGCGAGTTTGAGCTCGCCGTCTTCGTCATCCTGGGCCGATGCGTTGGCAGCCGGCGGATTCTGCTTCAGCAGCCCGGCCCAGTTCGCCGGATACGCCTCTTCCGCCGCGTCCCTGATTTTGGAAACAGCCTGTCCGATGAGGTTCCCAAGTGGCAGTCCGTGTGGATAGCCCGCCAGCAGGTCGAGCACAAATTTGAGCAGGGTCTCGAAGCAGATGTGCGAGAGATCATTGGCCTGGTAAGCCCACCAGCGCCGGCGCTGCGCGTCCATATCCGGCGCCAGTTCCAATGAAGTTCCATCTGGTAGGCAGCCCGCATAGAGCGCCCAGCGCACGTCGGAGATCTCGGGCAAGCGTCCCAGTTGCTGCGCCAGGATCAGGACCAGCAGGAGAGATTGCCGCCGGCTCATATCCGCAGGCCGGGCTTCGGACTCATTGCCCAGCAGCAGCTCCTGATAAAGCTGCCTCTCCTTACTGTCCGGCGGAATTTCGGAGGGGCTCAAGGATGAAAACGCGTCCAGATCGTCCAACGAGACGACTCCGCGTTCGATGGCGGCGATGTAGCGTTCCGTGATCTCGCCGCGTTCGCTCTCGAAGCACCGCGCCAAAGCCTCGCCGAGCTGCGAGCTCGGCACCGGAATAACGTGGTCGCGCGCCTGGGCCAGGATGCCGGTTTCAAAAAGCTGACTGCCATAGGCAGCGCCGTACGCGCCCCAGGGCTGCTTCAGGTAGTGGGTTGGACTGCCGGGCTCGGCATCGTCGGCAAAGGCCACCTCGTCGCCGGAGGCAGCCAGCTTCGCCGAGGCCCAGAGAATGCCGGCAACGCCCGTCTCCCTACCGCGGCGCTGCGCGGTAAGCGCATAGAGCGCTTCTGCCCGCCTCAGAAAGCGCTGCCAGGTTTTGGGGTTCGTGTCGCCGACCCTGCGCGCGTAGGCCGAAAACAGCCAAGCGTAGAAGCCGTAGTACCGTATCCGCAAAGTCACGTTACTAATGCCGGGAAGGAGCGTCTGGTAGAGGCTAACGCTGGTGTTCTGCATGCCGAGCGGGTCGAGACCGCTTTTTCTCCGGTACTCGGTCCACTCAGGTACGGCGATCATGTTCATAGTGTAGCCCCCCTCCGCTGTGCCATTCTAGAGATTGGAAGCCCTTCGCGATACGTGTCTGATGATCGACGATCGGGCCCTGCCAACGCGCCGTGCCTAGCCAGGGCACCTAACGGCGGGCAGCAACATGCCTCAAGCCCAGCTTCGCCGAAGGTGGAGCTAGCGAGGCCGAAAGAACGAGGGCACCCTGATCCTCCCCCACTGAACGGGTCCATCCTGAAGTATGGTTTTTGCCATGAATGATTCACCCCCATTGAAATGGTCCGCCCTGAAGTATGGCTTTGAGAGCCTGAAGGAGGACGGACATGGCAAGACGACCCAAGCCCGACGAGATCGTCACGAAGCTCCGGCAGGTTGAAGTCCTGCGCGGACAAGGGGTGACGATGGCGGACGCCGTTCGTCAGATCGGCGTTTCGGAGCTGACCTTCTACCGCTGGCGCAAGGAGTATGGCGGGATGAGCCGCGACCAGCTCCGACAGATGAAGGAGCTTCAGAAGGAGAACGAGCGGTTGCGCAAGGCGGTCGCCGATCTGACGCTCGACAAGCTGATCCTGTCGGAGGCGTCCCGGGGAAACTTTTGAGCCCTTCGCGTCGCCGCTGGTCTGCCCCCATCAGGTGGCCCGGATCAAATCTAATGCATGGTGGGCTTGGTCTGCCCCCTGAAAAGTTCTCTAATCGCATTCGTCAAGCTGGCTGACTGAGGTCTGCGCACACGCCGGGTTCATGGTTCTCTCCGCGGTCGGTCTCGATGGACT
>NZ_JAPZDS010000042.1 GCF_029813115.1 Aureimonas sp. SK2
GACTGCCTGTTAAGGCCGTCGAAAGCATAGGCATTCGGCATTTGAATCATCGTGTTCAGAGGTGGCTCCTATGCGGCCACTTCAGAGAGCTTCCACGACATCGTCTTTTCCGGCATGCGACAGCACAGGATCACTTGTCCGACGACGGGCATACTCGCTCTCTGCGATCCCGTCTGGCCATGCTAATCCTCGGAAACGGCAAACGATGGGGACCGAATCTTGAAAGCGACCGAAGCCAACCTCCTCAAGTTCATCAAGAAGTCCCCGCAGTTCGTCATCCCCATCTATCAGCGGAACTATTCGTGGGAGAAGGACCAGTGCCACCAGCTCTGGAACGATCTCCTGCGTGCGGGCAGGGACGAGTCGGTCAAGGCGCACTTCCTGGGGTCGATCGTGTACGTCGAACGCGCCCTGTCGTCCGTCACGAGCCAGGAGGCGTTGCTCGTCATCGATGGGCAGCAGCGCCTCACTACCAGCATCCTCCTGATCGCCGCCCTGGAGAGCCATTTCGCGGAAGAGGGTCTCGATGAGATACTGGACACCTTCTCGGCCCGGAAGCTGCGCAACTACTACCTCGTGAACCCGGACGAGACCGGCCCAAGACATTTCAAGCTGCTTCTCTCGGAGACCGACAGCGACACGCTTCTTGCGATCATCCAGGGCACGCCGATGCCGCAGGACTGCAGCCTGCGCATCAGCGAGAACTTCGCGCTCTTCCGGAGCCTGATCGTCGCCCATGCCGACGAGATCGAGGCGGTCTGCACCGGCCTGTCCAAACTGACGCTCGTCGAGGTCGCGCTCGACCGAGCGCACGACAACCCTCAGCTTATCTTTGAGAGCATGAACTCGACCGGGCTGGAACTCAGCCAGGCGGACCTGATCCGGAACTACATCCTGATGGGGCTAGAGCCGGACCTCCAGCGTCGGCTGTACATCCACTACTGGCGTCCGATGGAGATCGGCTTCGGCCAGGCGGCGTACACAACCTACTTCGACGCCTTCATGCGTCACTATCTGACCGTGAAGACCGGCGAGATACCGAACGTCCGGCACGTCTACGTCGCCTTCAAGAACTACGCCAAGGCGTTCGAGGGGGACGTTGCACTGGAAAGGCTCGTCGCCGACATCCATGCCTTCGCGACCTACTACTGGGCCATGGCGCTCGACAAGGAGCCCGACGCCGATCTGAAGAGCGCCTTCCACGACCTGCGGGAACTGAAGGTCGACGTCGCCTTCCCGTTCCTTCTGGACGTCTACGACCATTACAAGCAGGGCGGTCTTTCGACGAAGGATGTGGTCGAGATCGTCCGCATGGTCGAGACGCACGTTTTCCGTCGTGCGATCTGCGGCCTGCCGACCAACGCCTTGAACAAGATCTTCGCCGGCTTGAGCCGGTCGATCGACAGGACGCGGTACCTGGAGAGCACTAAGGCGACGTTCATCCTTCTGCCGACGTACCGGCGCATGCCGACCGACGCCGAATTCGAGCGCGACCTGAAGCAGCGGGACCTTTACAACTTCCGTACTCGCGGCTTCTGGCTGCGTCGGTTCGAGAACAACAAGCGGAAGGAGAGGGTGCCGGTCGACGAGTACACGGTCGAGCACATCATGCCGCAGAACGAGAAGCTGTCTGCCGAGTGGCGCTCCGATCTCGGGCCGGACTGGCAGCGGGTCCACCAGACGTGGCTGCACACCCTCGGGAACCTGACGCTGTCTGGATACAACTCCGAATACAAGGACCGGCCTTGGCTCTTCAAACGGGATCAGGTGACGAGTTCGAGCGGGGAGTCCATCGGTCTGTCGAAGAGCCCGCTGCGCTTGAATCAAGGACTTGGTGACGTCGACGTCTGGGATGAGGAAGCCATCAAGAACCGCGCCGACCGTCTGGCGAAGGAATGCCTGAAGGTCTGGCCGATGCCGAAGCTGACCCAGGAGGAGATGGCTCGGTACCGGCCGGAGGAGGCCAAGCCGGTCGCCAGATACACGCTCGCGGACCATCATCACCTGAAGTCGGGGCCGATTGCCGACCTGTTCGGGCAGTTGAAGGCTGAGGTTCTCGCGTTGGACCCCAACGTCACCGAAGACGTCCTCAAGGTCTACATCGCCTTCAAGGCCGAGACGAATTTCGTCGATGTCATCCCGCAGGCCCGGCAACTTCGCCTGTCGATCAACGTGCCGTTTTACGAGATCGACGATCCGAAGGGCATCTGCATGGACGTCACCGACCTCGGCCGGTGGGGAAACGGGGACGTCGAGATCACGATGAACTCCCCGGAGGAGATTCCCTACGCGATGGGGCTGATCCGGCAGGCGTTCGAGCGACAGATGGGGCCGACGGTCGACGCGTGATGCACGACGTCACGTGCTTGGAGGAAGATCTACCATGCGAAACAAGACGGAGCGTCCCGTCCTCAAGGACGATGGTCGACGTCGGTTCTTCCAGAGGGGGCGGAAAGGGGAGATCCGCTGGCTGGTCCACGCTGGGATCGACAGCTACGCCTACTCAAATGGACGCGATCCGCTCGAACCGTGGCGGATCGTCGATGCCGCGTCGGATGACGACTGGAGGGAGGTAATCGACGAGGACGAGTTGCGTAAAATCGAGGCCAGCCTAGCCTAGTATCTCCCCATCCTCGCCGAACACCGGCGGCCGGTACTCCGGCATCTGTAGGATCGGGATGTTGATGTTCGCTGCCCGCATGAGCCCTTCGAGCAGCGTAATGTGCCGGAGGTAGGCCTGGCCGACGGTCCGCAGATGGCCGATCTCGTGTTCCTGGAGCCGAAGCTCACGACGGAGTTCGAAAAGCTGGTCCTGCATGACCCGCTCCCATATCAGCCTCTCTTGCTCGATCTTGAGTTCGTGGCGGACGCGCTCCACCTCAAGGCGCGTCCGCTCCTCCTAATGCTTCTTGTCGAGGGCCGTCGACGTCGACGACCTCGATAGGTCGAAGCTCGACCTCGACGACGACCCTCGACCTCGACGTCGAGAAAGCGTCGACACATCGACCTCGACACGACGTCGAGCCTCGTCGAGCTTTCTCGTCGAGGCATCGAGGTCGATCACGCACCCGCAAACCCTTGCCGCGCAGGCGTTTGACGACGGTCATCGACGTCGATGATGTCGAGCGATCGTCGAGCCTTCATCGAGCCGTTTTCGAGCCTCGACGCGACGTCGACGGCCTCGACGGGTCGGCGTCGACAGATCGACCTCGACATCGACCTCGATGGCCTCGACGTCGACCTCGACGGCCTCGACGTCGACCTCGACGCGTTGTCGAGAGGTTGTCGATGCCGTCGAGATGTCGCCATCGCCGATTTCCATGTGGGAACATGGGCTTGCATGGAGCGACGACAGCGGTTTCTCAAAAGCGTCGTCGAGCCTGAAACGGGGTCCGGGCGGCACGTGTGGGGGGAAACATGGTCGATTTGGGGGAAGTTCCGCCCCAGGATGTGGGGAAAGGCAAAAACCTACCCGAAATTCGCGAGCCAGATCAGCGGGTTGGCGAAAGTCGCCATGTCTTGAATATATGAACAGAAGAAGAGGAACCGGGACGGGCCGAGATCAACCGTTCGCGGCCATCCTCGACAGGACGTACGCCAAGCGACGCTGGACGGTCTTCGGCAGGTCGTCCATCGCCTCCTGGACCGACGCGTTCCATCCTTTCTGCAGTTTCTCGTCGTCGTACGTAGACCTGGGGACGGCCAGCACGAGGAGCGTGGGGGACCTGTTGTGCGCGTTATCGTCGTTCCGCTGCCAGAAGCCGATAGTGTCCTTCCGACCCGAATTCCCAAAGAACACGTCCTCGCGGTACGGCCGGTCTTTCCTCGACCCGTAGGGGGCACGCTTCCCCGTTTGCCGCTGTGAGCGCCGTGAGAGCGTCGCCAGGGCATTTCTCGGCAGATTGCCGTGCTGATCGAGGCTGATACCCTGATACGTCTTCAGCGGCTCCTCATGCGGCACGAAGTTCCATCGCTCTGCCACGCCTACGTCGCCGGCCTCGCGCTCGTCGTCGTCACCCAAGGCGAACTTCAGGTACGACGACTGCGTCCGCTGGGTCCTGATCGACGAGCGTAGGATGTCGGTCCCGGTCTTTTTGGCCGCAGGGTTGTTCACGACGGCCGAGTTCTTCTGACCCGGCCTGATCTTCGTGAACTCCGCCGGGCCGCCATCGATCTCGGTCTCGAAGACCCGCTTTAGCCTCTCGTTGGCGTCGAGGG
>NZ_JAPZDS010000043.1 GCF_029813115.1 Aureimonas sp. SK2
CCGCGTCCGTGACCTGTAACTGATCGTCCTTCTTCGGCCACGAAAATACGGTCTGGATATCGAAGCCCTGCCGAACGCGTTCTTCATCGTTCGCGGTGATGCGCTCAGTGGGTGCGGCTTCCACATTGTCGATGCGGAGCGTACGCTTGATGGGCACCTCTCCGGCCATGTGTGCGTCACAGCCATGGCAGCGCTCTACCTCTCCTTCGTGGCAGGCTCCGCAGTTGGCGCAAATGTAGATGTCCTTGGTCGCGAGCTCCGATCCGTCGCCCTCGCGAACCTCAGGAGGGAGCTTCGCCTTCATCACCCGGTAGGCGCGGCCTTCGTGGTAGATCAGGCTTCGCGGTCCAAATTCCGATATCGCGAGAAACCGCGCGCGAGAGAGGAACGAGCCGGTCTTTCCCTCGCCCGGCACGAAGGCGTAGAGCGGCAGGCGCGGGAAATTGTAGCCGGGCAGGAAGCCCTCCGTCGCGAGATAGCGGTACGAGTAGAAGTCTGATCCGTTCGAAGCCTTTCCTTGCTCAAGGATCGCAATCTGGTCACTGGCCTGCATCTGTGCCGCCTTGATCTTGCGGCGGTCGCCGGCGGAGAGACCTGTTATCTCAGAGCGGGCGTTGGCTTCGGCCAACTGCTTACGAGCAGAATTATAAAGTTCGCGCCAGCGATCGAACGCCCGATTGAACTCCTTCGGAGCATTCATTGCCACGTGAAGCACGAATTCTTCGGGGTCTTCCATCCAGACCGGTAGCGCACCGTGATCAGCCGCCAGAATCTTTTCGAGCACCCGCCGCATCGGTGCGCGCGCCCGAGAGACCAGGTCGCTCTTGGAGATGCTGGTCAGGATCTCTTCCTTGAGCGGGTATCGGTCGCCACCAAGATCGAGAATTTCCGGGATGTCGGGCGATAGGGCCAGGCGGCTCTCAGCGAGCCATACCGCATGCAGGTGCGAGCGCACCAGTTCCTCGTTCGTGATGTCCAGCGCAGGCGGGCGCACGACACCCGCCACCATATCATTGCGACGCTCGAAGAAGTACTGGTCGTGTGGAGAGCCCGATGCGCAGTACGTCACCACAACCGCTGCCTGGCCAGACCGGCCCGAGCGGCCAGCGCGCTGCGCGTAGTTGGCGGGCGTCGGCGGGACGTTCCTTAGATAGACAGCATTGAGCGCTGAGATGTCGACCCCAAGCTCCATGGTCGGTGAGCAGAACAGCGCGGGAAGGAACTGGTCGGATTCCCCGGTCACCTTAATCTCGGTTCGATTTCCCGAGGTGCTGAGGTTTTCGAGGTCGTCGTCTTCGTACCTGAACCGCCACTCGCGCCATTCACGCTGCCTTTGGGAAACCTGCGCAGTGTGCTCGCGACCCTCCAGCCCCCAATAGGCGCTGTGACCCGACGCCAGATCGTCCGCAATCGATGCGTACAGATCGTGGAAGTATCGGTTTCCCCGTTTGCTATCATCGGAAAGCGCGGGCCCGGGTACAAGGCGGACGGCAGAGGGCGTCAGCCGCCAACCTACGAGATCAGCGTCGAGCTCAACCGGGACGATCAAGCCCTCATCAGCGAATAGCTCAAGCAGGCGCGAGAAGAACTCGAGATAGTCATTTCGCTCGAGCTTCGTGCCCAGCACGCTCTTTTTGTTGATGAGCCGCGCAATTCGCGAGTTGTGGCCAGTGCGCAGGAGGGTCTGTTCCTCCCGAAGGCCCACAGCGTTCTTTCCAGGCGCACGCAGGAGCAGCGAAGACCGTCCGCGCGGGTTCTCCTTGGCATCTATCGCCCACGGAGCGCGCAACAGCGACCGTGATTTCTGCGCAACGCCGTCCAGGACAGTCAGATCGAGGGCTTCCGTGTTGACAGCAAGGCCTTCGAGCATTGCGCCCAGCACGGTCTTTAGCAGGATGGCTCTCTGCTCTTCGGATTGATCGCCGAGCTCGGGCAGGACTGTCATCAGCCCTTCCCGGTCTGATGCCATGTCGGCGACGCCGACGAACTTAACATCGAGAAGCTTCAGAACGGAGAGGCTGGGGTTGGTGTAGCGCCAACCCCTGCGGAGATCGGTCCACACTCGATGAGCCAGAACCTTTGCGAGTGCGCGCTGGGAGTCTTCCCGAATGACGGCGCCAGCCGATGGATCGACCATCCAATGGGCGCGCGCCTCCTTGTTTGCAGACGTGAAGCCAAGCGCCTTGACGACGCTCAGGCCGAACTCATCCTCTGTCAGGCCCTCGGGCCCTGCCGCAACTATCGCCCGCAGAATGGCCCCACGGAGAAGGCTTACGAACAAAAAATCGTTGAAGTGGCCGGACTGAAGCGCAGCATCTTGCCGGTTGTCCGTGAACCCCAGCAGCTTTCGCTTCGTCTTTGGAACACCGCTCGTCGGCTTGTTCATCCACTCGAGAGCACTGGACACAAGAAGGGTCGTCGCGGAGCTCCGCCCCTCCCCGGATAGGCCGGCCAGCTTGCTGCGCTCACGCATTCCCTGATTGGGTTCGTCCTTGCAGCAGAGGCAGAATGCAAACTTTCCGGGTATGAACCAGAAATCTCTCCCTCCGGCGCCATGCCGACCGTCCGGCGTCACCACATAGGAGACTGGCGCGCGCTTCTTGCGATAGGATCGAAGCCTCTCGATGCCGTTGCGCTCTTCCAGCCAGCTCTCGGGATAGCCATTCAGATTGCCGTCGAACGCGAAATCGGGATCATTGGCCGGAACCGGACAGAGATATCCCGCCACATCATCATCGTCTTCGATTTCCAGCGGTGTATCGTCAATATTGCGGGGGAGAAACCCGATGTGACCGTCATCCTCGTTCTTGGTGACGACGTGGTATTCGTGCCCGCAATTTCTGCAGAAGCGCGTCGGGTAAAGCCGGTTTCCCGGAGCACCTGGATCCTCGAGCTGACCCTCGAACAGAACGGTCCGAGGTTTGTCAGTCAACGTGGTGAAGATCTCACCCGCGCCCGAGATGAACCTGTGCAATTTGAAGGCAAGGAACGCTCCGTCCCCCGTCCCACCGCGCTGATCTTCGGGAAGACTTACCAACGTCAGGAAGCCTTCGAGCCGCTTCCGACAATGCTCTGCGTCGACACCACTGTCGGCGGCCAGCCGTTTGACAGCGTCCTCGAATGGGATGGGCTTCTTTCGTTTTAGTTCCAGCCCGTCATCCAGGCCGAGCGCAAGCTCCGCCCACACCGCGAGCGGGTGCTTCCTGAGCTGCTCGTCGTCCAAGCTCGTCGGAAGAGGCTGTCGCACCACATAAGCCAGTGCGGAGGTCGCTTGCGCAAGGGTGATGGTGTCGTCAGTAGCCCGCTGCAGGGACTCATCTATTACGGCATCCGGGCCGATCTCGGAGCCGAAGAGCCTGGTCGCAACTTTGGACACAGCAACCGCTCGGCTTTCTTCGGTGCCTTCGGAGGCCATCGTTGCCGATGTGCCTATGCAGATGGGAGCTTTGTCAGGGGAGCACCGATCACGCAGCCGCCGAACAAGTACCGCCACATCCGCGCCTTGGCGCCCTCTGTAGGTGTGCAGCTCGTCGAGGATGATATATTCAAGGCCGGTCGCGTTCTTGACCACCTGAGCGTCTAGGTCGTCTTGGCGGGTCAGAAGGAGTTCCGCCATCATGTAGTTGGTGAGGAGGATATCGGGCGGGTTGGCGGCGATGCGTTGACGCTCCTCTTGGCTTTCCTGGCCCGTGTATCGTTTGACGATGGGTTTCAGTCCGCCTACTAAGCCCGACTGTCCGATGAACTTTTCGATCTCTTTCATCTGGCTGTTTGCCAGAGCATTCATTGGATAGACGATGATTGCTCGGGTGGTGCGCGGTTTACCTGCGCGCAAGGCACGAATGATAGCGTCTACCACCGGCACAAAGAAGCACAACGACTTGCCGGACCCTGTTCCTGTCGTAACAACAAAGCTCTTTGCGGATTTTGCCTTGGCAATCGATTCGGCCTGGTGTCGATGAAATCGGATAGGCTTCTCGCCGAAGCGGAAAACCTGTCCAGTTCCTTCTTCCAGGTCACCCGAAGCGACCAAGTCATCCACGGTGGGGCCCGAAAGATAC
>NZ_JAPZDS010000044.1 GCF_029813115.1 Aureimonas sp. SK2
CCTTCGGGCTTCGCAATCAGCCCACTGCGCGGAGTGGCGCGTCCGCTGCGTCGCTGCCACCCCTGTGCCCTTCGGCGCTATTTCCGAAGAGTTCCGATGCCTGGTCGATGCTCAACGGCTTGGAGTACAGATACCCCTGCACTTCGCCGCAGCCGAGCTCCCGCAGTATCTCGGCGTGCTCCACCACCTCGACACCCTCGGCGATCGTTCGGATGCCGAGCCCATCCGCCAGAACCACGACCGAGCGCAGTACCGCCATCGAATGTCGACTGGCGGGAATGTCTGTCACAAAGCTCCGGTCGATCTTGATCTTCGAGACCGGAAAGCGATGGAGGTAGCCGAGCGACGAGTATCCCGTCCCGAAGTCGTCGAGCGCAAAGGATACGCCGAGCGTCAGGAGTTCGTCGAAGATCCCGGACAGGCAATGGTTCTCGCCGACAAAGGCGGACTCGGTGATCTCCAGCTCCAGACGGGCTGGATCGAGCCCCGACGACGCCAACGCGGATCGAACGGCTCCGACGATGTCACCCGCAAGGAACTGAAGCGGCGAGACGTTCACGGCGACCTTGATCGCCTTCGGCCAGAGCAACGCGTCCCGGCAGGCACGGTGAAGGACCCAGGCGCCAAGCTCGTGGATCAGGCCAGTCTCCTCCGCGACCGGAATGAAATCCACCGGCGAGACAAATCCGCGTTCGGGGTGGCGCCAGCGAAGCAGCGCCTCCGCTCCCGTCCACGCCCCGTCACGAAGACGGGCCTGCGGCTGGTAGGCCAGTTCGAACGCCCCCGTTTCGACCGCCTCGGCAAGATCGCGCTCGAGCACCAGCCGTTCCAGGCGCGCCCTCTCCATATCCGAAGCAAACTCGACCACCGGACCGGCGGATGTGCGCTTTGCCTGGTAAAGCGCGACGTCGGCTCGACGACGCAGCACCGAGGGATCGGGGCACCCTTGCGCATCGCCAGCGATACCGACGCAGGTGCCGATCGATATGCGATGCCCGTTCACTTCGAAGGGACGCCCGACCTCTTGGACGATGGCCTCCGCAAGCGAGCGAGCCGAGCCTGCATCCGGTGAACGAACCAGCACCATGAACTCGTCACCGCCAACCCGGAACACCGATGCTCCCTCAGGAAGAACGCGTGCGGTACGAATGGCCGTCTCGACGAGTACGGCGTCTCCCGTCGCATGACCCAGCGCATCGTTGACGCCCTTGAACCGATCAAGGTCGAAAGCCAGGAGGGCGACGGGGATCTGTTCGGCGACCAGGCCGTCGAGTTCCGTTTCCAAAGCCCGGCGGTTTGGGAGCCTTGTCAGGCTGTCATGGAACGCGGCAACACGGAGCCGCTCTTGTGCCCTCTCGCGATCCGTCACATCGTGCAGCATGAGGCTGACGTAGGAGAGATGGTCGGCTTCGCTACGGCCGCGGCGCCTGTCCTCCAGCCAGAACGGCGAGACCGTGTACTCCAAGATCCGGGCCTCGCTGCCCGCATGCAGTTCAACGAGCTGCCGATCCGGGATCTGACGATGTCCGGTATCTCTCTGAGTGGATAGCGCCGCTTTCACCGCTCGCATCAGCGCGGACGGCAGGTCGGCCGAGGCACCCGGCTGCGCTGTCGGCGGTAGGTCGAGCAGGCTGCGCGCCACCTCGTTGATCCGCACGATCCGGCGCTCTGCATCCACGATCACGATGGCATCGAAGCTATCGTCGACGACGCGCTCCAAAAGACGTGCCGTGTTGCGGGTCTCAACCCGCGCGACCCAAAGCCGGAGTTGGCGAAGGTCGAACTCCCGCAGGAGGCTCCATAGCACGATCGCACCGATCGCAAGTTGCAACTCCGCCGTCGCCAACATCACGGCGCGGTCGAGATAGAGCCAGATCCCAATCCCTTCGATCGCGACCGTCATCACAGCGAGGACAAGAAGGCTTCTGCGAAGCGGACTACGCAGGACGAACCAACAGCCGGCTGCCAGCAGCACGAGAACTAGCGGCAGCGGCGGCTGCCACCGGACTAAGGCTCGGTCCTGCATCAAGGTTTCGGTCGCGAGCGCAATCACCGTTGAGCCGGAGACGATGCCTGCCTGTGGGACCGGAAACAGGTCGTGGAGTTCAATCGCCGTCGCTCCGACGATCAGCGTCTTGCCAGCGAGCATGCCCTCGGCGATCCGACCGCCCAGGAGGTCCGCGTAGGAAATGCGCGGGATCGAAGCGGCAACGATGCCGTGGTCGATCCCGAACTCCCCGCCGGTCTCTTCGCGCCCTGCCAGAACGGCGGGCATGGAACCGACGGTCTCGCCGTTGATGTCCATGGCCAAAGGAAAGCGACGCACGCGTCCATCGGGATCGACGGGGACGTTGATCGAGACCGGCCACGAAGCCGCAAGCAGCGGCACGATCGGCATGGATGCAAGCCAGGTCCCGGACGCCGGATCATGTTGGACGAAAGAAGCAAGGAACGTCTCGATCCCCGTCCCGCCGAGGGCCGCGGCAAGTGCCTCGTCGTCCATGGGGTTGGAGCGGGAGGAGAAGTCGATGTCGAAGGCGATCCTGACCGCTCCGGCTTCGGTGGCCGCCTTCAGGAGGTCACCATGAAGATGGCGGGGCCAGGGCCATATGCCGACCTCCTGGAGGCTCCTCGCGTCGATGTCGACGAGTACGATCTCGCCGGACGATGAACGCTGGCCGAAAGCGAACCGCGCATCGGACAGGACGGTGTCCAGCGTCCGGGGCAAGCCGACCACGCAGACGCCGAGGAGACAGGCTGCAACCGCCAGAAGCGTGACGAGCGAGCGGATCGATGTCTTGCCCGGTCGTTGACGTCGGCTCCTGGTGGACTGGCTCCCCATCGTGATCCCGCCCTCCTTCCCTAGTCCGTCAAGGACGGGGTGTCCGACCTAGCTCTTCGGCCCACCGTTGCCATTCCCATTCCCGTTGTTGCCGTTCCCGTTGCCGCCGTTCGGCCCGCCGTTGCCGTTGCCGTTCCCGTTGTTGCCGTTCCCGTTGCCGCCGCCGTTGGTGCCGCCCGGCCCGCCGTTGCCGTTGCCGTTCCCGTTGTTGCCGTTCCCGTTGCCGCCGCCGTTGTCGCCGTTCGGCCCGCCGTTGCC
>NZ_JAPZDS010000045.1 GCF_029813115.1 Aureimonas sp. SK2
ACGTACTGGCTGCCGCGATCCGAATGATGCACGAGACCGCCCTCGGCGAAGGGGCGACGCTGATGAAGCGCCTGCTCTAGAGCGTCGAGCACGAAGCCGGCATGAGGTCTGCGGGAGACCCGCCAGCCAACGATGCGCCGGGCGAAGGCGTCGATGATGAAGGCGACGTAGACAAAGCCGCTCCAGGTGGCGACGTAGGTGAAGTCGCTCAATCAAAGCATGTTCGGCCGCGGTGCCTTGAAGACGCGGTTGACCCGGTCGAGCGGGCATCGCGCTGACGCATCGGCGATCGTGGTGCGCACGCTCCTGCCTCGCACGACGCCCTTCAGGCCCATGGCCTTCATCAGCCGCGATATGGTGCAGCGGGCGACGTCGAAGCCCTCGCGCTGCATCTGCCGCCAGACCTTCCGGACGCCGTAGACACCGAAGTTCTCGTTGAACACGCGGCGCACCTCCCCCTTCAGCACCGCGTCGCGTTTTGCCCGCGCCGGCAACCGGGAGGGATCGGTTTGGCGGGCGGCATGTTCGTGATAGGTCGACGGGGCGATCGGCAGAACGCGGCAGATCGGCTCGACCCCGTAGGCATCACGATGCGCGTCGATGAACGCTTTCATCGCTTGAAGGGGCGGTCGAGCTCCGCCTGGGCAAAATATGCGGAGGCCTTTCTGAGGATCTCGTTGGCTTGGCGAAGCTCGCGCACCTCGCGTTCCAGCGCCTTGATCCGCTCGCTCTGCTGACTGGTCGGCCCAGGCCGCAGCCCATCATCGCGCTCGGCTTGGCGCACCCAATTGCGCAGCGTCTCGCCTGAGCAACCGATCTTCCCGGCGATCGATTGGATCGCGGCCCACTGCGAATCGTGCTCCTCCTGATGATCCATCACCATCCGGACCGCACGGGCTCGGACCTCGGGGCTATACGGCGGCGTTCTCTTCGTCATGGCTCCAGTCTCTCAAGAGTTGGAGCCTCCGGCAAACTCGGTGCGGTTCATCCCAAAGCGTCCCGACATAGGACGTTGTCGGAGCGGATGTGTCCCGGCATGCCGCGCAAGATGAAGAGATCCGACAACACGTCGATGACGTCCGTGGACTTTAGCTTCCGGGCGATCCGGATGGCGAGGCACTCCCGGGAGAACTCGTCGATCAGATTGAGCATACGGAACTTACGGCCGTCATGAGTTCGACCCTCGACGAAGTCGTAGGACCACACGTGGTTCGCCCGCTCTGGACGAAGCCGAACGCAGGACCCGTCGTTCAGCCAGAGCCGCCCGCGCTTGGGCTGCTTGGCCGGCACCTTCAGGCCTTCCTGAGGCCAGATGCGCTCGACGCGCTTCACGTTGACCACCCACCCGGCATCTCGCAGCAGGGCTGTGATCCGGCGATACCCATAGCGCCCATACTGCGCCGCCAGCTCGATGATGTTGGCGGTTAGTGCCGCATCGTCGGCTCGGCCCCTCGGCACCTTGCGCTGCGTCGATCTATGCTGCCCCAGGACTCGGCACGCCAAACGCTCCGACACACCGAACTTGCGCACGGTACGGTCGATGCAGCGGCGACGCCAGGCGGGGCACACCAGTTTCCCGAGGCGGCCTCCTTCAAGATCAGCTTCTCAAGCGTCAGGTCCGAGACCGTCGTGCGCAGACGCTCGTGCTCCTTCTCGAGATCCTTTAGACGCTTCAACTGATCCAATTTGAGACCGCTTAACTCCGGGCGCCACCGGTAATGCGTGAACGGCGTCACGCTGATCATGCGGATCGCTTCCGCTACCGGGCAGTCCTGCGACAACAACACATCGACCTGCCTCAGCTTGGCGGCGATCTCTTCGGGCTTGTGCTTCTTCTGTCCCGTTCTCATGTCCTCCAGCGGCTCAGAAACCTACTTCAGGGAGGACCACTTATCAGGTGGCAGCCCAGCCGATCTCTCGGGGCAGTTATGGCACCAGGACCTGCGTGAGTGTCATCGGCGCAGGAAGACTCGTGCCAGTTTCCACGGCGTCTTCTGCCTCGCAACCGCGCTCGCTTGGATCAGGCGCCAACAGGGCCTTGATTGGGCTTCCCCAAGTTGAGCACCGATTACTTTCTTTCGTCCCACGGACGATCAGGAGCTTGCCCGTTTAAGCAGCGATGATGGGGACGACGTTCCTTCCAAAACGGACAAACGCCTTCATGCCCACCTTCGAACCAATCGCTACCGAACGCCGGTCTCGTCGGTCCGGTTCATCCCGTCCCAGTAGGCGACCAGTGACCCGCCGGCGACGATCGTCACCGCGAAGACGCCGATAATAGCGATCAACGTCATTCGTTTGCTAAACATTACGGTCACCGGAAACTTGGATGGAAGGGACGTCTGCAGCGAGTGTTGCTGCCCATTGCCATGCCGGTGGCATGATGAGGCGACTTGCGCGACGGCTTCGAGGGAGTGACAGCCTGCCGGGACTGGAGAACGACAGGCTGTCGAAGGCCCCCGCGATCAACGCAGGAGCGCTTTTCGCAAAGGCTAGGTTAGTTGAAGCGGAACGAAGCCTTCGCCCACACGGTATGGAAGTCGAGGTCGTCGTTCGACGAGGTCTCGAACGTCTGCTGTCCAATGGGCAGCAGCGGATTGGTGTAGGTTACGTCGAGGTTTGTCTCGCCGATGTCGGTGTACAGATACTCAAGGCCTACCGAGAAATTCTGCGTGACGAGGTAATCGACTCCGCCACCGACAGCATATCCAACATCGTCGTTGTCGGATTTCACCGATGTGGCAAAACCGCGCGTCGCATTGAGGATGCCCGGCGAGACGAACTCGACATCGGTATCGGCGTAGGCCACGCCGCCCGTTGCATAGATCGCAAGGCGCTCAGTCGGCAGGAAACCGATCTTGGCG
>NZ_JAPZDS010000046.1 GCF_029813115.1 Aureimonas sp. SK2
TGTCAAATCGCTCCCAAAGCTGACCCCTTTTCGCGTCGAATGCTGGCCCCTGTCGGTTGAGGTTGGTCACGACATGCCAAGGGCCCCGATCGGGGCCCTTGGCATGTCGCGGCGCGTGGGGTGATGGCGTGGAGGTCAGCTTCGGTTCTTGAAGCGCCAGCTCGTGTTGCCGGTCTCGACGATGTCGCAGTGGTGGGTGAGCCGGTCCAGCATGGCCGTGGTCATCTTGGCGTCGCCGAACACCTGCGGCCAATCCGAGAAGGCCAGATTGGTGGTCAGCACGAGCGAGGTGTGCTCGTAGAGCTTGGAGATCAGGTGGAACAGCAACTGCCCACCCGCCTGGCTGAACGGCAGGTAGCCCAGTTCGTCGATCACCACGAGGTCGTAGCGCAGAAGCGTCTCGGCCAGTCGCTCGCCCCGTCCCGCCGCCTTCTCCCGCTCGAGCTGGTTCACCAGATCGACGAGGTTGTAGAAGCGGCCCCGGGCATGCGAGCGCACCACGGCGCTGGCCACCGCGATCGCCAGATGCGTCTTGCCGGTGCCCGTGCCGCCCACGAAGATGACGTTGCGACGGGCGTCCAGGAACGCGCCGGTGGCAAGCTCGCGCACCTTGTCCTCGTCCACCGGCGTGTCGGCGAAGCGGAAGGCGCTCAGGTCCTTCAGGACCGGGAACTTGGCGCTGGAGATCCGGTAGACGATGGAGCGGGCCTGGCGGTGGTTCTGTTCGGCGCGCAGAAGGCTGGCGAGCAGCGGGTACAGCTCGTCGCGCCGCGACAAACCCTTGCCGGTGATCTCGTCGAAGCTGGCCCGCATGCCGTGCAGCTTGAGGTCGCCCATCGCCTCCAGAAGGTCGTGACGCTCCATCACGCGACCCTGCGCAACGTGTCGTAGCGGGCGCAGTCGGCCAGCGGCGGCGCCTTCAGGACCAGCGCGTCGGGGATCGCGATGCTGGCGGGCTGCGGTGCTTCCCGTCGGCGGGCGATGATCGTCAGGATCACGTCGCCGTGGCAGACGCCCTCGTCGAGAGCTTCGGCGCAGGCCGCTTCCACAGCCTCCAGCCCATGGTCGGGAACCGCGCACAGGACCCGGACGAACTGCCGGTCGCCGTCTTCGTAACGCTTCAGACCCGTGCGCACCCGCGCCAGAGCGGGCGGAAGATCCCAGTCCTGGAAGGGCGCGCCGTTGCGCAACGCACCGGGCTTGCGTTGCAGAACCGGCAGATAGTGCCAGGGGTCGTAGACGACCTGGTCGCGCCGGAACTGGCGCGGATGGTCCGCCACCACCTCGTTCTCGAACAGAACCACGATCCGGTCGGCGTAGCTGCGCACCAGCACCGTCTGACCCGCCGCTCGAGCCGCGACGCTGTAGCGGTTGCGATCGGCCATCACCAGGCACGTCGTGGTCGCCCGGACGGCCTTCTCGCTGAACCCTTCAAAGGGCGAGCGCATCGTCATCAACGAGGTCCGCTCCCTCTCGTAGACCTCCCAAACGGTTCTGTCCTTCTGCTCGGGATGGCGCGTGCGCCTGGCGTGGGCGATGCACTGGTCCGCCAGCCAGGCGTTCAGCTCCTCGAGGCTGGCCACCTTGGGTTTGGGCCGGAACAGATGGTCGCGCAGATTGCCGACCTGGTTCTCGACCTGTCCCTTCTCCCAGCCCGCCGCCGGCGTGCAGGCCACCGGCTCCACCAGATGGTGCGAGCACATCTGAAGGAAGCGCCGATTGTACTGGCGCGCCTTGCCCACGAAGATCGTCTCCACCGCCGTCTTCATGTTGTCGTAGATCCCGCGACGGCAGATCCCGCCGTAAAAGGCGAAGGCCCGGTCGTGGGCGTCGAACACCATCTCTTGGCTCTCACGGAAGTAGGCTCTCACGAACGGCATCCGGCTGTGGGCCAGGCGCATGTGCGCCACCTTCACCTTCACGGGCAGACCTTGAAGCGTGATCGTCTCGTGGCTCCAGTCGAACTGGTAGGCCTCGCCGGGCGCAAAGCTCATCGGCACGAAGGCCGTGACGACGATGCGACCGCGCTCCTGGCGCCAGGCCTTGGCGAAGCGGTGCACGCTGTCGTGCGCCCCCTCGTAGCCGCGGCCACGCAGCTCCTCGAACAAACGCTGCGTCGAGCGCCGCTCCCGGCGCGGAAGGCTTGCCTCCGCCTCCAGGATCGCCGTCAGGTCCTCGACAAACGCCCCGAGCTTGGGCGCCGGCTGCACCGAGCGCTCGTAGCGGAACTCGGTCTTGTCCGAGCGAACCACCTTGCGAACCGTCGTGCGTGACACCCCGAACTCACGCGCGATCGTCTTGATGCCGCTGCGCTCCTCGTGAAAGGCGCGCCGGATCCGTCCAATCAAATCCACTTCGATCATTCCCCACGCGAACCCCCAAAGAGCCCGTACGGGCCAATGGGGGGAGCCTAAACAGCTCGGCAGGGGTCAGCATTCGACGCGAAACACCCCGCCAAGGGGGACACAATTGCAGGCGTCTTCACA
>NZ_JAPZDS010000047.1 GCF_029813115.1 Aureimonas sp. SK2
CGTAAGCGTTGTCCCGAGGGCACCTTTCGGCATGCCGCCTGAGGGACGATGTTGGAGCTGATTAGGAGCTCCGACACATGTCGATTTCAGAGCCTATGCCCGTGTCGGAGCCATTCCGGCGGGTCGAACTTTTCACCGGCGAAGGTCGGCGACGCAGTTGGACGCCGGATGAGAAGGCGGACATCGTTGCAGAGAGCTACGGGGATGGCGAGACGGTCTGCGGCGTTGCACGCCGTCACGGACTGACGCCTCAACAGCTCTTCACCTGGCGCCGTCTCACGCGACGCGTCATGCAGTCGGCCGATACCCCGATGTTCGTGCCGGCAGTGGTGAAGGCGCAGCCGCCGTCACCGACCCCATCGAAGCCACGCCGATCCAGGCGCCAGCGGTCTGCGAAGGCGGATATCGAGTTTGAGATCGACGGGGTCGTCGTCAGAGTTGGCTCTGCCGCGAGCCCGAAGACGATCACGGCGGTAATTGCGGCGCTGAAGGGCGGTGTATGATCGGTCCGACCGGCGCAGTCCGGGTGATGGTGGCGACGACGCCGGTGGACTTCCGCAAGGGCGCCGAAGGGCTGGCGGCGCTGGTGCGTGAGACGATGGGCGCCGACCCGTTCTCGGGCGCGGTCTACGTCTTCAGAGCCAAGCGAGCTGATCGGATCAAGCTGGTGTTTTGGGACGGCACCGGCGTGGTGCTCGTCGCCAAGCGGCTGGAGGACGGAGAGTTCCGCTGGCCGAAGGCACAGGACAGCGTCATGCACTTGACGGCGGCGCAGCTCTCGGCGCTCCTGGAAGGGCTCGACTGGCGCCGGGTCCATGCGACGCGGGAGACCCGTGTGCCGGCGATATCGGGCTGATCGAAGGGCGCAAAAGCTGTCGCCGTCGGCGCGAGGATATGATTCACTCCTCGCATGAGCATCGTGGCAGATACGCTTCCCGACGATCCCGGCACGCTGAAGGTGATGCTGATCGCCGAGCGTCTGCGCGCCGAGCGGCTCGAGCAGATCATCAAGGAATTGCAGCGTCACCGCTTCGGCCGACGGGCCGAGACGCTGCCAGAGGATCAGCTTCTGCTCAGCCTCGAGGAGGTCGAGCAGGTCGTCGCTGCTGACGAAGCGGCCGAGGAGAAAGACGCGCTGACGGTTCGTTCCGAGCGCGTCAACAAGCGTCGGGCGAACCGGGGCTCGCTCCCAGCCCATCTGCCGCGGATCGAGACCGTCGTCGATATCGAAGACAAGGCCTGCCCATGCTGTCGGCATGCCCTGCATGTCATCGGCGAGGATGTCGCCGAGCGCCTCGACATTGTGCCGGCGCAGTTCCGGGTGCTCGTCACCCGCCGTCCGCGCTACGGCTGCCGGGCCTGCGAGGGCGTTGTCGTGCAGGCCCCGGCGCCGGCCCGTCTGATCGAGGGCGGCATCCCCACAGAGGCGACGGTCGCCCAGGTGCTCGTCTCCAAATATGCCGACCACCTGCCGCTCTATCGACAGGCGCAAATCTACGCCCGCCAAGGCGTCCATCTCGACCGCTCGACGCTGGCCGACTGGGTCGGCCGCGCCGCATTCCTCCTGCGGCCCGTTCACGATCGGCTGCTCGGGCACCTGAAGGCGTCGACCAAGCTGTTTGCCGACGAGACCACCGCGCCGGTTCTCGATCCCGGTCGCGGCCGGACGAAGACGGGGCAACTCTTCGCCTATGCCCGGGACGACCGCGCCTTCGGCGGCGACGATCCGCCTGCCGTCGCCTACATCTACGCGCCCGACCGCAAGGCCGAGCGACCCATCGCTCATCTCCAGGGATTTACCGGCGTTCTTCAGGTCGACGGCTACGGCGGCTACAAGGTGCTGGCCGAGAAGGGCGACGTCCGGCTCGCCTTCTGTTGGGCCCACGTCCGCCGACGCTTCTACGAATTAGCCGCAGCCGGTCCCGCGCCGATCGCGACCGAGACGCTGGAGCGCATCGCCGCGCTCTACAGGATTGAGAACGAGATCCGTTGGCAGTCGGCAGACCGCCGCCGTCTCGTGCGGCAGGAAAGGGCCAAGCCGATCCTCGATGCCCTCGAGCCGTTCCTGCGCGAGAAGCTCGGGCTCATCAGCCAGAAGACCAAGCTCGCCGAGGCCATCCGCTACACCCTGTCCCGCTGGGAGGGCCTGAACCGCTTCGTCGACGACGGCCGCATCGAGATCGACAACAACACCGTCGAGCGCTCCATCCGCCCGCTGGCGCTGACGCGCAAGAACGCCCTCTTCGCCGGCTCGGACGGCGGCGCCGTCCACTGGGCGATCATCGCCTCGCTGGTCGAGACCTGCAAACTGAACGGCGTCGATCCGCAGGCCTACCTGGCTGCCGTCATCACCCTCATCGTCCAGGGTCACCCGAACAGCGCCATCGACGACCTCATGCCGTGGATGTTCCAGCCGGTCGCAAAACTCGCCGCCGTGGCCTGAGGACGACGCTTAC
>NZ_JAPZDS010000048.1 GCF_029813115.1 Aureimonas sp. SK2
TGTCGACGACGCGATGATCGCAATCGAGATGATGGTGGCACGGCTGGAGGTCGGCGACGACCTGCACAAGGCGGCGACCTACATCTACACCTCGACCGCCTTCCCCATGCTGACGGGAACGCTGGTCACGGTCGCCAGCTTCATGCCTGTCGGGCTCAACAGCAGCGCCGCCGGCGAGTTCACCTTCACGCTCTTCGTCGTGATCGCGGTGTCGCTCATCGTGTCGTGGATCGTCGCCGTCTTCTTCATGCCGGTCCTCGGCGTGACGTTCATGCCCAAGTCGATGAAGAAGCATTCCGAGAAGCGGGGCTGGCTCGGGCGGGTCTTCGCCGGGCTTCTTCGGTTCTGCGTGCGCTTCAAATGGCTGACGATCCTCGTCACGGTCGCGCTCTTCGCCGGCTCGATCTTCGGCATGGGCTTCGTCCAGCAGCAGTTCTTCCCGACCTCGGACCGACCGGAGGTGATCGTCGATTGGACGGCCTCGCAGAACACCTCGATCCACGAGACGCGCGCGCAGATGGACCGCTTCGAGGCGAACCTGCGGGACGATCCGGACGTCACCTACTGGTCGTCCTATGTCGGCCAGGGGGCGGTGCGCTTCGTCCTGTCCTTCGACGTGCAGCCGTCGAGCCCGAACTACGGCCAGATCGTCATCATGACGCCCGACGTCGAGGCGCGAGACCGCGTGATCGCCAAGCTGCGCGATATCGGCGAGCGCGAGTTCGTGGGAACCGACGTCTTCGTCCATACGATGGACCTCGGCCCTCCCGTCGGGCGGCCGATCCAGTACCGCGTCAGCGGTCCGGATCTTGAGGCTGTCCGCGAACGGGCGCAGGAGGTGGCCGGCATCGTCAGCGGCAATCCCAACATGGGCCGCGTGACGATGGACTGGAACGAGCCCGCACGCGTGGTCAAGGTGAACGTCCTGCAGGACAAGGCCCGCCAGCTCGGCATTTCCTCCCAGGACATCGCCTCGGCGCTCGGCAACGTCGTCGGCGGCACCACGGCCACCCAGATCCGCGATGCGATCTATCTCGTCAACGTCGTCAGCCGGGCGAGCGACGAGGAACGCAACTCGATCGAGACGCTGCGCAATCTCCAGCTCAACACACAGGACGGCCGTGTCATCCCGCTCGCCGCCGTCGCCACCTTCGACTACGAGATGGAACAGCCCTTCATCTGGCGACGCGACCGCGTGCCGACGATTACCGTCAAGGCGACCGTGATCTCGGACGTGCAGCCTGCCACGATCGACCAGGAACTGGCGCCGCAGATCGAGGCGCTGCGCGCCAAGCTTCCGGTGTCCTACTCGATCGCCGTCGGCGGCGCGGTCGAGGAAAGCGCCAAGGGGCAAGGGCCGATCGCAGGCGTCCTGCCGCTGATGCTCCTGACGATGACGACCATCCTCATGTTCCAGCTGCAGAGCTTCCAGCGGCTCTTCATGGTCGTCGCCGTCGCCCCGCTCGGCCTCATCGGCGTCGTCGCGGCGCTGGTTCCCTCGGGCGCGCCGCTCGGCTTCGTCGCCATCCTCGGCGTGCTCGCGCTGATCGGTATCCTGATCCGCAACTCGGTGATCCTCATCGTGCAGATCGAGGACCATATCCGCGAGGGGTGGGGCCGCTGGGACGCAGTGCTCGATGCCACGGAGCACCGCATGCGGCCCATCCTGCTGACGGCCGCCGCCGCCTCGCTCGCCCTGATCCCGATTTCGCGCGAGATCTTCTGGGGGCCGATGGCCTTCGCCATGATGGGCGGCATCATCGTCGGAACCGTCCTGACGCTCCTGTTTCTTCCTGCGCTCTACGTCGCCTGGTTCCGCATCAAACCGAGCGAGACGGGGCAGCCGGACCATCACGGCCCGGCGTCCGACGAGCCGTTCAAGGCGGACGTGAGCGGCAAGGCCGGGACGGCGATGGCCTAGCCGCCGCGACCGTTACCGCCATCGCCGGGAGACGCCGCAAGCCTGAACGGGCGCGCAGACATCCGCCTCACCGCAGAGGAAAGCCAATTTGAACCGAGACCATCACCTCGTCATCGTCGGCGGCGGCGTCGCCGGCCTCGACATCGCCAGCCGTATTGGCGGCCGGGACGCTCTA
>NZ_JAPZDS010000049.1 GCF_029813115.1 Aureimonas sp. SK2
CGTCGACGACGCGATGATCGCAATCGAGATGATGGTGGCGCGGCTGGAGGTCGGCGACGACCTGCACAAGGCGGCGACCTACATCTACACCTCGACCGCCTTCCCCATGCTGACGGGAACGCTGGTCACGGTCGCCAGCTTCATGCCGGTCGGCCTCAACAGCAGCGCTGCGGGCGAGTTCACCTTCACCCTATTCGTCGTGATCGCGGTCTCCCTGATCGTCTCCTGGCTCGTGGCCGTGATCTTCATGCCGATCCTCGGCGTGACCTTCATGCCGAAGTCGATGAAGAAGCACTCGGAGAAGAAGGGGCTGTTCGGCCGGTCCTTCTCGGCGATCCTGCGTCTTTGCGTGCGCTTCAAGTGGCTCACCATCCTGGCGACCGTCGGGCTCTTCGCCCTTGCGATCTTCGGTATGGGCTTTGTCCAGCAGCAGTTCTTTCCGACCTCGGACCGGCCCGAGGTGATCGTCGACTGGACGGCGGCGCAGAACACCTCGATCGACGAGACGCGAGCCCAGATGGATCGCTTCGAGACGAACCTGCGCGATGATCCGGACATCACCTACTGGTCGTCCTACGTCGGACAGGGCGCCGTACGCTTCGTGCTGTCGTTCGACGTGCAGCCGGCCAGTCCGAACTACGGCCAGATCGTCATCATGACGACGGACGTGGAGGCGCGCGACCGCGTGATCGCGAAGCTGCGCGACATCGGCGAGCGCGACTTCCTCGGGACCGATGTCTTCGTCCACACGATGGATCTTGGGCCGCCCGTCGGCCGGCCGATCCAGTATCGTGTCAGCGGTCCCGACCTTCAGGTCATTCGCGGCATTGCGCAGCGCGTCGCCGGGGCCGTCGGCGCCAACCCGAACATGGGCCGCGTGACGCTGGACTGGAACGAGCCCGCGCGCGTCGTCAAGGTGAACGTCCTCCAGGACAAGGCACGCCAGCTCGGCATATCCTCGCAGGACATCGCCTCGGCGCTCGGGAACGTCGTCGGTGGGACGACGGCAACCCAGATCCGCGACGGGATCTATCTCGTCGACGTTATCAGCCGGGCGCGCGACGACGAACGCAGCTCGATCGAGACCCTGCGCAACCTTCAGCTCAACACTCAGGACGGGCGCGTCATTCCGCTCGCCGCCGTCGCGACCTTCGACCATGAGATGGAGCAGCCCTTCATCTGGCGCCGCGACCGCGTACCGACGATCACGGTGAAGGCGACCGTGAGCTCAAAGGCGCAGCCGGCGACGATCGACGAGCAGCTGACGCCCGAGATCGAGGCGCTTCGGGCAAAGCTTCCGCCGTCCTACGCGATCGCCGTCGGCGGCGCGGTCGAGGAAAGCGCCAAGGGACAGGGCCCGATCGCCGGCGTCCTGCCGCTGATGCTCCTGACGATGACGACGATCCTGATGTTCCAGCTGCAGAGCTTCCAGCGCCTGTTCCTCGTCGTCGCCGTGGCACCG
This sequence comes from Aureimonas sp. SK2, assembly GCF_029813115.1. Taxonomy (GTDB): domain Bacteria; phylum Pseudomonadota; class Alphaproteobacteria; order Rhizobiales; family Rhizobiaceae; genus Aureimonas. The sequence goes on from NZ_JAPZDS010000049.1 coordinate 1,463, forward strand.
CTCGGCCTGATCGGCGTCGTGGCGGCGCTGGTTCCGTCGGGAGCACCCCTCGGCTTCGTCGCCATCCTCGGGGTCCTCGCGCTGATCGGCATCCTCATCCGAAACTCGGTGATCCTGATCGTGCAGATCGAGGATCACATCCGCGAGGGTTGGGGCCGCTGGGACGCGGTGCTGGACGCCACGGAACACCGGATGCGGCCGATCATGCTCACCGCGGCGGCCGCCTCGCTCGCCCTCATCCCGATCTCGCGCGAGATCTTCTGGGGCCCGATGGCCTTCGCCATGATGGGCGGGATCATCGTGGGAACCGTCCTCACGCTCCTGTTCCTGCCCGCGCTCTACGTCGCCTGGTTCCGCATCAAGCCGAGCGAGACGGGCCAGCCGGACCATCACGGCCCGGCGTCCGACGAGCCGTTCAAGGCGGACGGGAGCGGCAAGGCCGGCACGGCGATGGCCTAGCCGCCGCGACCGTTACCGCCATCGCCGGGAGACGCCGCAAGTCTGAACGGGCGCGCAGACATCCGCCTCACCGCAGGGAAAAGCCCAATTGAACCAAGACCATCACCTCGTCATCGTCGGCGGCGGCGTCGCCGGCCTCGACATCGCCAGCCGTATTGGTGGCCGGGACGCTCTG